>NZ_WSRO01000001.1 GCF_009769735.1 Streptomyces sp. BA2
CCAGAGTGGAGGCGAACCTGTCCTCCATCAAGAGCAAGGGCTTCGAAATCAAGCACTGCGTCGGATCGACACAGGTACCGCCCTCGTCGTCCGCGGCGGCGGGTGCGAGGCAGCAACGACCCTTCGTGATCCATCGGTCGAGCACCCAACGTTGCCCCGCCAAGCTCAGCGACATTAGAAACGGCAACTACCGTACGTACGTCACAGAAGCTGTCTTCAAAAAGATCGCCGAGCACACGAAGTACAGCAGCGGCGACGACAAGCGCCTCATGTGGGAAGGCCCCTACACCCGCGAGGTCGGCGGCGAAACCATCACCATCTACAAGTCCTCCTGGTGGTCGAAGCCGTGACTGCCCAAGACCCGCGCGACACCGCATGGCGAATCCACCAGGCACTTGGTGAATGGACAGCACGGGTCGACGCCAAAGCATCTTTCGCACTCACCCTGGAGTCAGCCACCCTCGCTGGCATCGTTGCGCTCTCCAGCAAAGGCCACCTTTTCGACAACCTCACCGGCCTCCGCGTACGCGCACCGCTGTGGGCGGGCATCTTCCTCATCATGGCCGGCGCCCTGTGCGCAATCACCGTCGTCGCCCCCCGTCTACGCAGCCGAAAGCAGCTACAAGCCGAAGCACCCAACAACTTCATCTACTTCGGCACCTGCAGTTCTGGGAACCGACAGCCCTCACCCAGAAGCTCGAACAACAGGACATGCTGCCAATCCTCAGCAACCAGCTCATCAACATGAGCAAGATCGCCTGGAAGAAGCACCGCCACGTCCAGCTCTCCTTCATCCTCGCCGGCCTCGGCGGGACCCTCGTTCTCATCGCCGGCTACATCGCCTAACTCCCCCACGAGGCCACAGGCATCGCACGTCACTGTCCAGCGACAATGCACGTCAATGACACCGCACAGGCCGCATCAAAATGTCACCACCAGCGAGCAGGAACCACCTCACCAGCAATAACACAGCCAACACTCCCGCCAACAACTGCAGCACCCAGGTGACACCCACACGCGGTGCCGCACCCACCGCTGAACGCCGCTCCCTTCAACAGCGGGCGGAAGGCGGCCATACGCTCCCGTGCGGCCCACGCCCCAACACAGCCCCGCCACAACCCCGAAGAGCCCAGCGGCCCAAGCGCGGAGACCCCATCGACGCGCAACACTCAACAAACCCCACTCCCAATCCCCGAAGCCGCCACGCCGACCGCACCCGCCCACCCTTCATCATCCAACGGGCGCGGGAGCAGGGGCAGCAGAGGGGTTGTCAGCAGGCGTACCAGGCCTGGTTGTTGGGGTGACCTGGAGTGACGCAGGGCCCCGGACTTGGGTCGCGCAACATGCAACGCAACCTCTACCGCAACATTTTGACGCAACACGCAGCGCAATCCGTAGCGCAACGGGGGTTCTAACCGAGCGAGATACACACTATTATTTGAAGTCCTGGGAGGCGACTCCACGAAACCGCAAGGGACCAACGAAGGGGAAAGACGTGGAACTTACGATCACTGACGGAATCGTGCGCGGGGTGCGCGGCGCGGAGGCTCCCATGACCGGGCTTGCAGTTCAGGCCCGCACGATCGCGAACTTCCTGCCCCTGCTGTGCGCGCGAGCAGGGGTGAAGATTGTTCACAACTCCGACCGGAACTACACGGGAATTCGGTTCGAGACCAAGGCCGCCGGTCCGGTCGTGCTGGAAATGCCGACGGGTGAGGAGCCTTACCGTCTGGTTCAGGAATTCATCGAGCCTGACAAGTCGGGGCGCATGGAGGTTGAGTTGCGGCGATTCCCGCAGATCTACAAGCCCCACGGAATCGCACTGGTCACGGCCGAATTCCTCCGGTCGAACGGCTTCCTGAAGTAATCCGTGCGGGGGCGCCCCGATTAGGCCGCCCCTTCCACCCGCCATCGCTGGAAGGAGAAGGGACGCTATGGAGAGCACGCGGATTGCAGAGCAGGCCCAGGAATTCGGAGCCCCGCTCACGGACGCCGAGAAGGAGCAAGCCTGTTACGCACTGCGGGAAATGGCTCGCAGCGAGAGGGACCCGGACGCTCTGAGGGTGTCTCCCGAACAGCTGGACGTGGTCCGGTCGTTCTTCGAGTTGGGTTGGGCCATGGGTGTGCGCACCGGCCACACCGGCCCTGCCATGGCCGATGTTCGATCGACCGGGCGACCGTTGACCGCGCGTTCGTGGAACTGCGCTGTCTGAGCGGGTGGCGAATCAGCTTGCGCTCTCAGTAGCTCGGATCCTTGACCCGCAGGACGCCGGACCGGTCCTGTGGCAGAGGGTCAGGTATCACGGGAGCCTGACACGGCGTCACGGCGTCTACTGGGTACAGGCGATCAAGGCGCAGGCCGGACTGGTGGGAGCGGCTCACGCCGTTCGCTACGACCTGTGCGAGGTGATCGATGGCATACCGGTGCCCGCTGTCAGGGACTACGGCGGCAGAGCCTGACGCCGCTTCCCGAGTTCCGCGCGCCGTCGGCGTAAGTGCGCAGGTCAGGGTGGGTTTACCCACCCCTGAAACACACTATTATTTACGTTGTTCGGGGTGGTGGCCCCGCCCCGGACCCCGCAGAAACCAACGTCGAAGGGGAAGCGACCAATGGCAAAGCAGGGAGCCCGGCAGATGCTGCCGGAGGTACAGAAGTACATCGAGAGCTTTGAAGCGGCCAGGTCGACTCAGGAAGCTGCCGTGGCTGCGGCTGACAAGAATACCCGGAGCGGTACAGCTTCGGCGAGGACGGGCGGCGCCAGGCCAGCGCCTACAGCGAGGAGGTTCAGAAGGCCTACAACACGCGCGCAGATGTCCAGGCGGACGCCTGGGACGCTCTCAAGACCTCCGGGGATCCGCTGGTGAAGTGGATCGCCGAGAACTGCGCCGAATACCGTGAACAGGCTCAGTGCATCCTCGCCGTCCTGCCTGCCACGGTCGAGGAACTTGACGATCTGGCGGACACGAACGAGTGGTGCCCCGTCTGGGACGCCTTCAGGCGGGAGGCGATCGATGCCGGAGTCATGCCGGGCGTCACTCCCCCGAGCCCGGCCAGGAAAGCGGTCTTCGAGCGGATCAACGAGGAAAGCTGCTGCCGCATGGATAGGAGGGTCATGCGGCGCATCGACAAGGCCCTTGACGCCCTGGTCCATGAAGTCCTGACGGGCTCGGGCAGCGCCACGGAAGCGAAGGGCGGGGCGGTCCGGGCATGACCGAGGTGAGCCACAACCCGCCGAAGCCCTAGCACGAGCAACACCGAGCCGCCGTGCCCTGTTTCCTCTCTACGACGGGGCGCGGCCACTCCGGCCAGACTCGCTTTCCGACAGCTCGCCGTCCCGGCGTCCGCGCTCTCTGTCGACGGTGCGGGGCGGCGAGCCGCAGGTCATTCAGCCGAGCCGCGGCGCCAGTGATCGTGACCGAGAGCGCAGCGGCACGAGCGCCCCGGCGTCCAGGGGGAAGCGACGCTCACCGCCCCTGCCCAGCCTGAGCCGGCAGTCAAGCCCACCGCCCCCCATCCGGGAGGGCAGCAGTGCCGACGTACGAAAACCGCCAGCTCAGGGGTGGGTTCACCCATTCCCAAACCACACTATTATTGAAGTTGTTCGGGGGTGGTGGCGCTACCCCCGACACCGCAGAAGCCAACACCGAAGGGGAATCGTGACTATCACCGACGTGAACACCGCGTTCGCTGCCGAGAAGACCGCACAGGTCGAAGCCGTCCGTGAACGAGAGCGCGCCTTCCAGGCCCGTGTGAACCGGGGCGAGATCCGAATGATTGGCACCGACCGCTACGAGGTGCTTACCGGCTGGGACCGGGGCGAGACGTTCACCGTCTCCCGCAACGCCGATGGGCAGATCGAGCAGATCATCGCCAATCACGGACTCGACGAGCAGTCGGACGGCACCATCTCCCTGTACGCGTCGTCTCCTGCCTGGCACGGCCTCGGCCGGATCATCCCCGGCGGCACCACGGACATCGACGAGGTCCTTCGCCTGTCCGGACTCGACTTCGAGGTCACCACGGTGCCCGCTCTGTACGAGTGGCAGGGCGAGACGCGCGAGCACGCTGACCAGCAGCACACCGTTCGCACGGACACCGGCGCCGCCCTCGGCGCAGTCGGCTCCCGGTACACGCCGATTCAGAACCGGGCGGGGTTCGTGTTCCTTCAGGAACTGGTGAGCCGCTATGACGTGGTGTGGGAGTCCGCCGGACTCCTGCGCGGCGGGAAGCGCGTGTTCGTCTCCATCCGCCTCCCGGAGTCGGTCACCGTGGACGCCGACGGCATCAACGACATCGTGGTCCCGTACATCGCCGTCATGAACGACCACTCTGGCAACGGCCAGTTCCAGTGCGTCGTCACCCCGTGGCGTCCTGTCTGCGCCAACACCGAGCGGTTCGCCGTCCGCGATGCCGTCACCCGCTGGGCCGTCCGGCACACCGCAGGAGCCACCAGCCAGATCAAGGAAGCCCGCCGCACCCTGGGTCTCTCCTCCCAGTACTTCGAGCAGTTCGCCGACGAAGAGACTGCACTGGCCCGCACAGACATCGCAGTCGCCGACTTCCACCAGGTGATCGCAGACCTGTGGCCCCTCGACGACGACGCGTCCAAGAGGAAGCAGACCAACCACGCCGCCCGGTTGGACGCCCTCAACGACGTGTTCCGCACCGAGAGCGAACGCGTCGGACGGACCGCCTACGCGGCCGAGCGTGCCATCACCGGCTACCTCGACCACCTCACCCCCAGGCGCCCGCCGAAGTCCATGACCGAGGAAATCGCACGCGCCACGGCCGTACTCGAAGGCGCCGACGACGAGGTCAAGAGCAAGGCCCACCGGCGCCTGCTCCAGCTCCGCACCCGCTGAGCCCCGAGACCGGCAGCCTCAGCTGACAGACCCCCGTGCGGGCCGGGAACTTCCCCGAGCCCGGCCCGCACGGGCCAACTCCTCCAGAGCGCGGAGCGCGCGTTGCCACCCGCTCAGGGAGCACGGAACAGGCCCGCCCCGATCCTGCCGCGCAGTGGCTGCGCGACGCGGCTGTGGAGCAGCCCGCGTCGCGCGGAAGACGCCTGCTGTCCCATGCGGGCAGTGCGGCCGGCCTTCGGTGCTCACCGCCCCCATCCCACCCGACATCCAGTGCTCACCGCGCCGTCCCGGAAGGATCCCCCCTATGCCCGCACGCCCGGACCTCACTCGCCCCGAGGATGCCTCCATAGCTGCCGCCATGAACCGCACCCTGGACGCGCTTGCCGCCCTAGTCCTGGAGCTCGGCGACGGTGAGCACACGATCAACCTCTTGGCCCAGCGGGCCGACGACACCCATGCCCGGGCTCTGGCCGACCTTTCTGTCAACACCGGCCCTCTCCGCATGGCCGTGCTGGATGAAGAGGAGTTCTGCGCCCTACGCATGCTGCTGGTGTTCGCCCTGGAGGGCAGCACCGTGCGCAGCGCGGTCCTGGTCGCCACCACGGCCGCCGAACCCAATCCCCGCGCCTGCGGCTGGACCGTACACGACGGTTGGCTGCGCCCCATGGACACGGCCGACCTCCAGCTTGCCGTCATTCCGTGCCCCGACGTCCCCGCCGTAGAGCGCGAGGTCTACGACGCCCCAGTCCTGCCGCTCCGACACCGGTGAGGAGGACTCCCGTGCCTGACCCGCCCGCCAACACTCCGGCCCAAGGAACCACGGCGACATACCCGCCCAGCCGCCCGTGGGGTATGAGCACTCCCGCCGCGGCCAGGAGGAGATTGCCTCACTGCGCGCCCAGCAGCGTATCTGCACGCGGGACCGCCTCCCGGGCCCTGGTCAGCGCCAACTGGCACCGAACCGCCGCACCGAGGCCGAGGAAGCCGCAGGTCAGGAGTAGGTTCACAAACGATCAAACGACACTAGTATTTGCAGTGGCGGAGTGCTGCAAATGAGTTGTCGAGTACCCGGGCAACCACCCGGGCAGCGATGGCGGCATCCCCGGATTCGCCAGCCGCGAGTGGGCCGCGCGTTTCCTGTATCGCTACCACAAGCCCCAGCCATCCAGCCGAACCTGACAAGCCACCAACCCGTCTCGCGCATCGCGTCTCCCGAGCAGACAGCACGCCGAAAGACATCCGGCTACGCGTACCCACAGACCGCGCAGCAGCCAGAGAGGAACGCACCGCCCCATGGAAACGAGCTTCTACCAGCAACCCGAGCAGCACCCCCACACACCCTTCGACGTCGCACGCGCCTCCCTTGAGTTCCTGGGGGATCAGTGGGGAGCCGTGTCCGGCCCCTGGGGACGACCGGTCACCTGTGCAGCGGCGACCGCGTCCCGTTCACGATCGGTGTCTGCGAGGCCGGGCACCTCTACATCCGTAACGACGCCCAGGGCGACAGCGCCCACCTGCCCTTCACCTCCACCGCCGACCTCCCCGCGATCGGCCAGGCCATCGCCGAAGTCGTCGGCGGCCTGTACTGACCGCCCCCTCCCGCGTCCAGGACCGACGGAAGGGGCCGCGATGCCCGAGGAGTTCTCCTGTACTGCTACCGCCAGCCCCAGCCCTCCGGCCGCACCTGACCGCCTCACGGTCGCCACCTTCCCGCAGAAGGGACCGCGCATTGGCCACCTTCGGTCACATCACCCGCGAGCGCTGCGACCAGTTGGGCCGCACCCTGACGACTACCGGCCTCTCCTGGACAGACAACGGCCTCAAGACAAACCCGAGTTCTTGACCTACACCGCCACCGAGGCCCACGGCCGCAAATGGAGCATCAGCCCGGCCACCAGCAACCAGATCACCCCAGCCCGGCCCGCGAGCATCTGGCAGGCCCAGTGTGCCGAGCCGATGCACCGGACTCCGGTCATGTCCGCACGGGCAATCGTCGCCCACATCCGGGACTTCCCCGCATGACCGGCCCGCTGCGGCCGTGGCACCCCAAGGACTTCGACGACCAATGCGAGACGTGCGGCGCGCCCGCAGGCCAGCCGTGCCGTCCGTCGTGCGACACCGGCTACACCGCCGAGGACGCCCGCCGTGACGCGAAATTCTGCGACCAGGCGCGGGGAACCCCCGCGCCGAGCACGCCAGCCCGCCCTCCGAAGTAGCGAACAGGATTGCATGACACGCGAGTTGACCACCCAGATGCAGTTCGACGCGTTCACCCACGCAGTGGTGCGGGAGTTAGGTAGGCGCTGCCGGGCGGTCGAACTCACCGACTACGAGCGCGGCTTGCGACGGCTCATCATCGACGGCGACGGCCGCGCCCTGCGCCTCTACCAGCCCGACGACCGCCACCCGAACGTCTGAAGATCTACGCCGCGCTGCCATACGAGACCAAGATGACCGCGCCGTGATCGAAGACACGGCCAGCACCACGTACCACGTGGCACGCGAGATCACTCGGCGGCTGCTTCCGCTGCACACTGAGGCCGCGCAGCAGGCCGCCGAACTCGCCGCCCAGCAGAAGGCATAGGAGGGCAACCGCCGCGCCGTCACCAAAACCCTGGCCAGCACACTCCCCGGTGCCCGGATCGAGGAGCAGTACCGGCGCAACCGGATCCTCTAGCAGCACGACACGAGGCCTCCCGACGAGCACGCCCCCTCCAGGTCGACAGTGTCACCGTGCTCGTCGGCTCCTCCGGTGAGGGGGTGCAGGCCGAAGCGTCCGGGCGACCCGGCTCTGTGAATTCCATGCTGACCGCGTGCGGTCCAGGCATCACGGGAGTGAGAAGCGCAGGTTAGGGGTGGGTTCCCCCTGGTTCCTGCCCCGCCTCCGCAGACACTCCCCCGACAGACCTGGCGGCCGAGACGGCCCTCTCAGCCCGGCCCCCGGAGCGAGGCCACGCCCTGCCCGACCAGGCCGAGGGACGCGGCCCTCACAACCGCACACCGAGGTGCTGTAGCTCAGTTGGTAGAGCGCGGATCTTATAAGTCCTGAGGTCGTGGGTTCGAGTCCCACCAGCACTACTCCAACGCCGTTCCACTCACCCACGAGAAAGGCGCGCACCGTGACCCACGCACCCCAGTCACCCCAGCGTCTATCGCGCGCTGCGGGCAACACTGCGCACACCGACCGCGACACCATCCGGCGCGTGCTGTGCCGCGAAGTCGTCGGCACCATCGGCCTGCTCGCCGACGAGCACGACTTCCTGGTCATGCGGGACTATCGCACCTTCACCTTCACTGACTTCGAGACCTATCTGAAAGCATTCGACGACCTACTCAGCAGCCGCGGCACCCAGGGCACCCCCACCGCAGTTGTCCTCTTCGACCCGCAGGACTACGTCGACTTCTGCACCGACACCGGTCTCGACCCCGACAGCCCGTCCAGTCGCGCCCGCTTCACCATGCAACTCGCCACCAAGGGCCCGGCCATCCAGTACGACGGCCAGCCCCTGGCCGACCTGATCCCGACCCTGATCGACGAAGCCGTCCGTCAGGCCACCTGGGAATGCGCGACCACACTCCTGGCCCGGCTCGGATCCTGCGCCTCCTGCGGCGAGGACATCGGCCGAACGGCCTTCGCCCGGGCATCCGGCCTGCTGGCCCGCACCCTCGAGACCGCCCTGCCGGGCAAGCGGCACCTCGTCTGCAGCGTCTCGGCGGCACCGGAAACCCTGGTCGCCGTCCTCCACGCGGACACGGGCCCGGACGGCACGTGCCAGCCCAACGAGGCTGAGGCCCTCGAGTTCACCACCGTTCTGGCCCTCGGTCTGGCGACCCGGAGTCCCGGCGGGCTGGTCATGCGGTGCTCCGCCCCGGGCTCCCCGGACCGGGTGTACGGATGGCGGTTGCGCACGGGTGAGCTCGACCCCCTCACCTCAGGTGAGATCTTCGACGCCTACTGCACCGACGCCGACACCGGCGGCCCTGTCTCCCCGGAACGGGATGTCGACTACTGCGTTCCGCCGGACCTCGGACCGGGCGCCACGCCGTCGGCCCACCGACACTGAAAGACCTCGGCAACAACGCCGACCGGCTGGTCAGACGAGGGTTCACACAAACCCGGCTCACACTATTATAGGTGGTGAGCCGGGAGGCACCCTCACCTCCCCCCTTCCTTCACCAGGTGACGGCCCCTTTCCCCTCCAGCCCCAGGAGTTGCCATGCTGCGAATGCTGCGCCGTGCTCTGCGACCGGCACGTCTCCGCATTCCCGCCCGCCGGTTCGCCGCCAGGATCGCGGAACTGCCGCCCACCGCGCGCGAAGCGCTCGGCACCGACGTCACGACTGGGGAGGCCATCGCCTATAACCGCGTCCGTGTCGCCACCGCGACCGCCGTCGCCCTCTACCGCAGCGGATACGCGCTGCCGATGACCGACTGCGACCTGGACGACGCGGTGCTCGCCCTGGACTTCCCCTACTCGGTCCCAAGCGCGGAGACCCGCGCGTCCATCCGTGCCGCGCTCTCCGTCCTGGACGCCGACTGCACCATCACCGTCACCCGCTGACCCCCATCCGCCCTGATTGTGGGGCCGCCCTCGACCAGGGCGGCTCGCGCGGAAGGAGCCCGGTGTTCCTCGTCGTGCCCGACCCTGCTCACGGACTCGTTGCCGCTCCGCAGTCCTCTGATGACCTCACGCCCGTCACCGAACAATCCCTTGCCGCCCAGGGATTCGCCTGGAACAGCGAGATCGAGGCGTACACCCGCCAGGCCGACCACGACCCCGCGGCCGTGGACGACACCGCCGACAAGCTGCGCGAGCTGGGCCACTACGTCTTCTCCGCCTACAGGCCGCTGCCCAGGAGCTGACCGCCACCCGGCCGGCCTGTGCCGCCGCCTCCCGCCCCTTGCACAGGTGGAGTTCCGCCATGCCCCGACGCCGCAGCCAGTCGCAGCCGTCCGCCCGGTCCGCCGCTACCGAGCTCGACGGACGCCACCAAGTCGTGGACCAGCTCCACGGGTACGCGCTCAGCAGCCACGCCACCACCACGGCCGCCGAGGGCGCGGTACGCGAGCTGACCGCCAACCCGAGGGCCGCGATCGAAGCCGTCGAGGAGCTCGACGCCGCCCAGAGGGGGCCGGCCGCCACCGAGCGCCGCATCCTGCGCTGGTACGGATAGTGGTGTTCAGCCCGGCCGGTCAGCCGTACTACTCCACGCCGGAACGGTACGCCCAGCTGGCGCCCCGCTGGATACGCGATGGCGATGGGCCGTTCCCGACTGCCGACGTCGCCCGCATCGAACGCCCCCGCCCCGCCCTGGAGTTGCTACCCGCCCGCAAGCGCTTTGAGCCGTGCGGGCTGCACGGGATCTCGCTGTTGCGATGCCCGATCTGCGGGCCACGCGAGCGCTTCGGGTGCCAGTGGGGCGAGTGCACCGCCAACCGCGTCACGGCACTGCGAACACTGTGTGCGGACGGCCCCCGGGCGCGCCTTCCCGCTACCGCCCCGCCGAGAGCACACCTGGCCGTAAAGCAACTCTGCCGACGTGCGGGTGCAGTTGTTCACGGTTGGCGACCACGAGCACATCGTTCTCGGAGCGGGCTACGAGCAGCTCGGGACCCAACACGTACCGGGCGGTGCCCTGTCTCCAAGTCAGCGCCGGGTGGGACAACGCCTTGCTTGAGCAGGTGAGGAACCTGAGGCTCACGATCTGGTCGGGTCCGTGCTGGCGCATCGTGTACGAACTGAGCTGAGGCCGGTACTCGTCAGCTGAGACCGCCGTACGGAGCACCCCAGCCACACCCCAAGAAGCCACGCTTGCGCAGGTCAGAGGGCATCTAGCCCTCACCCATAAACACACTATTATTACTTTTGAAGCGAGGGGTCGACGCCCCAACCGCCCCAATTCGCCGAACAGACAAGGAGAAGGAGAGCCCCATGGCCCCAGCCGTCTCGACCCAGCCCATCGAATCCGCCACGCACGAGGACGAAGACGCGCCGCAGATCGTCCTGCTCGAACCGGCGCAGGTGGTGCGTGACGAGCAGAACGCCCGCGAAACCGACACAGAACCGGACGAGGAGCTGATCGCCTCCGTCAAGGAGATCGGCGTCGAGGAGACCATCAGTGTCCGGCCCCGGCACGACGGCACCTACGGCGCTTTCAAGGGCTGGCGGCGCGCACAAGCACTGAAGATCGCCAACGACACCGCCGTACTGGATGGCCGCCCTGTACGCAGAATCAAGGCACACGTGCGGGAAGACCTGGTTGGCAAGGACGGCTGGACCCGGTTCTTGTCCCTGGTCGAGAACAAGCACCGCGAGGGATGAGCGAGCGCGACATCCTGAAGTCGCAGGAGCTGTCCCTGATCGACATGAGCGACATCGAACGACTCCAGGCCACCAGGGCTCTCGGTGTCGGCCGCAACGCAGCCAAGCAGGCCAAGGCAGCGCAGAAGCTCGACGATGCCACCCTTCGCCGGGCAACGGCCGGAGGCATGGACCTGGAGCAGACCGCCCAACTCGCCGAGGTCGAGCACGTGCTGGGCGCAGAGCGCCGTCTGCTGCGAGCGCTGGAGCGCGACCACGAGGAGGGCACCGGCGGGCGCGGCCACTGGGACCAGGAGATGGCACTGCTCAAGGCCGAGCAGGCCGACAACGACGCGCGGACCAAGGCCGAGGACGACCTCAAGACGGCGGACATCCCGCTGCTGGGGCAGCCGGGGTACGGGCACAAGGACACGTCCAAGCCGCTGGCCGAGCTGACCACCGGGCTGGGCAATCCGCTCGCAGAGGACAACCACAAGAACTGCCCCGGTCACAGTGCCCGGCTCGACGACGAGCACCAGCCCGTGTGGCACTGCTCCGACCCGGCCGCGCACGGGCACAAGGTCCGCCCACAGCCGAAGAAGCCCAGGACGCAGGAAGACGAGCGCCGGGCGGAGGAGCGCGGCAAGGTCATCGCCTGCAACCGGGCCTGGAAGGCCGCCGCTGGCCCCCGTCAGGACTTCGTCACCCGACTCGTGCGCCAGAAGGCCCTGCCGGATGCGGCCCGCGTCTTCGCGCTGGAGATCGTGCTCACCCTGCCGTACTTCTACAGCTCCTGGACCGACAAGCACGAATCCGAGACCGTCGCCCGCTTCCTGGGTATCAAGGAGCCCGAGCACGCGGATCTGACGGCAACAGCGATGCAGCTGCCCAGGGCGCGCGTCGTCGGCGCGCTATTCGCGCACGTCGCCGCTGCCTGCGAGTACGACATCCGCGAGCCCAAGACGTGGTCGAGCCTCACCGTGCGGCAGGCCCGCTACCTGCTGCTCCTCGAAGCGCTCGGCCAGGACGACAACGGCAGCTACCGGCTGTCTGAGGTGGAGAACCAGGCGGTCGCCCGTCACCGGCCCCGCACCGCCACCTGACCGAACCCTCCCCGCAAGCCCTGGCTGGGCACGCCCGTGCCCAGCCGGTTCCCCCTGGCGTCACAGAGAGGCGACCCAGCATGAGCCTCACCATGGACGAGGTCGCACCGGCGCCTGCACGAGGCCGCCGACTGCCGCTCCGCCCGCTGGGAAGCGCTCTTGGCCGGAGGTCCGCGATCCGAAGGAACTGCCCCATGCACGCAATACCCCAACGCTGTGCCCACCGGCCTCTGGCGGGCGGACTGGTGGTGCCGTACGTGACGCTGATCCACGACGGCCGCGCGGCCTTCGGTGTCCTCGACGCCGACGAAGCCAGCGCCGCCTTCCTCCGCCGCCTGTGCCAGATCTGCGAACACCCGCTGGACGAACGGTGCTTCCTGCTCGTCCGCCCGGCCGACGTTCTCAAGGGCTGCTCCCCGGAACCGGCGCTGCACCCCGAATGCCTGCCCTATACCGCGGACCACTGCCCGATGCTGAACGGAACCGCCACGCACTACCGCCGCAGCCCCATCCTGGCCAACCACCCAGCCGCACGGCCCTGCACCGATCCCGCCTGCCGATGCCCGCCCCACACCCCGGACGAGGGTCACACCGCCCGCAGCGGCAGCCCCGCCGACCGGTACGAGGCCTGGATGATCCACACCCGGAACTACCAGCTGGTCTGGCCGCCCGGCCGGCCCGATGTGCCCTCCGGCATCACCCTCGACGCGCCCGTCCTGCGCAAACGCGTGCTGCGCACCGCGACCCTCACTCCCGACCAGCAACACCTGATGGACCTCTTGAACGCCCTGATGGACGGGACCTGACCGCCCCGTGCCGAACGGAAGGAAATGCCATGCTGATCAAACCGGACCCCTCCACGGCCGCAGGCAGGGCCATCCTCGACCTGGCCGACCTGATGGACAGACTCCATGAGTGTTCCGGTGAATGGCCGGATTCAGACACCGTCGACATCGTCGCAGGGTGGCTGAACCGCTTCACCTTCGCCGCCCCCGAGGGCCTCACCGCGCAGACAGCCGGCCGGGCCTGGGTGCTGCGCCAGTGGGACCGACACACCGATGACGTGACTCTCTGGTCCGACGAGGCCTCCGCCCTGGCCTCGCTCGCACAGGAAGTACGCAGTTCCTGGGACGATGTGGGGGGCACGGATGGTGTCCCGTACCGGCCTCCGGCCGACGACCAGGCAGTTGTGGGCCTCTACTACGGCCCGGAGAAAATCCGCGGCGACGCAGGCTACACTCTGTACCCCGCCGGCATCTCCCGTCACGTGCGCGCCCCCCTCAGCCTCTGCCCCAGCCTCACGGACGCCGAGTCCTGCGCGGAGGCGAACAGTTCGGCGGTCTTCCACCCGCAGGAGAGCCCCGACGACGAAGGCCTCCCGTGCATCGAGATCGCGGGCATCCTCGTGTTCGCCTACCTGGACGCCGACCTCCGGAAGGCACGGGTATCCGTTCATCTGGACACCACCCACGAGCAGTTCGTGCGCGCCGACGGCACGGTTCCAATCCAGGTGGAGATCGAGGACGCCACGGTGTTCGACAGCCTCGCCCCGCCGACGGCCCTGCCGGAACCGACCGGCTAGAGGACCCTCATCCGGCGCCTCACCCGCCATACCGCACCGGCAGCGGAAACAGCAACAGGGGGTTGACCACCCCCTCCAAGACACACTGTTATTTTGATTGGGAAGTGTTCGCATGGCTCCGTCCGTCACGCACGTGACCGGCACCATCACCGGTGACGTCGAAGTCCGCTTCACCCAAAACGGCATCGCCGTCTGCCGGTTCCGCCTCACCGAGACCCCCTCCCAGTGGGACACCGCCACCCAGAAGTGGCACGACGGGGTCCCCATTCCCTACATCTGCACCGCCTGGCGGGACCTGGCCAGCAACGCCACCGAGTCGCTCGTCGACGGAATCAACGTCATGGTCAAGGGGCGCATCACCGAGATCAGGGACAACTCCATCTACCTAAGCATCGACGACCTCGGCATCAGCCTGCGCAGGCGCATCGCCTACACCGAGACCAGCCTGCCCAGTCCGCTCGCCGCCCGCCCGGTCACCACACCCCCGGCGCCTCAGCCCGCCGCCGCGTCCCGCCCGACCACCGGGCGACCGGCCAGCCCACCGGCCTGGTGGCAGAAGCAAGCCTCCCGCTGGTCCTATCGCGGCTCTTCCATCGCAGCCGCTGACGCCACTCCCCTTTCCCATCAGCCGCTGACCCCTCCCCCCGCCCGCCCCCGCGCGGCACCGGTTCGCTCGCCCCCACGCACACGCCCGGTTGCTGCGCTCCAACCTCGACAGCGACGGCACGGCGGACACCCCCGCCTCTGCCAGCCCAACCCCAAGGAACCTCGGAACGACCAGCGCCTTAGACCGTGTCCTACGTGGTGACCGCTCGTTGGTCCCGGTCATGGGGCGGGGGACGTGGAGTTGGATTGTTCCGGACGGGCTGTGGGAGATCGCGAAGCCGCGGATCCCGCCGTCGAGGGTGCGACCGCAGGGCGGCGGAACGCAGGACACCCCTGATGAGACACTGTTCGCTGTCGTCATCTACGTTCTAGGCTGCGGTTGCGCCTGGCGCCAACTGCCACCCTGCTTCGGCATATCGGAGTCGACCGCTCACCGCAGGCTCCTGGTCTGGTCGAGAGCCGGCGTCTGGGGTGCCGCCTTCATGAAGGCGTGTTGCACCGGCTCGACAATGCCAGGCTCATCGATGCCACCCGCGTTGTCCTCGACACCGCGCATGTCAGGGCCAAACAGGGGGCGAACACGCGGGTCCGAGCCCCCCCGTGCAACCGGGGCAAGCCGGGTTCCAAGATGCACAGCTGGACGCGAGCGGACTGCCCCTGGTCGTCGGCATCTCAGCTGGCAACACCCACGACAGCGAAGGTCTCAAGCCCATCAGCGAGGGTCGCCAAACGAGGCACGACCCTCACCGAAGCCGGTACTTCGAGCCCCAGCGCCTGCGTGCTTGTCGGCGGGATGTTCGTCGCTGTGGTTGGTCACGGCGGGGTCCCGGGATGGGGGTCGTCGGGCTGGGCGGAGGCGATTGGGCCGCAGAGGGCCGAGGCGGCGCCCAGTGCGGTGGTGGTACCGGAGATCAGGCCGAGTGTCAGCGCGATGGTGAACATGGCCAGTGGGTCCCCGATCGCGATCAGTGCGGTCCAGGTGGTCAGCGTGGTTCCCGCCGTAGTGGCAAGTCCCAGCAGTCCCGAAACGGCATGGGCGAGACGGCGCGAGATCGCCATCGAAGGCTCCCTTCTCGTGGTGCGGCTGTACGAACCAGCAAAAGGCAGCGAGGACGGCATCTGGCGACACGCCGAAGTATCTGAATACCATCCGAAACATTGCAGGCCACCTAGGGGGTTTGGCCGCTTTTCGCTGAAGCACTGAAGCACTGAAACGGCTAGGTGACACATGGGGGACGGGGACCGACGATGGCTCGTGGAGTTCTGTGCCGCGCTCAAAGCCGAACGAGAACGCGCCGGGCTCACTCAGCGGCAGCTGGCCCAGCGGCTGCAGCTCAGTGAGCCGACGATCAGTGCTCTCTTCAACGCCCGTACTAAGAAGGCTCCTTCGTGGGAGCGCGTCCGCGCCATCCTCACCGCATGCCGCAGCGAGACCCACCCGCGCCCCATGCCCGAGGACGGCCCGGTGGCCTCGCGCCTGTGGCATGAGGACCAGGACGAGTACCTTCACCGCTGGCGGGCCAGGCACGCCGCACTGGAGATTGCGTCGCAGCGGACCACACAGGAGCAGGGGGCGTCGCGCCCTGCTGCCAGCGAGGCCGCCCATCCGGAGGGTGTCCCGTCAATGTCGGTCCACTTCGTGGGCCGGGACAGGGAGATGGGTGAACTCAGAGAGCGTCTGACCACTGCGGGAAGGGGGCCCCAGCTCCTCACCGCGGTCCGGGGCTGGCCTGGAGTGGGCAAGACCACGGTCGCCGCGCAGCTCGCCGTGGACCGGACCTTCATCGAAAGCGCCTTCCCGGACGGTGTGCTGTGGGCTTCTGTTCCGGACGGCTCCCACGTCACGGCCGCACTCGCTTCGTGGATCCGGCGGCTGGGGCTCCCCCGGCCGGAACTCGGCGCCACCAGCGGAGAGTTGACCTCAATCCTGAGAAGCGCGCTCCGGGACCGGCGGGTGCTGCTGATCGTGGACGATGTATGGAACCCGGCGCACGTTGTTCCCTTCAACGTGGGGGGTCCCGGCTGCGCCATCCTGATCACTACCAGGCTCCCCCAGGTCGCTCATGCCCTGGCTGCGAGACCGGCCGACATCTACCCGCTGGGCCTTCTGTCTGAGGAAGCCGCCCTGGAACTGCTCCGGCGACTGGCCCCGGAGGTCGTGCATCACCACCGGGACGAGTCGCGGGCGCTCGTAGGGACGCTGGAGCGGCTCCCGCTGGCAGTGCGGGTGGCCGGGCAAATGCTGAGTGAGGATTGGGCCAACGGCTGGGGCATCGGTGACATGCTGGCCCAACTCCGGGAGGGCTCGGCGCTGCTCGCGGCCGGGGCACCGGTCGACCGGGCCGCGGACAACCACACGATCCCCACTGTGCGGGCGTTGCTGCGCATGAGTACCGACCGGCTGGATCGGCAGACCCGGCTTCGCTTCGCCTTCCTCGGCGCTTTCGCATCACAGCCGGCGGCGTTCGACGTCGAGGCGATGGCGGACGTGTGGGGCGTCGACGACGCCGTGCCGGCGATTCGGGTGCTTGTCGCCCGCGGCCTGCTGGAGCCGAGCGGCGACGGCTGGTTCACCATGCACGCCCTGCTCGTCCTCCACGCGAAGGCGCTGTTGCGGGAGGGAAAGTGACGAACCTCGAACATCTGGCGTCCCTGGCCCACGCCAGGGCTTTTCTTCGCAAGTTGCGGCGGCTGGACACCGCAGAGCCGGGAGACGAGGTCACGGAGAGTGGCCTGGAGATGTTCGACAGGATCTGGGGACAGGTACTCCACGCTCACGTGTGGCTCGCCGAGCACCCCGGGATAGACACCGATCACCTGTGCGCCGCTTACCCGATGACTGCGCTTCCCTACTGGATGGTGCGGGTGCCGGCACACGAACAAGAGGTGAGGCTGTCGGCAGCGTGCGCCGCCGCGAGCCGTCAGGACGACCCGGGTACCCTGGGGGCACTCGCCCATCACCTGGGGGCTGCCTGTCTGAAACTCGGCAGCCCCGGCAACGCCGCAGCCCACTTTAATCAGGCCCTCGCCGTCAGTCTGGCGCACGGCAATGCCCATGCCGAAGCGCAGGACCGTGAAGGGTTAGCCCGCGCATGCCTCGAACTGGGGCTGCCCAAATGGGCCCTGCAACACCTGCGTTCAGCGCTTGCGATCTTCCGCGATGTCGGTGACCGGCGCGGTCAGGCACTGGGGCTGCGCACTCTGGGGCGCTGCCAGCGAAAGTTGAACCAGCTCGAGGAGGGACATCGGAGTGCACGGGAGGCAGCGCGGATATTCGCGGAGCTCGGCTCCTCCCTCGATTCGTTGGGCACAGTGAACGAATCACTTCTCGATCTCGGCACGACAGTCTCCGAGTACCTGGAAAACCTGAAGAGCCGGATCGCCCGGTGGGACAGCTCCCTCAACCAAGACGACCGCATCGATTCCCTTGAGCAACTCGCCCGCATTCACTTGTGGCTCGACGAGCCGCAGGAGGCGATGCGGCTGCTGGACCAGGCCCTGGATGCCGCTCGGGTGACCAACGCGTTCAACAAGGAATTGGCCCTGCTCGGCGCGTTGGCCGAGGCCACTCACGCCCTGGGCAACGCGGAAGAGGCACTGGCTGCGGCAGAGGAAAGGGCGCGCCTGGCCAAGCAGGCCGGCGACTCCCTACAGCGGTGGACGGCGCTGCACGCGCTCGGTGACCTGTACCGGGAATCGGGGAGGCCGGACCGGGCACTGGCAGCGCATGGTGACGCGCTGCGGACCGTGTTCGAGGACACCCCGGACCTCGAGAGCCAGACCTCTCGCCGGCCCACCGGCCCGAGGCCCGGCGAGGACGCGGAGGGCATCTTTGAGGTAATGGTCGGTTTCACCGCGTATAAGTCCACGCTGGCGGCACTCGGTCGCGATCATGCGGACCTGGGCGACCTCCAGCAGGCCATCGCGCACTGGGAACACGCCACCGTCGGTGCGGACGATTCCGCCGAAGCCGTCGTGGTTCTTGGCCTGCTCGCGATGGCGTACGCCAACACAGGACAGCACGCAGCTGCGATCGAGTACCACGAACGGCAGCTGAAGATCATCCGACAGCGTGCCGACCGGGCGGCTGAGGCCGACGTGCTGGGCGAGATGGCAAACGTGCACCAGCTGTTGTTGCACGAGGCGGCCGAAGCGATCGACCTCTACCAATCGGCCTACGTCATCGATCTGCAGATCGGCGCCGACCGCGACATGACCGCGGTTCTCACGCAGCTGGCGCAGGCGGAGCAACTGGCCGGGCGACCCCAGCGGGCCCGTGACTACGGCGACCGCGCCCTCGCGCTGGCTCATGGCATCGGGGACGCCAGGGTGATACGTATTGTGGAGACTGCTCTCGTCGATATCACTAACCTGCGAGCCCCGCAGCGCCCGTCGGGTGGGCAGCCGGAGCCGCTTCGACGGGCCGCAGGGCTGTTGGCAGCGGGTCAGCAACACACCGCGGAGACAGTGCTGGCGGCCGCGCTGGAGAGCGAAGACCCGCATGTGGCCGCCGGTGCCGGCCTGCTGCTTGGCCGCATCACGACGGACAAGAACCTGGAGATCGCGCGGGCTGCTTGGAATCGTGCGGCCCAATGCGGCGATCCGGCCCATTCGCCGCAGGCCGCTTTGGCCTTGGCGCACCTGTGCGAACGGCACGGCGGCACGGCCGAGGAATGGGCTACCGTCGCGCAGACCGACGGGTGTGCTGTGTCCGCGGCTGCGGCAGCGCGCCTCGGCGAACTCCTCCTCGCGGACAAGCAATACACGCAGGCGCGTGCCGCACTGGAGAAGGCCATCGTGCTCGGCTCCGCACCCGCCGCGACCGCTACGGTGAGGACCTCGACCGCCGTGTCCCTGTTCAATCTCGGGACAGTGCTGACTGCCCTCGACGACCGGCTCGGTGCCCGAGAGGCCTTCCGGGCAGCAGGGCACCCCTCATCTCCCGTGCGGGCGGCCGCGAACCTGGAGCTGGGGCAGCTGATCGAGCACAGCGACCCGGCCGGCGCACTCGCCGCATACGAACAAGCCGCAGCCACGGGCGACGCGAGGGTGAGCGCCCAGGCCCATGCCCGCCTTGGCCGGCTCGCACTGAAACGCAGAGACCTGGACGCAGCCGAAGAGGCCTTGCAGACCGCCATCGCCTCCGAGCACCGGCTCGCCGCTCTCGACGCGTCGGCGGCCCTGGGCATCGTCCGCCTGCATCGGAACGACACAGCGGGCGCCCGTGCCGCGTGGGAGGCCGCATGCACCTCACCCACCCGCGTGGTGATGGCGGAGGCGAGCGCGAACCTGGGCGCGCTGCTGGCAGCCCAGGGCCAGCCGGCTGAGGCCGAGGAACTGTGGGACTCCATACCCCTGACGGGCGACGAGTTGATCGACCGCATGGTCGCCTTCTACCGGGCCGGGACGATGTTGCAACGCGGGGACCATGACGGTGTCAGGGAGGCTTGGCATCGGAGCTTCGGCGACCAGGCGGCTCATCAGGCACTGGGCCTGAGCCGACAGCTGGAACTCTCGCAGGCGAGACTCGTGCTGGAACAAGTGCTCGTCCTGGGCGACCCGGACATCCTGCCCGCCGCGCTGAGCGCCCTGCTGGCGCTGCTCGACGAGAGGGAACGCGTCAGCCGACTACGCCAGGCTGTTGACGAGGGAGAGCCGCAGCTTGCCCCCCTGGCGGCGCTGCGGCTAGGGGTACTGCTAGCGAAGGACGGCGACATCGAGGCGGCGCGCGACCTGTGGCACGTGGTGGTTACCTCACAACACCCTGACCACGGACCCTATGCGATGTACGAGATCGCTCTGTCGTACCGGCGGGCAAACGAACTGCGCACAGCACGGGATTGGTACCGGCGCGCGATGGCCACAGGTTCGGCGATCACACCGTACGCGGCCGTGAATCTAGGGGGGGTGCTGGTGGAACTCGACGATCCGCAGGGCGCAGAGGCGGTGTGGCAGGTGGCGATCGAATCAGATAACCGAGAACAGGCGGGGATGGCCTGGGCCAATCTGGGCAGCCTGCGGCGGCATCGCGGAGATCTAGAGGGCGCGCGGCGGGCGGGTCTGCGAGCCCTGGGCGCCACGCCCGAGGCCCATTACCAGGCCACGCAGTTGCTGCACGCACTGCGAGAAGAGCGAGGCTCCATTGAAACGGCCGAGCCAAGCACGGGTGCTGGCGGCGCCACGCCGGCGTGAGGGGAGCCGCCCGCGGGTGTCCCCCCTGCCGTCACCGGGCGTGCTGCCGCCAGTTCGAGCACCGCCCCGATGCAGCGCGGCGCTTCCGAATAGCTGGCTCCCGACCGCCTCCGCCTCACCAGATGGGACGCGGTCTAACACCGTGGCCTACATGGTCAGTTGGCAGTTGAGCTGGGCATGGGGAGTGGACGGTGGGGGTGGATCGTTCCGGACGGACTTTGGGAGATCGCCAGGCCTTTGCTGCCGCCGGCGCGGGTGCGGCCGCAGGACGGAGGGGTGGCCAACATCGATGACGAGGCGGTGTTCGCGGCCATCATCTACGTCCTGGTCAGCGGCTGCGCCCGGCGTGCCCTGCCGCCGCGCATCGGGGCGTCGAAGTCCACGGTGCACCGCCGGTTCCTGATCTGGTCGCGTGCGGGTGTCTGGGGCCGGCTGCACAGAAGGTGCTCGAACTGCTTGACAGCCAGGGCCTGGTCGACCTCTCCCGGGCAGTGCTCGACTCCGCTCACGTCCGCGCCAAAAGAGGGGCGAACTTGCAGGTCCATCGCCCGTGGACCGGGGCAAGCCGGGTTCCAAGATGCACATCCTGTCCGACGCGAACGGACTGCCCCTACGCGTCGGACTCTCTGCGGCGAACACTCACGACAGCCTCGGGCTTAACCAGCCGGCGCTCTCCCCCACCGGGGAGGGATACTCAATGATGATGACGACGACCCAGCGCATCCTCGACCTCGCTGCGGCGGCACCGGCCAGCCAGGGCGAGGACCTGGTGTTGCTCCTGAGCGAGGCGAACGAGCTGTACCAGCAGGGTCTTCGGGATCTGCGCCGGGATGTGGCAGCACGTCTTGACGGGTTGGCCACCGCGGACCTGATGTTCGCCGCGGAGAGGGCCGGTATCCCCTGTGATGCCTCGCAGGATCGTGACGAGGTGATCCTGCTGCTGGCACTGGTCGAATGGGAGATGACGTCGGCCGCCATGGCGTACACGGAGGTGGCAGAGGCCGCCGCACGCCGCGGTGTCTGCTTGATCCCCGAGGAGTAGGCCTCGAGCCGCTGGCAAGGCCGCCAGGAAAGCCTTGCCGCCGCGGGCGCTGCGGGCTGGACCTCCAACCGAAGCTCCTGCCATTATTTGCTTTGTGGGTCGGGGTGGCCGGCTCCCTACTGACAGGACGGACGGTTCTTCCATGGCCTCGCGCCGTGAGCCTCGCCTGGCCGACGCTGCCGAGATCGCGGCTGAACAGGGTCTGACGTCCGCGAGGGTCACCGGCCTCTACACGGGGCGCGCGGAGAACGCGGCCGGCAAGCCGTTCCCCGAGCCTGTCGGCAAGCGCGGACGCGCGCGCCTGTGGGACCACGCGGAGGTCACCGAGTGGTTCGCCCACCGGGCGCCGGCACGGCTCGCTGAACACTCACCGCCCTCTCTCGCCCCGGAGACGTTGCTGAACGCGGCGGAGGCCTCGAGGTATCTCGGTTACAAGAACTCCAACCAGGTCACCACCTTCGTGCGCGACCACCCCGGTTACTTCCCCGAACCGGACGTCGTCGAAGAGAAGGGCACGGCCGAGAACCCCTACCGCCGGCAGCTGTGGAAGGTGCGGACCCTGCAGGAGTGGATGGCCACCCGGCCCGGCCGCGGAAGGCGGTCCGGAGCCAAGGAGGCGCCGCCCCTGCCCGAGGTTTCCGTTGACGGCGATCCCGACGAGCTCCTGGGGGCGAGCCAGGCGGCCGCGCTGCTGGGGTACAAGAGCGTCGGCTCGTTCTCCAGCAGCCTGTCCCAGGGGAACCTTCCGCTGTTGAAGACTACGGACGGGGTTGCCGAGAATGCCGGACGCCAGAACGGGCGCCGGCGGTGGACGCGCCGGCGCATCCTCGATCAGGCCGCCCAACGGTCCAGAAAGTAGTACCCGGCGGTGAGCGCACTTCCGCGCACTGGCCTCATGAACGCGGCCGCCGGTTTTGGGAGTTGGTCCCTTGCGGGCCGGGTGTCGCACGATGGCCGGCATGGCCCGGCTCGCCACCGTGCCCCGCAGCAGCCACGGCTGCTGCGGACCGGCCATCTCTGAACCTCTCCTGGCGCCCTGTCCGCACATGAGTGGCGGCAGCCATGCTTGCCGGGTCTCAGGGCCCCTCAGCGAACTGTCTCGCGCCGTTTTACCCCGACCACCGTCCCGACCACTAATGCGTTTCGATTTCGTGACAGTGGTCGGGGCCTTGTGGTCGGGGGTCTGGTCGAGCCCCGCTGGTTTCATCATGAGCAACCAAGAGGGCCTGACAGACCCGCCACGGACCACGCAAGGAGCACATATGAGGAGTGTTGTACGCGGGCCCACGTCGAATTTCCCGGCCCAGCCACACAGGGAAGGGAATCGCGTGATCCGCCCCGCACTGAATACTCCCGCCACGAGCCTGGCCCCCAGCCTCGTTGAACCCCTGCGTAACCAAGTGCTGGCAGCCCTTGCCCAGCACCGCATCGCCACCACCGGCCAGCTGTGCCAGATGCTCCGGCCCGGTGGTGCACGGCAGTTGCTGTCCCGTGTTCTGAACCGGCTGCGGTCCGAGGGATTCGTCGACTGCCTGGGGCTGCCGCACGCGAACCGCTCACGCATCAAAGCCTGGTACCTCACGCAGGAAGGTTCGCGCCTGACCCGGGACCTGCCAATGCTGCGAGGACGGCCGCCCTACTCCCTCGCCTCGCCTGCGGCTGCGTCGTTGAAGATTCCTCATACGCTCGCCGTCTTGCGTGCCCATCTGGCCTTTGCCGCAGACGCCCGCCTGCGAGGCCACGAGCACGGCCCCTGGGACTGGACCCCCGAGGTCACTCACAACCTCGGCGAAGGCGAGCGCCTCATCGCGGACGCCCTCATGCACTACACCCTCACCCGCCCGGACGGCGGCCGCACCAAGCTGCGAGCTTTCATCGAGGTAGACCGCTCCACGATGAGCAGCGAACGCATGGCCAGCAAACTGATCGAGTACGCCCGCTTCAGGCTGTACCAGCCAGCCCTCATCGGCCGCCGCAAACCCGTCCCCTCACTGGACGGCCCTGTTTGGATGCGCTGGTATCCCGTCTTCCCTCGCGTCCTTTTCATCCTCACCAACGCCAGCCGCCGCATGCTGGCCAACCGGACAGCCGATCTGCGGTCCATGGCCGAGGTCCACCCCGCCGTCGCCGAACTCGCCCGCCACGTCCCCCTCGGAGCCGCCGTCCTGGAAGACCTCGAAGAACACGGCCCCACCGCCGCCGTATGGACGCCGCTCACCGGAGACGCCGCACAACGTCCCTGGAGCGATCTCTGACCGCCACAACCGGGACCCACCGAAAGGACCTGTCATGAGGAGGTTCAGATGCGTAGCCTGCGGCATACCCAACACCGGCCGGGACTCGTGCAAGATCTGTGACACCGCCAGCCCGACAGCCACCCCGGGGGCCTGGCGGCAACCGCCCTGGCAGACGCCGGGGCCGCCCGCGCACTACAGGTCGAGGAAGCCGAGCGCGGCAACCACGAGCTCGCCAGCCACCTCAGCAGGGTGAGCGACGACCACCTAGATGATGCCCTTGCTCTACGGCGCGTCGGCGCCACCTGATAAGCCGATGAGGTACACGTCGTGGGCACCGTCAGGTGCCGCCAGCTGCTCCGCTCCCTGGGGACGAGAACGTCAGGCCGGTCTGAGAACGGGAACAGGGCCTGCTGCGTGAGGAGTTCCGGTTTGATCTCCTCCACACAGATGCCACTCTCGGGCACCGGGTCGCCGATGAAGGACAATCACACCAAGCTCGACCAGCCTGGCTGAGGCTCAGGACCCTTTCGGGAGTGCGCCCGATCGGAGTGCGACGCGTCCGCCTGCACACGCCGGCCCCCTGACTCCTGAGGTTCGTGCACGAGGCGCCAGTCCGTTCTCCAGAGACCCCAGGCGATGTCGCCAACAGCAGAGCCGCTTCGGGCGGCATATGGCTGCACACGTCAGTAGAAACTGATCTCCATTGCTCGTCAGGCTGTAACTGGCATTCCACCCATGGCACGCAAGGGCCCCGCCACACTGCCTGCGCGAGCTGCTGGCCTCGTGGAGATGAGGCGTCCCCGGCAAGACGGCAAGTTGTGGGATTCGCCAGCCGTCACTACAACGGGCCTGTTGTGCGCTGTTGCTCACGGGGGAGCCGCAACCGCCCGTAGAGTCAGATCCGTTGACGGGAGGGGCGCATCGGATGATTCATGACTTGACTGAACTCGGCCGCGTCGGGCGTGTGCTGAACGAGGTGCTGAAGCTGCTTGCTGGCGAGCAGAAGCGTCTGGAGCAGCAGCACGGGCCACGGTATGGAGACAGCAGCGCGGGCAGCCCCGGGCAGACACTGCACGGAATCGGTGAGCTCACCAGCGGCGTGCACGACGCGCTCAAGCATGTCGCTCTGGCCACTGGATACATCTCGCTGGGCTTGGACGCACGGGCCGACCACGCGGTGGGGCTGGCGCGCATGAAGCCAGTCGGTGTCCCCTCCGGCGTCGACCGCATGGCACGTCCGCTCAGTGACGCCACCGTGGGGGCGCTGGAGATGATCCGCGATCTCAGTGAGTTCTTCGACGGAGACTTCGGGCTCGCGATCGACGTGGCTCTCGCCGCACCCCAGGCCACGTACCCGCCTGAGGACTGGGCGGCATACCAACAACAGCAACGCGACCGTCCGGAATGATCCAGCAGGGGTGCTCGGAAAGTCGCAAAACCTCGCAATGAGCCCGCTGGGTCTGCCCCAACGGGGGGCGCCGCTGTGCTCTGCTGATGCCCTACCGGCTGGCGCCCTTGGGCCACACGACCCGCACGGGGACACCGGTCCGTTTGGCGTAGGCGACGACGTCCGCTGTGCCACCGTGCCCCCACGCCGGCTTCTCGTCCCACACCGCGATCAGTTCGTCGGCGAGCCCGACGAGGATTTCCGAGCCGGTCATATGTGCCTCGGAGTCCGAGGCGGTCATGCCGGTCTCGTGCACGTCGGCGGCGCGGGACATCAGCGCGTCATACGTGGCGTGGTGCCACTCAGGCAGGCTCGCCCGGTATTCGGCAGCCGGGACGATGACCTCCAGCTGTCCGCCGGCGGACAAGGCAGCTTCGGCGAACCATGCATCGGGGCCGTCTGCGATGCAGGAGAGTGCCACCAACTCCCCCGCGTCGTACTCGCTGACCTCGTCGGCCAGGAGCGATTGCACCCGCTGCTCAATATCCTTACTCAGTCCGCGGTGACCGGTGATTCCTACCCTCATGGCTGAACTCCTACAGATAGACGCCGTGGAGCCGCTCGTCGAACTCACGCACCATCTTGGGTGGTGAGCTGGTCGTCAGCGACCGGCGTACGGCGCGCGCCCTTTCCACGATCCGGCCGGAACGGTAGCGAAGCCCTGTTCTCACTGCCTGCGAAGCGAGTGCGAACGCAGCGTCAACGCGTCCGGCAGCGAGGTGACCGGCCGCGATGTCGAGCACCAGGAGCGCGCGTTGCTTCTCGTGCCCGGTGGAGAGAGCTTCGATGTCCTCGGACAGCACCCAGTCGGCGAGGCCGAGCCGGGCACCGCAGGCCACCTTCGCGGCGGAGACCTTGGTCGGAGTGAAGGTGAATACCCACGGCCACGGGGGCGCCTCCTCGGGCACGCTCTCGGCACCCGCACGAGCCATCGTTAGGGCCATGTCGGCAGAGCGACGATCACCAGCCACGGCGTGCGCGAGGGCTTCGACGCTGAAGAGCCACGCATCGGCGACGGCCGGGAGGGAGTCCCCCAAGGACCGGCGCGCGCGTCGCGTCAGGTTGAGGGCCTCCACGCTGTTTCCAGCGTGGGCCTCGAACTGGGCGAGGCTCCCGGCCTGATAGGCGCCCAGCAGCGGGTTTCCTGCCGAGCGTGCTGCCTTGACTGCTGCCCCGTACCAGGAACGGGCCGACCCGTTGTCTCCCTTGTCCCACGCCAGCCACCCGGCGAAGCTCGCTGCCTCGCTGCCAACGGCGGCCAAGCGTCCCCGGTCCCCGTCACCGGTCGCGGCTCGTGTGATGCTCTGGATCAGACGCATATGGGATTGCACGGCCTCCGACAGGTCCCGGCTGGGCGTGGTGCCATCGAGTCTGCGGTAGGCCGTGGTGGACAGACGCAGAGCGGCGGCCTGGCCGCCGCTCGCGTCAGCCGTCTCAGGAAGTACGGCCAGAGTGGGAGCCACCGCAGCGGCCACCGCTCCGCCAATGAAGCGTCGTCGGTTCACGTCCTCACCGTCGTTCCGTGGCTCCGACGGCCGGCTGTCTGCGAGCCCGACCGATGCCGGTGGGATCTCCAGGTGCGCCGCTGCCGCCGCGAGGGTGTCTGTGCTGTAGGCGCCTTGGCCCTTCTTCTCCAGGCGGGAGACCGCGGACTGGCTCAGGCCGAGAGCTTGACCCAAGGCAGTCTGAGTCATCCGTCGTTCGATACGAACAAGTTCGATGACTCGCCCGTAGTCCCCGGACCGGGAAGCCTCCCGTACCGGGCCCGTCTGGAAATCCATGGCGTACCCCCACGCTAAGAGCCCCTGTGGCTCCGCGCGGCTACCCGTACCCGCTCGGCGGGTATCCGTATGCGCGTGCCGCATGCGCCATGGTTCCACAACGCAGAGCGATCGTTGACTGGTCGTCAGGCCAACTCGGCTCACCTGCAGGCCGGTCGGCTCTCGCGTGGCTCGTCGCCTGCCTCGGTGGGAGATGAGCCTTCGCGCCACTGCTCCCCTGACCAAGGTGTGATCATGACCATGGCAGCAGCCAGACAGACAGAGCACCCGGGCTACAACCTCACGCTGACCAACGCCCCGGAGACCGCCGCCGAGGCCCGGCGTCTGGTCCGCACCGCCTACGAAGCGTGGGGTGTCGAGGAATACTCCGATACAGCACAGGTGGTGATCTCTGAACTGGTCACCAACGCTGTGCGTCACGCATGCGGCCCCTGCATTCGCGTCATCGTCCAGCACCCGCTCCCGGGACACCTGGTGCTCGCTGTGGTCGACAAGTCCCGGGACCTCCCCTCCATGCACCCCCCGCACGCCGACGACCTGCGCGGCCGAGGCCTGCTGCTGGTGGACGCGCTCACCGAGGACTGGGGCAGCACCCGTCTCCCCTGGGGTAAACGCGTCTGGGCCCATATCGAAGTCAAGATCGGGGCGAACCAGTGAGCGCAGTTCCGAGCCAGCTACGAGGGGGTTTGCGTCACGCGTGGTCTATGGCCGGCAGGAGACCCGCTCCGGGCCAGAGGGCGCGACCGGCCTGTGTCGCTTTCAGAGGTCGTTTTCTCCCGGTGTTTCATCCCGTGATGTGGTTTTGATCCGGTGATGTCGGGTCACGCCAGGAGATGATGCCCTCACCGGTGAGTCGGCGGGCCATGAGGTCGGTCATGGCGAGGTGGATCATGGCTTCGGAACGGTGCGGGAGGGTCTCGTAGTCACGGGCCAGGCGGCGGTGCAGCATGAGCCAGCCGTAGGTCCGCTCGACCGTCCACCGCTTGGGGATCGGGGTGAATCCCCTGGTCCCGGGGGTGCGTTGGATGATTTCGAGGTCTATGCCGAGGGTGGCGGCGTGGTCGATGAAGTGTTTGCGGTAGCCCCCGTCGACCCAGACCTTGCGCAGGCCGGGGTGGACGGCAGCGGCCTGGCTGAGGAGCTGGGTGCCGGCCGTGGAGTCCTGGACGCCGGCCGCGGTGACCAGCACCGCCAGCAGCAGGCCAAGCGTGTCGGTGATGATGCTGCGCTTGCGCCCCACGATCTTCTTGCCCGCATCGATGCCCTGCGTCCTGACGGGCACGGAGGTGGAGGTCTTCACGCTCTGCGCGTCGATCACGCAGGCCGACGGGTGCTTGTCGCGGCCTTCCTGCTGGCGCACCAACTCCCGCAGCAGCCCGTTGAACTGGGCGAAGATGCCGTCGGTCTGCCATTTCGCGAAGTAGCCGTAGATCGTCTGATGCGGCGGGAAGTCGTGCGGGAGATAGGCCCACTGACAGCCGGTGCGGTCTACATACAAGATCGCGTTCATGATCTCGCGCAGGTCATGCCGCGGCGGCCGTCCGAAGTCCAGGGCCCGGCCGCGGCGTTCAAAGCGCCAGGCGGACAGCACCGGCTCGATCAACTCCCAACGGGCATCGGACAGATCACTGGGATAGGGACGACGGCTGGTCATGACCTGGACGTACCGCCGATCGAGGGCGTGCGCCCAGGCGTGCGTCCGGCCTCGTGGAAGCACGGAACAGAAGCGGGCGTCCTGGAATGAGACAGGCGGAAGCAGGCTCTCGCCCCAGCCACCACACCGTCCGCCTCGCCAGCCACGGCCCTCACTGCAGACTCACCAGCACCAGATCATCGGTGGACGCAAAACTAGAGATAACACCGCACTACAGATGAAAACGACCTCTCAGAGGTCGTTTTAACCTATGAAGCCTATTTGATCCCAACATGTACCTGTGACGGGGCGCGACTTGAGGGGCAGCAAGGGTGAAGGTGCTCCATGGGCCGCCTGTGAGGCCCGACTTGCCGGTCTCATCCTGCAAAGCCTGTCTCATCCCAAGACGTGCGCTGATGCCCTCTCCGTCTAGCGGAGGCGTGCCGGAAATCGACACGCGTGAGACCCAGGACGAGTTAAGAGATACATGAGGCGGCGCAAACCAGCTGAAAACGACCTCTCAGAGCCCGTCTTGATACCCCCGACTTGAAGGTGCTCGTCGCCTTGTTTCGAGCCTCCGTCCATGGACCGGCCTGCTAGTCCGCATGAGGGAGCCAGGTGGAGGGCAGGACAACCGTTTCGGGGACAGGACTGCCAAGCGCCTCGAGGAGCCCATGGGGAACCTGGCCTGTCGCGCCGTGGAAGGGCCCGGCTCTACTACCTGGCCGCGGCGTTCACCGGCACCGCCGTGTGGGCGGCCATCGACTCCCGCGAACCAGCCCGCGCACAGCAGCACTTGTACCGGGCGATGACACTGTCCGGTCTCGCTGGCAGCCCCGAGATGCATCTTCGCCTGTGGGGGCACGCCTCCGCTCTGGCCCTGCAGCAACAACGCCACCGGGACGCGATCGCTGCCGCCGAAGCGGGACGCGCCACCTCAGTGTGCCGCCGCGACCCGCTGCTCCGTAGCCTGGCCGCCGCCCGCCTTGCTGGAGTCCAGGCCAATGCAGGAGAGCGCCGGAGCGCCCTGCGCAACCTCGATGTCGCCACCCGGGCCTACCACCGTGCCGATCCTGCCCGCCCCCGTCCGACGTGGGCCGGCTTCTACGATCAGTCCGAGCTTTCGGGTCTGAGCGCCCTGACGATGGCCAGAATCGGAGAACACGAACAGGCCGAGGCTCACCTCCATCGCACCCTGTCGTGCCTGCGCCCCGAGTACACGCGCAACCGGCTCTACTACGGCGCCCACCTTGCGCTCGCCCAACTCCACCAACACGACGTGGAGCAGGCCTGCTCCACTGCGGCCTCTGTACTGCCCTCCGCCAGCGGTGATTCACTGAGCGGGCGCACCCGTCGGCTATTTGCGACGTTCACCCGTGAACTTTCGGCTACCGCCCCTGGAGCGCTGCGCACGTCCCAGTGGACGGACCAGTTCACCAGCACCCAGGGAGGCCATCCGTGACCGTCGAGATCCGGCACTACACCGCCGGGCGTCTGCCCGACATCCGGCAGACGCTCCTCGACATCCACGCGGAGGTCCGGCACCGCGACTTCCAACTCACCACCCCCTTCTACGACGTCGACCGGTTCGACGAGCGGCTGTCCGCCTATGCATCGCGCCCCGGTTGGACGTCGGTGGTCGGCTACGAGGAGGACGAACCGGTCGGGTTCGCCTTTGGCACCACGCTCGGCCCCGACACCCGCTGGTGGTCCTCGATGATCACGGAACTGCCTCAGGGCTACACCGACGAGGACGGCCACCGCACCGTGGCGCTCAACGAGATCGTGGTCCGCAAACCCTGGCGCGGCCGCGGCGTCGCGTGGCAGATCCACGAGGAGTGGCTCACCCTGCGCACCGAGCAACGTGTCACTCTCCTGGTCAACCCCGCCGCCGGGAACGGTGCCGTCCAGGCCGTGTACGAGGCCTGGGGGTACCGGAAGGTCGGCGAACAGCAGCCCTTCGCCGACTCCCCCGTCTTTGCCTCCATGACCCGCCCCGTGCACCGCCCTTGAGCCGCTGCTCCGCCGCCTGACGGCTGCTGTCGCGTGAGTGGATGGGTCGCGGCTAGGGAATTGCTGGCAGGAGGCCCGCTCCGGGCCAGAGTTCTCGGCCGTCTTGTGTCGTGTGCAGGTTCTTGGTGAGCGTGGCCAGGACGGCCGCGCGCTGTTGGGGGCCGTGGGTCTCGCGCTGTCCGGTAGCCGGGTTGTAGTTGATCACGCGAGTGTTGGGGCCGCTGCACATCAACGCCCGCTCCAGGGCGGGCAGTGCCAGGCCTAGCGAGTCGCACGAGCCGAAGCGGGCCAGGGTGAGCAGGTCGCTGATCACTCCCTCCCAGTGGGCGGTCTCACTCCATCGGTCGCCGCCGTCGAGTTCGTGGGTGAGGGTCGCGAGCGGCACGATCTCCCCGTCGGTGCGCTGCCCGTTGTGCAGGAGGCGGTGCATGCGGGCGCCGTCGGGCTGGCGTACATGGGGGTGCAGCAGCGTGGCGGCCGCGACGATGGTGCCGTTGACCTCCCGCAGGCCGTGCGGCGGGAAGTACGGCTCGTGGGCGAACAGGAAATAGATCTCTTCGGCCATGTCTGTCTCCTTCGAAGGCGTGTTGCAGCGGTGGTGCGGCTGGTGCCGGTCCCGGGCAAGGTGAGGGGACTGCTGCCGCGGTGTCAGGGGTGGCCGGGAGCTCGATACGCCGGCGGGGAGTCGTCGTCGGCTGCGGCCGGCCCGTCGAGGGCTCGCTGGTGTTTGATGTCGTCGGCCTCGCGGGCGAGGTGGTCCATCAGGCTCTCCAGCGCCAGCCACCGGCAGGTGATGTCAGGGCTGCGGTCAGGGGCCGTGATGATCACGGCGATCTCCCACAGCGTCCGGTGGCCGAGCTCAGCCGCGCAGCCGAGCTCGGGGCCAGGGCGGGAGCTGTGGGCGCGGACCAGGCGGGCGTGTTGGGCGGTCAGCCGCTGCAGGTAGTCCAGTCCAGGTCCGGTGTCGATGATGCGGGCATAGGCGCGGGCGCGTGTGTCGAGGCGGGCGGGCAGGTGGTCCACGAGCAGCGGCAGCAGGATGGCCAGCGGCAGACCGATCACCGCGGGGAGGCCGTGATCGATGGCCCAGCTCATGCCCAGCAAAGCGACGAGCGCGGTCATCAGCGTGAGCGCGGTGACCGATCCGCCGTGGTCGAAGTAGAGGCGAAGCGGCGGGCGGCGGGTGAGCCAGCGCTGCGCACACCGGGCACGTAGCGAGGGGTCGGGAGTGCGGATGCCGATCTGCAGCAGATGCTGCGGTGCCCCGTCGGGGGCGGCCGGACTGAAGCGCAGCCAGCCCCACGGCGTGCGCTCACAGGACGGCGCTCGCCTCATGCCGGGCGACAGGTGCGAGGTCGGTGCGAGGTGGGGCGGCGGGAGCAACATCGGTTCCTCGATCCGGTAGACGGTGGCCGGTCGCGGCCCTTTGGAGGTCAGGGGGTGCACAAGGAGCAGCGGCCGTCCCCGGCGGGATCGGCGCGACGCGGTGTGGGTCCGGTGCACGCGGTGCATACGGGCCAGTTGAGGCAGGCCGGGCAGAGGTCCTGGCCCGCGGCGCGGCTGGGGCTGCCGCAGCCGGCGCATTCGACCAGCGCCCGGTGGGAGAGCGCATCGGCGACGGTCCGGCCCGCGGCGTCCAGCGGTGCGGGATCAGTGGGCGAATGCGCGGCAGCGGGGCCCGGCTCGGGGGTGGCCTGTGCAGTGCGCAGGCGGGCGGCGATGATCGCACCCACCGTGTGGTGCAGCGGCTTCGGCAGTGGCCGGTCGGCGATGACGTGGCGCAGCTGCTCCGGCGTCCAGCCCGCCTGCAGCAGGTCCTGGACGGCGTGTCCCTGATCGGTGAGCACCTGTCCGGTCAGCAGCAGATCGGGGTGCTCTGCCCCGATCGACAACAGCAGGCGCTCGCCGGCCGTGGCGGGAGCTCGGCTCTTCGTCTTGGCTCTTCGGGTCCGCTCCTGATCCGGTGCGTCGAGTTCGCGCGCACGCGCGTTAGGGACGGAGGGACGGACGGAGTTGGTGTTCTGCTCTCTGGTCTTCTTGTTCTTGGTGTTCTTAGTGGGGCGTTCAGCCAACGTTGGATGATCCAGTGTTGGAAAACCTGATTCAGGTTGTGACCTGCTGCGTTGCGTGAAGTCGGAGGCGGGGGCGTTGTCGCCCAACAGGTCGTACAGATGGGCCGGAACGTCGGTGATTGCGTAGATGACATCGCCCAGGGTGCCGTCCGCGCGCCGCTCGCGTTCCCGCGTGAGGTAGCCGAACCTCTCCAGTTCCTCAAGACCGGTCCGCACCGCGCTGGGGCCCTCGGGGCCGCTGCGGGCGAGTTCGGCCATCGTCACGCGCCATCCGTCGCGGTGCGTCGAGATCAGACCGAAGATCCCCTTCGCTTTGAACGAGATCCGCGGATCGCGAAAGAAGGCGTTGGCGATCTGCGTGAAGCGATCACCCGCCATCTCCCCACGCCGGATCCCGGCCCCATAGCCCGTCATCGCCGCGCCCCTGCCACGGCCTCGGGCGTCTTGGCGTCGAGCCGTCGGCGGCACGGTCCTGCCGCGCTGCCCGGCCACGACGGCTCACAAGAGCAGGTGTTGTGGTTCATAGAAGGAGAGAACCCGGCCGTCCCGACCAGTCCCCCGACCACCAAGCCCCGACCACCATCACAAAGAAGTCACAACCACAGCCGGACACGGTGGTCGGCCCGACCATCCGCTGCAGGGCCGCGAGCCGCCCGCATCGCGGAGGACGAACGGCGGCGGGGACCGACTGCACATCGCTGGCTCCGTCATCGCCTGACTGCGCACTCCGCGACGGGCCTTCGAGGTGGTTCCGCTCCGCACCGCGATGAACAGTGCACTGCACAGCCATCACCGCCGGGCTGCCCGCGGATCGGGGGCAGTTAGAGCGGCGATGTGCAGTGGCCACGCACGGGGCCATCGCCCTGTGAACTGGTGGTGGTAGATGGCGACCACAGGGTGCCGTCATCACCCCGACCACACTCCGCCTGGCCCGACCACCGCAGGTCACAGCATTGCGCAGCCGACGCCGATGAAGTCGGCTGCCGGGTACGCACTCGTTCTGTCCTGCGATGGCCAGCGGGCTGCGCACTCACCGGTGGGCCATACGACGGCTACCCCGCAACCGGCCATCGCCGACAGCGCCGAGTTCTCATGACGCGGTTGCGCACTGCCAGCGATGGGCTGCGTCCACCGTCTGCGCAGAGCGGCGATGCGCGCAGCGGATGCGGCCGATCGCCGTCCCGGGACGCCTGCTCCACGGCGATGCGCACCCCTCGCCACCGCTCGCGGCGGCCGGGTGTCGGCTGGTCGGGGTGGTGGTAGGGGCTACCACCACCCCGACCACTCATTCGTGACCTGTTCTTCACCGTGGTCGGGCCGGTGTGGTCGGCAAGCCGGTCGGCGCCGGGGGGTTGCCTCAAGGCATCAACCCCCTGAGCCCTCCGGGAGTTTTGGCATGTTCCGATCCCCAGCCCCGCCCCGTGCCGACAAGCATCCGGTGGCCGCGGGTATTGCGCTTTCCCAGATGCGGCGGCGTGTGCAACTCGGTCGCGCCGGAGCATGGGCCGCGCTTGCTACCGGTCCCCTCGCGCTGGCCATTGCCGTCGGCCAGCCCTCCGCCACCGTCGCGGCCTCCTCCGCACCCAAGCCGCAGCGCAGCCAGCAGAGCGTGACGGTGGCCGATCCCTCGGGCTACGTCGCCGAGTTCGTCGACGCGTGGCTGCGCAGCAGCGACGACGCCAGCAGCGCGGCCGCGCGACGTGTGCAGGCGATGGCCCCTGGCATCCTCCTGCCCGCCCGCGACGAAGAGGCGCCCGTGCCGCGGCGGGTGACTGCGGTGCGCAGTACACCGGGCAAGGACGGTCGGTGGTCGGTGACGGTGGCTGCGCAGTACGCGGACGCGGTGCGTTACTTCGCCGTGCCAGCGATCGCCTCGTCCAGCGGGTCCTCGTTCGCCGTCACCGCGGCGCCGGCGCTCGTCACTGCCCCCGCCCGGCACAAGTTCCCTGACTCGCCCTACGAAGTCACGGTCGAAGAGGGCCCGCTGGCCACCACGGCCGGGGAGTTCCTGACCGCGTATCTGGCCGGGCGCGGCGAGGTGAGCCGCTACCTGGCGCCTGGTGTAGAGCTGACGGCCATCTCGCCCGCGGCCGCCGCTTCGGTCGAGGTGCAGGAGGCCACCGCGCGCGAGCAGTCCGCAGCCGCCGAGCAGGTACCCGGTGACGGGACCACGGTCCATGTCCTGGCCCAGGTCGAGGCGCGCGACGCTGCGGGCCGGTGGCCACTGGCCTACGAGCTCACCTTGTCGGCCCGTGACGGCCGCTGGGAGATCGCTGCCCTGGTGTCGGGCACGACGGGCGGTGCGGGCCGATGAACTCGCTCAATCCCGTGGTGATGGCCGGGGAGCTGGCCGAGCTGGGCGACTCCTGGATCGGGACCGCCAAGGACTGGGGCACCACGGGCCTGCAGGCCGCGCTCATCATCATCGTCGTAGTGATCATGGTGCAGCGGTTCTCGCTGAAGGCGGGCATCGGCGCGCTGATCCTCATGGTGATCGCGCTGGGCCTGTACGGCTCGCGCAACGACCTGGCGAAGATGTTCGAGGACGAGGTGAAGAACCCGGCCAACGGCGCACCTGCCCTTGACCGTCCCGGGCCTGGCCCGGAGGGGCGCTTGTGAGCGCGGCCGCCGCGCCCCGTACGGCGCGCTTCTACACGGCCGCGCGGCGGCATCCCTGGGTGGTGGGCAAGCTCGCCGACTGGCGTCTGCCGCTGGGCCCCTATAACGCGGCGCAGATCGCCCTGGCCGTCGTGGGCGGCTTCATCCTGGTCAAGACGATCTCCGTGTGGAGCGTGCTGGGTCCCATCCCGGTCGCAGCGTGGGTGGTGGGGATCTGGCTGCTGCGCAGGCCCAAGATCGGCGGTCGTCACCCGGTGTCGGCCGCGATGGGCATGGTGGCACTTGCGGTGCAGCCCGCCGGGGGCCGGATCGGCCAGCGTGCTGCGCGTGATCCGCGGGCCCGTCGTCTGGGCGGCGGCTTCACCCTCGAAGACCTCACCCCCGCCACTGATGCCGCCCCGGCGCCAGCGCCGCCCCAGCAGGCTGCGCGGCGTTCGCGCACACGGCCCGTGCCGCCTGCGCGCTCACGCCCGCCCAGGCACGCCCCGGCAGCTGCCGCCCCCGCTCCAGAGGGGACGCGGGCCACAGCGCTGCTGGCGCAAGCCCAACTCCGTGCACAGAACCAGAAAGGGGGACAGTGATGCGTGTTCCCATCCGGCATATCGCCGGGCATCTGCTGTGGTCCACCCACGGCCACGTATGGGCCCTCTACCGGTTGCATCCCGGCCCGGATGCCGAGGGCCGCAGCCAGGAGACCGTGCCGGGCACCTACGTGCCCCTGTCCGTCCGCGACGAACTCCTGGGCAAAATCACGCACTTGGTGCGCTCCCTGTCCGGCGCCCCGCGCCTGTTCGGGCTGTGCGCACAGGTCGACCCGGCAGAGATCGCCTGGAAGATGGCCGACGGCCTGGAGGACGAGCACAGCGGCGACGGACTCACACCCGCCGCCCGCCCGTGGATGGAACACCTCGATGCCGCCCTGGACCTTCTCCAGGGCCAGGAGATGCACCAGCGCTCGTGGTGGCTGGCCGTCCCGCTGGAGTCCGAGCACCAAGGCGTCAAGGCGGCGGGCGCGCTGTGGGCGGAGGTCGCCGACACCTTCGGCATGCGCGCCGCCCCCGTCACCCGCGCCGAGGTCACCTCCGCCCGGGAGCAGGCCGGGCAGGTGGAGGCGCAGCTGGCCGGCGGCGCCTCGTATCGTCCGGCGCGTCCGGCGGAGATCGTGTGGATGATTCAGCACGCGGTGCACCGCGGCCTGGCCGAGCCGCTGCTGGGCGAGGCAGCACTCAGTGATCTGTACGGCGGGCGGGTCCACGGCGGGGTGCTGCACTCCCCCAGCTACGCCGACCTCGGGCAGGTCCGCCTCGAGGAAGGCGGCATCGCGCCCGCCGAGCCCGCCGCCAACGAGGACCAGGAGGACATCGGCGAGGCGCGCGGCCGCGGTGCCGGCCGGGCGCGGTGGTGGAAGACCCGGTCGGCGTCTCCGCTGCGGCGGCGGTGGCTGCAGGTCGAAAGCGACGGCGGCATCGGCTATCAGGCGCATCTGGCTTTGGCCGAGTGCCCGCCCGCCATCTCCCTGGAGGCCGCCGACCTGTTCGCGCAGCTCGAAGTGCTGGACTTTCCTGTCGACTTCACTATCGACCTGACGCTGGTGTCCGCGGAGAAGGCGCGGGCTCAGGTGCAGCGCAAGAAGACCGAGCTGGTCGACCAGGCCGACCAGTACGACGCACGCCCAACTGGCATGCCCGCCTCCCTCCCCGATGCCGCCCGCGACCTGGGCGAGCTGGACACCCGGCTCTCACGCACCAGCGTGGAAGTAGAGGTCCAGGCCATCACAGCGCTGACGGTGTGGGGGCCGACGGCTCAGCTGTGTGACGCGCGGGCCCGCGCCCTGGAAAAGCTGCTGGCGGGCGCGGACTACCGGGCGGTGCGCCCGGCCGGGATGCAGGCGGATCTGTTCACCTTGGGGCTGCCCGGCGCCGTACGGGCACACCGGCTGAAAGAGTTCACCCAGCACCAGGTCAGCGAGGACTGGGCCCTCTCGGGGGCGTTCACCCACTGCGAGGTCGGCGACCCGACCGGGATGCTGCTCGGCCTGGATCTGGACTGCGGCACCACCCGCCCCGTCCTGATCAATATCGCTGACGTCCCCAAGCAGGACGCTTCGGCCTCCCTGGGCGTAGTTGGTGACCTGGGCGCCGGAAAGAGCGTCATGCTCAAGCTGATCAGCCTGTCCGTCGTCGACCGCGGTGGCCGCGCCATCTGCATCGACCGCACCCCCGTCCGCGAATGGGCTTCCTTCGCCGAGGCCGCCGCGCCAGGCCGCTGCCAGATCATCGACGCCGCCCGGGCCGCGCTGTCCATCGACCCGCTGCGCCTGTTCCCCGGCGCCGAGGGCCGCCACTACGCGCTGAGCTACCTCACCCTGCAGCTGGGCATCGGGCCCATGACCACCTCCGGCGAGGTCCTGCACCACGCCATCGAGCAGGCCGGCGCCCTGCCCGAGCCGTCGATGAGCGGTGTCATCGACGTCTTGCGCCAGATGGCCGCCGCCGAGGGCGGCAAGCGGCAGGATGCCGCGGCCACCCTGGCCGGGCTGCTGCGCCTGGTCGAGCAGAACCCCCTGGCCGCGATGGTGTTCGACCCCTGCCTGCCGCCGGTGAGCCTGGATGGCACCGGCGCCTCCGACTTCATCGTCATCACCACCACCGGCCTCAAACTGCCGCCCAAGCAGGCCTTCGAGCACGCCGAAATCCTGCACCAGCAGCCCCTGGAAGCCTTGATCGGACGGGCGGTGCTCTACCTGATCGCGGCCATAGCCCGCCAGGCCGCCTTCTCGATGCCCGAGCGGTTCTGCGCGGTCGCGCTGGACGAGCTGTACTGGCTGACCTCCTCCGCCGAGGGCACCGCCCTGGTCCACGAGATCCTCCACGACGGCCGCAAACACGGCGCCGGACTCATCGCCGGCGCCCACGACGCCAAGGAACTCGGGCCCGATCGCGGACTGATGGCCTACCGGGCCCTGGCACGGACCACCGAACGCGAACGCGCCCGCCGCGGCCTGGACTTCATCGGCCTCGACTCGACTGACAGCGAACTGGTGCGGATGGTCACCTCGGGCCTGTCCCCCGTGGGCCACAAGGACCGCGCCGGTGAGGTTCTGCTGACAGGGCCCCGGCAGAACACCGGCCGCATCAAGGTCACCATCCCCGCCGTGGCGCGCATCAGCTCGCACATCACCACCACCCCCGGCCGGCGCCCAACCACCCCTACGCCCGGTCGGCCGGACCTGACCAAGGACGCCCCGGCCAAAGGCCCGCAGCCGGCCGCCGCACGCGAGGAGGCCCTGTGACGCCGATGACCCGCCCGAACCGGCCGCGCACCCAACGGCGCACGGCGATGCGGCACGCCGCCAGCGCCCTGACACTGGCCTGCCTGCTGCTGGCCGTGCTGAGCGCCGTCAATCCGACCGCAGGCTTCAGCCCCACCGATACAGCCCGCTCGGCCGGTGACAGCCGCAAGGATGCCTGCGCGCTGATCGTCGGCCCGGCCAAGGCGTACTGCCTGCGCACCACCACCCCGCCGACGGCCACGCCCCCGCCCCCGCCGTCGCGGGAGACGAACGTCTGGGTGCTGGTGCCGCCCGCCGTCGGCCTGCTCACCCTGGCACTCCTGCGGCGTCGTGCGGGAAGGTGCTGAACTCCCGTGAACCTCTGGCGCTTTACGCACGGCCGGCTGCGCACCCTGACCCACGCCTTGGGGCTGGCCGTGGTGTTCCTCATCGTCAACGCGCACGTCGCCTACGCGGCCGACGGCGGCGGAGACATGATGGGCCCGCTGAACGTGGACAGCTCCGAAGGCGTGCCGATCAATGGCTACGAACTGTCGGCCCAGGGCGGCTCCATCTTCTCGGTGCGCACCAACGCCTATGCGTTCATCATGAACGGCCTGTTCACACTGCTGCGTCTGGTGGTGGGCCTGTCGTGCTGGGCCATCGAGTTCGCGCTGCGCTTCCCGCTGATCAAGATGCTGGCCGATCCGGCGCAAAAGCTCTCCGACACCTACAACGACATCGTCGTCGACACCCTGGGCCTCAAGGGGCTGTTGCTGAGTTGGGCCTTCATCTTCGGCGGCATCCTGCTCGTGCGCGGGAAGGCCGGCAAAGGCCTCGGGGAAATCGTCCTCACTCTGGTCATCGCCGCCTTTGCGGCCTCCGCGTTCGTACGCCCCGACTACCTCCTGGGGCAGGACGGGCCGCTGGCCCAGAGCGAGCGATCCGCCTCGGAGGTCGCTCGGATGACCGTGGACTCCTACGACTGGGGCGGCAAAATCGCCAGCGGGGAAGCGGGCCCCTGCGGCGCAGGCCTGTCAGGTCCGGCGCTGGAGAAGTGCTACCAGCAGGAGAACAAGAAGGCGCACTCCGCGGCGGTGGCCAAGCCCATTCAGGACGCGCTGACCAACGTGACGGTCGTCAAGGGCTACATGCTCGTGCAGTACGGGCGGATCCTCGACCCGGCCAAGGCCTCGGACCGCAAGGCCTACGCCCTGCACCTCAAGTGGGTCTCCGGCGGCTACAAGCCCACCTCCGCAGCAAGCGAGGCAGCTCGTCAGCGGGCCGAAGACGCATGCGACAAGATCAAAGGCCCCGCTCACAAGTACTGCGTGAAGGGGCGATTGAAAAACCCCGGCCTCGATGAGCCGCCGCTGAAGCCGATCCCCCTCACGCCCGGCGAGGCACTGCTGGACACCGCCACCCCGGTCCTGGACTCCCAAGACCAGCAGTTCGCCGCGTTCCTCAAGGAGCTGGAGAAGGCCGGGCCGGTGGGCAAGGCGGCGGCCGAGTACGCCAAGGAACCCACCGGTTGGCGCACCGCAGGTGTGCTGATGCTGTTCGTGGCCGCGCTGCTGATCTCCGCGATCCCGCTGTCTGCGGCGTTCGTGCTGCTGGGCATGCAGGCCGCGGACGCCGGCGCGGCCGCCGTCGGCTCGGTGATGCTGGTGTGGGCAATGCTGCCGGGCCCCTCCCGCCAGGCCGTGTGGAAGTGGCTGGCGCTGCTGGGCATTTCGGTGGCCGGCATGTTCGCGATCTGCACGTTCCTTCCCTCCTACGCCATCGGGATCGATGTGGTCCTCACCGATGGCCCCGACGTCCCGGCCGAACGGCTTTTGGCGCTGGTCGCGCTGGCGTTGGCCGGTCTCGCCTTCCACCGCAGGCTGCTGGCCGGGATCTCCTCGGCCGGGCAGCGGATGGCGGTGCGGATGCGCTACGCGAAGATCGGCGGCACGCACCTGCCCGGCGACACCTCCGAGATCGGCGCCGCGCTGGCCGTCCACGGCAACGCCGGCATGGGGATGGGTGGCGGGTTCGGCCTGCGCGCGATGGCAGGCGGATATGGCCGGCTCGGTACCCGTCAGCGCATCATGCGTTCGCTGGCCGCGATGGCCGACGGCACCGGCATGCCGGTGGACACCGGACGACTGCTGTCCGATGCAGGGGCCGAGGCCTCGCGCGGCCTGGCACCCTTCGCGCTGGCCGCCACCGGCGCCGGCCTCGGCGCCCGCGGCGCGTGGGGGCTGCTGGTCGGCAAGCGACCGGGCGACAAGGCCCTGGAACGGATGCGCAAACCCACCGCCGAGGGCGATGCCCCGGGCAGCGGACCGCACGCGGACGGCGCCGACGGCGGGCCGGCAGGGCCCGGCGGGTCGCGCGGCCCGCGCCGCGACGGCCCCCCCGACCGCTACCGCAACCGGGACGGCCAGATCGTCGACCGGAAAACGGGAGAGGTCCTGCATGACCAGAACAGCGACCGCACCCTGCTCTCCACACGGGCCCACAACCGCGCCGTCAGGCTGCGCGGCTACCGCATCCTGCACCGCGGCGGCCGCATCGCCTACGGCGCCACCCTCGGCCTGCCCACCACCACCCGGCGAGCCCGCCAGGGCGCCTCCGAACACACCCAAGACGCCAAGAAACAGGTCGCGGTGTGGCGCAACACAGTCCGCTCGGACATACGTTTCAAAAAATACCGCGACGAGCCGGACGCCCCCGTCGGCGGTGGACCCGGCGGCGGAGGACCCGGCGGCGGGAGCTCCTCCTCCGGCCGCGTGCTGCGGCCCGCATCCGGCGGTTCCCCCCGCGCGGCCACGCCCCCGCGCTCCACGGCTCGTGCCAGCTCCGCCCCCGATTCCACAACCGGGCGGAGCCGCGGGGATGCCCCGCCGCCCGACAGCGGACCGGGGCCGGCCAGCGGCTTCGCGCCCACCTCGGGCCGGGCCCCCGAGCGCCACGCCAGCGACCTCAACCTGGGACCGGGCGGGCCCATGCGCTACCAGCTGAGCAGCAGGAAACCCGCCTCGCCGCCACCCACGCCACGGCCGGCGGAGCCCGGTTCTGACCCATCCACACAGTGGAGGCCGCGGATCGACCCGGCCCAGATGCGCCGCAGTGCACCGTCCGATCCGGCCGAGCTGCGCCGCCGCCTCACCGAACAGCGCCGGGCGAGCCCTGAAGAACTGCGCCGCCGCTTCGCCGAAGAACGCCGTGCGCGTGAAGAAGAGCTGCGCCGCAACCGAGCCAACCCCGACGCGGGCGGGGAGGACGGATGAGTCCGCCTCGAGTCCGGCCGCAGCCACGACGGCGGATGAAATGGGGCTGCCTGCTGACCGTGCTGCTGGCCGCCGCCAGCTGCGCCGCCCCCTTCGCCAGCGTGCTCTCTGCCTCCGCGCAACTGGCCAACCAGGAAGAGGAGACTGACATCGGATTCGTCGAGGGCGGCAGCGCCGCCGACATCCCGCCCACCATGCTCGCCGCGTACAAGAAGGCGTCCCAGCTGATCGGCCGTCACGTGCCCAAGTGCAGGGGCATGTCGTGGCCGATCCTGGCGGGCATCGCGAAGGTGGAGTCCCATCATGCTGCCGGGCGCACGATCGCCAAGAACGGCGACATCCACCAACCGCGGATCCTGGGCGTGCTCCTCAACGGCTCCGGCCAAGGCGGCAACACCACCACCTTCCCCGACACCGACGGCGGGAAGTGGGACGGCACCGCGACCGGCGAGCGGGCCGTGGGGCCCTTTCAATTCCTGCCCTCCACCTGGGAATCCAACGGCCGCGACGCCAACAGCGACAAGGAACGCGACCCGCACAACGCCTTCGATGCCGCCCTGGGCGCGGCCGTCTACCTGTGCGGCAACGGCCGCGACCTGTCCAAGACCAGCCAGCTCAAGGCGGCGATCTTTCAGTACAACCGCTCCCAGGAGTACGTGGCCAACGTCAGCAACTGGATCAAGCAGTACCGGGCCGCCGCGAGCGGGACAGCCAAAGGCGTGGACCTGGGAGGAGTCTCAGGCAAGGCAAAGAAGGTTCTGCAAGCGGCCCTGGCCCAGCGCGGGACGCCCTACTCGTGGGGCGGCGGCAACGCCAAGGGGCGCAGTACGGGGGTGTGCTGCTCGCCCAGTGGCAAGAGTGGCGTCGGCATCAAGGGCTTCGACTGCTCGGGGCTGACCCAGTACGCGTTCGCGCAAGTGGGGATCACGCTGCCCCGCGTCGCCTCCGCGCAGGCCGACCGGGGGCAGCGCATCACGTCCAAAGGCGCACTCAGGCCCGGTGACTTGGTCTTCTTTGGCTATGTGCCGGGCGTGGATTCGACGATCTATCACGTCGGCATCTATGTGGGGAATGGACAGATGGTCAACGCCGCCCGGCCTGGCACCAAGGTCCGCCTGGACCCCGTGGATGCCATGTTCGGCTTCGCGGGAGGGGCCAGAGTCCTATGACACCCAAGATGACCGGTTCACGGCCTGCTGCGCGTGGGCCGTGGCTGTTGCTGGCCTGCAGCCTGGCCCTGGCCGTCTGCGGATATCTCCTCCTGTTCGGCGGCCAGAGCACCGCTTCCTCCGACGTGGCCGCCGGATCGGCGCCGCACTCGCAGGAGCCACCGCAGCCGCGTCTTCCCAAGCAGCCTTCCCAGGACACCCCGGCGCCCCAGCCGTCCGTCTCGTCCACTCCCCCGCCGCCGCGTGGTGAGGGACGCGCAGCGGACCGGCAGGTTCAGCAGCTCTTGGAGAAGGCCTGGCCTGCGGACCTGCCGGCCGCGCAGGAGCGGCAGCTGCGTAAGAAGGGCGCGCTGTTGTTGTACGCGGACGCCACCGGCGTGGGACGTGACCGGTTCCCCGAGATCTTCGGCAGGCGTCCGGCACAGCAGGTGGCGCCCGCGTTCAGCCGCTTGCGTATCCAGGCCGCCATCGCCCGGCAAGACAAGGACGCCAAGACCAGCAGCGGGCGGGCGGTGGTGCATCTGGTGTGGGCCGCGGCCGACCGCGGGGGCACCTACACCGACGGCCGCATCAGCGACCTGTACTTCCACCGTCCGAGAGGAGGCGCACCGTGGACAGCTCTGCCCCTGAACCCCTCCTGAGCGCCCTTACCGCTTCCCTCATCCCCTCAGTCGCCCGGGATCTGGCGGCCGCACTGCTATGGGTGGCCGACCACTGGTATCTGCTCGCCGTGGTCCTGGCGGCCGCAGGCATCGGAGGGGAGTACCTGGTGCGCCACCTGGCCGCGAAGGCCTCCCAGGAACGCATGGCTCTGGAGTTCACCCCCGCCCCCCACTTCGACCCCAGTCACGAAGAGATCTTCCGCCGGGGAGTGGAACTGACGCGCGCCAGCACGTCGCTGCCCTGGTGGGCGCCGCGCCGCAGCAAGGCGGTACGGATCCGGCTGCGCTCCGATGGCCATGCCCCCTTCTCCTACCGGCTCGAAGGGCCCGCCGGGGCGGAGCGCCTGCTGACCACCACGCCGTTCGGTCCCAGCGTGCGCGTAGCCAAGGCCAAGGCCCTGCGGGACACGCCGCGGCCGCATGAGGTGCGCGCCGAGTTCATCCTGCGCGGCAACCCGGTCGCTTCCCTGAGGGAGGTGCCACTGCAGCCCGATCCGCTGCAGCCGCTGGTCGACGCGGTCGCCGACCTGCGTGCCGACCTGGGCGACCTCGCCGAAATCTGCATTGACCTGCAGCGCGCCCCCAAATGGGCGCTGCGCGCACGGCGTTGGAAGCTGATGCAGCAGGCGCGCCGGGGCGAGCAGCGGGAAGCGGAGCGCACCACTCGGTGGATGAACCGCAGTGCCGATGACTCGTTCGTCGGGCAGCTCCAGCAGCTGCTCACCTCTCAACGCGGCGGCTCAGCGCAGCTGGGGCGCCGGGGCATGGTGATGACGGCCCCGCCGGTGCGGGTGGACCGGGACAAGACGCTGGGCAAACTCGCCGAGGACGCCCATCTGGTGCGGGTGCAGATCCTGGCGCGCTGCGCCTCGAGCGTCGAGGGCCGCGCCCAGGCGCGCCTGGCGCGCGTCCAGGCCGGGCTCGATGTCTTCGGCGGCTCCGCCCGGTGGGCGATGCGTGGACTGCGCATCGGGCCCTGGCGGCTGGGCGCCGACCGGTGGCCGCACCGGGCACGCTTCGATCTGCGGTGGCGCACCGGGCAGTGCATGCCTCCGGCCGTGAACTGGGTAGGGTTGGAGGAGCTGTTGGGGCTGCTCAAGCCGCCCACCGTCTGGTGCCGGGTGCCGCTGCTGCCCGTTGATCTGCCGACCTTCGTCCACGGCAACCCCGATCTGCTGTTGCAGGGCTGGTATCGCGAGCCCGACGGGCGTCGGCGTCTGGTGGCCACTCACGCCGAGCAGACTCTCTTTGAGATCGGCGTGGGCAAGGCCGGCGGCGGCAAGACGGAACGGGCGGCCGCCCAAGCGGTCGGCTACGCGCACGCCGGTGGCGGGCTGCTGTTCGTCGACCCCCACCACGACTCCTGGCGGCGCGTGGCGCCCTTCCTCGCCCACCAGCCGATCATGGACCGGATCGCGCGGATCGACCTCCGAGCGACGGGCCGCGGCTCCGACCCGCTGATCAGCGCGTGGAATCCGATCGGCATGCATCAGCCGCGCCAGGCCGCCCATGAAGTCGTCGAGGACGTCGTAGACGCGTTTGCCACCGCCTTCGGCTGGGATGATGCGAATGCGCCGCGGGCGATCGCGATCTTTACCCAGGCACTGACCGTGCTGACCGCACTCAACGAGCTGGCCTGCCGAAACGGACGCGGCCAGGACCAGGCCACGCTCTTCCACGTCCGATCGCTGCTAACTGATCCCGGCTTCCGCAGCAGTGCACTGGCCGCCACCGAACCGGTCCTGGACGCGGACTCCCGCGCCTGGTGGCAGACCACCTTCCCCACCTTCCCGCCCGACTCCTTCAACGTGCTGCTCAACCCGCTCACCCGCCTGGCGGCCAACCCCATCACCCGCGCCTTCCTCGGCCAGCCCCAAGGGGTCTACAACATCCGCGCCGCCATGGACCGCCGGATGATCGTGTGGGTGAGCACGGCGGGCAACGGCCCCACCGACCGGCTGCTGGTCGCGCTCCTCAACCGCGATCTGCTGCGGGCCGGGCGCTCCCGGGTCGACATCGCCGAGGACCAGCGGGTGCCCTTCCGCGGCTACTTGGATGAGCTCATCACCCTGGCCACCTCCGGCGCCGACTCCATCGCGAGCATGTTCGAGGACTTCCGCAAGTTCAAGATCCGGCTGCATGCGCTGACCCAGCTCCTCGCCCGGCTCCCCCTCCCGGTGCGTCAATCGCTGGTGCAGAACGCCTCCACGCTGTCGACTACCCGAGGCTCCAGGGCGGCGGTCAGCCCCGTCACCGAGGAGTGGGGGGAGCGGCCCAGCGCCGCCCAAGTCGCCCATCTCGACCAGTTCGACCACTACAGCTCATTCACCATCGACGGTCGCTTGGTCGGCCCGGTGCTGGTCCAAGGTCCGCATCTGGATGAGTTGTTCGCCGAGCAGTACCGGCCCGGTCACGTCGCCGCCCTGGAACAGGCCGCCGACCGCAATGCCCAGGCCCGTCCCCTCAGCCAGCTGACCGCCTCCGCGGCGGATCAATTGGATCGGGTCCGTGCCTTCCTGCACGACCATCTCGCCACCCACGCGCGCCCTGTCGCTCTCACCAAGACAAGGGACTACCAGTGACCAAGCCAGCGACCGCGAGCCCCCCCCCCCCCCGGCCCTCCACGCCCTGCTGCACCCCGAGGCGCCGTTCGCCTCTGCAGGCGTCTACCGGCCCTGGATATCGGGCGGTTGAGTCAGAGGCGTGCCAACTTATCGACATCAGCGACGTGTTGTGACCAGATACGTACCAATTCCAGTGTGGGAAAGGAGGAAACAGTGTGGGCACGGGGAGTCATGGGTCGTAGGCCGGCCGTCACGCATATACATCACCGCAGCTCGAACCAGCCGCGCACTCCCCATCTCGTTTGGTCCATTGGGTCAGCACCGGAGGCAACGGACCCACCGATCGCCTCTTGGTCGCGCTCCTCAACCGTGATCTGCTGCGCGCCGGCCGCTTCCGCGCAGACACCGCCGCAGAGCAGCGGGGGCCCTTCCGCGGCTACCTCGACGAACTCATCATCCTGGCAGGCGCCGGAGGCGACTCCATCGCCGCCATGTTCGAGGACTTCCGCAAATACAAGATCCAGCTACATGCGCTGACCCAACTCCTGGCCCGCCTACCCATCTCGGTCAGGCAATCCCTGGTGCAAAACGCCTCCACCCTCTCCACCACCCGCGGCTCCAAGGCCGCCATCACACCGATCACCGACGAGTAGGGCGAGAGGCCCAGCCCCGCGCAGGTCGCCGCCCTCGACCAGTACGACCTCTACACCTCATTCACCATCAACGGCTGCACCATCGGCCCCCTCCTCGAGGACGTCTTCACCGAACAGCACCGCCCCAGCCAAGTCCACGCCCTGGAACGGGCCGCCGACCACAACGCCCAAGCCCAACCCCAAGACCAACTCACCGCATCCGCCGACGCCCAACTCCAACGCCTTCGAACATTCCTGCGCGACATGACACCAGCAACGACCCGAGCCGACGCCCTCACCAAGAACAGGGACTACCAGTGACCCCCTTCCTGCTCCTCAAGCAGAACGGCAACATTTTCACACCCCACCCTGCGAAGCGCTGCGGCAACAGCTGCTTGACTCGCTCTCCCAGCACCGAATCGCCACCATCGCTCAACTCCATGAACCGCCGCGCCCCACAGCCAGACACCGGTACGTCTCGGAGCTCTTGAACCAGCTGCGCCGCGAGGGCCTCGTCGATTTCACCGTGCTGCCTCAATCCAACCGACCCGCAGGCGCGGCACCCGGGTACGGCCGGGTTCGCTCGACGAGCGCTTCCAGCTCCTGGCCGAACGGGCGGGCGTGCCGTACATCGACGGCAAACAAGTGTCCTCGCACTCGTGGCGAGCTGGAGCGAACGCCGACATGGCCGAGCGGGGAGTTCCGCTCGCCGAACGCAACAAGGCCGGACGGTGGGCCGACGGCTCCCCCACCGCAGACAGCGTCTACGACCGACGCACGGGGTCGGGGCACGCGACCCGCTCGACAAGGTCCCAGAGTTCGGCGGCCCGGCCCTCGCCGCCGTTGCTCATGCCCGCAATACGACGCGGTTTGGTAGGGACGATGCGGCAGCGTCACACGAAGGGGGCGCAGCCGAACAGTCTGATCACGACTTGGCGGACCAGTAGTCGGCGAGCATTTCGCCCGGCCACGTTGGTTCCCGCACGGTGCCGCGCGGACCCATCGTCTGGAAGTACGGCGACAGATCGTAAATCGTAGACCCGACTACTGCGTCCAGATCGGTCACGCGCAGCCGCAGTCCATCGATCGCCAGCAGCCGCGGAACGCTCTGGGCAAGCTGATTGGGGCGCCTGTGGTTGCGGTGCGCGAAGGTGCCTGTGGCTGGCCACAGGGGGTTCCCGCGTGGGCTACGCGCGTGGTACTCGACATCAGCTGGTGACGCCAGGTTGAAGTGCCACACCACCACCAAGTGGGAAAACTCCTCCAGGCCCTGCACAGAGTCGGAGGGGAACTTGGCCTCGTCGAGCTGGATCACAGACTCGACGCCGCCCCAGTAGTCGTCGGCCACCTCGGTTCGGCCCTCGACGACTTCCCCGATGGGCTCGATCTCCAACATCATGCTCATGCCCTCCCGCTATGCCTCAACCCACAGTGATCAATCTACGTTGGTCAGGTACGCAGTCGCGCGGGCATTGAGAACTCCAACGGCGGGAATCCCACGCGCGCGATAGGGCGAGAGGAGACGGCGCATGTCGTCTACTGTTCCGCGAGCCCGGCCCGAGTAAATGCCGTCCTCCATCGCCTCCAGGACGTTGGTCCAGGTCGCGCAGGCCTCCTCAACACTGCCCTGCTTGATCTGTGTAGCCCCCATATATCCAAGTGTGACCGCGTGGGTGCGACGAAACTGCGCTCCTCGGGTCCGGACAGATCGCTGGAACTCCTTGACCGCCCGCTTGGGGTCCCCGAGATCACGAAGAGTGCACGCCGTCTCATGGGCCAGGGAGGCCTCACCGAAGAAGAAGGTGCGATCCGGCTCCCGAATCCCTTCACGCGCCATCGTCAAGTCGTCCTCAGCCCGTACGAGCGCCTGTACTGCCTCCTTGTTGCGCTTGTTCGCCGCGAGGGCGCGAGCGTGAACCACGCCGAGCAGCGCCCGCTCTCGCGGGGTCGCGGAGACGTACCGCTCCCCATGTACCGACGCCTGAGCGAGCTGTAGCGCTTTGCCCCGCAGTCCCATGTCGAGCGCCTGGTGTGCCATGGCCCGCATGATGTGCCCGCTGAGCGGGGCATCACCGGCGCGGGCGGCAAGCTTCAGCGCCGTGTTGAAGCGTTGCAGTGCTGCCGCATGCTCGCCGTTGTCAAAGCTCATCCAGCCGGACAGGTATGCGAGCTCGGCCGAGGCTGCGAACATTGCGCGCCGCGTCGAATCATCAGGGAAGCGCCCGTTGAGGAAGCGCGGAATCTCTAGGTGGAGATACTCGTCGAGGGCACTTCGCCCGTGGCCACCACCGCGTTTCTGGTCCATCCGGGAGAACGCGAGCGTCAGCTCCTGCACTGTTTCCACGTCACCGCGGCCGACTCTCTTGCCCGCCAAGGAGCGTTCCTCGGGTGGCTGTGCCATGGCCCGCCACCACGTTTCGTCAGGCAATATCAGAGACATGGCGGAGTAGACCCCGCCCGCGAGTAGCCGTCGCCGCTTCGCGTCCACACCACTCCCCAAGGCGTTCAGCGCGATCAGCGGATCGACGCTCCAATCCAGCGCCCGCTGCGCTGGCGCATCGGGAACTGCGAACCCGGCTTCTTGCGGCGTGACTTCACGCTTCAAGCGACGGGACAGTGCCTGGCACAAGACTATGGGTGCGACTCCAGTCGCCTTAGTGCCCCCTACCCACATGCTCACGTGGGATGGCCCGATCTTGGAGTTTTCTCGCACATCGTCGCCGAGCGTCTCAGCAGCCACACGGTTGTATGCGCTCGCGGCTTGCACCCGTGACCAGCGAGCTTCTTCAAGTAGCGCGGTCAGTCGTTCGTTCTTCTCGCGCGCCATAGTGCGCCCCCGCCAACGGAAATGATCTTTGATCAGTTTGATCGACCTGTCACCCAGCGCAGCCGCGTGAGGTCATTCATACCAACGTAGTACCCAACTCCCCCTGCATGTCAGGGAAGTGGCACGAAGCAACTCATCAGAGAACGACGTAACTGATCTTTGATCGCTTTGACTGGGCCGAAGCCTCCGGCCCCATGTCGGCAGCGGAGTTTTGGCGGTTCGCTCTTTTAGCCAGCCACACCACGAGCGGGAGCGCCCCACATGAACTCCTTCACTGGCGACACCGTCAAGAGCCTTGGCGCTGCGCCCGGCATGCAGTCGAACCATGCAACCACCACGCTGCACGCTGCTGCGCACCCCTTCGTGACCGATACCCCGATGTGGCAGCGGTCCAAGTCCCTTGGACTGAGCGCGGCCAGCGGCTGGAGCACAAACGACCTCGCGGTAATGGCGGCCGGGAATGCACGGCTGCATACCCGCACGCTCCTCGCCATGGTGCGTTGGCCCGGAGAAATTAAGATGGCTGCGCGTGTGGCCGCTGTACTCGTCGACAACGCTGTCCGCCACGGCCGCACCGTTCCGGCCAGGACGAGTCTCGCCTTGATCGGCACGGGGCAACTCCTGATCGAGGTGGCGGACGGCAATCCGACTTTTCCGGGGTACTGCGAGGTCCTGAAGCGGCCGACCGAGCCCGAACGTCGCAGGCCCGGTCTGTGGCAGGTCCAGTACTTCGGCGCGAAGCTCACGTACGCGGTGCACGAGGACGGGGCGGGCAAGACGGTGCAGGCCGCGTTCCCGCCAGTGCCGACCACTGCGAGAGGTCGGTGAGCACCACCATGGCCAACCCGCAATCCACTGCGGCCGGTGCATGCGGTGCATCCGTGGTGAATGCCGCCATAGCCGACCCGAAGCCCGCCCAGCGCGACGGACAGTGGAACCCGCCTCTCCGCAGTGACCAGTTGCGGTTAGTTCGGGATCGACTCGTTGCCTGGACACCTCTCAACCTGGAAGTGATCTTCGACGACCTCGACGCAGCGATTGGTAGCCAGCCACCGACCGCGGCCACTATCGCGGCGCTGCTCGAGCGGCTTCGCGGCCACCTGAAGCGGCTCTGTGACATCGCTGTCGCTGACCCGAAGTTGAGTGGGCTTATCGAGCGAGGGCGCCTCGTCTGGGATGAACGTCTGCCGGCCGACTATCAGGACGCTGTCGGCCTCGCCCGGCGCTTGGCCTTCATGCTCGAAAGGCTGATCGAGGACTGCGCCATCGAGGGAGCCGACGATGCATGACCCTTCGATCGGCCAGCATCCACCTGTGAGAGTCGTCGTGATACAGGCCCCGCGAAAGGCGTACGACTTCGAGTACTACGAGCAGCGGCTCGCCGACACGTGGCTCCTGGAGAAGAGCCTGGCCTTGCGCACGCTGCGCATGCCCTTCCTGGCGGTACCGGTCGGCGGCACGCGCCGCGGCGGCTACTACCCCGTGTCCTGCTTCTGCATCGCGCTCCGGGTCCGTGACGTCCTCCTGGGCCGGCACGGATTTCCTGATCCGCGCGTGAACTGGTCGACCGACCCGAATGCTCACGGCGTCGTCGAGTGGGGAGAAAGACACCCTTGGCTCAGTGATGAGGACGTACTCGGGCGGTTCTACGGCTACAGCGATGCCGCCATCGCTCGCGACAAGACCCGCCGCGCAGACACTGCGCCCGCCCCCCAGACGCCCTGCTCGGTGTTCTACCCATTCCGCTCCCCCGCGGCTCAGTAAGACACCGAGCAGGGCTCCAGCCTCCACACGTCTGAGAGGAAACGCAACGCACATGTGCCAGCACAAGCCCCCCTGCCCCACGGCCACCCAGCCGGATCGCGACGCCGCCCGGCCGGTGACGCGATACGACGTCGTGGGTTGTACGCGGTTGTGCAACGGCGTCCTGCTCTTCGACGACACTGGCGAGCTGCTGCCGGATGGCTCGATAGTCGCTCCGCACCGCCCTCTCGGCCTGACGGGAGCAGCCTCATGCCCACCATGAAGAACAACAGCCGCTTGGTTCCCTACATCACCGCTCGCGAAGGGGAAGAGGCTGACTCCTTCCTCGCCCTGCGCGCCTCCTTCGACAGCGAGGGCCACTCGCGCCTTGCCTACTGGGATGAAACGCGCCAGGACCGCGACGTGCGCGGCACCCTCTGGGCTCGGGTTTCGCAGTCGATCGGAGCTGACCGGCTGCCGACCGGCGAGCCGAAGTGGCATCTGGTCCACCCGGCCCGGCAGCGCGAAACCATGCTCCTACTCAAGTGCCAGGTGTGCGTCACCAATGCCAGGACCCCCGACGGGATCCTGTTCCTGGAAAGCAAGAAGGACGGCATTCCCGCGGCGAGCACCCCGATCCGGACCGCTCAGCCCCCGCTCTGCCGACGGCACGCACGCATCGCCGCGAAGCGGTTCCCCTACCTCGCAGAGCACGGTCACGTCGCGCTGCTGGCACAGAGCGCACCCCTGTACGGCGTCATCGGCACTCCGCACATGTACTCGCCATCCGGCATCCGGGTCCTGGCAGGCGACAACGTCCCCGTTCCCTACGGACACCCCGACCTGCGGTGGTTCCTGGCGTCCCAACTCGTGCGCACCCTGCGGGCGTTCAGAGTCGTGTACCTGAACGACTTCGTTCCGGCCGCCTAGCCGGACACCCCCAAGATGGCCGCTCGGTGAGCCGGATGCTCCGGCCCTGCTCATCGAGCGGCATACACCCCCGGCGCCGGGTTTCGCATCCCCCGACGGCCCGGCGCCGGGCCTTCTTCCTATCCGACTTCCGAAGGGGCACCTTGTGGACGCCGTACTCCCCGCCTTCGTCGACCGGCTGCTCGACCAAGGGCGAGACCCGGGCGAGATTCCGGAAATTCCAGTGGCCGACGCCACCGGCTGGCTCACTCCCCTGGCCGCCAGGCTCCTGAGCCTGATGGAGCACGGCATGCCCTGCGCACCCTCACGCGCCTTCCTCGCGCACGGCTTCGCCTACCTGCCGCTCCCGGCCCACGACGGCCGCGGCCTCTATCTCCGCCTGGCCCACGGCTCCGTGATGACGGCGTGGCCGATTGCTTCCACCTCCGTCGTCCTGACGCTCATGGGCACCCTCGATCTGGAGATGTACCAGAAACCCGAGGACGTCCAGGCGTGCAATCCCCAGTACGTGCGCAGCTTCGGCCCCGAGCAGGTGTTCGCAGCGCATGCGGGCACCCTGTGCGGGGTGAAGAGCAGCCCCAGCGGCGCGCAGGTTCTCGCCGTCAGGCAGTACGAAGCGGGGCCGGCCGGGCCGTTGAGCCTCTCCGAGCACGCTGATGTGGCTCAACGAGCGCTCCGGACCCTCGAACGCGTCCTGGACGCCGGGACAGGAGCTGCTCTGTGAACTGGCTGGACGATGTTCCTTCGCTGGACATCCCGAACCTCCGTGACGTGCAGCAGATCAGCCGCGACGTCCTGAACCGCCTTGCCGAGGACCGCAAGCTCCTGACCCGGCTGGTCGATCAGATCCCGGACGACGCTGACCGGCTGGCGAACAGCCGCATCACCCTGCTCCTGAACCGGCTCTCCCTCTACCAGGCACCCGACTGCGGCTTCGAGATCCGCATGAACATGAACCCCCGTCGGACAACCAGCGTGTCCCGCACGACCACTGCTACGACTTCGCCACGCGCATCCTCACCGGCGGCTACGTGCACGTCGTACGCCGCCGCACCGACGGGTGCGACGGACCGTTCAGCAGGGGCGACCTGGAGCCGGGCATCGTGACCATCGAACGCCCCGGCAGCTCCTACACCCTGGGTCACCCGATGGTGCACCAAGCCGTGATGGAGCCGGAGACCGTGACGCTGTTCGTCCGCGGCCCCCGCCGCAAAAGCATTTCGAACGCTGTCGCCGAGTTGATGCCCTCGCATGACACGTGGCCGACCCCGTCTGAGCCGGGCAGACAGGCCGCCGAATCCCGGCCCGCGACGGTGGGTGAGTACCGGCTGATGCGCACCTACCTCTTCCTGCGCGGGCTCATCAACTGATCCCGGCCGCTTTCCCGTGGCCGCGCGCGCCGCACCCCCGTGACGCGAGAGGCTACGGCGCACCAACCGCACCACACGAGGAGCACCCCATGACCGGCGTCCTGACGACCGATCACCCCGCCTGGATCGAGACCGAAGCCGGAGGACGCGCACGCGCCGTACGCACCGCCTCCGGGGTCTGGGTCCTCTCGTGGGACCGCGACGGCCTGCACATGACCTGCGTCCACGGAACCGAGGACGTCAAACCGACCATCGTCACTACCGACCCCGTCCGGCTGCCCGGCACCGTCCCCGCCGCACTCAAGTCCGGTCTCGATGGCCTCGGTCCGACGCAGCGGCTGGCCAACCCGTGGCTGTGGGACGCGATCACCACCGCCGTCCTGCGGCAGGTCGTACGCGCCGGGCAGGCCCGCAAGCTGTACCGGGCGTGGTGCAAGACCTACGGCACCACCATCGACACCCCGCACGGTGAACTGGCCGTCGCCCCCGACGCGGAGCAGGTCCTGGCGCTCGATGAGAAGCAGTTCGCCGACGCGGGCGCCAAGTTCCACCGCCCCATCCTCCAGGCGGCTGCGACCCATTACGAGCGGCACTTCTTGCACTGGCAGCGGATGGAAGCCAGTGACCTGGTGGCCGCGCTGACCAGCGTCCCCCGGATCGGCCCGTGGACCGCAGCCGCCGCGGCGGCCGACTACGCCGGCGACTTCAGCATCTACCCGCACGACGACCTCGCCGTACGCACCTGGGCCGCGCAGATCGCACCCGATCACGCCTGGCCCGGCAAGAAGGACAAGTCATTCGGCCCGAAGTGGACCGCCATGGCCGGAGCCGAGGGCACCGCCCTGCACACCCTGACCCTCTCCACCCTCACCTGGGGCTCCCACGCCCCATGACCAGGAGGATCAATGCCTCAGCTACCGCTGATCTCGGGCGCCGATCCGGCCCACACGCTCGACGCACTGTTCGTGAACGCGCCGCTGCGCGACTACGACCAACGGCCGCGCACCAATGACTACACCCTGCCGGTGCTTGGCATGGCCTACATCGCCACGTACGCACAGCGGGCCGGCTTCAACGTGGGTGTCCTGGACGCCGAGGCGCATGGGCTCGGCATCACGGAGACGGCAAGGATCGTCAACGAGGCGTGGCCGCGGTGGGCGGCCATGAACCTCCTGGCCCCCACCTACGAGATGTCTGCCCGCATCGCGGCACTGGTCAATCCCGGCATCGCGCTGATGGTCGGCGGACACCACGCCAAGGCCATGCCGGACCGCGTCCTGGCCGATCCGCGCATGGCCAACCTGCGGGCGCTGGTCCTCGGCGAAGGAGAACTGCGGGTCGTCGCCCTGCTGCACGACGAGCAACGCCGCCGCGAACTGCCCGGCGTGGTGTGGCGCGACCGACTGCTCGGGACTCGGGCAGCCGGCCTGATGGCCGACAAGAAGCAGACGGCCGAGATGCTCGGCCCGAACATCAACACCCTGCCGTACGTCAACCGCGCATTCCTGCCGCAGGACCCCTACCAGGCTGCGCCGACGGAGACGGACCGGCGCCTCGCGCTGAACCGCAACACTGCGTTACTCCGGAACGCGGCCCGCACGGGGCACGTGGAAGCGAACATCGTCGGTAGCCGCGGCTGCCCCTACAACTGCGCATTCTGCGGGGCCGCATGGAGCGCCAACAAGGACGTCAAGATCCGTGTCCGCAGCCCCCAGAACATCATCGGAGAGCTGGACGAGCTCCACGACGAGTACGGCGTCACCTGCTTCCGGTTCGTAGACGATCTGTTCCTCGGCGTCCGCGATGTCATCCACGAGCACATGAAGGCGTTCGCAGAACAGCGAATCGGTGAGCGCTACGTGTGGGACGCCACCGGCCGCATCAACGTCCTGGACCGCCTCTCCGACAATGACTTGGACGTCCTGGTCGACAACGGACTGCGCGAAGTCGCACTCGGTATCGAGTCCGGCAGCGACCGCATCCTCAAGGCCATGGACAAGCGCATCAACGCCGAGATGACCGAACGCGTCGCCCACCGCCTCATGCGCCACGGCATCGGCGTCAAGGGGTACTTCATCCTCGGCTTCCCCGGCGAGACCCGCGCGGACCTGGACGCGACCGTGCAGCACATCCGGAACCTGTGGGAGATCGCCGACCGCAACCCCGGCGACCTGCGGGCGTCCGTCTTCGAGTTCCGCCCCTACCCCGGAACGCCCGTGTGGCAGACCCTCACCGAGGCCGGCCACGAGCCCGACGCGCTTCTCGCGTACGGCGACGTCGACCTGACCGACGACGGGGCCGACGAGTCGATGCGTCAACGCGACGAGTTCAATTTCTCCGTCGGCATCCAGTTCGGGGACGTGCCCCTCACCAAGGTCCGCTCCACCCTGGCCACGCTCACCCGCGAGCAGCACGAGCGCGTTCAGGCACCACAGGTGGATGCGGCATGACGCGCGGCCTGTTCATCACCCTCGACGGACCAAGCGGCGTCGGGAAGTCGACCACCATCGAGGCCCTGCACCAGGAGATGACCGATCGCGGGATGGCCGTCCGCAAGACGGTGGAGCCCTCCACCAGCAAGCTCGGCGCCTTCACCCGCGAGCACGCCAACACCATCCACGGATACGCACTGGCGTGCCTGGTCATGGCCGACCGGTACGCGCACATCGAGCATGAGATCGATCCGTCCCTCGACGCCGGCGACACGGTCATCTGTGACCGCTACGTCGCCTCAACGCTGGTCTTACAGCAGCTCGACGGGGTGCCGCTGCAGTTCCTTCTCGACCTGAACGCGGGCATCCTGATGCCCGACCTGGCCGTGATCCTGACCGCGTCGCCCGGTCTGATCGCCCAGCGGATAGCCCGGCGCGGAGTCCGCCACCGCTTCCACCTGGACCCCACCGCACCCGGCCGGGAAGTCGACCTCTACACCGAGGCCGCCCAGACCCTCACGGCCGCGAACGTGAATGTACTGGTCCTCGACAGCAGTCACGCCACGCCATCGGAGGTCTCGGCGAGAATCGCCGACGCTCTCCCCGAACGCTCGGTACCGTCGGCAGTCTCACCGACCTCGCCAACCCCCCAGGGACCATGAATCCGGAACTGGCACACCCCGTCATCGACACCCACGTCATCCTGCGCGACGGCGACAAACTGCTCTTCTCCCAGCGCGGCGGCCCCTACGGGAAAGGCCTATGGCACATGCCCTCGGGCAAGCTCGACCGGGACGAGACCCTGACCGCCGGGGCCGCGCGCGAGCTGCTGGAAGAGACCGGCGTGGAGGTCGACCCGGACCATCTGCGCTTGGTCCATGTCGTGCACCACCGGCAGAACGATGCCATGGAGCGCATCGGCTTCTTCTTCGTGGCCACCGAGTGGAGCGGGGAGCCCGTTAACCGGGAACCCGCGAAGTGCCTCGGCCTGGAGTGGTTCAGCGTCCACGAACTGCCCGACGACATCATCGAGTACCCGAAGGAAGGCCTCCTCGGCTACCTGCAAGACCACCGCGGGCTGACCGAGCACGGCTGGGCATAGCCCCCACCCGCCACACCGAATGTCGGCTCCGTCCCCGCAGTAGCGAGCGGGACCGGAGCCGACACTTGTATTGGACGCGGTTTTAACACTTCGCACGGTGACTACGTCTACAGGGCAGGTCAGGCGCTGACGCTCGGCCCCGATCTGCTGCATCGCCGCCGGGAGGACCCGCACAGTGCCGACCTCGACTCCAGTAGTCCGAGATCAACTGGAATACGAACCCTTCGCCGACCTCTTCGCCCCGCCACAGGAGGACGCCGCGCCGGCCGACGTCGCCGAGGAGCAGGAGGAGTCCTACGCACACGTGTGGATCGTCGCCGCAGAGATCAAGATCGAGGACCGGCTAGCGAACTCGCCGACTTCCGCGGCTCCTTCACCACCGGACAGGACACCCGCGTTGACGCCCTTGAGGTGTACTGCCGCTCGTGCCGACGGCCGTACGAGGACGTCGCCGATCAGGACTGCGAAGCGCTGCTCGACAACCGGCATCTCATCGGGGGCGACCAGTCGCAGCGCGCCATCGCCCCCGAGCTTGAGCACAGCCTCGAAGCCCAGTCTCCGCAGCTCGTGATCACCTCGCAGGAAGGATCCGCCGACTTGGTACACCTGGCTCAAGCGCGGACCACCGTGGCTAGCTGGTGCATTCAGTGTCAAAGGTCCATCCCCGCATACGCGGGGAGCAGTTCAACGTCGCCATCCCCCCCCATGTGCGGACTGGGTCCATCCCCGTGTGTGCGGGGATCGTCCCGTGCCCCGCGTGAAGGGACTGCAGGCATGTGCGTGCTCCCCGCGCGCGGCCCATCAGCGCCTTTCGGTATCCAAGATCCCCCCTCGGAAACCCATCACCTCGAACGCTGCGCCACCGCCCCTCTCCAGACGCTTCGCCATCTCCGACCACCACTGCTGCAAGGTGTGAGTGTTGAGCTGACATCCCCCGAACACCTCTCAAACCGGGCCAAGTTGCGGAACGATAGCTGAAGAGCCACCGTCGGCCAGAAGCGCCGACGATGAGCACCGGGGTGAAGGAGGAAAGGCCGTGGATTGGATGCTCGACGAGTTCGGAAAGTCGCACGCCGGACGGCCGGGCGTGGTGCTCGACGACGAGATTGAGCCCGGGCCCGTGTACTTCGACTTCGGAAGCGGTGCCAACATCCACAAGACCACAGACTGGTGGGTGTACGACGGCACCCTGGGAGCTCCGCTGGCCATGCAGATGAGGGGCTCGTGCGCCTGCGGGTGACGTGGTGAGCATCTCTACCCGATCGACTGGACACAGGTGGACGAGAGGGCGCCCTACCGGTACGACACCGCGGGCCCGCTCGAGGACTGGCTCCAGCACGTCGAGGGGGTCGCTGCGCGCGCTGTGCCCCTGCCGACCGAACTCGCCGGCCTCATCGCAAACGTCGAGGAGGCACTGGTCAAGTTGGCCGACGACTCTCCGCTGGCGGCTCTGCGGGCGATTGGCGCGGTGGAACGCATAACCGATGCTGTGGCCCGCACCGCCGCTCACGATGTAACGGCTGACAACCCCTCACCGAAGGCTAGGAGCACGGCCCTCGGGCTGCCCGTGGGGGACGCCGATTCCCGGATCTTCCACTACCTGCACCGGCGTTCGGTGTGATGGCTCAGAGATCTCGATTCGGCCCGTTGCTAGAGGCTGCCGGAGCTTTAGGCCAAGGCAAGTTGAGAGGTGTTCCCGCAACGGTGTGGGTGGCCCCGCCCTCGCCTGGGGCCCACGCAGAGATCGAGAATCGCGTGGCCTGCAGCCTGTCGTGCCAGAGCACGACTTGACGAAGACGGTGCACTCTATACGCACGGCATTGCGCCACGCCCGAAGGGCTCTCCTTTGAACGCCTCCCACTGCGTGCTCCTCCGACGGTATTGATCGACGCGAGGGGTCCGCCGTCGAAATCCATAGCGCTGGCCCTGCCGCCTCACACACATCGGGTTCACGCCATCTTTCGCGCCCAACCCAAAGGAGTAGCCGTCGCATTGCTCGCGAATTGGTGCGGTGCCCCGGATGCCACCCGGGTGGACCGCAAGCGCACGCAGTCGGCCACATAGAACGCCGGAGCCAGCGACACGAGCTTCCGCTTCCTCCACCGCCGGGCCCGCTCCACGTTCGCGATGGCCGCCCTGCGGCTACCGACCCACGGCACAGGTTCCCGACCTCATCAGCAAGGAGGGACCGCGCAGGTGCCCCGCTCTTGGTCGGCCTGAGCCCGAGGCTCAGGCCGTCATACCGACGCGGTCGGACTCTCACCGCATCCATCACGCGCGAGCTCCTTCACCCACCCTCCCCCTGAACAGGTGGAATTCTGACTACCTCAAGGGCATTGATCGTTCTCCCTCCCCCACGCCACGATCACCTTGGCAGGCGCCAAAGCACCGGCGCACACACCAAGTACCCCACCTTCATATCCGCCGCCCTTTCACCGAGCGATACGCCCTGCCCTGCCGTTCTGTATCGCCGATGGGGCACCCGTAACAGGCCAACGCGGCGCGCCACGTTCCGGATTCGCCGCCCAGGCCAATGTTTGCCATTGCATCGATGGGGCCTGACCCTCTACATCAGCCGTCACTGCTGCAGCTTTGCCGCTTGGCACCCCGGGTAACGTGCTGTGACCGAATATCCGCCAACTCCCCTACCCTCATGGGGAGATGAGCGTGACCTGTGAGCACCCTGCGTCGTAGTCTGACCGCTACGCAGACTCATCACCGCAGCTAGCGCCACCTGTGGCCTCCCCAAACGCATTGGTTTTAGCCCTTGGGAGCTCACCGGCTCAGCATCGCGCCGCACTGGGAGAGACAGTGACCCGAGCAGCTAACCAGCAGTCATATTCCGGCATTCGCAGCAGGAAAAAGAAGCAGGCAGTGGCGCTGCTCCTCGTCCTGTGCGTCGCTGGCACGCTCACCGCCTGCAGCAGCGACTCCAACACGGATACCAAGAGGACCGCACGCCCGCCCAGCAAGCCTGCCAAGGACAAGCCCACCAAGAGCGCGGGCCCGCGGGCCAAGGAGAAGCAGGCGGTGCTTGAGGTCTACGACCGCATGTGGGAAGAGCAGGTCAAGGCCTACGCCAAGGGCGACCACAAGGGAACCGACCTGAAGAAGTACGCCACCAAGGAGGCCCTTGGCGGAGCCCTCGGAGACCTCCTGAGTATGGAGCAGGCCGGGACGGCCACCAAGGGCGCGCCCACTCACTCGGACATCAAGGTCTCGATGGATCTGAACCGGGAGGTGCCCACCGCCCGGATCACGGACTGTCTTGACATCTCCAAGTGGCAGACGATCAAGGAGTCGACCGGGAAGGTCCAACCGTTCCCCACCGAGCAAGAACTGCGCTACGAGACCACAGCCGACGCAGAGCGATGGGGGAAGAACCGGTGGATGATCACAAAGCTCACGCCCCACGGCAACAAGGTCTGCTGAAGCGGTCTGGCATATTACTCACCGTCGCCGCCGTGGCCGGGGTCGTACTGCCTGGTGTAGCGCAGGCAGATCCAGGCCCTGTTGTGGGCGGAAACTGCCCGGGAACCAGCAAGTTCGTCACCGCGTGCCGTCAGGTGCCCGGGGGTGGAGGCGGCCACGGCCAGAGCAGCGGCCGCCCTACGGCACAGGGCGAGGGGAACGGCAAGAGTCGAGGCAAGGGCAAGCCGCGTCCTCAGGTATGCGCGGTAGAACGGTTGGACCCGCAGCCGCCCAAGAGCGACCCCGTTTGGAAGGGCCACAAGGGCGCCGGAGCCATCTACACCAAGATGTGTCTCGGGCAGGGGGGTGCCGCCATTGGCGCGGGTGCCCTGGGTGCTCTGCCGCAGGTTTTCTGGGCCGCTGAAGCACCGGCCATCGACGTCGATCCGGAGCAGCTGGCGCGGGAGGCCGTGGACAAGATGCTGCTGACCGGTCCGAAGATCGCCAGCCCGCGGGCTGCGGGCAAGTACACGGTGGGTGTGCCGATGTGGATGTGGGTGGAGCCCTCCCCCACCACGTTCGGGCCCAACTCCGCCTCCGCGACGTTGGCGGGGGTGACGGTGTCGGCGACGGCGAAGGTGTCCTCGATCCGGTGGTCGATGGGTGACGGGAAGTCGGTCACCTGCCAGGGCGCTGGCACGAAGTACAAGGCCTCCTACGGCATGGCCAAGTCCCCCGACTGCGGCCACTTCTACCGCACGTCGTCCAAGGAGCAGGCGGGCGGCAAGTTCAAGGGCACCGCGACCGCGACGTGGGCGGTGGACTGGCAGGTCACCGGGGGCGGCGGGGAGCAGGGTGCGTTCACCGAAGTGCGCGAGAGCGACTTTGAGGTGTCCGTGGGCGAGATGAGAGTCCTCGACTAGGCGGGATGGCAAGCACGTGTTGAAGAGCGGTACGAAGAACAGAGCGACGGTGCCCGCCCCGCCGGCCGGGGACGTGATGCGCCCGGATCTCGACATCATCGACCCGGAGCCGCCGCGCCGACGACGCCGGTCCTACATGGTGATCGGCGCGGTGATGGTGCTGGCTGGGGCGATCGGGTTCGCCGGGCTGTTGAACGCCTCCGGGGAGCGCTCCGATGTGCTGGCGCTGGCCCGGGACGTGCCCGCCGGACAGAAGATCACGGCTGAGGATCTGCGCGTGGTCGCGCTGCCGGAGGATCCCGGGCTCAAGCCGGTGGCGGCCGCGAAGAAGGACACGATCGTGGGGCAGCGGACCGCGGCTGCGCTGTCCCAGGGGACGCTGCTCACGTCGCGGCAACTGGCCGGCAAGGGCGGACTGCGGGCCGGTGAAGCGCTAGTCGCCGTCGAGGTGAAGCGGGGCATGGCGCCGGTCGACGCGCTGCGGCCCGGCGCCACGGTCAGCCTGGTGACCCGTCCCAAGGAGGGCGAGGTTGTGGGCAAGGAGCCGGAACTCGCCGAGGTGACCGGCCGTGTGGTGAAGATCGGTGCGCCCGCCAGCAGCGGCGATATCGTCGTGCAGGTCGCCGTGCCGGACGCGACCAGCGGCGTGGTCGCCTCGGACGCCAGCGCGGGCCGAGTGGCGATCGTGTTGAAGGCCGGAAGCTGAGGTCGCGATGTCCGTGATGGTGCTGGTCGGTGGGCACGGGTGCGGTGTCACCGTGTCCTCGCTGGCTTTGGCCCTGTCCAGTGCCCGGCCTTCGCTGCTGGTGGAGGCAGCCGCGAAGCAAGCCTCGATTCGCTCCGGCTACCGACAAGGCGCGTGGGGCGGGGAGGTAGGTCTGTGGCATCTGGCGCAGGCCCACCTGCAAAACCAGCTGGCCGAGGCCTTCGAGGCACACCTGCGGCCGCTGGACGTGGAGGGCAACCGGCTGCTGCTGCCGGGGCTGACCGATCCGACGCAGGCGGCCGCGCTGGCCGGGACGTGGGAGCCGCTGTCGCTGCTGTTGCAGGCGATGGACCAGCACGCCGGCTATGACGTGGTGGTCGATTCCGGGCAGGCCGTCGTCGACGGCGGCGGACTGCATCCGAGACTCTTCCCGGCGGTGCTGGCCCACCGGGCCGATGTGGTGCTGCTGGTGGTGCGCAACTCACTGACGTCGGTGGCACAGACGTTGCCGGTGGCCCGGCTGTTGCAGGGCGAGCTGGAGCGGCAGGGCAGTGGCGCCGATGCGTTGCGGCTGCTGGTCATCCAGGAACTGTCCATGGCGGCAGGCGGGTTGCGTACCGATGCGATTGCGCGGCGCTTCGCCGTGCCCGTGGTGGACATGCTGCCGTGGGATGCGACAGCGGGCACGCTCTTTACGCACGGTTCGCAGCGTCCACCGAAGCTGATGAAGCTCGGCTTGGTCAAGCAGGCCCGTAAGACAATGCAGGCCATCGGAGTGGAGGTGAACACCCGGCGCCGAGCACTGGACATGCCCGCGGCTCCGGTGAGCTCGCCGGTGGTCGCCGGGGTGCTGCAACGGCTCTCCTCGAGCAGGCAGGCTTCCCCTGGCCCGCCCCAGGATCCGCGCCTGGGGGTGAGCGCTCATGGCTGACGGGTACGGCGAGCAGCCCGTCAACGGGGCACCGGCGAAACTGCAGGATGTGCTGAGCCAGGCCCTGCGGCCCGCAGCTCCGGGCGCGGCGGGCGCGGTGGCGCACACGCGTCGCTCGGCGGTGGCCTTGGCGTCCCCCACGGCGGTGGAGGTCAGCGAGCAAGGAGCGCTTCCCGCGTCGCCGCAGGACATCGCCGACCTGCGGGATGCGGTCAGTGACGACATCGTCGCCGCCGACGACCAGGACCCGCTGCCCAACGAGTCTGCGCGCCGGGAGCGGGCACGCTCGCTGGTGGCCGAGCGGGTCTCGCGGTGGGCGGTCAACCAGGCCCCCCGCGGCAAGGCGCTGAGCCCCGCACAGGTGGAGACGCTCTGCCAGGCGGTCTACGACGCGCTGTTCCACGCCGGGCCACTGCAGAAGTACCTGGATGACCCGGACGTGGAGAACATCGTGGTCCTGGGCGACGACGTCCAGGTCGACTACTTCAACCGGCCCACCCTCAAGGTCCCCCCGGTCGCGCAGAACGACGAAGAACTGATCGCACTGATCAACCGGCTGGCTTCCAACTCCGGGCACAGGGAACGGCGATTGTCGGCTTCCTCGCCGATGGTCAGCTTCCGGCTGCCGGACGGCTCGCGCGCCGAGGCCACCACCCTGACCCCGGTGCCGTTCCTGGGCGTGCGCCGCCACCGTGTGCTGACCTCCAGCCTGGAGCAGCTCCGGGAGTGGGGAACCCTCTCCCCCGCGCTGTCCGCGTTCTTGCACGCCCTGGTCCTGGCGAAGAAGAACGTCCTGTTCGCCGGGGACATGGGCACCGGCAAGACGTCCCTGCTGCGGGCCCTGGCGCAGAAGATCCCCGCGGAAGAACGCGTGGTCACTCTCGAATCCGATCGCGAGCTGTTCTTGGACCAGCACCAGGGCGGCGCGCAGTTCCTGGCGATGGAGTCCCGCGAGTCCAACGGCGAGCTCGTCGACGGGCATCCGGTCGGGCAGATCAGCGTGGAGGACATGTTCCCGCACGCGCTGCGCATGCTGTCCACGCGCGTCATCGTCGGCGAGGTCCGCGACCGGGAGGCGATCGCGATGCTGCAGGCGATGAGCGCGGGCGGGGCCGGATCCATGTGCACCCTGCATGCCGCCTACCCCACGCTGGTCCTGCCCCGCCTGGTCACCTTGTGCCGGGGCATGCACCGCGACGACGTCCACGAACTGGTGGGCACCTCCATCAACTTCATCGTCTATCTGAAGCAGATCAACCAGACGAGGGTGGGCGGGCGGCGCCACCGGTTCATCTCGCATGTGCTGGAGGTGCAGCCCGGCGAGGGCGGCCACCCTTCCATTCAGGAGATCTTCGCCCCGAATGGTTCTGATCCGCGTGGGGTGCCGCAGCTGGCGCCCTCGTGCATCACCGAGTTGGAGGGTCTGGCCGGGTTCGACCGGCGCTGGCTGACCGTGCCCCAGTACGGGGCCTGGTCTACGCCGCTGGATCTGGTGGGCGGAACGGAGTCTGCGGCATGAGCAGTGATCAGTGGAGTCTGCTCGCCGCGCTGTGCGGCGCGTTGATCGTGGGCGGGCTGCTGGTCGGCGTGCGCGGCGCGATCCGGGCGCCGGTAGCGGCGGGCCGGCCGCCGTCGCGGTGGGTGGTGCGGTGGCAGGCCGCGCAGGCCTCGCTCCCCGACGCCTGGGCCCGGCGGTATCGGTTCATTGTGATCGCCGCCGCGCTGGCCGCTGTCGGCGCCTGGCTGGTCTGGGCTCGTCCGGTGCACGGGCTGCTGGCGGGGGTGGTCGTGCTGGGGATTCCCTGGATCTGGAATCCGGCGGGGACCAGCAGCCGCGAGATCGTGCGCCTGGAGGCTCTGGCGGAGTGGATGCAGCAGCTGGCCGGGGTGCACGAGTCCGGCGGCACCCTGGACAGCGCGATCACCGCTTCGGCGACCCGGGCCCCACAGGTGATCCGTCCGCAGGTGCGGCTGCTGGCCGCACGGCTGCGGGTGGGCGCCAACCCTTCGCAGGCCTACCGACAGTTCGCTGATGCGTTCGCCGACGGCGCGGTCGACAACATCGTGATGCTTTTCCTCACTCACGCCCAGGACCACGGGCCGGGCCTGAGTCGGGCCCTGCAGTCGATGGCTTCACTCACCGAGCAGGAAGCGATCTCCCTGCGCAGCCTCGACGCCAAGCGCGCCCAGGTCCGCACCGGAACCCGCTGGGTGTCGATCATCTCGTTGGCGATCGCGGTGTACATCCTGACCAACCCGTCGTGGGGCGGGATCTACCGCACCGCTACCGGGCAGTTGGTGATGTTGGTGCTGGGGGCGATGTTCGGTGGCGCGCTGGTGGGGATGCGCGCGCTCGCCCGGTCGCGGCCTGCGCCGCGTCTGCTGGCCGCGCTGCCGTCGGCTGCCGGGCTCAGTAACGGCACGCCCAGTGCGTTGGGCGTGGCTGTGAAGAACAAGAAGCAGAAGGTGAAGGGGGCCGCGCTGTGATCTCGCCCGGAGCACTCGCGTGCGGTGCGGTGGTGGGTGGTGGGCTGTTTCTGCTGGTGCGGGAACTGCTGCCATCCCGACCCGACATGGACGCGGTCCTGGACCGGCTGGAGAACACCACCCCGGGGTTCGGCCACTCCACCACCTCGACCTCCGCGGAATTGAGTAGGCGACGTCGCCGGGCGGAGGGATCGGTGTGGGAGCGAGCTGGGGAGCAGATCCTGGCCTCGCACGGACACCGGCTGTCGGTGCCGCGCGCCGACTTGGAGCTGCTGAACAGGTCGGTGGCTCACCACGTCGGTACGAAGGTGCTGGGCTCGCTGCTGGCCCTGGTGATGGTGCAAGTCGGCGGGCTGCTGCTCAGCTTGGCGGGCTTTGGGCTGTCGTACGCGCCGCCGCTGTTGGCATCCGTCGTCTTCGCCGCTTACATCTGGTTCGACGCTGATGCCAATGTGCGGCGCCAGGCAAAGACAGCCCGTCTGGAGGTCCGCTATGCGATCGCCTCGTTCCTCGAGCGCGCGCAGTTGGAGCGGGGAGCCAATGTGGGCCCGGAGGCGGCGGTGCAGCGCACCGCCGAGGTCGGCGACCACTGGATCCTGACCCGGATCAGCGCCGCCCTCAAGCGCGCCGAACTCGCGGGGATCCCGCAGTGGGAAGCGCTCAAGCAACTCGGAGAGCAGCTGGCCATTCCCGAACTGGCCGCCCCTGCCGAGTCGTTCTCACTGGCCGGGGCCGGTGCCTCCATCCAGAAGACCCTGGCGACCCAGGCACTGCTGCTGCGCCAGCGGCTGCTGACCGACCGCGAGGCGGAGGCCAACTCAGCCTCGGAGCGTCTGGTGGTACCCGGCACGATCTTGTTCACGGTCGTACTGATCATGTTCGCCTACCCGGCGTTCAGCGCACTGACCAACATTTGACGATCAACAACCGCGACGCTGAGGTGCGTGGTGGAGACGAGGGGACACAGATCATGAGGCTCATCGCTCTTGACCAGGCCGTCATCCGGCTGCACACCGCCTGGCTGACGCGGGTGGAGAAGATGTCCGGCGCCCGCCGGGATGCCGGGATGGAGACCTTGGAGAAGCTGATCCTGGGGGCCGTCGTGCTGGGGGTGGCCGTCGCGTTCGGCACCGTGTTCAAGGGCACCTCCGAGACGCTGATCGACCGGTTCAAGGCCGCTGTCGGCGCATGAGACACCGGATGCGGCGGTGGTGGCGCAGCCGCCTGGACGCTGGACGCGGCCGCCGCGGGGATGGCGGCATCGCCACCTTGGAGTTTCTGATCATCGCGCCCATCCTGCTGGTCATCTCCTGCATCGTCCTGCAGTTGGGGGTGTTCTTCCTGGCCAGCACCGCCGCCCATACCGCCGCTCGCAAGGGCGCGCAGAGCGGCGCTCAGTTCCAGTCCTCCCCCGGCCAGGGTGCGCAGCGTGCTCAGTCCTGGCTCGCCCAGGTCGGGGTGGTGCAGCAGGCGCAGGTCAGCACCGCGGGATCGACGGAGGATCGGGTGCGGGTGACGGTCACCGGCCGGGTCATGAACTTTTTGCCCTGGGACTTGCGGATCGAGCGCAGCGCCGAGGACACCGTGGAGAAGAACCAATGAGAGGGAAGCAGATTCCGGGGCTTTTCGGGGTGTCGCGCGTTGCCGGAGCGGTGTGCGCCGCCCTGGCACGGGCAGGGCGTGCACGCGGCGGCGGAGAGCGGGGGTCCTACACGCTGGAGGCGGTGCTGTGTCTGACGGTGGTGGTGCCGATCCTGGGCATCATCGCCGCGTTCGGGCTGGCCGGGCTGGGCGACAGCACCGCGGCGAACACGGCGGCCGCCGCTGCCCGCGCGGCCAGCGAATCGGATGACCCCGACACGGCTCAGGCCCGCGGCCGGCAGGCCGCGTTGAAATCCCTGGGACAGGCCCAGCGCACCTGCACGAGCTCCGACATCGTCGTTGATACCAGTGGCTTTCCCAGCCAGCCCGGCCAGCCGGGGACCGTCACGGTCCGCGTGGACTGCACGATCCCGCTGGCGAAGCTGGCCGTCCCGGGCCTGCCTGGCGCCAAAACGCTCACAGCGACCCGGCACAGCGCAGTTGACCGCTACGTCGACCGGACCGGCGAGGGGGGCGATCAGTGAGTATCAGGGAACTGGTGTGCGCCCGCTGCGGTGCCCGGCGGGAGCAGGGTTCGGTGACGCTGTACTTCCTCGGCTTCGCCATCGTCATGATCGGCCTGTTGGCGCTACTCGTGGACGGCGGCCGTCTTTTGATGGCCTCCGCCGATGCCGAGGACATCGCGGCCGAGGCGGCCCGCAGCGCGGGCCAGGAGGTCAACGGCCCCGATGCGATCACCGGTGAGGGCACCCGCGCCGACCCGCAGAAGGCCGTCGCGACCGCGCAGGATTTCCTGGCCGATGCCGGTGTGCAGGGCACCGTGACGGTCGCCGAGGACGGGCAGAGCATCGACATCACCGTGAAGGACACCTACCAGACACTGCTGCTGGGCGGATTCGGCTACTCCAGCATGCAGGTGACCGCGCACGCCGACGTCACGCTCGAACGTACCGACCCCGGAGCCTGAGAATGTCCCAACCCTCCCCCGGCCACCCGGCTCTCGCCCGGCGCCTGTTGCGCGCAGCGGGCAGTCTCACCGCGCTCGCGCTGCTGCTGGTGGGGGTGCCCTGGATCCTGGCCGCCGCCGGTACCCTGCCCGGCGGCGCCCCCAGCGGTTCGGACCTCAGCGACGCGCTGTTGTCCCCCGACGACGGGCACGTGCTGCTGACCGTGTTGACCCTGGTGGCCTGGGCGCTGTGGGCGTGGTTCGCGCTGGGTGTGCTCGCGGAACTGCCCGGCCTGGTGCGGCGGCGTCGCCCGGCGCGCAGGCGGCGTGTGCTGGGTGCGCCGCAGCGGCTGGCCGGGTTCCTCCTGGGCGGGCTGCTGGTGCTGCCCGCCGGGACGGCGATGGCGGCACCGGCTCCGGCGCTCGCCGCCACGGCGCCCGTCCAGCCCACCGTGCACACCGACGAGACAGGCGATGCCGAAGACGCCGGGCGTGCGGCCTCCCGTGCCCCGGATCCCGCCGGACCGGTGCATGTGGTGGGTGAGACCGGCGAAACCGTATGGGATTTGGCCGTGGAGTATCTCGGCTCGGGGTCTCGCGCCCACGAGATCCGTACCCTCAACCCGCATCTGCCCCACACGGCACTGCTGCCGTCAGGCCTGTCGGTGCGGCTGCCCGCCGATGCCCGGCTGATGCAGGCCGAACCCGCTTCGGACACACCGGAGATGCCCGCGCCGCAGGTGCAACTCGCCGCCAGCGAACAGCCGATCACCACAGCCGATGACAGCGAGCCGCGCCAGGAACGCACGCACACCGTGCGGGCCGGTGAGTCCCTGTCCCGCATCGCCAAGGACGAGACCGGTGACGCCGGGCGCTGGCCCCAGCTGTATGAGGCGAGCAGGAACAAGGATCAGCCGGGCGATACGCCTCGCGTGAGCGACCCCAACCTGATCTACTCGGGCCAGCAGATCACCATCCCTGCGGCCGACGCCCCCGGCGACCCGCACCAAGAAGACCGGCCCGACGCCCCCGGTGACCCGTCCGGTGAAGAGAAGGACGGCCCCCAGGAGGACACCGGCCAGGACCAGGACGGGAAGAAGGACGGTGAAAGAGGCGGCAGCGGGAGTGCGGGCGGTGCCGACAGGCCCACCGAATCGGCCAAGCCCACTCCCTCCCCTGCCCCGGAGCGCACGGGCCAGCATCCGTCGACTCCGGCATCTGGCCGGGACGGCGATACCCCCTCGGCCGCCCCGAGTGCGCCATCGAGCCCTGCACCGTCCACCCAGCGCCCAGCTGAGGCCGGTGCCGAGGAATCACCGAGCCTGCTGACCACCCGCTTGGCCGGGGTCCTGGTGTCGCTGGCAGCCGCGGTGACGCTGGCGCTGTCCATCCGCCGCATTTTGCAGCGCCGTCGCGCCAAGCCCGGCGAGCTCATCGCCATGCCGGAGGAGGTCTCCCCGGCCGAGGCGCAGATGGCGCAGGCCGCCGATCCTGCGGGCCCGCTGCGCCTGGACCGGGCTTTGCGTACGTTGGCCGATCACGCCGCCCGCGAGGGGCAGCCGCTGCCCGCATTGCGCGGCGCGCGCCTCACCAGCACCGGCGTGCAGGTCCTGCCCGAAGACCTGCACGCCGCCCCTGCCACCCCATTCACTGCGGGTGCCGGCGGCTGGTGGGTGTGCGAGGACACCGTCGAGCTCCTTGATGAGCCAGAGGCAGCACACATCGTGGCCCCATACCCGGGGATGGTGACGGTCGGTGCGGACGAGTCGGGTCACCTGGTGCTGCTGAATCTGCCGCACGCCGGCGCCATCCTCTTGGACGGCGAGCAGGAGCAGGTCGAGGAGGTCCTTATCTCCATGGCCCTGGAGCTGGGCATGAGCCCCTGGGCCACCGATGTGGAGGTCGTGGTGGTCGGCTTCGGTGAGGGCCTGAACCATCTCCTGCCCACCTCCCGGATCGCGTACATGCGCGAAAGCGCCCACGCCGCACGCGACTTCGCCGAGCGGCTCCTGGAGGCCCACCAGGAGCGGGAGGAATCCCGCACGCCCCACCTCATCCTGTGCGCGTCCGAACTCACGGCCGACAGTGCCTGGCAGATCGCCGAGACTCTCGACAAGGCGTCCGGCGTGCTGCAGGTGGCGCTGCTCGCCCCAGCCTCATCCGCCAACCTGCTCTTCGAGCAGACCGAGGTGATCGACGCGGCGAGCGACCAGCGCCAGCGCATCGACATCCTGGGGGCCGACGTCACCCTGCAGCGCCTTCAGCGCCAGGCCGTCGATGACATCACCGCCGCGCTGGCCGTGTCTGGCCAGGACCCTCATCCCGCTGATGGCGCCTGGAAGTATGTGCCCTCCGAATCCCAGACCACGCATGCGGCCCAGAAGGCCGCCGCCGACCATCAGTTGGACGAGGCCGGCGCAGCCGCCCATATCCCCGCCCCCGGGCCCGTCCATCGTGTCCCAGCCGCCGAGCCAGCACCGGGAAGCGACGACGGGCAGAGCACCACCAAGGACGGTGAGGACCTGGGCGTCTTCCCGGCGCTGCTGGCGGCTTCCCCCTCCCCCGCTGCCATCAGCCTGCCGGTCCCAACGGCCCCTGAAGCGGTGCACCCGGCCGCACCCGGCGGCGGTGAACACGCAGCCGACCCAGGCTCCCTCTCCCCGCTGGAGGCTGCCGGCGAGGGGGCCACCACACCAGGACCCGACCCTCATGGCCCGGCACCGCGCGTCCCCGCCGCCCACGCGGACCCCGGCGTGCCCTTCATCCGCGTTCTGGGGCCGGTCACCATCTCCGGCGTCACAGCCTCCCGGCACGGCACCCGCGAGGCACAACTGGCCGCGCTACTGCACCTGAAACCCGGACGCAGCGCCGACACCCTGTGCGCGGATATGGACCCGGGCAGTCCCTGGTCGACCGACACCCTCAACGCGCGCCTGGGCGGGCTGCGCCGAAGCCTCGGCCATGACGAGGACGGCAACCCCTATGTGCCGCGCCGCGCGGTGAAGTCCGACCCGTACACCCTCTCCGACAAGATCTGCTGCGACTGGCATCGCCTCCAGCACGCCGTCGAAGCCGCACTCCCCCACGGGCCCGCCGGGCTAGCCCAGTTGGAGAAAGCCCTAGACCAGGTCCGCGGACGCCCCTTCGGCGCGCACCCGCTGCCCTGGAGCGAACCGCTGCAACAGGAAATGGTGATGCGCATCGTCAGCGTCGCGCACATCGTGGCCACCTACCGCCTGTCCCCCAGCCCCCACCAGGACCTCACCCTCGCCCGCCGGGCAACCGCCACCGGACTGGAAGTCGATCAAACTGCCGAACTCCTCTATCGCGACTGGTTCCAGATCGAAGCCGCCGCCGGCAACCGCAGCGGTCTGAACACGGCGATCGCCCGCCTGGACCAGGTCAACCGGTCACTGCAACTGCCCATGGAGATCGAGACTGAACAGCTCATCCACCACCTCCTCCAACAGGTCAGCCCCACCCCACAGAGGTGACCAAGGCCGGTCCAAGGCGGTCCACGCCACTGCACAGTTCGTCATCGTGACCGCCACACAGCGCTCGGGAGTGGCGCCGGGCGAGCAGTAGAACTCCGGCCGCTGGCACCGGGCGTTGGTCTGGTGGCGCGGCCCTTATCCGACAGGGGCACAATGCGCAGCATGACGCGGAGGGTACGAGACTCGATGCAGGACGCTGAGGCGTTGCTCAGGTCCCGCGATACAGCGCCTGTGGTCGACCCCAAGCTTCCCTCCCACGTGCGGAAGTTCTTGTACAAGACCTCGCCTTCGGATCTGCAGAGCCACGGCGATCCCGCGCTGCCGGCGCCGTCTGCCGTGTGGGATGCGGTGCCCTATCTGATCCGTGGCGGCGTTCCGCTGGGCGCGGGAACGGGCCTGTGGTGGGTGCTGAACAGGAGCGCGGAGCAGACCGCATCGGCCGAGTACGCCAGCAACACCGGTGCCTGGCACTACATGGTCAGTCGCATAGCCGATTTCCTTAGAGACATCCTGCCGGTGGCTGCTGGTGTGGCTGTCGCCTACATCATCATCGCGACCATGCTCGCCCACGACTCGACCCGGATCTGGCGGGAAGTCCGCGCGGCACGCGACCGGTATGTGCTGCCCTCCCAGCTCACCCAGGATGCCTCCGCCCTCCTGCGGCGGGCGCGCACCGCCGCGCGTCAGATCCTTGGCTCCGAGGTCCATGCCCGCAATCTCGTTCGCGATCGATCGCGCGCAGGCTGTCGCCGCGCTGAATCCGCTCGTGGATCTGCTGATACCGCTCGCGGGTCCGCGACACCAGAAGGCGCGGCCGACCATGGATGTCGACTTCAGCAGGCAATGTTCCACCAGCGGGTGCCGCATCGGCTGCCGTCGCCAAGGGTTCGCATAGCGCAGCACGATGCCGGCCGACAATGCGCTCCACGGCCTCGGCCAGGTTGTGGAGCACGTGCCACATATCGGCCACCTGCTTTGCCTGCGGTGCTCCGGCGCAGGCTCCGTCACGGAAGGACCCGGCGCGATCGCGGCAGATCATCTTCACTTCCGGGTGGCGCCTGAGCCAGGACGCGAAGGTGTCGGCTCTCAGGTTGGCGAGCACGGTCGACGGGACGGTGGGTGGTCATGTCGACCAGGCCCGCCGCGTACTTCCACCTGCGGCGCAGGGTCGTCGACGCCCAGGACTTGGACGGGACCATGCTCCGGCTCAGGCAAGGCCCTGATCAACCGGAGCATCGTGTCCTTGCACGTCACCATGAGCATCCGGTCGGCCAGCCGAGCACCAGGCCGACCGCCCAGGAATAACGCGATGTCTGTGAGTAGCACCGTCACGGCGGGTCAGCGCCGGTATCTGCTCGGCGAACGTCCGATGCGAGCATGCGGTGTTCTCGCAAGTGAACCGACGGGCCCGCAGCCTGATTTGTAGGCGCCGCCCGGCAACAGGCCGGCCCGCGAGACGCCGCTCGTAATAGCAGCGCACCCGGGACGATCTCCAGCCGCACTCCGGACAGACAGCCCCATGCCCCCTGGCCCGAGCGGCCACGAGCACTTCGTCCTCGGTGAGCGACAACCGCTCGGCCTCAACAGCCGCACCGGGGAAGAGAAGATCAGCAACGCTCACGACCCCGTCCATACCCAGGTGATGCCCAAGCCGTGGCCGCAGTCACTGCCCCCAAATCAGCGACAGAGCCCGAAAATCTTGCGAGACCCATCTTGCGCTGTCCGCTCTCACCAGGGACCAAGCCTGCATCCCGCACAAGCCCATTCCGAATCCTCCGACACCGGTGTGCGCGGCGCTACCCCCGCCCCCACCGGCAGCCCTGCCCCTGGCATCGCCACCGGCGGCACCCCAAACAGCCCCGCAGGCAACGGCGGCGTCCGCATCACCTGGTAGCCCCAGCAGATCCACCTGTCTCCCGGCCCGCGAACCCGCAGGCCGGGAGACCGCCTCCTCCCCGAACCGGCCAGTGGACCTGTCACACACCCGATGCCGTTCGACATCACGTGCGGGCTGTGTGGGCGTGGCGTGACCGACCTGGCGCAGAGCGGGGCTATAAGGGCCCGCAGCGCGCAAAGGCTTGGGTTTGCAGGGCGTCCGCGAGACGGTTACTGCTGACGTCGCGGGCCCGGCCGGTGTGGCTCTTGCGGAGGCCCGCGAGAGCGGGCTCGTGCCGGCGTAGTTCTTGCGGGCTTTCGCAATGGCGTAGCGGATGGGGGGTCCTCACCGAACTCAGCAAGCACCCGAAACACCAGTGATCCCTCCGATAGCAGCATCGAAAGGTAGAACTCAACAGCCCAGTACGCCAGAGAATATGCCTTCGCCTGCTCGGCGCGACCGGAACGACAGCCAGCAGGAACACGAGGATGCTCATGATGGCTGTCACCCACCAAGCGGCCCCTGGGATGAACAATCCGTCCGCAATCGTTCCTCCTGCCGGGGAGGCGGCGGGCAGGGGTTCTGTCTCGGGTGGCGTGTTTCAGGCCTGGGCGGGCAGCAGCCGTCCGGTGAGCCAGAGGTACAGCAGGCCATGGGGCTCCCGGGCCTGCGAGCCCACCGGCCGGAGAGATCATCCCCGAACCGGTAGGCCACTCTCAGACACTCCAAGTCGTGGAGGAGCTTCCCCCGCCCTACCGGCCGGACTTGAAGGGCTCGGTGGAGAACCTGGACAGGTGCGCCGAGCAGGTGCGCGTCACCTCGCTGCCCCGGTATTCCCAAGCTCCCCCGACTCAGCTGCGCCCCGGAGCGCGCAAGAGCCACATCGATGAGACAGTTCCGCTGCCGTTCACCACGAGCGGGGTGCACTGGCGTAACCGGTACCACGTGGGCCAGGGGATGAACGGCGGCGGCGGACCCGGGCACGAAGGTCCACATCCGCTACGTCCCGCACCACGACCATGCGATTGAGGTGTTCGACGCCCCCTCCAGCAAGCACCTGGACCTGGCACACCTGGCGGATGCGGCCACCGTCGACCAACGCAGGGCCCACCGCCGTCGCAAAGACTCCGAGAATCGACGGGGCGGCCTTCGCCGTGAACGTCAAGGGCGAAGATCCGGCCGAGGACCACGAGCACTGGCTGATCCCGCGGCGCGCACCGCACCCCAACCCCCGGGGCAAGGACGGCCAGCTTGCCTGGCCGCTGCACACCACAACTCCCGCCACACCACCGAAACGGTCATCGACTGCGAGTTCTGGCGACGCCTGCACCAGACCCGCGCCCTGGTCAGCCACTATCGCCGCCGCGACGACCCCCTGCCCCACCATCTCCGGGACTGGGCCCACCACAGACCGATCCCGCCGATCACCGAACCTCAAGACCTTCGGCTGTAGTACCAGGTGGTGTGATCAGCCCCGGCTCAGCCCAAAGGGAGCGCCCAAGATTTGCGGTGGCTTCCTGGAGGGACTGTTAAACCTGCGGTGAGCATCGGCATATTGGAGTGCGATGAGAATTGCGGGGCCTCGTCGGGAGGATCAGGAAACAACGGTAAAGGGTGACCTCCCTGGCTGTTCTCAAGAATAGATTGATTGATCTGCCGTATCTGGGATCGCGTCATGCCGGCGCTGACCCAGGCAAGACCGACGTATTCGATGGCCAGATCTGCCTCCAGAGACACTCCCCCTCCGACCAGAGGTAATTGTGACAGAGAGGCTCCGGGCACCGATGCAGCACATTGGACTGCCCACAGATCGTTCGGAGATGCGGGGACGCGGGCGATGACAGCTTCTAAAGTTTCCAGTTGGACCACCGACAGAAGGATCCCCGCATCTCCGGCGCGGTATAGAAATGACGCTTCGCTTAAGCTGGGGATAAGAGCCTGAAAGCCGGATTCACTCGGCGGGTCGATCTCGATGCCGAATACCTTAGCGAAGTCAATGAGGGAAACAGGGGATTCAGTTGCGTCCATCACGGCGCTTAGTCCCCACGCACCGTCAACTTCTTCGAGTGCCCCGTCAAACCAGAGTACGGTCCCCTCGTTGTCGTCCGCAGTGGCGAGTCCAGCGCTGGCAGATACTGAGAAGTCTCCGCCAGGAAGCTCCTTCCGGAACGCAACCCGCAGATTTACTCCTGCCCCAAATGCATTCAATAATGTGGAGATCTGAATATCCCAGACCGTCTGCATTTCCCACGAGGGCGCTACGCGAGTCTGAAGGATATCGATATGGAGGTTGGAGAGAGTGAGATGCTCGATGAAATCAGGGATCTCTCCGCTGTCGATACCCAGGGCGCTGGTGAGGTACCGAAGCAATGAACCCATGTCAACATTGCTGGCATCGGCCATGAGATTGACCGCGCCTGCGTCATCATTGAAAACTTCAACCAGATCTACAGTGACCCCGTCGTCGAACGTGATGGAATCCGGCAGGTCAGCATGGCCGATAACGGGGCGCATTACTGGTGGGAGCATGATGGCAGTCGGATCGGGAAGGGCGCTGTTCCTGATTGCATAGTACGGCACTTTTTTCAAGACTGGAGGAAAGCCATTGTATGTATCTCCAGTATGCCTCAATTCAACCCACTGTGCATCCTTGCCGCCAGTGGATGTGGCAGGGGTCTTTGTGTTATTCCACGGCAAAGCGCGCCATGCGGAGGGCTGGTAGCTCCCACCCGCCTCAGGAATGGTATCCGTCGGGACAACGCCTCCTTGATCAAACAGGTCTGTGTACTTGTTGAATGCCTGCCGCAGATCGGGCGCGAGTGAGCCGGAAGCCACGATTTTCTGCAGGGCGCGCTGCGCATGGTCAGCCAAGTCGTACCGCACCTCCCCGAGAATGTCCTGAGAGCTTGCTTCCCACTTCACGGGGGTTGCTCCGCCTGCCACGCGCTTAACAGCGGCCGTGCTTGGGTCGTCGTAACGGCTGCCCACTGCTCCTCCGTCGGCCGTCGGGCCGATGAAAAGATTTCCCGCAGCCCATGTATGGACACGCTGCAGTAGGTCGAGAGCCGTCGTAGAGACAGGAGCAAGTGTCGAATCTTGATAGTACGAGCCGCTTAAAATGTCCTCGGCCATTTTGCGTGCGTCAGACTCTTCGGCGGAAGTTATCCAGCCGACCGAGGATATGCTGGATAAATTATCGAGAACTGACTCCAGGTATCCCTTAAGGCCTCCCGTTGGGGTACTTGACGCCAGCGTGAGGGTATTAACTCCTGCGTTCCATAACATCTTCAAATTCTCATAAGGGATGACATGGTGGCGAGTATCTTTGGTCCCGTCAAAGGCCCGTGTCGTGACTCCGTCTTTTTCGATCACCGCGCCAGTCCAGGAGTCGGCGAAGGCTCTCGGACGGTAACTCTTTTTCCCTCCCTTCGGATCGCGTGCCGGCAGTTCTAAGTTGATCGCAGTTGGTGGCATGTTCCCTCTCCCGGCGTCCAGCGGAAGCATCGAATTAAAAAGATGCACGCTTTGTTAAAATTCCTTCGGCCAAGCTAGCGCCGCCTGGCCTCCCTTTATAGGTGTGTGCGCTGTCACTTGCCCTCGGCCTGGAGTCTTTTTCACGTGCGCGATGAGCAGCAAGCGCCCAGACCCCCTGAGCCGCTGACAGGTAGCGGTACGCAACCCGGACGATATCCAGCACGGCAGCCAGTCCGAGCCGCGTCGGCATTCCGAACACCTACTGGGTTCTTCCGCCTTCACCGATACGGAGGTAGCGCGGCCTGAAGCCGCCTTATACCAGCTCCGCCCTGTACTGATCCTTGACGTGCCCTTTGTCGATCGGTGACTGCACGGCATAACCGATGTATGGGGACTCGAACTCGCAGGTCGTTGACTCCAGTTGAGCTGGAGCGGCGGCGCATGCAGGCGGCGGATCTGTTCGAACAAGGGATGCGGCCGGTCAGGGTCGCGTAGGTGCTCGGGGTGACCCGGCAGGCGGCCGGTCTGTGCCACCGGTCCTGGCACGAGGGCGGGCGGAGGCACTGCGGTCCAAGGAGACGGGCAACAACGCGTATCTGAGCAGCGAACCGGAACGGGAACTTGATGATCTGCTGAAGACGGGCCCGATGGCGTTCGGCTGGGAGGACCAGCGGTGGACACTGGCCCGGGTCGGGGCGCTGATCGAGGAGCCGTTCACGGTGCGGTACGAGATCTCGGTGGTTTGGCGCCTGCTGGACCGTCTTGGCTGGTCGTAGCAGGTGCCGAAGGTACGGGCCGCGGAACGTGATGAGGAAGCGATTGCCGCATAGCGTACGGAGACGTGGCTGGCGGATTCCCATCCGCGCAGGTCACAGCCTTAGGAGGGTGGATCTGCTTCGAGGACGAGGCCGGGGCGTGGCTGAACGGGCCGGTCCGCCGCATCTAGGGCAAGATCGGCCAGACGCCGGTGCTGCGGCTGTCCGGCAAACACAACGACAAGCTCAACATGGCCGCCTGGATCGGATATCGGCACGGCGAGGAACCGCAGCTCGTCTACGCGATCAAGCCATCCGGCGGCTAAACCAAGAAGGACTCCCCCGCTTCCTCGCCCTGCTGCACTGCCGCCTGAACAGCCCGATCACCATCATCTGGGACAATTACTCCAGCCACATCAGCGAGCATGTGAAGCAGTACGCACAGCAGCAGGACTGGCTCACCACCATCCAGCGGCCTTCTTATGCACCGGAGTTGAACCCCGTCGAGCTGCTCTGGGCACACGCCAAACAAAAGATCGCGAACCGGGCCTTCCATTCGATTGACGAACTTCACCGGGCCGCGAAGAGCGCCCTGCGCTACATCCAGCGCCACCCCGAACTCCTCACCACGTTCCTGGCCGGAGCCAGCCTCGAACTCGCCTCACACGCGTCAAGCCCGTAATCAAAGATCAGTAGTGGGTGTCTGAGAAGCCCCGTTCAGGGCAGAGTTCTTGCCGTTGTGCGGTGGAGTAGCAGCATGACCGTGGCCAGGTAGATTGCGTTCTCCTGGCTGGCGGCCAGGCACTCGTAGTCCTTGGAGAGCCGCCGGTAGCTCGATCACCCCAACGGCGCGGAACCACCGCGAACATCGGTACCACGCGCGGTGGTGCATTGCGGGAACTTGACGCCGTACCGGGCCAGCAGCACGGTGGCGCTGTCGCGGTCGCTGACGTTCGCGGGGCTGACACTGACCGCCAGAACCAGACCAAGCGTGCCGACGAGGAGGTGGCGCTTGATGCCCAGCACCTTCTTGCCGCCGTCGTACCCATGCCAACTGCCCAGTTCGGTGGCCTTGACGCTCTGGCTGTCCACCACTCCGGCGCTCGATGTGGGTTCACGGCCCCCCTGAGGGGGCGCGGCAGGCGGGGCTTTCCTCGCGCCGGCAGCATGCTGGTGAGCCCGCGGAGGTGGAGTCCACCGAGACGTCCCAGTCAATCCGGCCCTCAGCATCCTCGGCGGCCTGGACGCGAGACAGCAGCATCGCCCACGTTCCGTCCGTCGACCAGCGGCGATGACGTTTGTAGACCGTCTCCCACGGACCGAACCGCTCCGGCAGATCACGCCACTGCACACCCGTCCGCACCCGGTACAGCACGCCGTTGATCACCCGCCGATGATCACTCCACCGACCTCCACGCGCACCACCACGAGGCAGGAACGACTTCAGGCGGTCCCACTCCGCATTCGTTAAATCCCCACGGCCCATACACCCAGCCTGAACCCAACACCCCACCCACGTCCGGAGATCCGAGAAACACCGCCTAGTACTCCAGCAGCGTTTCGCTATCTGGCCTGGTCAGAGGCGTCGTCGGGAGTGTAGTTGGCTGATGGTAAGTCAGGGGCGGTGTTGGCGGACTGCCCCTCCAACGAGTGGGTTCGTCGCCGGTAGTGGCAGTAGCGGGCGACGGCCTGGCGTCTGCGCCGCCATCGCGACCAGCTCACCGCGTGAAGGCGAAGCGGCCGGCCTGGCCTTGGGGTGGGGCGAGCTGCCAGGAGTCTGCGGACTTCTGCCACGGTGAGCGGAACGAGGGTGCCGGAACCGTTTCTGCACCCCTTTTGAGGCCGCCTGGGCTGCCGTTGCTGCGAGAAAGGCGTGGGCGAGCATGGCCAGGGTTGTGTGCCGCATCCAGCCGACGTAGCGGCGGACTTCGTACTGGTCCAGGCCGCATTCGTTCTTTGCGGCCTGGAAGCATTCCTCAATGGCCCACCGCCGCCCGGCGACCCGCACCAGCTGGTCGACGTCCGTGCCCGCCGGTGCATAGCCGAGGTAGTAGGCGATCTCATCGGGCCTGGTGACACTGCGACGGGCCAATGCCCATCGCTGATGTGTGGGCGTCTCGCCGTCGAAGTCCTCGATTGGGGGGAGTCGGACGGCTGCCCAGTGGTAAACGCGTGGGCCCTTGGCGCCGTCGCCGCACGAGCGCTTTTCCCATGCCACGTCCGGTGCTTGCGTGAAGAGATGGTCGATGCGGCCAAAGCGGTGCACGTGCTGGGACTTTGGGACGGCCAGGGCATAGCCGATGGCGACTTCTTCGAGCATGCGGCGAAAGCGCGATTCCTGGCCGTATGCGGAATCGGCGGTGACCCAGGCGATGGGCAGTGGCGAGGCGAGTGCGCGGAGCACGATGGCTCTGGCCAGCTCGCCCTTGGTGGCGAAGGTCCGTTCGTCGGGAATCTTGGCGGCGCGGCAGCGTTGGCGGTCGTCCGTCCAGGACATGGGGAGATACAGCTCTCGGTCGACCAGGGCTCGGCCGCGGGTGGTGGCATAGGCGGCGAAGACGCCGATCTGGCAGTTTTCGGTGCGGCCGGCGGTGCCGGAGTACTGCCTTTGCACGCCTGCGGAGGTGATTCCTTTCTTGACGAAGCCGGTGTCGTCGAGAATGAGCACCCCGGCGTCCTCACCGAGCTTCTCGGCGACGTATATCTGCAGGTCATCACGGACATCGTCGGCATCCCAGGTTGCCCCGTTCAGCAGCCGCTGGAGGCCGTCGGGGGTGTGGTGGCCGGCGTGTTCGGCCAGTTGCCAGCCGTTCTTGCGACCGACCGGGCCGAGCAGCGCGCGGACGTAGTCACGCATACGGCGTCGCAGGTCGGCGCGGCCGAAACGGTGGCCGATGCGCAGGAAGAGGTCGTTGAGTTCACGGTCCCAGGTCGCGTCGGAAAGGTCGTCGATCACACAGGGAGGCTGCCCTCATCACCGTTCAGACAGTTCCCGGTGCCACTCGTTGGAGGGGCAGTCCGCCAACACCGCCCCTGACTTACCATCAGCCAACTACACTCCCGACGACGCCTCTGACCAGGCCAGATAGCGAAACGCTGCTGGAGTACTAGTGCAGAGAGGTAGGTAGGCACGTGTGTGGGCGTGTCTGCGTGTTTGCATGTCCGCACGCACTCCAGCGTGAGCCAGTGAGCATTTGAAAGAGAGTAGGCGTGGACGAGGGCGTGCGAGCGTGAGCGTGTGCATGCGTTTACGCACGAAGGGACGCGAGGGTGAACGCAAGAGAATCTGCATGTTGACGTGTGGAAGTGACGGGGCGCGAGAACGAACCCGGGAAAGAGCGAAGGGGCGGGCGAGCGCACAAGCGCGTAAAGGCGTGAGCGAGAGCATTCATGCGAGTTGGAATGTGTGCACGCGCGAGTGCATGAAAGTGTGTGAACAAGTGAACATCGTGCCTGCGGACACGCGGACAGGGGACGCTGCTGACGTCGGGCGCGACGAGGCCGAGCCGTTCTACTAGCTGTCGGCCGTTCTTGTGGGCTATCGGGTCGAGCGTCCCCGCGTGAGTGGACACGCATGCGGCGGTCGAACTCGACTCAGTCGAAGCGGTGCCCGGTGGTCAGGTAGATGTCCTCCCGTTTGAGGGCCGTTCTTGCAAGTTGGCGGGCGGCTGGGTGAACGCGTTGCGCGAGAGGCCAGCTTCCGCCGCAAGAGCAAGGATCGTCAGGGGAGCGGTTCTACCGGCCAGAAAGACGCTTTCAGGTGTCCGGGTCGGGTCGTCCGCGCACAACAACGCGTCGGTGAGTTCGAAGAAGGCGTCCGGTCGACCTGCGGCAGCACACTCATCCCAGGGCCCTCCTGACGAACTCACGTACTCAGTCGCAGAGTTCCGAACTGCGAGGAAGACCAGCCTCATGCCTTGCAATCACTGCAAAGAGTGACGAGACGCCGGGGATAGGTTAAGGAACAAGCTGCCGCAGGCGAGAGCTGACCAAGGCTACGCGTAAGGGTTGAGGGGGCTTACTCCGGTGCCGGAGTAGTACCGAAGCCGGCGGTGAGAAGCGTCGACAGTTGGCCCGGTGCGTCTTCCTGGAGGAGGTGGCCCGCCCCCTCGATCCAGTGCAACTCCGCGTGTGGGATGCGCTCGTGCAGCCAGGTGGCGTACTTCGGGGGAAGGATGCGGTCCTCGCGGCCCCAGATGAGGCGTACCGGCAGCGACATGTCGCCGAGTAGGTGCTCGTACGCGGCGGTGTCCGACTGCCTGATCTGGCTGTACTGGCGGTAGAACGCCGCCTGCCCCGCGGCCCCCCGCCACGGTGCGAGGAACGCGTCGAGGACTCCGGGCCGGAAGCCGACGTGTGTGGCGTGCCGCAGGTGGCTGGCTACCAGCGCTTCGTGAGCGTAGTCCGGTAGCTGCTGGAAGACGTCCGCGTGCCCCAGGATGAGCTGGAAGAGCCCTCGCTCCCACTCACCGCCGCTCACCGCGTCGAAGAGGGTCAGGTCCCGGTAGCTCCTCTTCTCCAGCAGCAGCGTCCGCAGTGCCACGGCCCCGCCGATGTCGTGGGCGACGACGCTGGGGTGGGACAGCTCCCAGTGGTCGAGGAGCCGGGCGAAGTTCCTCGCGTGCGCGGCCAGGCTGAGGTCCTGGCCCTCGCGCTGGTCCGACTGGCCGAAGCCGAGATGGTCGAAGACGAAGACGGTGCGGGTACGGGCGAGTGCCGGCGCGATGTGCCGCCAGAGAAGGGAGGAGTACGGGGTGCCGTGCACCAGCACGACGGGGTCGCCGCTGCCGAGGGCCTTCCATCGCACCATGCCCTCGGTCGTCTCGAACTCCTCGCCAAGTGTCCAGTTCACCCTCGGTCTCCTCCTCTACTCCTCTACGACATGACCAGCACCTTCGGCAGCGAACCCCGCCCTTTCAACTGCCTTGCCGACAAACCTAGTCGTCATGGTCGAGAGAGCATGTCCTCGATGAGGTCGGCGGCGCGTTGGGTGCCGCCCTCGGCCCGGGCGGCGGCCTGCAACTGCTTGGACCGGTCGACGCGTTCCGGATCCGTGACCAGGTCGTTCAGCGCCGCGCGAAGAGTCTCGGGGGTGGCGTCAGCGGTGTCCACACGGCGGGCGACGCCGAGTTCCACGAGCCGGTCGGCGTTCATGAACTGCTCGGCTCCCTGCGGTACGGCGATCATGGGCACGCCTGCCAGGATCCCTTCGCCGCAGCCGCCCATCCCGGCGTGGGTGACGAAAGCGTCGGCCTGTTCCAGGATCTCCCGCTGCGGGGCCCAGGAGTGCACCTCGACGTTGGGCGGGATGGCGCCGAGTTCCCCGGGGTCGGTGTACTTGCCGATCTGGAGCACGACGTGCCAGCCGGGCAGGTCCCCGAAGGCGGCGATGCACTGGCGGTAGAACGCGGGCTGACGCGTGTACGCCGAGCCGAGCGAGATCAGCAGTACGTGGTCCGCGGTCGCCGCCGGGCGGGTCCAGCCGTCCGTGTCCGCCCGGGTGTCGAAGCAGGGGCCGACGAAGGTCACCGTGTCGGTGTCGACTCGATCGGCGTGCGGCTGCATCGCCCGCGGGATCAGGGCGAGGGCCCGGTCCGGGGGCCCGGAGAAGGCGTCCACGTCCGTGGTCGTCGCCCCGCACTCCGCGAGCCACCGCGCGAACCTCTCCCGGTACGCGTCGGCTCCCGGCAACTTCCGCAGCTGCGCCGCGACTTCTTCCTCGTATCCGTCCCAGCCGACGAACGTCGGGGACAGCTGAAGGAGGGGGCGGCCCTGCGCTTCGGCGAGGGCGCGTGCGGCATAGGCGCCGATGTCGTAGAGGTACAGGTCGGCCGGATCGTCGTCGTAGGCGGCGCGCAGTTGCGGGAGCGCCTGGACGGCGTCGTCGAGGAAGAGGCTCGCCGCGGCGATGGGGTCGGCAGGCCAGTCGTTGTCGGCGACGGGCAACGCGGAGGTGCAGGGCACCAGCTCCGCGCCGGCGGACTCGACCCGGTCGGCCATGAACGGGCCGTTGGCGTAGGTGACGCGGTGCCCGCGGGCCACCAGCTCGCGGATGAGCGCGAGGCTGGGCAGGACATGGCTGACGATGGGGACGCCGACCATCGCGACATGGGCGCGGCGACGGGACATGAGCGATCACTCGTTTCTGGCGCGGGACGGGAGCGGGCGGTCTGACCAGGACGCGGTGTCAGGGCTCAGGACTCTCAGGGCCGGTCTGTCCGCGCGGCAGCCTCCTCCAGCTCGGCGACCGTCCCCGACATGATCGTCCGTACGTGCTCGGTGATGTGCTCCGCGGGCCAGTCCCACCAGGCGACGGCGAGGAGCCGGGCGATGTCCTCGGCGTCGTAGCGGGTGCGGATGAGCCGGGCCGGGTTGCCGCCAACGATGCCGTAGTCGGGTACGTCGTCTGTGACCACGGCGCCGGAGGCGATGATCGCGCCGTGGCCGATCCGTACGCCGGGCATGGCCGTGGCGCCGTGCCCGAACCAGACGTCGTTGCCGACGACGGTGTCGCCCCGGCTCGGCAGGCCGGTGATCAGGTCGAAGTGCTCGGCCCAGGAGCCACCCATGGTGGGGAAGGGGAACGTGGACGGGCCGTCCATACGGTGGTTGGCGCCGTTCATGACGAACCGCGTGCCCGTGCCCAGCGCGCAGTACTTGCCGATGACGAGCCGCTCGGGCCCGTAGTGGTACAGCACGTTGCGCGTCTCGAATGCGGTCGGGTCGTCCGGATCGTCGTAGTACGAGTAGTCGCCGACCTCGATCAGCGGCGACTTCACCAGCGGCTTGAGCAGGACGACGCGAGGGTGCTCCGGCATCGGGTGGAGCACGGTGGGGTCGGCGGGAACAGGCGGCATCTGGAAGGCGGTTCCTCTCGGTCGGGAGGTCGGATCGGTCGGGAGGTCGGAGCTACTAGTACGACATCTGTTGCGTTAAGATGCTGACACAGCCCCGCCCGTTGATCAACCGGATACTGGATTCCCGATGACAGACCCGACGGCCACGACGCCGGACCGCCGTCCGGGCGGTCGCACCGCCCGCATCCGCGCCCAGGTTCTCGACGCGGTGCGCGCCGAACTCGCCGAGAACGGTCACGAAGGACTGACGATGGAGGGTGTCGCGACCCGCGCGGGAGTGCACCGCACCACGGTCTACCGGCGCTGGCGCGACGTGGGCGGCCTGCTCGTCGACGTCATCGACGCCGCAGGCGAGATCGACTGGCAGCCACCGGACACCGGCTCCCTGCGCGGCGATCTGACGGCCCTCAACCAGGAGATCCAGGAGTCCCTGGTCGTACGGCCGTCATTCGCTGTCGCCCTGATGGCCGCCTCGTTCCACTCCGAACAAGCCGCGCGGGCCCAGACACAGCTGTGGGCGGACCGTTACGCCCAGTGCGAGATCCTCGTCGAGCGCGCCATCGAACGCGGCGAACTCCCCCAACAGGACACGGACGCACGGAGCCTGCTGATCGCAGCGACGGCGCCGCTCTACCACCAGTTGGTACTCCTGCGCGCCGGCCCCGACCCGCAGCTCCCGGAACGGGCCGCGGCGGCGGCGATGATGGCGGCTGCCGCGGGTGCCTTTTCCGTTCGTCAGGGGGGGACGTTTGATGAGGAGGTAGGGAGCGCTTGCCAATGACGGCCCCGCCCCCTGGCCATCAGGCGCGCGGAGATCGGGGCTTCGTGCCACGCCTGGACCTCGGTCAGGAACGGGCGGGCGGCATCGCGGGCAGCCGCTACCGGTTCCCTTCCCTGAAACGCCTCAGTGGACAAGCTCACTAGGCCGAAGAGCCGCCGAAATTCGCTTTGCTCGGCCATCGGCCCCCCCCACCCCCACTCTTGGCCTGAACCCACGGTTAAGGACCGCGCCTGCCGAGATGTGCACGATCAAGGCGCAGAAGGGAGGACGGGACAAGGCCGCACGGGCCAAGAAGGACGTCACAATTCACTCACACCGCGCGGCTGTCACCGTGTCACGACCGACCCCGATCAGGCGGGGCCCGGCGGGTTGTCGAAATGAGCGTTAATACGGGCGAACAGGGCGAACAACTGCGTGCGCTCGTCGTGTCCGAGTGCGGCCACGATGCGCTCGTTGACACCGTCGAGGACGCGGTCGAGTTCGGCGAGGCGGCGCTCGCCGCTGTCGGTGATGGTGATGACGTTGCGGCGCTTGTCGGCGGGGTCGGGGGCACGGCGGACCCAGCCGCCGTCCGCAAGGTCGTTGAGGACGGCAACAAGGTCACTCTTGCAAATCCGGGTGCGGCCGGAGAGAGCCGCCTGACTCGCGGGGCCGAACTCGCCGAGAGCGGCGAGCACCACGAAGTGGTCCTTACGGGCACCCACCTCGCCGAGCGCATCGCCCGCCACGCGCCGCATTTGAGCGGCCGTCAACGGAAAGTGACGACAGCGCATCGCGGTGGAGCTGAGAGGCATCGCAGTCAACGCCTGGGCAACAGGCTTTCGTTGGCCGGCCGGCGGAAGGAGCCCGCGGGCCTCCGGGCAGCCAAGTTTCCAAAGCCATCGAACGACAGGGAAACGAGCTATACCCGAAGCCCCTTGAGCCCACCGGTCTCACGAATGACCAGTTGAGGCCCGCTTAGAAAGGTAGGACAGACAACGCCGCGCACCGCACGGCCCGCGCGCGGGTGAAGCATGTGATCGGCCGGATGAAAAACTACAAGATCCTCCGCGACTGCCGGCAACACGGCGACGGCCTCCACCACGCCGTCCAACCTCGCGGTCGCATCATGACCAGAAGACTGCGCTCACATACCCTGACCTGCTCAAATACAGCCTTGTGCAACACCCTTTAGTGCCCCGCGCTCGCTCCAAAGAGTGACGAGACGGCCTGACTAGAGGTTAAGGAACAAGGTAAGAACCTGCGCTGGAACCCCTCCCAGACCAGGTCCGTACCCCGGGACCCAAGCGTGAGGGCTACCCACTCGCCCGGTCTGCAGCCACCGGCGGTCCAACCGTAGCCGCGATCACCTGGGTACCGGCATTCTCTCTCCACCAGGCCAGGGCCCGAGCCCCGGTGCCGTCATCGAGATGACAGATGGACGCGAAGGGCGAGGCGCACGAGCGTCATCCTGGCCCGGCAGACCGCGACGGACGCCTGTACTCAGTCTCTGGCATGTCCGCCGAGGGCAAGCGCGCCGTTCCGACATACAAGAACACAGAACGACACCATCGGCCGCCGACGAACGCGACGAAAGGAGACGAGACGATGACGAAGAGGTGGGCATCACAGATCAGGACCGGCCTCACCAGCGGCAACGGCGTGGCACTGGACGGCAGTGGCTACGCCTACGTCGTTGGCTATGGCGACAGCCGTGTGTTCAAGGTGAATCTGAAGGATGGCAGCAACGGTGGGGGGCCATTCGCCAGCGTTGGCCGCTCCCGTGGTGTGGCCGTGGGCCTCGACGGCTACGTCTACGTCCTCAGCTATAACGGCCAGTCCCTACACCGGGTGAGCCCGAAGGGTGTGGTGGACAGCGATCCGGTCGCCACGGGCCTGGCCGGCGTCCACGACGTGGCGCTGGACGACAAGGGCAACGCCTACGTCGTAAACAACGCCGGGGACCTGTGGCGGATTCCGCTGGGCGGCGAGCCCAAGGAGAAGGTGGTCAGCGGCCTTGGCGACGTCTGGGGGGTGGCCTTGGGCCGGGACGGTACTGACGGCAGGGAGACGTACGCGTACGTCACCAACGCCGTCAACGGCAATCTGTACAAGGTCGGACTGAGCGATGGTCAACACGAGACGCTCACCACCACCCTTCAAAAACCCACCAACCTGGCGCTGGACGCGGATGGCAACGCATACATCACCGAGAGCACCGCGGGCGCACTGGTCGGCGTCAGCACGGATGGCACCCAGCCGGACGCCCCCGCCTTCCCTGTCGCTGATGGCCTGCCCAACCCCCAAGCGGTAGCGATCGACGGGAATCGCAGCGCCTGGGTCCTCAGCGGCGATGGCACGTTGTACGAGATTGCCGAGGCGGCGAAGTCGGCGCCGATCGGCGCACCCACGATCGCAGCTCCCCTCCCCGATGCGCAGGCCGGGCCGTACATCAAGTTCAAGGGCGCGGCTCCCCTGGATTCAGCTCCGCCCCACACCACCACAGCTACGGCGATCATTGCGCAGAAGCCCGACGGCACCAACATCGGCTCCCAGATCGTGGCCAAGGACGGCTACTGGGCCTGGGCGCTGGGCGAGGACGCCCTGCACGTAGCCACACCCGAAGCCTCGCACGCTCCGGCCTCAGACCGGGGCCTGCCCTGGGACCCGGGCCAGCACACCATCCAATTCGTCACCCACAACAACCTCGGATACTCCGCCCCCACCCCCATCACCTTCACCACTCCCCAAACCTGACCCACCTCCACCCCCTACGTCGCAGTACCCGCCACGGACACCAGGGGGGTGGGCGCCGCGGCCCTCGCGTCGGCCCTTCAGTGGATTGGGCGGTCTGACGCCCCAATAGCAGAAAGGTGCCACCGCCCTGCAAGGCGGTGGCACCTTTCTGCTCTGAACCTCGATCCACTGCGAAACAGCTGGGCGGGATAAAGGGCTCAGGCGCTCGACCAGGCCGTGGGCCTGGACAGCGTAGCCACCGGTGATCACCAGAGGGTACGGCGTGCCGATCGCGAGCACATCTCTCAGCAGACGGCGGTGCAGGTCGGTCAGGTACACGCGCCGTCGCACCCCGGGCCGTGGCCAGCTCGGCGAAGGCGGCCTCCCAGGCATCACGCAGCGGACGACTGATCAGGGTCCGCAGCACCGGCCACTGGCTGGGGAAACGCGGTCGAGTTCGAAGTGCGGGTGCCCCCAGCGACGAGATCACCCTGGTGACCGGCAAGACAGCGAGTAGGCATCCACCAGGCCCTGGCCGGCAGGGCGCTGACGGTCTGGGCAACCACCGCAGCGTCCACTTCCTCCTCGAGGGGCACCTGATCACCACGGTCCCGTCCCGGCTGCGGCCGGAAGGTATCGCATACATGACCGCGCGCTACGGCACCCGCCCAGCCGGTCCCGAACCCGCACCTGCCGCCCTGCCCAGGACCCGCGCTGGCACAGCCGTCCTCGCCGCTGGCGAACCGGTCGAGGTCTGCCACTAGGTCCACCGCGACGGAGTCATCTGTCGGGCAGGCGTAGGCCACCAGGTCGAGTCCGCCCTCGCAGCCGCCCCACCACCTCCGGCTCTGCGGGCGCCTCATGCACGCCATCGCCGACAAGACGCTGATGGAACGTGGCCAGGAAGTCCCATCCGCGACAGCCCTGGTCGGCCCACACAAGCTGCAGCCGGGGAGACTTGCCCGCGCACCGGGCCAGCAGCACGGCAGGGCCATCGCGGTCACTGACGTTGGCCTGACTCACCCAGACCGCTAGTGTCAGGCGCCAGAAATCTGGTGCTCAAGTCTCTTTGAGGCTTCAGTGGACGTCGGGTTGATTTGGGTGAGGTAGTCGGCGCAGTGTCCGGACGGACAACGCCACCGTCGAGCACATCCACAGCCTCTGCGTGCTCGGTGACCAACTGCCCGGCATCTCCCCTGCCCTGGGGTTCGGGGTCTACCCTCCCCCTGGCATACCGCTCTGGACCGGCTGGCCCACACCGACTGCGATCCCGCGCAGTTGCTCGCCCGCGGCCACGTCGATCTGACCCAACCGGATCAAGTTCAACGCACTGTCCGCAGCCGGCGTCGAAGGTCAGGTCAGACCGGCTGTCGTGAACGTGACTAGTCCGTGGCCCACTTGTTCCTCCACGCCGCCAGGGGCGAGACAGTCGAGTGGGTTGGTGGTTTGAGCGATTACTTCCTTGAAATCGGCTCCCTTGAACTGGCCGTCCGCCACCACTCCGCTGACGGTGTGTACTGTTTGGCCACCAGCATCCACACCCTGCGCGTAAGCGTCATTGATTTGGCTGTAAGGGCTGTTGGCCCAATCTTCCCATTGCACGGTGATGTCCATGCTGGGATTGGGGGGAGGGACCTCAAGACAGCTTCGCGGACCGACGAACTCGCCGTGGTGGGAACCTGCAGCAGGGATCGATCTGCCTGTTGCTGTCGTGCAATTCTTATACTTTACGTCATAGGTGATGGTGTGGCTCTGAGGTTGAAGAGTAAGGCCAGGTGAGAACTTGACGGTCGAATCGACTTTGCATGTCACCACGTCAAGGGCCTTGACCGGCAGTGTTGCGGTGGTGGCAGTGCTCGCCGTAGCCGCAGCAGTTGAGGCAAATAACGCCAGAGTCGCAGCAATAAGAATAGTTACTTGATGCGTCCGATGCATGTGGAACCTCCTGAAAAATGGCCCTGTGCAGAGGAGTCCGCACAGGAGCTGTCAGCATCACATCAATCAGTTTCTGTTCAGGCCAACCGGGTTGGGCCTATGGGGTGAGCCCCGCCGCTTCTTCAAGCTGCTCCGGGAACGCCCGGGCCGACCAGGCGCGGGGCCCCCTGCCAGCGCACCGAAGCTTCTCGGACCTTTCCGCAGCTGCGGGCCCAGCTCAATGCGACAGCATCCCGGCAACGGCTGCGGCTAGTCCAAGAGGTGGAGGGTGCTGTCCGGCTCGATCCCGTAGTAGGCCAGGGTTCGCCCGTCCTCCAGCCACTTGCCCTCGAAGATCAGACGCTGCTGGTTCGGCGGGATGCCTTCCTTGTCCTGGATCTTGGCCTTAACGTTTTCGACCAACTCGTCGCTCTCGACGTCGAGGGTGATGGTCTTCCCGGTCAGCGTCTTGACGAAGATCTGGAAGGGCGCCCTCTGCGGCGGACTACCCACGCCACTGCCGATCAATGCGACGCAGCCATTGTTGCCGGGACTGCTGGGCAACCCGCCACCAGCGCCGCCCCCTTCAGTAACAGATACGGTGAGACGGGTGACACCGGCCGGCACAGTGAAGTTGTGGTTGCCCGGCGTGCCGAATGACCCATTGGCCGCATGGGTGGGGGTGGCTCCGGCCATCAGTAACAGGACACCGGCCACGGCCGTGACCCCGGCCACGACCTGCCGATTTCGGAATCCTAACAAACGAAGGAAAGACGTCATAATGTTCCCTAATCTCCAAAGCAGACCATGCGCCTGCTTACCATTACAAAGCTAACAATGCTGACGCTCCCGGAGCTGTATCGAAACGCGGGCGATCTCGCCTGGTGGCCAGCATCGCCGAGGCCGTAGCCCCACCAGGCGATAAGCGTCCCCCTGAGCGTCGGCTACCTCGATTACATTCGGGTTGAGATGGTTCGCCACACTAACCATGATTCCATCACCCTTTACGACAAAGAGACCCCGCGTTTCGAGTTGCTCGGTCCGAATGACCGAGGTGTTCGCATCTACGCTCTGATCTCACTCCACAGCATAGGAAAGCAGCACATGACAACCCATGACGCGGAGTTGATCAATGCCCCTAACGACCTCGTGCACAGTAGGCCGTGGCTTGGTGCCCAGGCGTCTCGTTGAACTGTTCATGATGGGGGTCGGGGCACGTGAGTTGATCGTTGCGGAGTATCGGGTCACCGGGCTGTCGCCGGATGTGATCGCTGAACTTGTCGCCAAGGTAGGGCCGTTGTGGCACGATCAGCATCAGGCTCGGCTCACCGCTCGTCAGCGCAAGCGGGCGGGGGGCGCCGGGGCGAAGCATCAGCTCGTCTTCGTCGACCGGCTGCTGGCGACCTTGGTGAACCTGCGGCATGCACCACTCATGACGTGCTGGCCTGCTGGTTCAGCGTGGACCGTTCCACCATCACCCGCGCCATCGGCGAGGTGAGGCCGCTGTTGGCCCGGCGAGGCTGCACCATCGCGTCAGGTGTCCGACTGCGCACCCTCGCCGAGGTCATCGAGCACTTGGGAGCCAGCGATCAGACCGGCATCATCGACGGCACGGAGATCCGTGTGCGACGTCCGGCCGTGGGCCGTAAGGACCGGGACAAGTTCGTCTCCGGCAAGACCAAGCAGAACGCCGTGAAGTCCATGGCCTTCACGGACGACGAGGGGCGGTTGCTGTTCTGCAGTCCGGTCCGTCCGGGCAGTTGCCCGGACATCACCCAGGCCCGCCAGCTCGGGCTGGTGAGACTCCTGGCCGACGGCCCGTTCATGGAGATCCTCGCGGATGCCGGCTACCAGGGCATGGGTGCACAGACCGGCGGGCGCGTGGTGACGCCGCCTCACCGCAAGTTCAAGAAGAACGCTCCCCCTAGCACGAGGCAATGCACGAGGAACAGCGCAAGGCGCACTCCTCCCGACGCATCCGTGTCGAGCACGGCATCGCCCACCTGAAGAACTGGCGAGCCCTCGCCCGTCACCACGGCCGCCGTGAGCACATGAGCGACATCGTCCAAGCCGTTGCCGGGCTCCTCTCGCACCAGCAGACCGCCACTCTGTCCAGCCGTCCTCGAGCGTGAATCGTCGACCACGGCCGCAGCCCTCGACACGTCACGGCTTACTGTGCACGAGGTCGTTAGCTGTGTGGCGATTACCGGAGCACGGCCGACCGGCCCGTGAACTCACCTGGTTCGCCAACCCTTTCAGCACTTACGATCACCTGCTCACCGACCGTGAACGCCACACCGTTATCACGGAAGACGCCGGCCCCATCCTCAGCAGCACGCCGATCATCGCGGACCGCGGCTCCAGCGGCCCGGTGTGGACACCGCTCACCAGCTGGACTCCACGCTCCCCGACGGAACCGTGACCAACCGGCCGGCACGGCCGTTCACCTTTACAGCGGCCAGCGGCCCCGGCCGTTGCGGCCGTTCCATCCGAGGACTGCGAACACACTCACGTTGGCCCCCACCTCAACGAGCACATCGCCCTCACGCAGCCAGCTCTCAAGTCACCACTCATGTTCGGCCCCCACTCTCCGAAGAGGCACAGGCCCCCACCTACGCAACTCCTGGGTGTCCACCGGGAATTCGGTTCCGATGCGGCATCCGCAGCCTGCGACGAGGGTGATCCCGCAAGGCCTCATTAACTGTGAAATGGGAAGCAAGCACACTGTCGGACAGCACTCCGGGAGCCCTTCGCACGCCCTGGGGACACATCGCTCCGAGAGCCAACCCCAGACCGCCGCATCCCCAAACGCACAGAGCAGCACAGCTAGGGCACCTCATGACCTAAGGGGGCTGAAGAGTCGGATCAGGTACACAGGGGCGGGGTCATGCTCGACCGAGTGATGTCCAGAGCCGGACTGCTCGGCTCCGGAGGCGGTACCCGGCGACCCGCAACTCGAGCACCTGGCCTACTCCCCAACGCGGCTCGCCGCGGTTGATGCCCGGCCATGGCGACGCTTCAGCCCCACCGCGGCACTGACGGGTCGAGTTCTCAACTCCGCATCTCTCCACCACTTCGCGGGACGCGGCCCAGGGCGGCATCAAGATCCTCGAGAGCACGGACGACATCCGAGCGTCCGCGACAGGCGGCGGACTCGAAGCGGCCAACCAGGCAGCACGACACCGGCCACAGGTTGCACTCGTTGACACATATATGCCCGACGTCAGCGGGCTGAAGGTGCTGACGACACTGCGGGAGCTCGACGCCCCCCGGTCGTGGCCATGCGGACCGGCTTCGGGACGGACGACAACGTCGCCCGCGCGCTGGCCGCCGGCGCAGCTGGCTTCTTCCGCAAAGACACTGCGGCCCAAGAGCCGAACCCTGGGGTGCGACTGCTTGCAGCTGAGGGCCCCGCCCTGTCCTCGCGGGTCACACATACCGTCGCGCGCTCATTGGCGCGCCCCGTCCCCGACAGTTAAGGGGAACTGGCGCAAGTCACCACGCTCGGCCTCGAGGAGGCCACCCAGCGCGGCATCAAGAACTCGGCGAAGGGCGGGGTCGCTGGCATGGCCGCCGTCCTGTCCGGTGCCCCCCTCTCCTGCACCGAGGGCTGACGGAACTCACCGCGGTCCGGGGGTCCGCATGCTTGTCGCTCTCAACCGACCACGATGGCGCGCAGGTTGGCCAGATAGACGGCGCCCGCCTCGCCATCCTTGCCACTCTCCACCCGATCCAGCGCGCCTCACCGAAGACCAGGTTGATGCCAGGAATGCCAACCATTGCGGCGGCAGCAAGTCGCGCCGAACACCCACCGGGCCGCCGGGACGCGCCAGTACACCGACACACACGACTGGCTCACCATCGTGCAGCTGCCGTCCTACGCACCGGAACTCAACCCAGTGGAAAGCGTGTGGTCACTGCTGCGGCGCGGTCCGCTGGCCGACGGCCCGCGCTCTCTTGCTTCGCGTGTTGCGCGGAAGGGACAGCAGTGGCCGTTGCAGTTCAGACTCTGAGACAAGGACTGCATGCGCTTCGGCTTGTACCGTGAGATCGGCTACTTCTCGGCGTCGTGTTGATCTGTATTCTGCCAGGCATACAGCGTGGAGCCGTCGGTGTATGCGTAGTACAGATCACAGCGGGCAACGGCCTTGTCGGCTATGCCCTTGGGGAACCACGCTGCCTCAATCTTCGGGGCGGGTGCATGCAGGTCCGTTCCCGAGTTGCATCCGGCGGGGAGCTTTCCATCCTTCACTGTGGCCTTTACTAACTGCGCGCCACTGGGCCTCTTCAACGCGTACGTGATAGAGGATGCATTATCCGGAAGCCAGTCCTGGAATGTGGGGCGGGCTTTCTTAGCCTCGGCACCCGTCTCGAACTCGTACTCCTCATGCGCAGGCCTGTTGAAGGACGAGTCTATCGTACCGAAAGGACCGTTCACCACCGCCGTTGCGAACGCTCCGGCCACACACACTCCTATGACGCTCGCAGCGACGACTAACTTGACACCCATGTACATATACTTTCTTCCTCGGATGATGTGACACAATCACACTCTAAATTCCGAGATCCTCGCTCATCATCAGACTGAAGTGCCGATCTGGATAGTCCTCAAGTCGCACATCACATCGCACCCGTCATCCTGAAGGGCGCGTACAACCTGGCATCCCGTCGTCCTGCACCGCCAGACGCCCAGGTCACATGGCGCCAGCCTCGACGCCGAGCAGCTCACAATGCCGGGTGGAAACAGGGCCGGCGAACCGCCGGCCCGCTTCCCATTACTGCTCTGTTCGAGGGGATCAGTTTGGTGGGTCATATCGAGTTCGGTTTCGCTGAGAGAGCCGTCCGGGCATCGTTGGTGTGCGGTAGGTCGCGGCGGAAGGTGTCGTCACGAGGACTGACATGGCGGCCGTGACACCTTCGGCCCCAAACGACGCACTCCCCGAGCGGTCCGCGGTGGCACCGGTCGCAGATATCGAGCTGCCCGTGGGCTGGCGTGGGCCTGGATCCGGCGATTCTCGCCGCAGATTCTGCATTGGCGAACGCCTCGGTGATCCGCGCGAGGCGCCCTCTCCCCCAGCTCGTCCTGGCCCACCGTCATGTTCCCGCCGTGGGAGCTCGGCGGAGCAATCTCCAGCGCTACGTCCCCAGCCCGAACAACGACACCCTCCGTGCGACCCAAATTCAGGGCTGTTCAGCTGGCGCAACGCTTTCCGTTGAGTTCGAAGCTTGCGGCGGGGGGTGTGGATGTCGGTGTGGTGGGGTAGTAGGTGAGGATGCTGACGTTAACAGTGCTATTGGAACTGATGCCAACGCCTTTGTCTTCAGTGACGGTCATGTTCCGGCCTGTCGTTGGGGAGACGACATAGCCATTCGGATTGCGGACGATGCCCCTTTCTTCATTGAAGGTGAACTTCAGGTTCCAGCGACCTGGGATCGCTGCATTACCGGTGTTAGTGATGTCGATCATGACCAGATAGAATCGGTAGCCGAGCACGGGCTTGTGGTATTGGGCCTGCTTGTAGGTAACTCGGCAAACAGGAGCAACGACGGCCCAGGTGAAGGTGACTGATCCGGTGGCACCTGCGGTGTCGGTGGCAGCGACGGTGACGGTGGAGGCGCCGACGGTAGTGGGCTTGCCCGAGATCAGCCCGGTGCCGGAGTTGATGGACAGACCGGCCGGCAGGCCGCGGGCGCTGTAGGTGAGAGTCTGCGGGGCGGAGCCCGAGGCCTGAATCTGCAGATTGACCGGCGTACCTGCCACAGAAGTCTGGCCACCCGGATTGGTGACCGTCACCGTGTCTCCAGTAGTGACGGCGGAGATGGCAAAGACATGCAGAGTGGGGCTGCTTGGTTCCAGCGGTCCCCCGGGGGCAGGGTGACCGAAGCGAGACTCTTACAGACCATCGGCCTGCCCGGGGCCGCCGGCAAGCTGGGATTCTTGCTGTCGGCCAGTAACGAGGCGGCAACAGGAACCGGAACCGTTACCTACACCGATGGCTCCGCTGAGAGTTACACGCTCAGCTCGCCCGACTGGTTGTCCAGCACCCCGCCGAGCGGCGGAGCCGTGGCTGTCAGTTCCGACCGCCGGAACGGGCCGGAGACCTCCTACCCCCTCAGCAACTTTTCGCAGACTGTCGCCCTCTCCCCGGACGCCGTAGGTGTCGCGCATCTCCAGGTGCAGGTCCCGGTGCTGGGCGCTGTCGAGGAGTTCGTCAAAGCCGGGAACGTTCGACAACGTCGCACGCCTCCCTGATCTGTCCCACCATCCGTGCCGGAAAGCGGATGACGGCTTCGGTGTCGGGCCGCAACTGTCGCCCACGCAGCGCTCCAGGGCGGCCGCGTCAGCCGACCACCCCTGAAGCACCAGCTCAGGCTCCGCCCACGTGCCATCGGGCTGATCCACCCAAACCGCCGACCGGTTACCCCCGCCGGTTTCCGGGTCGATCCCGATGGAAAACAGTGCCATGACCGCCTCCTGCGTCCAGACAGTTGCGCCATGTTACGGCCGCCACATCCCGCAGAGAGACAGCGGGCGGTACGGGCTCATTACAGCCGTCGAACGATTCGAGTCACACCACTGCCGTGAGGATTAATCCACGCATCATTGCCCATCCCCGGGTCAGCGATCCGGGGACCTCGCGGCTTCGACGAGGCCCGATAGATGGCATATTCAGCCCGAGTATCAGTCGTCGGAACTCCATGCGGTGATCTGTCCCTTGGGGAGGGTTCCCGCAACCCTGACCCGCCCTGTCTGATCACCATTGGAAGTGCTAATGATGCCGGAAGCCGCTCCTCGCAAACCCCACTCAATGGTACCGATGACTTTTTCAATGTCCGGGAATTGCTCCGCAGCCGCAGCCAGACCACGATTGAAATCGGAGGGCGCGGATTGGAGTTCCTGGACCGCCGCCCGGCTAAGGTGAATATTGAAGTTGTTACCCGATTGATCGAATACGATGTCACGTGCCATTGCAAAAATTCCTTCCTGTTTCAGTGCCTCGTGATCCAGCCGGCGCCATGCACCTTCAAGAAGCGAGTACCTTCTTCCCATCAGAAGGAGATTCCTGACCTCCCTCAGGGGCCGACGACCTGCCCAGCTCTATGTCGCACGGATACGTCTTCCCCTCGGACTGTTTCAGGGCGAGGCTGCGGGAGCAGTGAGCACAGATACCCAATCCCCGTGCCTCACGCCCCAAGCCTCACGTCATGGTGATGCAGGCCATCACACCGAGTACAGTCCTGACCGGCTACCCGGCCCCCAGCCTCGATCGGCGAGTGGGCCGCCAACTTCACAGCAGATTCTTGAAGCCCTCGGTGCACACCACCGGCCGGCGAACAGTCCATTTAAGGACTTTCAGCCGTGCGTCTCCAGAATGAGGGCGGCCTGGACTGTTGACGACATTGGGACTACAGCCAGCTCAGCGGACGAGGTCGTCGTGGACTGGCGGGCCAGCCTTCTTGGTCCTGCCGCGTTTCTTCCCGAACACGCTCCACCAACGGTTGTCCCGGCAAATCCGCCACGGCCCGCCATGCCGGCCCCGACGCCTCGTGCTCCGTCGGCCAGAAGTCGGTATCCGAACTCCGGTTCCTCACGGTGGGCGTCGAACAGCGCATTCGCGCGAGCGGCGTGCTCGAACTCGGCATCTACCACCCGTCGTTCGAGCCCACGCTAGTAGGGCTGTCGGGAGAGCTTCAGGGCCCGGAACGTGAACGTGACTGGCACCCCGCCTGCGTCCAGCTCCTTCACGAGCGGGTAGATCCCTTTCCCGGCAGATGTGTCTGCGACAGATAGGCCGCGGCCCAGCGCAGAACCTCGCTCTCCTGCTCCAGCAGCATGATCCGCCGTCGTGCATCCCGGAGTTCTGCGCTCTCCTGGCCGGTCGTTCCGGGTTTTGCCCCGTCATCGATGTCCACCCGGCGCAGCCACTTCCACAGTGTCATCGCGTGAACACCGAAGTCGGCGGCCACCTGCTCGATCGTCACGCCCGGGCCACGGTTCCTCGCGACCGCACGGCATCGTCACGGAACTCTTCCGAACAAGGCTTGGGCGCAGCGACACCCTTCCCACCCGCCCCACAGGGCAAGCCAGTTCAGATGCCACCCGATCATGCATCAGACCCGTCTGGTTGTGGGGAACCGTCAGCACGGCCGTGGAGCCTGGCATCACCTTCGACACCGCTGCCGGCAGCTCGTCAGTAACCCCAACTTCCCCAGTTGCACCACTCGTTTGACATCCCTCGAGCCACCCATGTGAGACAGGGCCGCGAGAGTGAGAGTTCCGTTTTCTTACGGCTTCGGGGCGTGAGCACCATCTAGCTTTACAGCGGGCGGACACAGGGTCTGTCCTGGCCTTTTAGGGAATGCTCATGCTCTCTGTCTTATGTTTTTCAGGCTTGCGTGCCCGGCAGGTGATGGCCGGAGTCGCGGCCACGGTCGGCGTCCTGCTGCCGGCGTCCGGGATGACTCCTGCCCATGCGGCCAAGGTGCCGTCCCACACGCCGGGCGACTCCCGCTTCGCCATGCTGACCGGCAAGGTGTCCTACAGCGTGCCGGGTACCTACAGCTTCACTGTGCCAGCCGGTGTCACCCGTATCACCACATCCGTCACCGGCGCCGGCGGAGGCGGCGGAGGCGCTGGAGGCGTGCTTGGCTACTTCGGAGGCGGCGGAGGCGGCGGCGCCACCGTGCACTGCACCCTGCAGGTTCACCCTGGCGACACCCTAAGCATCCACGTTGCAGCAGGCGGTACCGGCGGTCTGGGCGACCAGAATGGTGAGAACGGGGATACCTCCCAGAGCGCTAACGGCAAAACCAACCTGGCTCAGGCCAACGGCGGCGCAGGCGGCCAAGGCTCCGGCCAAGGAGGTTTTGGAGGAACGGGTGGCAGCGCCGCCCTCTGCCAGAGCAGCAAACCCAAACTCCACTCCGGGAGCCCCGGAGCCCCGGACAGCGCCAGAGACGTTACCAGCACCGCCGGAGGCGCACCCGGCGCACAGGTACCGAAGGCCTGCCCAGTCGGCACCGGACAGGGTGGCAACGGCGGGGTCCTCGACAACGCCGGCAGCCCCGGTAACAACGGCTGCGTCGTCCTGAGCGGCAGCGGCGTGGGCGCTCCGCCGAAGAAGCCGCCCTTCCAGATCTTCGTCAAGACGCTGACGGGGAAGACCATCGTGATCGAGACCAGAAGGAAGGACACAATCGAAACCGTCAAGGCCAAGATCCAGGACAAGGAAGGCATCCCGGTGGACCAGCAGCGCCTGATCTTCGAGGGCCAAGAGCTGAAGGACGGACGCACCGTGGCCTACTACAAGATCAAGCCGGACAGCACCCTCCACCTCGTCCTGAAGTAGGGCGACTCTGAGATGAAAACTTCCGCAGTTGATCGTCAGACTGCGGAAGTTCGACGCTGGCCTGGTAGCCGAGGTCGCGGAGCCTGGCGAGGTGATGGGCGGCCCGGTGGTCGGGGGAATGGCGTCGGGTGAAGCAGTCGGTGCCCAGGTCGTGGGAGGGCTCACGGCGATCGAGCATGTGGTCCGCCGTGGGCACGCTGCGCCCCGCAGGTGACCCGCACACATACGAGGCAGTCTCAGAGCGCCAATGCTGACACACCGGCAGGTCAGGCCAAGCGCGGGGTGAACTTGTTATGTCGTAACGGGCTGACCGTGGGGAGCCACCTCATTGCCAGGATGCCCCGGACCACCTACACGTCCGGTGAGGGACAGCATGGCCGACCGGAATAAGGGTCAGGAGGCCGCGAGAGCATCCCGTCGGCTTCCAGGCACGTTCCATCGTTGTGCGGGTCAAGAAGCCCGCGATATCCGCACGCCTACCCGCCCGACCCGACATCGTGGCAGCCAAGACCCCGTAAGGCGAAACACACGCGATGCGCCGCCGATTGTTCCAAGAACACGTCTGGGTGAAGGCCCTCGACGAGGCGGGTTCACCCGCATCAGCACTACCCTGCTGCCCAAGACAACCATGCGAGCCGTGGATCTTGATTCGGGTCTGCGGCCCGCGCTGCTGGCGCTAGTGAAGCCTTGACAAGCGGGGTGATCCGATGGCGCCGTTGCGAAGGAGCCCATCGACCACCGGCGATCTTCTCGGTCACATCCGCGGCTCAGATCACCAGGCCGCCCACAACGCCCGCAGGAATGCCGACGACCAGCCTTTGGATGGGGCCAGCTCCATCTCGGGAGGCCCGTACAACGCAGCCTCGCGCGCGAAAAGCTGAGAGCGCGCATCGAGAGCCGGGTTGAACACTCGAGACGACTGGAAGCGTGGCCTCAACATGCGCATTCCGTCGCGCCTCCTGGTGTCGCTCAGCTCTTCTTCCCCGGGCGCTGGCTTCCACTGCTCCGCCACCACCAGCGCCTTTCGTCTCGATGGCCGGGATTACGCGTAGGGGTTGAGAGGGCCTACGCCGGTGCCGGCGTACAGCTGGGGGGCTGTACTGATCACGTGGGGGGGTTCGCCCTGAGACAGAGCCTGCCAGTGCAGGGCGGCCGGGTGCACGGCCGACCAGGGCACCGTGGACGGCCAGGTCAAAGAGTCCCGCAGGTTCGCCGTCTCGAAGCAGCGATCGTCATGAGGGGCCGGGAGGACGCGTGCGTTCTGGCCCCCGGCGCCTCACGCTCAGCGGGCAGGATCGACAGCGCCGGGGCGATGATCTGACCCCGGCGGTGCGAGGCCTCCACGTACAAGCTAGTGAAGAACCTCTCTTCCCAGTGACCCGGTCGGTGGCAACGGGGGCTCAAGATCCAAGGGAGGGGGCGGCGGAGGCCGCGACACAACTGGATATGAGGCTAGTGAAAACGGGGCTGGAGGCGGAGACGGAGGCAGTCAGGGGCAGAGCAAACCGTCATCCAGCACGGGGAACACCCTCTTCCACGCCGGTAACGGTGCCATCCCCGCTGGCAATCCTCGTGGAGGCACAGCACACGGAGGCACTGGTGGCACTGGTGGTGGCGATGGCGGCGTCTCCGGGAGCCCCGGTAGCCCGGGGGCGACGGCGCCGTCCGCATCACCTGGTGATCCCGGCGGTGGAGGGAATCAACCGCGTGATCAAGCTGACCGCGCGCAATGCATTCGAGTTCAGGAACGCGACCAACCAATGCCTCCGGACACGCTGCATCACCACCCGCCGAGCCCGCGGGTACCTCCGCACCGCTCAACTTCGGGTGAAGGCACCGATGAGCTGGTCAAGAAACCGCTTCAGCCGCCCCGAGTCCCACTCCAAAGACGAAACACCAGACCAAAGCAGTTCAGTGCCCTTAAAGATCACTGCTACACACCACGCGCTTGGGGGCAGGACTGCGGGCTGGGACGCCCCGTGACAGGACACGTCCCGGGGCCTGCCAAGCCGCCGCAACGCGCTCCGGCGAGGGGGGGACATACAAGAAACGACATATAAGCGTCACAAGGTGCCTTTGGGCAACATCACGCAGGAATACAGGACTTTTCATGCCTTCACAGTCTTGGACCGAGCCTGGCCAGCATGAATGGTTAGTGCCGCCTGGGGTGACGAGTTTAACTGTAGAACTCTGGGGCCCTGGCGGAGCCGGTGGTTTCTCGGGCTGCAACAACGCCGGCAGTGGCGGTACCGGCGGCAACGGCGGAGTTGGTACTTATCTCTACCAAAGGAACTATGGCGTTTCCCCCGACCAAAGGATTTTCTTCTATGTAGGCATTCCGGATACCGCATACAAAGGGCACGGGGCAACGATTCTCTATGATGGCGACATCGAGACGCTCAAGCTTGTTGCTGGTAGCGGAGGCGAAGGCGGCTGGGGCGGTGACGGCGGTTACCACAGTGGAAAAGGAGGTGACGGTGGCGACGGCAACGGCCGCAACGGACGGAGCGGAGACGGCCCCGATGGTGGTAGCGGTGGTGGTGAGGGCAGCTCTGGCAGCGAAGGCGCTTTCGCCAATGGCGGTAACGCCGGTTATGGCGGTTTTGGCTATACCCCGGCACGTCGCCACTATGTCGCGCCTGGCGGCCTAGCGGGCGGCCGCGCAGCAGACTCCCGATCGGGAGGCGGTGGAGGAGCAGGCGGAGGTCAAGGGGAGTCCCTCTATTGGGAGGGCTACACCATTGTCGATCGAGTGAACCGCGGCACGGGGACAGACAACTTCGCTGGCCTCCCGACCGCTCTCACCGCAGCAGGGGGCGCGGGCGGCAGCCCTCCGAAGGGTTGGGGGCGGGGCGCACCTGACGCCGGAGGCGGCGGGGCTGTCAGGATCACTTGGTGATTACGCGCTATGACGTGCTCTTCGTCGATGAGCTGGTGGAGGCGGGCGAGGTACATCCCGGCTTGCCTGTCATGTGCGTTGTGCATACGGGCTTGCTGATCGACGGTCTGCTGGCGGTAGGCGCGCGTCTCGGCTTCGAGTTTGGCGTCGAGTGCGGCCATACGCTGGCCCTAACCGGGGCGGCCTGGGCGGCGGGGCGCGCATTTCACTGCCGAACGGGCCGTCGCAAAAGGACCTTCCCAAAGGAACCCCGTCGACCGCCCAGGTGATGCACACATTCACCCTTACAAGTCCGACCGCACACCCGACCATCTAAGAGGTGCTAACAAAGGCGTTGGACGTGGCGGTGTGTGATGAGGCAGGCGGCGAGGCCGAGGAAGGCTTCGTGAATGTCGTCGCGTCGTTCCCAGCGGATGCGTAGGCGGCGGAAGCCGTGCAGCCAGGAGATCGTCCGTTCCACGACCCAGCGGAAGATGCCCAGGCCGGTGCCGTGCGGCTGGCCGCGTTCGGCGATCGCTGGGCGGATGCCGCGGGCTCGCAGCAGGCGTCGGTACTTGTCATGGTCGTAGCCGCGGTCGGCGAAGAGCATGTCCGGCCGACGCCGTGGCCGGCCGACGAGTCCGGCCACGGCCGGGATCTTGTCGAGCAGAGGCAGAAGTTGGGTGATGTCGTTGCGGTTCCCGCCGGTCAGTGACACCGCGAGCGGGATGCCCTGCCCGTCGGTGAGAACGTGGTGCTTGCTGCCCGGCCGCGCACGGTCGACCGGGCTGGGCCCACTTTTGGGCCTCGCCGAGCGGCCCGGACGTGCGAGGAATCGATCACCGCCCGCGACCAGTCCAGCTGGTCGGCCGACCGCAGCTTCTTCAGCAGCGCGACGTGCAGTTGGTCCCAGACGCCGGCCTCGTTCCAGGCGGCCAGTCGCCGCCAGCAGGTCATGCCCGAGCCGAATCCCAACTCCTGCGGCAGGTACTCCCATTGGATGCCGGTGTAGAGCACGAACAAGATCCCGCACAACGCCTGCCGGTCCGGCACCCGCGGTCTGCCCTCTACCTTCTTCGGACCTGGCTTCGGCAGCAACGGCTCGATCAGCGACCATAGTTCGTCCGACACGATCCATGGCCGCGACTGACGGATTCCCATACCCACACCTACGTACAGACGGGCCGACAGTCTCATGATCAGCAGCTTTTGTTAGAGCCAGTAAGACCGTGTCCTATGCGGTCAGGCGGAGTAGTCGCTTGTAGCCGCACAGGACGACTGCCAGGCCCAAGAAGGCCAGGTAGTTGGAGCGTTGGCGCTCGTAGCGGGGGCTGAGTCTGCGATAGCCGGAGAGCGCGACATAGTGAGCTCTTTCAGAGTGGCCACTGATGGGGTGACCGGTCGGCGTCCCGCAAGGCACGCGGCTCCTGTGCCGTTGAGAGAGGTGTTCGACGTCTCAACTCATCAGCGCAGGAGCCTCGTTGGTCCCCTATCCTGCCTCACCCACGCACATTGTCGCCGGCTTCGCCATATCCGTCGGCACCGCCCACGCCTACGTCACCGCCGTCGTCGGCCGCCCCTCCCGCCAGGTGCCCGGCCTACTGCGAGTCCTGCGGGAAGCCGATCCCGGTCACGTCCTGCTCGACGGAACACTCGCCGAGTGCGACCGGGTCGGCGACAGCCGGGCCGACTTCTCCCACAAGCACCGCCGCCACGGCGTGAACATGCAGGTCATCGCCGATCCCGCGGGCAACCTGCTGTAGATCCCGCCCGCTCTGCCCAGCCGAACCCACGACCTGACCGCAGCCCGCACCCACCGCATCATCCGGATCTGCGAACGCCAAGGCGTGCCCGTCCTCGCCGACCGTGCCTACATCGGCGCAGGCTCCTGGGTGACCACACCGATCAGACGCCTTCCCCACCAGGACCTCAGCCCGACCCAGCGGACGATCAACCGGACTCTGTCGGCGGCACGAGCCCCAGTCGAACGAAGCGTCGCACGACTGAAGTCCCGGCGCATCTTCCGCCGAGCCCGCTGCAGTCCCCACCGCATGACCGCCATCGCCGCCGCCGTCCTCACCCTGGAGAGGCAACGCTGAAAGAGCTCAGTGTCCGCTGGCCGGTTTGGGGAGGAGGTGGTCTCCCGGGCCGGCCTGTGGGTTGGTAGGCCGGGCAACCGCTGGTCCTTAGCGGGAGTTACCAGGTGATGCGGGCGGCGCCGTTGCCTCCGGGGTTGCCTGGGGTGCCGCCGAATCCGATGGTGCTGTCGGAAAAGCTCGTGTAGGGGGTGCGGGGGTCGCCGTCGGCGCAGGGTTTGAAGAGGGCTCCTGTGGGATAGTTGCTGGGCCCTTGAGCGCCGCCCCCACCCCCTCCTCCACTGGCATAGTAGCCAGAGCCGCCGCCGGTGCCACCGCTGCCGAAGCCTCCGAAGCCGGCACCGCCACCACCACCGCCACCACCGCCGAACGAGCGGGGGGAACGTCGGTTGGTTTGGCCATTTTGCCCTGGGCCGCCGCCTGGGCTGCCGCCTGCGCCTCCGATGCCGCCGCCGCTGCCTCCGGAGCCTTCTGCGCTGCTGCCGTTTCCTCCGGAGCCTCCTGTGCCGTTGCTTCCGTTGAATTCTCCGGCGCCGGTGCCAGCTCCGCCAGCTGCACCGGCGCCGCCTCCACCGCTGCCGCCTGTGCCGCCTGTTCCACCGCCTCCTGTGACGTTGCATCCGTTGCCGCCTGCGCCGCCTCCTCCGCCTGCGTAGAGGTTTTGGTCGGGGCAGGAGGTGTAGTCGCCAGGGGCACCGACATGGACGGAGAGTTGGGAAGGGGCAGGCTTGATGATGTTTCTGATGTAGGCGCCGGCTCCGCCGTTGGCACTGCTGCTGCCGCTGCCTCCGGGTCCCCAGAGTTCGACGGTGACCTGTGTGGCGATGGTGGGGATGTTGCACTGCTGGTCGCTGGGGGTGGTGTAGGTCCGCATGCGGGCGGTTTTGGTGCTGGGGGTGACGGGGCACCAGGTGGTGTCGGTGTCGAGGTGTGCTTTGTCTTGGACGTTGCCGGATGTTCCGTCGAGGGTGGGTGCGGCCCAGGTGAGGCCGAGGTGAAGCCGTCCTCGGGCATGTGGGTGGTGGCGTCGATGAGGTAGCACCAGTTGTCGCCGAAGAACCAGATCTTCTTTCTCGTGTCCGCGGTGAAGAAGGCGGCGTCGACTTTGTTGAGGGCGAAGGCTCCCCCGTAGCCGAATACTGAGGAGATGGGTATGGGGTCGGTGACGGCGTCGGTTTTGGGTGTGTGGTCGGTGTAGGAGCCTGTTGCTTCGAGGGTGTAGTAGATGCAGGTGGTGCCGTTGAACAGGTAGATGTGTTTGGTGTCTACGCAGAGGGTGCCGTCGACGGTGTTCCAGGGGATGGCCCAGTGGCCGAACAGGCCGGGGTCTGCTGACGAGGTCCCTACGAGTTTTCCCTGGTGTTGGGGGTCGGGTGTGTCGCCGAACCAGGGCCGTTTGGTGCCGGACCATTCGTAGCGGTCGTAGGTGTTGGCTGCGGTGTTGAGGCAGTACAGGCTCGGTGCGCGGTGGCCGTTGCCGTCAAAGGGGGTTTGCACTGCCGGCGCTGAGAACGCCGCATTATAGGATTTCATGTCCTGGCCTATTTCGGTCGAGGTTGGCGGGGTGCCGGGCGGGCGGTGTTTCACCCCTTGTCATGGCAGGCCGGGCTGCCAGGCAACTAAACGAACCAGGCTCTCACCCGCGCCTGCCTTCAGGGGACGCACCGGGCGGCGCTGTCCCCCTACTTCGTTTCTCGCTCCGGTATAGGTGCGGCCCGCGCTGTTTGCCCTCGTCTTGCTTGGTCAGCGTCGGCCAGGAATGAAACCGGGCATGGTTGGGTCCGACATCCCCTCTGCTGCCCCTGCTCCCATGCCTGTTGTGTCTGGGGCCGGCGGTGGTCGGCAGGTGACTTCGCGGAGGGGGCGGGGTTGTTGGGTGTTTCGCATCCACGGGGTCTGCGCGCTCGTCAGCGAGAGAGGGCGAGAACATGGCGGCACATACAGGATGAAGTGGCTTGCTCGGTCCACTCCTTGGTAGGCCCGCACAGGACCACATGACACTAGTGTGATGCGCCGGAAATGAGAGGGTAAGTGGCTAGGGTGTTTTCATGTCGTCAGGGCCGCGTGCTGTTGAAGTCGTGTTGTCTGCTGATGAGTTGGCCGAGCTGACGCGTTGGGCAGGCGGTGCTGAGGGGCCTCGTCTGGCTGAACGGGCCCGGATTGTGCTGGCGTGCTCGGAGGGGCTGGCGACCGTGAGAGTCGCGGAAAAGCTCGGTGTGGCGGCGGATACGGCCCGCAAGTGGCGTTCACGGTTCGCATCCCGGCGGCTGGCGGGGCTGACGGACACGCCGCGTCCGGGCCGGCGCAAGGCCGAGCTGGTGCTCAGCGAGGAGGAGCGGGCCCAGCTGACGCGCTGGGCGAGGCGGGCGAAGACCGCGCAGTTCCTGGCACTTCCCGCGAAGATCGTGCTGTGGTGCGCCGTGGGGGACGAACAGGCAGGTCGCTGCTGAACTCGGCGTCAGCCACCGTTCGGTGAACCGCTGGCGGGCCCGGTTCATCGAGCGACGGCTGGAGGGGCTGATGGACGAGCCGAGGTCGGGGCGGCCGCCGTCCATCCTGCTCGACCAGGTCGAGGACGTCGTCGTCGCGACGCTGGAATCCACGCCGGCCAAAGACACCCACTGGTCGCGGTCCCTCGATGCGGCCCGCACCGGGCTGTCCAAGTCGACCATCGGGCGGATCTGGAAGAAGTTCGACCTCAAGCCGTACCTCCAGGACGCCTTCAAGCTCTCCACCGACCCGCAGTTCGTCGCCAAGGTCGTCGATGTCGTCGGTCTGTACCACCACCCGCCTGAGAAAGCGGTGGTGCTGTGTGTCGATGAGAAGTCCCAGATCCAGGCGCTGGACCGCTCCCAGCCGGTGCTGCCGATGATGCCCGGCATGCCCCAGCGGCGCACCCACGACTACTACCGGCACGGCATCACCAGCCTGTTCGCCGCCTTCAACATCGCTGATGGCACCGTCATATCGCAACTGCACCGCCGCCACCGGGCCATCGAGTTCAAGAAGTTCCTGATCAGGATCGACAAGGCGGTTCCCGCCGGCCTCGACGTGCACCTGGTGTGTGACAACTACGCCACCCACAACACCGCCGAGATCAGGACGTGGCTCGGTAAACACCCCCGCTTCCACGTCCACTTCACCACCACCGGCTCCTCCTGGATGAACCAGGTGGAGCGGTGGTTTGGCCTGCTGACCGACAACCTCATCCGCCGTGGCGTCCACACCTCCGTCAAGGCCCTGGAGAACGACATCACCGCACGGATCGAGCACTGGAACCAGGACCCCAGGCCGTTCACCTGGACGAAAACCGCTCACGAGATCCTCAACTCCCTCGCCGACTACCTCACGAAGATCGCACCACCCAACTCCGAAACTACCTAGCCACTTACGCCTCTCGTTTCCGGCGCATCACACTAGTTTCCGCCGGCGTTGGATTGATCACCGCTCACGACGGTCTGCGTCTGGACAGAGCAAGACGGACAAGGTTCGCCTGACCTCGCCTCGACAGCTGCCTCGGTCATTGAAACTGCCCGAGCATGCCCATGGACCATGCTGCCGCCCCGGGAACCTCCGAGAACCCCGACAGAATCCAGGCTGAGAACCGTGCCGTCCCTGCAACGCAGCGTTGGGGAAAGTTGGAGGGCGGGGCGGGCCGGGGAGGACATAGAAGGATTTACAGCGCTCGCCTCGAGGTGTGAACGGCGCCTCCAGGTGTCCCGCGCAGGCGTGGGGCCTCTGCCCCATCGCCGGAAATCCTGTTTGAGCCATGAGAGGAATTTACAGATGTCGTGGGTAGCCGTATCAGATTTCTCGCTGACGTGCAGCAGCCCCCAGCCGGTCACGTTCTATGCGTGGAGGCAAATGGTCGAGGTGGTAATTCATATTAAACCGGTCGATGACACCGGAAACACAGTCTGGCTTGACCCCGGGCACGTGCTGGACAACACGAAGCTTATCGATTACAACAGCCAAGATGAATTGACCTGGTGGGGGCATTCGGGCTGGTGCTATGGGAGCGTGAACGCCGGCGACCCCACTCAGGATCCCGGCACGGGAGAAATAACTATTCCGTTCAATGTCTGGGCAGACTTTGATGCCGCCACAAATGGGACGCCCAAAAAGATCGGCGCCAAGGTCAAGGTTGATTCCGGTGTCTGGGTCTATTGTGCGTACGGCGCATCGAGGTGGCAGAGTAACGTCCAGCTCAACGCAGTTCGGGCGTCGGAAAGGATCACTGACGTCATCATCCTGGACGGGCAGGACGCCCAGCCTCCGGCGGGATACACCAAAGAGCCCCATGACCTCAACAGCGGCACCCGCGGCGACCACCTGTACTTTGCCTACAGGAAAGACAGCAGATATGACCCGCTCACGAGCTTTTGCGTCGTAGGGCTGAAGCATGACCAAACCCCCTATCCGCCGGCAGGATATAACTGGTGCAATCCGGGCACAGACCTCAACAAGGGAGCCGGCGGGGAATGGATTTACGCGGCTCAAACCACCGATCCGAGCCAGGGCCAGCCCGTAGACCAGCTTCAGGTCGAAGTGACGGACAATTCACATGCAAGTCCCCCCGCCGGATGGAACTATTACAACAAAGATCTGAATACAGGGGCAAGAGGTAATTACATCTTCCTGGAATGGCACAACCAGCCCTACAACACCAATAGGGCAGCGGAAGCGGGTCCGGTGCGATCCCGTCACGCAGCCGGTCCCGGCGCATCGTGAACGATCGAATTCGCCGATACGACTGACAGGTAAAACAGCGGCCGACCCGGCCACGGTGTCGCGGGAAAACGAGACGGACGCGCCAGTCGGGTTCTGGAAATCCTGTCGCTGACCGCATTCCTTCAACGCGCCCTGAAGATGATCTAGTCCTGGGAGAACGTCCCACTGCTGATCAGGTCGTTGCCCCTGCCATTTCCGGGTCCGGGCCACATGTGGGCGCCCACACCCCGGCCCTGGACCGGATCAGGAAGCAGCGACGGACCGTGGATTGGGGGACGCCAAAGCCAAAGCGACAGGACCCGCCAGGCGCAGCCGCTGACCATGCGAATACGAACGACGGAGCGGCTGCCCTGGAGGCGAGGGCAACCGGCGGGTGGCGCACCTATATCAGATGTAGGAATTTGCGACGGGCGAGACGAGAACACGGCCGCAGTGATCGGGGTCTCAAGCCCAACGCATTACATCTCCCACGCTGTTCACACAGGTTTTGGCCGATGGGCGGTCCTGCAACCCGAAGCGCCCTGAAGGCACACCCGCTTAATGCCCACCCCGGCCCGGAAGGAAGCACCACCATGATGACTACCTACAATGCGGCGTTCTCAGCGCTGGCAGTGCAAACCCCCTTTGACGGCAACGGCCACCGCGCACCGAGCCTGTACTGCCTCAACACCGCAGCCAACACCTACGACCGCTACGAATGGTCCGGCACCAAACGCCCCTGGTCCGGCGACACACCCGACAGCCAGGGAAAGCTCGTAGGGACCTCGTCAGCAGACCCCGGCCTGTTCGGCCACTGGGCCATCCCCTGGGACACCGTCGACGGCACCCTCTGCGTGGACCCCAGCCACGTCTACCTGTTCAACGGCACCGACTGCATCTACTACACCCTCGAAGCAACAGGCACGTCCCCCGACCGCACACCAGAAACAGACGCCGTCACCGACCCCATGCCCATCTCCTCAGTATTCGGCTACGGGGGAGCCTTCCCCCTCAACAAAATCGACGCCGCCTTCCTCTTCCTCACCGCCAACAAGAAAAAGATCTGGTTCTTCGGCGGCAACCAGTGCTACCTCATCGACGCCACCACCCACATCCCCGAGGACGGCTTCCGCGACCACGGAAACCCCGTAGCCCTCAACATCAACGACGCATGGCCCTCCCTCCCCGATGACCTCAAAAACGGCCTCACCTGGGCCGTCCCCGTCCTCGACACCAACGGCGACATCCAAGACCGCGCATACCTCGACACCGGCATCAACTGGTGCCCCGTCATCCCTAGCACCAAAACCGCCACCCTCATCCTCCTCACCAAACCCGGCAGGCAGCCCTTCACCATCCCCCCCGGCGTAGAGCAGGCCACCCTCGAACTCTGGGGCCCCGGAGGCAACGGAGGCGACGGCGGCGCCGGCGGCAACGGCGGCAACGGCGGCAACGGCGGAGCCGGCGCCTACATCAAGTACAACCTCCCGGTAGGCGCCAGCGCCGTTTACATCGGCGCCCCAGGCGACCGCACCAGCTACTCCTACCTCCTGGTGGCCGGCAGCGGCGGAGGAGGCGGCGGAGGAGGAGCAGCAAGCAGCGACGGTGGCTGGGGCGGCGGCAACGGGGGCGCCGGCGGAGGCGGCGACGGGGGTAGCGGCGATGGTAGCCCCAACGGCGGAACGGGTGGGGGTGGCGGCACCCTCGGCGGCGTCGCCGAGGGCGGCAACCCCGGCGGCGGCGGGGGTGGCGGCGCTGGCGGCGGCGCTGGCGGCCTCGGCGGCAGCTGCGGCGGGGGCGCCCTCGCCAGCAACGCGGGTAGTGGCGACGGCCAGAACGGTGGCAGCGGTGGTAACCACGGTGGTGCCGGCGGCGGGGGCGGCAGCCAGGGCCCGAGCAATTATCCGACCGGGGCCGTCTTTAAGGAAGCCGCCGAAGGGTCCGACGCCCGTATCCCTTACATGGCATTCAACGACAGCACGGGATTCGGAGGCTACGGCGGCAAGCCGAACGGAGGCAAGGGCAGCCCCGGAGGCAACGGCGCCGCCCGCATCACCTGGTAACCCCAGCCAGACCAACGGTTTCCCGGCCTGCCAACCCACAGGCCGGGAAACCACCTCCTCCCCAAACCAATCGGCAGGCAGGCACGGCCAGGCTGAGCAGGGGCCTTGACCCCGAATCCTGGAGACGGGTTATGCCGCTGGTGTCAGCGTAGTTGGTGTGAGGTGGAAGGCGTTCTCGAAGGCGATCGGTGATCGTTGTCCGAGGTGGGAGTGTCGGCGCCGGGTGTTGTAGCGGTGGAGCCATCTGAATGCGTCGAGTCGGGCCTCGCGCTCGTTGGGCCAGCTCTTTCGTCCCCTTTAGGGCGCGTTGAAGGACTCGGCGAGTGCGTCATCCGCGCTGGAGCCGACCGCGCTCATGCTTCGTCGAACCCCTGCTGACCTGCAGGCTTCGACGAAGGCACTGCTCGTGTACTGGGCTCCGTGGCCGGTGTGCATGATCGATCCCGCGAGACTTCCGCGGGTGCGGACGGCCGCGGCCAGGGCGTCGGTCACGAGATCCGCGCGGATGTGGTCGGCGATCGCCCAGCCGGCCAGACGGCGCGAGGCGAGGTCGATGACGGTCGCCAGGTAGCAGAACTTCCCGCCGTCGATGGGCCGGTAGGTGATGTCGCCGACGTACTTCGTGTTCGGCTTGCCCGCGGCGAAGTCGCGGCGGATCAGGTCCGGAGCCTTGGCTGCGGTTGGATCGGGGACGGTGGTGCGGTGCCGGCGGCGCAGTCGAACCCCTTCGATCCCGGACTCCCGCCTGATCCTGGCGACCCGCTTGTGATTGACCGCCTCACCGTTCGTCTCGCGGAGCTCGGCGGTAATCCTCGGGGCTCCGTAAGTGCCGTCCGATTCCTGGTGCACCGCCCGTATCCGGGCGGCCGCCTGCCGGACGGCCCAGTCGGCGGCTGTCCGGCGCCAGTAGTAGAAGCTCGAGCGTCTGACGCCAAGGACGTTGCAGAGCCGCTTCACGCCGTAGCGGCGCTGAAGGCCGGCGACGCACTGGAAGCGGTTCACCAGCGCGTCTCCCCGGCTAAATACTTCGCCGCCTTCCGCAGGATTTCGCGTTCCTCCTCGAGCTCGCGGACTTTCTTCCGCAGAGCCGCATTCTCCGCCTCCAGCGGGGCCGGCGGCTGGGCCAGTTCCGGCGTCCGGCGTCCCCGCGGACGGCTTGCTCCGGCAGCCCTCACCCAGTTCCGCAAGGTCTCCGGATTGATCCCCAGATCCGCGGCGACCGACGTGATCGTCGCATCGGGCCGCGACTCGTACAGCGCGGCCGCGTCCGTCTTGAACTCCGGCGGGTAGTTCTTCATGACCACGAGATGTCCGTTCTCAGATCCTCAGGACCCAGTGTCTCGTGTGTCCGACACCAGGGGTCAAGGCCCCTCGGCACCCTCACCCTCGCAGCACTCACCATCTGGCTCCGCACATGATCCGAGAGACAGGGCCTAAGGAACAGATCCATCCGCGGCATGGGAGGCAAGGGCTTCGCCTCGTGCGGATCACTGCAGATAGAGCTGGAACAGATCCAACAGCCACTGTCCTGCGCCGCTTCCGATCACTGTGCCGAGACCGCCCAGGACACCAGGGCCCCCAGACCCCGCGCACCAGAAGAGGCAACTCCATGACAGCAAGGGACGGCCTACGCTAGGCATTCCGGCAGTCAACTCATGACAGTCGACACGATCACGGATATCCGCGCACCGACCCGCGTACAAACACGGCCTGGAATATCAAACCCACTGCTGACCAAACACCGCTACCCCATCCCCCACTCACAGAGAGGAAAGCGGAAGAAGCGTCCGGCCGCCGCGCGGTGCGTGAAGAACAATGGCGCGGCGACCAGGAGACTCGCCTCGTCACGCGATCCCACTGACGAGACCGTTTCACCCCTGCGAGACAGGATAAAAACGGTTCACTCAGGGATATTCATAACCATCGGTAGTGATTAGCGTCAAATAGTCGGCGGCGTTCTTCGGTTGTCCATAAACATCGACAACTCTATATAACTGGAAGTTGTGGTCATCGTAGGATAAGCGGCAGGCGTAACTTCCATGACCTTGAGCTGAGTACCCTTTTAGCACCTCAAGGGCCTGCTTCGCCTGCAGGGCCGTACTCCAGTTCACGCCAACAGCGCCGCCGCCCACGAATATAAAGGAATAACCAAGGGAACGATGGATTTCACCCACTGCCTTTCCTTGGTCATGGCGTTATTTGCGACGCATGGGCCGTCTGGCTGCGATAAGAGCAACGAAGAGAGCTTATCTATTAAGTTGTCCACAGTTAGCGTTGGCAGCAAGTCATCACGGGTTGTTCCTGTCATTTCACTGCGCTCCACTAGTGTCATGTGGTCCTGTGCGCGGCCTACCAAGGAGTGGACCGAGCGAGCCACTTGATCCTTATATGTGCCGCCATGCTCTCGCCCCCTCTCGCTGACGAGGGCGCAGACCCCGTGGATGCGAAGCACCCAACAATCCCGCTCTCTCCCCGAAGTCACCTGCCGACCACCGCCGACCCCATGCACAACAGGCATGGGAGCAGGGGCAGCAGAGGGGATGTCGGACCCAACCATGCCCGGTTTCATTCCTGGCCGACGCTGACCAAGCAAGACGAGGGCAAACAGCGCGGGCCGCACCTATACCGGAGCGAGAAACGAAGTAGGGGGACAGCGCCGCCCGGTGCGTCCCCTGAAGGCAGGCGCGGGTGAGAGCCTGGTTCGTTTAGTTGCCTGGCAGCCCGGCCTGCCATGACAAGGGGTGAAACACCGCCCGCCCGGCACCCCGCCAACCTCGACCGAAATAGGCCAGAACATGAAATCCTATAATGCGGCGTTCTCAGCGCCGGCAGTGCAAACCCCCTTTGACGGCAACGGCCACCGCGCACCGAGCCTGTACTGCCTCAACACCGCAGCCAACACCTACGACCGCTACGAATGGGCTGGCACCAAACGGCCCTGGTTCGGCGACACACCCGACGACCAGGGAAAACTCGTAGGGACCTCAGCAGACCCCGGCCTGTTCGGCCACTGGGCCATCCCCTGGAACACCGTCGACGGCACCCTCTGCGTAGACACCAAACACATCTACCTGTTCAACGGCACCACCTGCATCTACTACACCCTCGAAGCAACAGGCTCCTACACCGACCACACACCCAAAACCGACGCCGTCACCGACCCCATACCCATCTCCTCAGTATTCGGGTCCACCTACAACAAATCCATGGTCTTCCCCCTCCCCAAAGTCGACGCCGCCTTCCTCACCGCCAACAAGAAGATCTGGTTCTTCGGCAACAACCAGTGCTACCTCATCGACTTCACCACCCACACCCCCGAGCCCGACTTCCAAGACAGCAACGGAAAACCCACAGCCCTCAACATCAACGCCACAACCAACGCACAAGGAAACCATTGGACCGGCTGGGCCGGCCTCCCCGCCGACTTCACCAACGGCCTCACCTGGGCCGCCCCCACCCTCGACGGAACATCCGGCAACGTCCAAGACAGCGCACACCTCGACACCGACACCACCTGGTGCCCCGTCACCCCCAGCACCAAAACCGCCCGCATGCGGACCTACACCACCCCCAGCGACCAGCAGTGCAACATCCCCACCATCGCCACACAGGTCACCGTCGAACTCTGGGGGCCCGGAGGCGGCGGCAGCAGTGCCAACGGGGGTGCCGGCGCCTACATCAGAAACGTCATCAAGCCTGCCCCTTCCCAACTCTCCGTCCATGTCGGTGCCCCTGGTGACTACACCTCCTGCCCCGACCAAAACCTCTACGCCGGCGGCGGAGGCGGCGCAGGCGGCAACGGCGGCAGCGGCATCGGAGTCAGGGAAGGCTGCGAAGGCGGCACCGGAGGCAGCGGCGGAGGCGGCAACGGCGGCACCGGCGACAGCGGCACCGGCGCCTCAGGGAGCAACACAAACAACGGCACAGGAGGCTTCGGAGGCAACGGCAGCAGCACAGGAGGCTCCGGAACCCAGGGCACCGCCCCAGGCGGCGGCGGAGGCGGCAGCGCTGGCGGCGCCGGACAAAATGGTGGCGGCTCCCCACGCTTGGTCGGCATGTTCGGCGGCGGAGGCGGTGGAGGCGGCGGCGCCGGCTTCGGCGGTTTCGGCAGTGGTGGCACCGGCGGCGGCGCCGGCAACTGTGGGGGCGGGGGCGGGGGCGGGGGCGGCGCTCAAGGGCCCAGCAACTATCCCACAGGAGCCCTCTTCAAACCCTGCGCCGACGGAGACCCCCGCACCCCCTACACGAGCTTTTCCGACAGCACCATCGGATTCGGCGGCACCCCAGGCAACCCCGGAGGCAACGGCGCCGCCCGCATCACCTGGTAACCCCAGCAAGACCAACGGTTGCCCGGCCTGCAACCCACAGGCCGGAAAACCTCCTCCTCCCCGAACCGGCCAGCGGACACTGTCAGGAACCCCATGTCGTTCGAGGTCAAGTGCGGGTCGCGTGGGCCTCGGCCCTCTACAGAGCTGGATCGCTCGTGATGTATCAAGAGGTAATCCACACGATCGGCTCAGGCCACGACTAGAGAACAGCATCGGTGCAGAGATTTGGCACGGTGATGCCAGATTGCCTGTCTCGGACCGAATCCGGTTGCGTGTGACGAACCAACATCTGTCCATGCCTCATCCCTTGACTCGTGTTGAAGGATTCTGAGCACAGGGCGCCCCGTCTGCCGCTAGGACTCGAAGGCCCAGATGATCTCTAGGGCTCGCCCCTGTACCAATGAGGCAAGAGCCCTCCATCAACCGCACCACACGGGGGTTCGTCCCAATCGGACCGTCAGGCCGTCGACTTGTTCGACGAAGGTACGACGCAGGCATCGCGCGTTCTCGCGGTACAGACGGCAGATTGTGAGCCGGATCAGCACCAGTCGGCCCCCGACGGGGCCGTCGGCCAGGCACCGTTCGTACGTGCTGTGCACCCCGCGGGCCCCGGCCGCACAGTCCGGACACGACACGCTGTCATCCTGCGTTCTGGCCACGGTGTGGACGGACCGTCCTGCCCGTGAGAGGCATCCTCCACTAGCACCGGGCTGAGGTACGGGAACAGCACACCGACGAACTCATCACACGACGCCACGGGTCCCAGATGACGCAACGTCGCGGGCCCGGCCGGTGTGGCTCCTGCCAGAAGCCCTCGAGAGCGGGCTCGTGCCGGAGTAGTTCTTGCGGGCTTTCGCACTGCGAGTAGGGCCGTCTCCGAACTCAGCAAACACCTGCAACACCAATGACCCCTCCGATACCCAGCATCGAAAGGTAGATCCCAACATCCCGGTACACCGCCTTCGCTTGCTCGTCACACCCAAACTCAGCGTGTATCCCTGCCGTGCCCGAACCACACGTAGTGGACCAGAGCTCCAACTTACGTTCACAACCATAGGGGGGCGGCCTCGGCGGCCATCTGCTCAGCTCGGCGGGCGCCCCGGCTCGACGGTGGCACAGAGCCGCCGTACCGGCGAGGGAAGACAACAAGGAATGCACCTATACCAGAACTAGGCACTGCACAACGAACCCCACGGTACATAACTTCGTACACGCTGATGCGTTCAGACCTTTCCCCGGACCACAACCTGACCAGTTGAAGACGCCCACCCACTCAACGAGAGAAGCAACACGGTGAAGATTCGTAAGCGCGGGAACCGATTAGAAGGATGCAGCTTGAATGCTTGGCCACGCTTCCGGCATCTGAAACACGGCACACGGCTGGCCCTTGCTGCGGTAATGCTCACCGGCAGCGCCGTGGTTGCCACGCAGCCGCCGACAGCGACTGCGGCGGACTCCTGCGCGAGCCTGGGCGCCTGCTACGACAACGTCGGCATCAGCCCAGACAGCGACCCCTCAGTGGCCAACTTTGACCGCCACGGAAACAGCTATTCCCAGGAGGCATTGACGGCCGCTGGCGCCGCGCGCGGGGCGGCCATCAACTCATCCGGGATGCGGTTCACCTTCCCGGACGTACCCGTGGGCGCCAGCGACAACACAGTGGCCCAGGGACAGACCATCTCCCTGTCCGGAACCGCCGACAAGCTAGGATTCCTGCTGTCGGCCAGCAACGGGGCGGCAACAGGAACCGGAACCATCACCTACACCGACGGCTCCGCCCAGAGCTACACCCTCAGCTCGCCCGACTGGTTGTCCACCACCCCGCCGAGCGACGGAGCCCTGGCTATCAGCACCGACCGCCGGAACGGGCCAGAGACCTCCTACCCGACCAGCATCTTTTCGCAGACCGTCGCCCTCACCCCGGGTAAGAGTCTCGCTTCCCTCGCCCTGCCCCCGGGGGGCCCGCTGGAACCAAGCAGCCCCGCCCTGCACATCTTCGACATCTCCAGCGTCACCACTAGCGATGCCTCCGTGGCGGTCACCAATCCGGGTAACCAGACTTCCGTGGCAGGTACGCCGGTCAACCTGCAGATCCAGGCCTCGGACTCCGACCCCGAGCAGACGCTCACCTACAGCGCCAGCGGCCTGCCGACCGGCCTGTCCATCAACCCCGGCACCGGGCTGATCTCCGGCGCCCCCACCACCGTCGCCACCTCCACCGTCACCGTCACCGCCACCCACACCGCAGGCGCCACCGGATCAGCGACCTTCACCTGGACGGTCGTCGCCCCTACATGCCGAGTTACCACCAAGCAGGCCCAGTACCACAAGCCCGTGCTCGGCTACTATTTTTATCTTGTCATGATCGACATCACTAATACCGGTAATTCAGCGATCCCCGGTCGCTGGAATCTAAAGTTCACCTTCGGTGAAGAAAGGGGCATCGTCCGCAATCCGGATGGCTATGTCGTCTCCCCAACGACCGGCAGGAACATGACTGTCACGGAAAACAAAGGTGTTGGCATCAACCCCCGAAGCACTGTTACCGTCAGCATCCTCACCTACTACTACTCCACCAAACCAACACCCGCACCCCCGGCAACCTTCGAACTCAACGGCAAGCGTTGTACCAGGTGATTAGCCTCGAACTGGGGTTGAACCGTTCCGGGTTTGGTCGAGACTCTGGGTTGTGACTGCGGCCTGGTGGGGACTGTCCAATCAACGGGTCTCCCAAGAATTTCGTAGCCGTTGATCGACTGTCTCGTTGCAGTCGGTCCGGTTGTCCCGGTGCGGCAGGCTGGTTGCCTGTGATGTCGAGCTGAAGGACCTGCTGCCGCAGCTGTCGTCGGTGCTGATCGAGGCGGTGGACGGTGACGGGGCCCTGGTCAGGGTCGGGCCGCTGCTGACCGTGCTGGTCACCGCCGCTGCTGACCGTGCTGGTCACCGCCGCGAGCGTCTCCGACACCGCGGCCGGTGTCACCTTGCTCACCCGCATCGCCGCCCCCCCACCCGCAGATACGCAAGGCGTGGGTGGGCGCCGGCTACCGGACCACCGCCATCGACCACGGCGCCCGCCTGGGCATCGACGTCCACCCCGTCCAACGCCCGCCGGGCATCAAGGGGTTCACGGTCATACCCAGACGCTGGACCATCGCGCGGAGCACCGGCTGGCTCATGCACCACCGCAGACTCGCCCGCGACTACGAAACCCACCCACACTGGTCCGAAGCCATGATCCACCTCGCGATGATCGACCTCATAGCCCGCCGCCTCACCGGCGAAGCCACCCTCAACTGGCGCGCAACCTGACCAGGGATCAAACACACCCCCACAGGGCGAAAAGCTCAGTAAGCGCGATAAGGGGTGCTCCCCAGCGGCAGGAGGCCTCGGCGGCCTCCTGCGCGGCTCAGCCGGGCCCTTCCAGGGCCATGTGCGGCTCCAGGTCAGAGGCCGTGGAGGGCGCGGAGTACCTGGTCGGCGCGGACCAAGCAAGGCGAGGGCAAACAACGCGGACCGCACCTATACCGGAGCGAGAAATGAAACAAGGGGACAGCGCCGACCGGTGCGGCTCCTGAAAGCAGGCGCGGGTGAGGGCAGCAGTTCTGGCAGCCTGGCCTGCCATGACAAGGGGTGAAACGCCGCCCGCCCGGTACCCCGCCAACCTCGAATAGGCTAGGACATGAAATCCTATAGTGCGGCGTTCTCAGCGCCGGGGATCAATACCCCGTTTGACGGCAAAGGCTACCGCGTACCGAGCTTGTACTGCCTCAACACCGCAGCCAACACCTACGACCGCTACGAATGGTCCGGCACCAAACGCCCCTGGTTCGGCGACACACCCGACGGCCAGGGAAAAATCGTAGGGACCTCGTCAGCAGACCCCGGCCTGTTCGGCCACTGGGCCATCCCCTGGAACACCGTCGACGGCACCCTCTGCGTAGACACCAGCCACGTCTACCTGTTCAACGGCACCAACTGCATCTACTACACCCTCGAAGCAACAGGATCCTTCACGGACCGCACACCAGAAACAGACGACGTCACCAACCCCATGCCCATCTCCGAATTATTCGGCTACGGGGGAGCCTTCGCCCTCAACAAAGTCGAGGCCGCCTTCTTCACCGCGGACAAGAAAAAGAAGATCTGGTTCTTCGGCGACAACTGGTGCTACCTCATCGACGCCACCACCCACAAGCCCGAGGACGGCTTCACCTCCGGCGCCCAACCCATCAGCAACCAATGGAGCAACCTCCCCAACGACCTCAAGAACGGCCTCACCTGGGCCGCCCCCATCCTCGACGGAACATCCGGCAACGTCCAAGACAGCGCCCACCTCGTCACCGGCACCAACTGGGCCCCTGTCATCCCCAGCGCCAAAACCGCCAACCTCGCCCTCTACACCGACCCCAACAACAACGACAACGGCAACGACTTCTCCGTCCCCACCGACGTCACCACCATCACCCTCGAACTCTGGGGACCTGGGGGTAACGGAGGCAGCGGCGGTGCCGGCTACGGATACGCGTATGGCCATCCAGGAGGTACTGGAGGGGACGGTGGCTGCGGCGCCTACATACGGAAGGTCATTTCCCCTGCTCCCAGTTCACTCACCCTCCACCTCGGCACTCCAGGAACGTGCACCTTCTACGGCTCAAGCCTCATCGCTGCCGGTGGTGGTGCCGGCGGCGGTGGCGGCGGCGGTGACTACGGCTACCAGAGCGGCTCAGCCGGCGACGGGGGTAGCGGTGGTGGCGGCGACGGTGGCAGCGGCGGCAGTGCCAGTGGCCGCTTCGCCGGAGGAGGCGGTAACGGCGGCAGCGGCGGCAACGGCGCGGGCGGAAGCCAGGGCTCGGGTGGCCGTGGTGCCGCTGGCGGCGGAGGTGGCGGCGGAGGTGGCGCTGGCGCCGGCCTCCTTCGCACTGATGGTGGGGGCGGTGGAGGCGGAAGCGCCGGAACGGGCAGCGGCAGCGGTGGCGGAGGCGGCGGAGGTTCCCAGGGTCTGAGCATGGCTGATGGGGCTGTCCTCAAACCATGTGCGGACGGCTCCCCCCGAACGCCCTACACCCAGTTCTGCGCAGGCGTAGGCGAGGGCGGCACAGGCGGCACAGGCGGCGCAGGCGACCAAGGTCTCGACAACCCTGGCAGCAATGGTGGTGTGGGCGGCAACGGCGCCGCCCGCATCACCTGGTGATCCCGGCAGGACCCACCACCCCTCGGCCTGCGCACCCGCAGGCCGAGGGACCTCCTCCCCGAACCAGCCAATGGACACTAAGCTTGCCGTTTATCCAGTCGTGCTGGTGATGAGGTCAGGCGTTGGGTCCGGCTTGCCCTGTTTCCCGACGGGGTGCACGTGTGCACGGTGCCTGTTCTTCATGCCGGTTGGTCGGCCGGGACCTGCGATGGTGGGTTTCGGTGCGCTGGCCGGCTGAGGGGATTTCCCGTGGAGACAGCGAAATCCTCGACGGACGCGTGCGGGTGTGAGGCGCCCTTGGCGTGGGGGCCGCTCCCAGGGTTTGCGGAGGTCTTCGGCGAGGGGCCGGGCGAGGCGGAGTTGGGTGTGTGAGGCGAGAGGACGAGCCAGACGCCTCACGAAGCTAAAAGTCAAGCCGCAGCGGCATGCGAGCGAGGGAACGCTGTCACTTCATCGAACAACTCGTGGTTCTTCAGGCAGTGATAAAGCTGGCCGTTCTCTGGGGGACCCGAGTGCCGCAGATGGTCGGCTGCCCATGTTTGTGCAGGTGGGCGTTCTGACGGGTTGAGGATGGCAGTGCGACAGGTGTGGTGCAATCGCTGAATCGGGCGATGTGCGCTGTGCGGGACTTCACGAACTCGCGTTGAGGGTGGCCATGAGCTGGCGGTTGGCTGCTCGGGCCGCGACGAGGTCTTCTTCTCGTTCGGACAGTTCGGCGGTCAGGTCCGCATTGTGCTGTTCAAGCTGGGTGATCCGCTCTTGAAGTGCGTGGATGTCGGTCGGGGCGCCGAGCCCGGATTCCTGCCAGACCCGCTCGCCCAGGGCCCGTGACAAGGCCTCCTCGAGCTGGCGGATCCGGGCGGTGAGGCGACTGTTGCGATCGTTGGCGTTCGCGAGATCCGCTTGCAGCGACGCCGAGGTGACGCCGTGCCCGTCGACGGCCTGCGTCTGCGTCTCCGCGGCTTGGATCTCCTGGAGCAGGTCGCTGTGGCGATAGAAGAAGCTGCGGTCCAGGCCGGCTCGCCGGGCGATGCCGGAGATGCTGACGGGTTCGCCGGCGGCGAGTACTTCACGCAGGGCGGTGCGAGCGCGTTCGCGGCGGCGGGAAGTGGCGGCCTGGCGCCCGTCCTGCAGGGAAGAGGTCATGAGCTGTGTCCTGGCTGGAAGTCGGGGCGAGGCTGGCGGACTTGGGGCATGCCGATGTGAACCGGGCGTCGGCCTCGGCGGTCGAACGCGATGGCCTCGTCGAGCTCGGCTCGTTCCTCCGGCAGCAGGTCGTCGAGGTCGGTCTTGACCCGGCGGATGAGGCGTCGGACCCGGGTGATCTCCTCATCGGACGGCACCGCTTCGGCTTTCGCCCAGTCGTCGGCGTCGAGGGCCGAGGCGAGACGTTCGCGGTTCCGTAGGAGGTCGCTGAGGTATGCCTCGAGGTCGGGGAGGTAGGAGGCGTCGGTGCGGAAGTGGCCGCAGCCGACGCAGCGGAATCGGACCGGGCAGTCCTTGCCGCCCGCGGCGACGTTGGCTGGTTCGGTGCAGAGGCCATAGGGAACGGCGACTTCGCCGATGGCCCGGCGGGCTCGCTCGGAGTCGAGGAGGGCTTGTGCCTTGCGCCAGATGCGGTTGCCGTGGCGGTCGAACTGCATGGCCGTGACACGGTCGACGGCCTCTCGCCGTCGTTCTTCGCTGACCCGGTAGTACCCCTGTGTGGTTGACAACTGCTGGTGTGACATGAGCTCTTTGAGCACATCGACTGGGACACCGGCGTCGGCATGCCATTGGGCATAGCTGTGCCGGTAGGCATAGAGGAAGATCTTGTCCTTGTCGAACGGCACCAACGTGGGCTTGCCGTCCTTGCCGGGAATCGGGATCACGATGTCGGGCATCGCGTCCGCCCATGTGCGGTGTCGGTCACTGAGCCATCCGGCGGTGATCGGCCTGCGGCCTTCCTTGCTGATGACGGCGCTGGGCAGCAGTTTGAGCTCCTTCTGTGGGGTGTGAGGGAAGCGTTCGCGTACTCGTTGCTGCTGTCGGAGGATCAGCTCGGATGTCTCCTGGGCGATGGGGAGGCGTCGGCTCAGGCGATGGCCCTTGTGGTTGGAGTAGATCAAGACCGGCTGGCCGTCGTCATCACGGGCGAGGCAGTCCCAGGGCAGCTTGCAGACCTCGCCGGGGCGGCGGCCGGTGTCGATGAGGATCTCGATAGCGGTGCGGATCTCTGGGCTGGAGCGGTCGTCGAGCTTGGGGAGTTCAGCGACGACGACCCGCATCACCTCGTCGGGCAGGTCCCGGCCGGCTTCGGCGTCCTCGGGCTCGTCCGGGATGTCTTCCTCGCGCAGGACAACGTCGTCCGGAAGGCCGTGCAGCGGCTCGTGCGGCCGGGTCAGAGCCAGGGCCCGCATCCGGTTGAGGCAGCGACGGACGTGGCGGCTGATCGTCAGCCGACGGTTTGCAGTGATCTTCTCTTGCTCTTGGAGGTAGGCCAGACGATTGGTGAAAGCGGTGATGTCCAGGCGGGACAGACCAGTTGGGGTTGCTCCGTCGTCCGGCCGTTGGATCCGGAGGCTGTCGGAGAACTGGATCATCGAGTTGATGACGTCCTGGACGGTGCCGCCCGGGTTGTCACCGCGTCGTCGAGGAAGGTCGTCGTAGGCCCAGCGTTTCATCGCCTCGCGCAGCCAGGGCTGGCTGATGCGGGCGAAGCGGAGGAGGCCGCTGCAGCCGAAGGCCCGGCAGTCCCAGGTGTCCTTGTGCCGTTCCGTCTCCGCCGACAGCCCGACCAGGTCCACTGCCTTGGTGAAACCGTGGACGAGATCGCGACTGCCGCGGCCAAGTGGTGCGGCGTCGAGGTCGAGGAGGGAGGCCGCGCTGGTGGCCAGCAGGGCGGTGCAGACAGGGCGAAAGACCCAGAAGGCGGTGCGGCGGCCGCTGCGGGTCCGTTCCTGCAGTCCGAACAACAGCTCCGCGGTCACCAGGTCCGGCAGGCCCCGGAGGCTGACGATGTCCTTCGAGGAGACCGGCGGTTCCGTGCGGCGCCAGTGGTCTTCGTCGAGGAGGAGGCCCTTGCGTCGCAGTGCACTCAGCCGGGCGGCGTGTGCGCTGCAGTAGGTCGAGTTGATGCCCTGTCGCTGGCGTCCGCAGGCGATCACTTCGCAAGGGCCGTAGGCCGGGAGCGGCCGGATGCCGGGCTGGCGGATGAACTCCTCGAGCGAGAGCCGTCGGCGCTGCTGTTGCCCTTCGTGCGTGGTGCACAGTTGCGGGACCGAGCTCCGCCAGATCCGCCGGCATCCAGGGACGTGACAGAGAACGGTGCCGACCTGGAGTCGGTCGGCCCGCGGGTCCTTCGTGGCCGAGCTCGCGTACTCCTCCAAGGGACGGCCGTCGCGCTTCCAGCGCAAGCCGCAGGGCGAGCACAGCCTGGTACTGGCCGTGATGGCTTCGCCGCATCCCTGAATCCGGCAGGGCCGCCAGCCGAGTTGGGGATGCTGCTGGGGAAAGACGATGGTCCTGGCCGCGGGATCCCAGCAGATGCTCGTCAGGAAGTCCTCGGCAACAGCCGCCATCACCGGATCGGCACGAGATGTCGATGCGTCGGCGCGCCCGGTAAGGCGCTGCCGCCAGGCTCATCGGTCCTCCTGGCCGTTCTCGCGCGGGCTGGGAACCCGGCCGACCGCGGCCCGCAGCCGCCGGACGTCAGGGCTGAGGTAGGGGCGGGGTGAGCGCGGGTCCTTCTGACCGAGGAGCCGCTGTACTTCGTCGAGCGAGCCCCCGGCGTCGGCGACGTTGCTGCCGAACGCCCACCGGAGCATGTGCGGGGTGAGGTGCCGCTCCAAGCTCGCTCTCCGGGCAAGCCGTTCGACCAGCTAACCCACCGCATCCGGGGTGACCGGCGAGCCCAGCGGCGGGCGGAAGAGGTTCACCAGCAGAAAGTCGCTGCCGTCGTTGCCCAGGAACTCATGACGCTCGTAGACGTACTGGTCGAATGCCTGGACCACGAGGAAGTCGACCGGGAACCAGATCGAAGAACGCCGCTTGGACCACGCGGTGTTGGTGTTCTGGCGCCGCACGACGTGCAGGTGCGGCCCCTCGACATCGCAGCCCAGAACGCGGGAGTCCACCATCAGATGGGCATCGCAGCGACGCAGGCCCGCCAGCTGCCCGACGCGCAGCCCCACCCGGGCCAGCAGGAGAACGATCAGCCGGTCGCGTGCCGAACGGCAGGCATGCAGCAGCGCGACAATCTCCTCGTCACTGGCCCGGTTCACCTCGATCTCGGGCTCCTGCAGCCGGTGCCGGGCGCCGAGCCGATAGCCGACCCCAGCGTCCTCGCCCTGGGCCTCCAGCGGTAGATCCTGCGTGCTGGCGATCTCGAAGAGCGGCCCGAGGACCCATCCAGGCGCCTCCTTCGCCGCCACCGCATGCGCCAGAAACCGCGTACTCCGGTCAGCACCCCGTTGATCCGGCGCTCCCGGCGGACCTGGTCCACCCCGGGCCCTGCCACTACGACCTGCGAGGCCCCGCCGGAGCTGTACTTGAGCCAGACGATGAACAGCCCCAAGTCGCCCGCCGCTGTCGACCAGTCGCGACCCATGCGCAGGCACCACCGCATGTACAACGCGATGGCCCCGGCGTACGACTTCGTGGTCAGCTCGGCGCGGCTTCGGCCGAACCTGAGATCCCGCAGGTACCGGTCCGCGACCGGCATCACTTGCAACTGGTCGTCAATGACTGTCCAGTACCGGCTTCCCGACGGCATGCGGACCAAGAACGCGTCCATCCACTTCCCCTGTCGTGCACCTCACGCGACGGCCCACCACAAGCACCACACCCCCAGAAAACCGTCGTCCCAGAGACCAACGAAGAGGATCAGACAACGTCACACCACACGAGATCGGACCCCAGAGAATGGCCGAGGAGGCGGTTGAACGGCGCATGCCGTGTCCGTGGCGTGCCCTCAACTCCGGAGCGGATCGCGTAGCGGGCGTTCCAGTCTGTTGCTCGGTGCGGACGTGCGGGTCGCGGAGTTCTCGCAGGGGATAAAGCCCGCTGCACGAACCCGGGAGACTTCACCTCGATATGGACAGCAGGCTCGACATCACCAGGAGGCCCGTCGCCGTGATGCGGCGGCGGGCGCTCCTTTTTCGGTAGTCCGTCGAGCGTTTGCTCAGGCGGGAAGCTCGGTGACGCTGAGGGCGAAGTCCAAGTTTCCCACCCCGTGGTTGGCGAGGCCCACAGTGACCACGCCCGCTCCTTCCAGCCAGTGCGCCATTTTCAGGCCGCCGACGTCCAGTGGGCGCATCCCGAGGCTCTCGATGAACGCTTCCACGCTTGCCTTGGCCTGCGCATCGTCACCAGCGATGAGGAGTGCACGCTGCCCTTCGCGGTCGGCCTGGACCTCAACACCGCGTTCCTGGCCGCCGCGGCCCGCCTGGTCGTTGGCCTGTCCGCCCCGGACCACTTCCACACCCCGACGTTCAACCCGAAGATCCCCGGCTCCTGGCTGGTCGACCTGTCCCACATCGAGCTGGATCCGTGCCGGCCCTCACCGTTCACCCCGGACGGCACCCGGCCGACCGGCCCGGCCCGGTACCAGACGCACACCGTCGCCTACGCCCAGGAGCTCGGCTACGACGTGCACCCGATCGAGGCGTACCTGCGCCGCGAGACCGGCGCGTACCTGGACCCGTGGCACGACCGCCTCAAGACAGCATACATCGACACATAAGTTGAAAGAAAACCCCTCCGACACCAGCCCCTTTAACGCGCCCGGTTTCAGCGCAGCCGGTGTCACAGGCGACTACGAACGACGGAGCAGCTGTCATGGAGGCGAGGGAAACCGGCGGGTGACGCACCTATACCAGCAATAGGAATTTACGACGAAGCGCGTAGGAGTTTGCGACGGGCGAGACGAGAACGCGGTCGCAGTGATCGGGGTCTCAAGCCAACCGCATTACCTCTCCCGCTGTTCACGCAGGTTTGGACCGATAGCCGGCCCTGCAACCCGAAGCGCCCTGGAGGCACACCCCACCCGATGCCCCACCCCGGCCCGGAAGGAAGCACCACCATGATGACTACTTACAATGCGGCGTTCTCAGCGCCGGCAGTGCAAACCCCCTTTGACGGCAACGGCCACCGCGCACCGAGCCTGTACTGCCTCAACACCGCAGCCAACACCTACGACCGCTACGAATGGTCCGGCACCAAACGGCCCTGGTTCGGCGACACACCCGACCCCCAACACCAGGGAAAACTCGTAGGGACCTCGTCAGCAGACCCCGGCCTGTTCGGCCACTGGGCCATCCCCTGGAACACCGTCGACGGCACCCTCTGCGTAGACACCAAACACATCTACCTGTTCAACGGCACCACCTGCATCTACTACACCCTCGAAGCAACAGGCTCCTACACCGACCACACACCCAAAACCGACGCCGTCACCGACCCCATACCCATCTCCTCAGTATTCGGGTCCACCTACAACAAATCCATGGTCTTCCCCCTCCCCAAAGTCGACGCCGCCTTCCTCACCGCCAACAAGAAGATCTGGTTCTTCGGCAACAACCAGTGCTACCTCATCGACTTCACTACCCACACCCCCGAGCCCGACTTCCAAGACAGCAACGGAAAACCCACAGCCCTCAACATCAACGCCACAACCAACGCACAAGGAAACCGCTGGACCGGCTGGGCCGGCCTCCCCGCCGACTTCACCAACGGCCTCACCTGGGCCGCCCCCACCCTCGACGGAACATCCGGCAACGTCCAAGACAAAGCAACCCTGGGCACCCGTGACAGAACCGACACCGGAACCATCTGGTGCACCGCTACCCCCAGCACCGGCAGTGGCACGGGCAGCGGCGGGGCCCTCTGCACCGACCCCGGCGCCCCCAGATTCACCATCCCCGACAACGCCACGCAGATCATGCTCGAACTCTGGGGACCCGGCGGAGGAGGTGCCAACGGCGGCGGCAATGGCGGCAATGCTGGCAAGGGTGGCAACGGCGGCAACGGCGGAGCCGGCGCCTACATCAAGGCGACCATCCCCGCGTCACCAGGCCCCAGCGGCGTCCACATCGGCGCCCCAGGCGACTGCACCTACTACTACCCCTCCCACGGCAGCGCCTCCAACCTCATCGCTGGGGGCGGGGGCGGCGGCGGCGGGGGCGGCGCAGGCTTGGCCGCCGGCGCCGGCGGGGGCGGCGGGGGCGGCGCCGGAACCGACGGCACTATAGGGCGTGGTTACGGTCCCGGATCCAGCGGCTGGGGCGGCGACACCACCACCCACAGCAGCGGCGCCGGGGGAGATGGCCGCCATGGCGGCCAGGGGGGCGCCGGCGGTGCCGCCGGGCAAGCTGGCGGCGCCGGCGGCGGCTGGTCCGGTGGCGGTGGCGGTGGCGGTGGCGGCTCCGGCTTCGGCGGCTTCGGGGGTGGTGGTGGCGGCGGCTACAGTGGCACCAGCTGCGGCGGCGGCGGTGGCGGCGGCGCCCAAGGACCGAGCCAGTATCCCGACGGAGCCGTCTTCAAACCCTGCGCCGACGGAGACCCCCGCACCCCTTACGCAGAACTTGACGGCAGCGCAGGATTCGGCGGTGTCGGTGGCGCTGGCGGCGTCGTCGGCGGCGCCGGTACACCGGGAGGCAACGGCGCTGCTCGCATCAGCTGGTCGTAGCACCCACAGACGAGCCCGCCGCAGCAAGGATCTTCAGAGGGGCCGCTGATCGGGTGATGTCTGGTGGCCCGTATGTAGGGTCGGGACTGGAAACGGAGCGTGAGCCACCGCACCAGTCCCCGTCCCTACTCACCACTCTTGGCCGGGACGGGTGTTGGGCTGACGCTGACGGTACCAGCGTGGGTACCGGCGGCGACACGACCACCCACAACAGCGGCGCCAGCAACAGTGGGGGCGGCGCCGGCGGCTCCGGCGACAACCCTGGGCAAGCCGGCGGCATGGGCTCCGCTGGCGACGCCGGAGGCGGTGGAGGCGGTGGAGGCGGCAAAGACTTCGGAGGCGGCGGCTCCGGCGGCTGCAGCGGCGACTCCAGTGGCAGTGGCGGAGGAGGCGGCGCCCAGGGACCAACTTCATCCTGCTGGCGCCCTCTTCAAACCCCGCGTCGACGGCGACCCCCGCACCCCTTACACGAGCTTTACGACAGCACCATCGGATTCGGCGGCACCCCGAACAACCCCGGAGGCAACGGCGCCGCCCGCATCACCTGGTAACCCCGCTAAGGACCAGTGGTGTCCCGGCCTACCAACCCACAGGCCGGCCCGGGAGACCACCTCCTCCCCGAACCAATCGGCAGGCAGGCACGGCCAGGCTGAGCAGCCCCTTCCGGCAGCACGGCAGGCTGCCGACACCAGGCCATGCATGGGGTCTTGAGGCGTCGTCGCTGGCCGCAAGCCAGGGCAGCGGGGACGCGCAGGAAGCGGTACCGCAGGACCCTGACGGCGGCCTGGCCCATGCCGCCGTCAACTCCAAGGAGTTGAAGCAATTGCGCAGTTCACAGGCGACCCGGAAGTGGCAAGCCAGGCCCGGTTGACGGATGCAGCCACACCTCCACCCGCCGACGGCACGAGTCCGCCAGCTCCCGGCGTCCCACCTCGCCGCAAACCCCCGAGCCTGGGCCTGCCATCTGGTCCCACACGTCCCCGCACAAGCTAAAGCCACATCGTGCGTTCCCACAGCACCCCGGCGACCCTGCCCCTTCATCCCAGGAATCAACAGAGGGCCGCGTTCGCTCGCCCTCCCGCCAGCAATTTCCCCATGCGGCTCCGAGGGGTCGCCCTCCAGGCCCAGGCGTTCGCTGCCCTGCGCTCACCCGCCCGTTGCTACTCCGACAAACAACGCCCGCGACATCGGCTCCACCCCCGCCCCGCGCCAGCCCGGCAACCGGCTCGTCGGAATCCTCCCTGGCGGGCCGCTTGCGTGGACCTTGCGCTGGGCGTGACCGCGGACAGCGGGAACCTCCCTGGTACGCGTGCCCCTGACGGCCGGCGCGTCACCGAAGTGCACATGGGCCCTTCGAACGCAGCGCGTCCGGACCGCACTCCCACCAAAGCGCGTACCAGGCATAAGCCGACTTCCGCGATACCCGAAGCCACCGGGCCACCACCGGCGGCTCCATCCCGCTCTCGAACATCTCCGCGGCCTCGAATCGAACCCGTTCCCGGTACGCCCGCTGCTCCGCAGTCAGACCGCCGCCATCGGGATACCTCTTAACTACCGGCATATGCTGGCCAGCTGATCCACCGTCACTCGAAACGAAGGTCTCAGCCCCCATCTCAGCACTCACAGGAGTCATCGGTCACACAGACGGTGCGACGCATTGGCCCTTGTGAGATCTTACGCGATTTCTCACGCAACCACGCGTACCTGACACTTCTGCAGTTGACAACTCGCCTTCGCGGAAATAGTCGGCGCCCTAATACCTTGGCAAGAACTAACGGATCATTCACGTCAACGCCATTCCCCAATCGCTCGCATCATCGCCGATAGATCGACAACTTCACTCGTTAGGCTGACCTTGGTCCGCGCCCGGTGAACTGGGGTCGCTAATCGAGCCGTTGCTGCCTGAGTCGGAGGGCTGAAGTTGGTGGAGAGACGACGCATTGATACCGGTGACGACGCTACCGGATTCGACGAGCTCACCAGGCTGCTGACCGAGCACGGGGGCACGCCGGACACCCCCTTCCAGTGGCGATCGAAACGGCCCGCGGGCTATTGGTGGCCTGCCTGCTGGCCTCAGGGCGCCAGGTGTTCGCGATCAACCCGCTGGCGGTGGCTGGCTATCACGACAGGCACTCGGTCGCACGCAAGAAATCCAACGTCATCGACGCGACGGCCCTGGCGAACATTCTGGCCGCCTATCGGGCGCTGTCCGCCGACACCAAGTCAGCCCAGGCAATAGCCGTGCTGGCCAGCAGGATGCGGTCCGAGACCGGACACCAGGCCCACAACAAGCTCCGCTCTCAGCTCGCGAGTCCTACCCGTCGGTCCTCGTCCCCTGCGCAGACAACCTTGATAATCTCACCGCCCTAATGGGAGGGGATTCCCGTCTGACTGCCGGTGGTAACCGGTTCCCACCGCCAAGGGAAAGATCGAATGCTTTCACTGCACCCTGCGCGAGGAGTTCCTCCATCACGTGGCGCCGTTCGAGACGCTGGCCTCGCCCGAGTAAGCGTCGAGGGCTGGGTACACTCCTACAACCATCAACGTCGCACCAGGCCCTGCGCACGGCCACTCCGTCCGTCTCTTCCCACCCGTGCCGCCGTCGGCCGCGGTGACGAGCATCCTGAACAGGTAGTTGCCGAACCGGAGTTGGTTATCGACGTCGTCGAGCCTGCGGCCCTGCCGTCGCAGGGGGCCGCGGTCGAGTTCGAAGTGCGGGTGCCTCCCATCGGCGCGATCATCCTGGTGACCAGCCAGACAGCGAGTCGGCATCCACCAGGCCTTGGCCGGCAGGACGCTGGACCGCCTCGAACATCCTGCGAAACCCCCGGAACAGAGGCCCGTGCGGTGTCTCCATGACCTTGTACGTCGCTGTCGTGACTCATGACCCTCCCATCCCGCGTCGAAGGCACCAACGAACAGGAGGGGAATCAATGCGGATGAGCCGCCAGGTGGGCAACATGCGGTACCGGTACATCTGCACGTCGCTGACGTCGGCGAGCTCCCGCAGCCTGGCTTCCGTCAGACGGACTCCGCCGGACAGCGACTCGGACTCCCCGATCTCGGCCGCCCGCCGCGTGACAGCGTCGCTGTCCGGATCGAGCAGAGCGACCCGAATTCGAAGGCCCTTGCCGCCTTGCTCACGCACGAGGCAACTACGGAGAAGGCGTCGTTCAGCCCGATCAAGCCGAGCCCGCGCGCAGCCAGCACATCTACCTCTTGTGCCTCACGGGCCTGTTGCTGGATCTCTTCGCCTGCCGAGTTCTGCGTTGCGTACACGCGTACCACCTCGGGGAACGCTGCGAGGTCGAAAGCAGCGCCGCCAGCCCGCTGCTCCCGCTGCGAGGCCGAGTAGATGGCGGGCGTCGTCAGGCATATGAAGACCATCGACGATGCGCTCGTACACATCGAGGCGGGTTACCTCACGACGCCGGTTGATGATCTCGTTTACGCGGGCCTGAGTCATGCCTGCCGCAGCGGCGATCCTGGACTGGCTCGCGCCCGTGTACTGCTGCACGTGCCGAAACACAGCGCCCATGTCCCGGGCCCGCAGGGCCTGCCTGACCTCGGCTCGCGCCCATGCCCAATCGGGCAGCTCGATTGGTTCCAGTGTGGTCGACACGGTGGCCCCCGGTATCGCTGACGGGATGGGAAAACCATCCCACCGTGAGATTACCGGCAGGGGGTCGAAGCGACGCCGGTCCCACAAGATCATGGCGAGATCAAGAAGCCCCGGTGACCACACGAACGGCCCGAGGCACGGCCACCTGATCCAGGCAGGCGTCATGGCTGAAAGTACGGCCCCGGACGATGCCACTGCAGTGGGCACCAGAAGCTCCGGCGGCATGACGCTGCGGGTCTACACGGTCGACCGGGAGGGCACGATCGCACGATCACGTCCGACTCGGGGACGCGTCGCGTGGATTCCATGGGCGTGGTGCTACCAACACGGAACGCGTTCCCTCCGTGCATGTGCCAGCACTGCGTCCGGAAGCGGGCCCAACTATGACCGCCGCGAACGAGATATTGCCGGACCCTGCAACGCTGGACGGCTACCAGGTGAACGGCTGGGCGTGCGCTCTGTGCGGCGCCCGCCTGTACGAAGACCGCTCCCTCGGCACATTCACGTTCGTGCGCGGTGGACATCTGTACTCCTCAAACTGTGGGCCTGCGCTCCGTCGTGCCCGTCCAGGGCGTACCGCTCCGGCATGCAGTCCTCCTGCTGAGATCGGGCAGCGGTGGGGGCGGCCCCGTGCCTCTGCCGTCGCCCTTGTACGACAGCGCCCCGGCCCCTCTTCTCCCACGAGAGGCGGGAGCGCAGTTGCGCCACGCTACTCGAGGGCACACCCAGGGCACATGACAGCCAGAACTCCTACGAAGCGTCGATGAACGCTGAGAGGCTTCCACCCAGGTCATCGACGCCACCCCAGCGTCGCCGCAGGTCAGCGAATCAGCACACCAAATATTCGGCTTCTGGCCGCTGGAGAAGACCGGGACTGGTACACGCAGGACACGATCTTCTTCTCCATCACCGGCTGACCGACCACTGCGGGCTGCCGATGTGGAGTGCGGCCGGGCGGCAGGCCTATGGCAATCATCTCGGTGATTCGCGGGCGTTGATCGCCGTCACGGCGAAGTCCGACCGGGGCAAGTCCGACTAGGACCCCTCGACTTGGATGCCACCGGCGTTTGTATGCGGCGATTGGACAGCGGGCCGCAGTGGCCGGTCGGCACGCTGGACGCCTGCCGACCTGCTTGCGGGGGCGGATCGCGGTGTCCGCGGCGACGATCCGCAACATCGCAGGGGAGGTGACATCCGGCGCGGGACTCAGAGCATTCCAACGGCGACCACACCCCCACCGCGATCCCACCGCAGCCCCTCTTTGGAGCACGCGCACACCGCGCGACCATGTGAGACCCGCCCGGGACGCTCTGCGCACCTTGACGCGGTTCCGCAGGCAGTGTCGGCGCGTAGGACGGTGCCGCCACCCAGAGGCCTTCCTTCACTACAAGTGGCCAAGTGTACTCATTCCGCCACTTGGTTCACTCCTCCATATATCGGGCATAAAGGATGACTAAGCCTTTAGGAGGACAGGATGATACGTCTCGGAAGGGCGTGGGCCACGACGCTGGCACTCGCAAGCCTCGCCACAGGTACGGCGGCGGCCCTGCCCGCCCATGCAAGGCCCGCCCATGCAGCACTGGCCGGCACCAGCGCAGCCTGCCCCGTCGGATGGGGTAGTTACACCAAAACCCATTCGCCGGACACTACGAAGCCGCTGACGAACGTGAGAATTGCTCGGCACAAGTGTTTTGACCGGATGGTCATTGACGTTCCCGGCGTCGACCGCGGCAGTCTCGGCTACTTAGTCAGGTACGTTGACCGCCTATACCAAGAAGGATCGGGACGCCCCATACCCGTCTCAGGTGGAGCCATCCTAAAAATCGTGACCCACGCTCCCGCCTACGACATCAACACCGGCGAACCCACCTATTCCGCCAATCCGGATGACTCACTGCCAGGTGTGAACCCCGATAACTACCGCACCTTCCGTGATGCCAAATTCGGGGGCACTTTCGAGGGGCAGACGCAGTTCGGGCTCGGCGTCCGGGCGCGGTTGCCGTTCCGGGTGCAGACGCTGGATGGCCACCTCGTGGTGGACGTCGCCCACAACTGGACCGGCGACTCGCTCAGCACACGCTGATCACGCAGAACAGGAACGCTCCGTCTCCTCCAGCACTTCAATGGCAGAGGGGTGGTCCAGTCATGCTGCCGCATACCGAGGGCCTTCCAGCTAGCTCACGGGATGGACCAGCACACATCTGTTGGTGCCAGCCAACAACGTCGTGTGCCCAAGCCCTCCTACCGGGTGATGCCGTTGGATCACACGACCCGTACGGATACTTCCGGTACCCGTTCGGCGTAGCCGGCGATTTCCGCTGTGCCGCCGTCCATACCCTTCTCACCGGCGAAAACTGCGGTGGAAAGAATTTCGCTCACCGCAAGCGGAGTGCCAACGCGCCCTGAGCGACATAGGACCTGGAGACCGAATTCCGCGTGGAACTCCCCGAGGAGACTGGGCCATGACCGGTTCTGATCCGGACGATCCGACACGCTTCTACGTTACGAACCTCGGTGCGGGCAGTAGTGTGGCGGTGGTCGGCGGGACCGCCTACGCCACCAGCGCTTTGGGCAATGCCCTGGCCAAGGTGGACCTGGACACAGGTGACACCGCACCATTCGCCACCATGATCCCCACGCCCTGCGCACCCTGTGGTCTGGAACCTGGCACGGGCGGCTCCCTCTACGTCCTGAGCAAAGAGGGCAGCCTCTACCACGTAAACCCGAACGGGACGGTGCCGGAATTCCCGCTCGTCATCCCCGCCCACGTCAACGGCGTGGCGTGGGACGGAGGCGCCCATGCCTACGTCACCAGCGACGGTGGCGTGCTGTGGCGGGTACCGCTGAATGGCATGCGTCCGAAGCCGGTGGCTACCGGCCTCAGCGGCGACGCCTGGGGTGTGGCCCTGGACAAGGACCAGGCCTATGTCACCACCACCATCGGCAATCTGTACCGGGTGGATCTGACGACTGGCCACTACGAGGCCCCACTGGCCACCGGCCTCGGCTTCGCCACAGGCGTGGCGTTGGACGCAGAAGGCGCCTTCTACGTCTCCGCGGCCGACTTCGACGCTCTTCTGTATCGGGTGAATGCAGATGGCACCAAGGAAACGATTGGCGCCAACTCGACTGCCTACGGCGTGGCGCTGAGTGAAGACGGCCACGCCTATGTCATCACCGGTGATGGTCAACTGTGGCAGTATGCGGTGGCCATGGCACCCGCGCAGTGAGCTGTCAGCAGCAAAGGTGCCCGCGGGCTTACGAGTTGACGTGATAGCGGGTGAGGCGTGTGCGCCCTGCCGACGGCCGCTTTCAGGCTTGGCGGTGCGGTCGCAGACGAGACTGGCGAGGGCTCAGTAGGTGTCGGTAAGGCGATCGCGGCGGTGGGTCCAGCGGTCAGTTGCTTCCAACGTTGGTGATCTGCCAGGCGTGCTCGACGGTGATCCGACCGATCGAGCGGTTATCGCCGCCCTCGTGAAGGGCGTGCCTTCCGGTTTCACGGCACAGCTGAAGCCGCAGCGTGTCGGCCTGGGCGCCCGCGCCTGCGTCCTGCTCACGGTCGACCAGAACGCGTGGCGCTCGGTCTCCGAGCTACGGGCAGAGGTCCCTTACGCCGAGCACTTCTCGCTGGTCGGTGGCGACTTCGACGTGCTGGTGCTGACCCGGACCTGGCTGGTCTTCGACGAATCTCCAGACCGGGAACCGGCGGAGCGGGTTTGCGGGATCCGAAGGAGCCGGGCGGCCTCACCGTAGCCAGGGGGCCACTCTGGCCCAACCGGGGCGGGCGCGGGCACTGTTACGTGCTTGGCTGTCGAGGTCAGGCCTCCCGAGTACGGGTGTACTCCGCCAGCAGTGACTCGAGGTTGCCCACCATGAAGACGTAGTACTCACGCATGTCGCGCAGCCGCTCGCGTTGCACCTGCGGCATTTGGGCGGCGCGCTCCTGCACGTGTTCGGCGAAGTCTCGCAGTTGGGTCGTGGAAGCGACGATGTGCTGGAGGCAGCCGACCCAGGCGTCGTCGCGCCAGCGGTAGACGAAGTGCCGCTGCCCCGGCTCCTTGTATCGCTCGACGGCGCCATTGGCGATGAGGAGGCGCGTCATCTCCGAGACGGACCCCTTGCTCGCATCGAGGTCGTGCTGGAGTTGGGTCAAGGTCAGCGGCTCGTCGCTCAGCATCAGCAGGCCCGCGGCTCGTCCGGCCATGGGAGGCCAGCCCATGGCGCGGCCGACGTGAATGCCGAATTCCTCGACGAGCGCGTCCTGCGCGCCGAAGTCGCTGTCCTCGGCCGCTTGGGACACGACGCCTCCCGAAACTCAGTATGGTTTGAACGTTCAGTCTTGACTGAACTTACGGTGGGGCTCATAGTACCAGGAGTGCCAGCTCAGGGCCTTGCGGTCGGTAGCGAGGTCACGGCTGATCCCTACGGCGGGAGACGTGACATGACGAGCAGCGGCTGGGATCTCATCGTAGTAGGGGCAGGATCCGCGGGGGCCACGCTTGCTGTGCGCTCCGCGGCGAAAGGCAAGCGGGTACTGCTGCTGGAGGCCGGCCCCGACTACCGTTCGGCGCAGACGCACGAAGCGTGGCGCTCACCCAACCCCGTGGTCGCACTGATGGACCCCACCGCGGCCGAAGGCCTCGTGTGGACGGGGCTGAACTCTTCACGCACGGACAAACAGCAGCAGGCGCCGTACTGGCGCGGCCGGGGGGTCGGCGGCAGCTCATCGATCAACGGACAGATCGCGATCCGCCCTCCGATGGCGGACTTCGAGGACTGGGCGGCCCTCGGGTGCCTGGGCTGGTCGCCACAGGACGTTCTGCCCTACTTCGCACAGCTGGAGGATGACGAACAGTTCGGTGACGAGCCGTACCACGGTCGTGGCGGTCCTACGCCGATCTACCGGACGCCGCAGAGCGCATGGGGCGGCGTCGACTCCGCCCTGTGCCGGTCGGCCCTCGCCGCCGGGTTCGACTGGGCCGCAGATGTCAACGCCCCGGGTGCGACCGGAGTCTCGCCCTACCCGATCAACTCGCGCGAGGGCCGACGGGTGTCGGTCAACGACGCGTACCTGGAACACGCGCGTGGCCTCAACACCCTCACTGTTCAGGGCGATGCCCTGGTGGACCGCGTACTCTTCGCCGGGAACCGGGCGGTGGGGGCTCAGCTGATCGTGGCCGGGAGAACGGTGACTGAGCACGCCGACACGGTCATCCTCAGCGCCGGTGTCATCCACTCGCCGGCGATTCTCATGCGTTCGGGCATCGGCCCCGCACACCACCTGCGCCGGCTCGGCATCCATACGCGCCACGACCTTCCGGTAGGCCACGGGATGCAGGACCACCCGATGACACTGGTGTCGCTCCCGCTGACGGATGCGGCGGCCGTCAAGACGCCGCACGACCGGCATACGAATGTCTGCGTCCGGTGGACCAGCGCAGCCGGTGCCCCCAAGAACGACCTGATGTTCGTGTCGCTCAACCAGAACGTGCTGGCCATGGCGAGCGCGTCGACCGGCACCAGTGCCGGAGCCTTCGGGGTCTGGCTGAACCAGAACTACTCCCGGGGCGAGCTGACGCTGGCCTCGACCGACCCGTCGGACCAGCCACTGGTGCTCCAGCGGATGCTCTCCGACGAACGTGACCTGGCCCGCATGCGCGCCGGTCTGCGCGAACTGGTCGACCTTGCGAGTCGGCCCGAAACCGCCGAGATCACCGAAGGCTCACTCCAGGGGGAGAACGAAGCCCTGTTCTGCGTCCTTGACAGCGACAGCGAACTGGACGACTACCTGCTGGCCACGGTCGTGGACGCCCAGCACGGCACCAGCACCTGCCGCATGGGCGCGGCCGACGCCGCCGACACGGTCGTCGACAGCGAGTGCCGTGTCCTTGGCGTCGACGGCCTGCGCGTGGTCGACGCCTCGGTCTTTCCCTCGGTTCCCCGGGCGAACACCAACCTGGCCACGATCATGGCCGGTGAGCTCATGGCCGACCGTCTCGGCTGACCCACCCACGCTTGCCGACTGACTCCAACGGGCCGCGGCTGCAACCCGTGTCCGGTGCCCGTGCACGAAGGAGATCCTCCCGATGAAGACCTTGCAGAACCTGATCGGCGGCGTCTGGGATGACTCCCTGGGTGACGCACTGCTCGATGTCGTCAATCCCGCCACCGAGGACGTCATCGCCCGCGCTCCCGGCGGCTCCAAGGCCGACGTCGACCGCGCCGTGGCAGCCGCCGTACGGGCGCAGCCCGCCTGGGCGGCGCTGCCCGTGGCCCAGAGAGTGGCGCGGATCTCGGCCTGGGCCGACGTCATCGCCGAGCATGCCGATGAACTGGCAGCACTCGAATGCCGGGAGATGGGCAAGCCGATCGGTATCGGCCGCGCGTTCATCGACGGTGCGGTGGCCGGGCTCAAGGCATCGGCCGCCCAGGCACTGTCGTACGGCTTCGAGGAGGACCTCGCGCAGCACGACGGCGGGGCGACCACAATCCTGCGCCACCCGTTGGGCGCGACGGCGGTGATCACGCCCTGGAACTTCCCGGTCCCCCTGGTGCTCGGCGCGCTCGGCCCGCTGCTCGCGGCCGGCAACACCGTGGTCGTCAAGCCCTCGGAACGCTCCCCGCTATCGACCGTGCGGCTCTTCGAGTTGCTGAACCTGCCGCCAGGCGTGGTGAACCTGATACTCGGCGACGCGCGTGCCGGAGCGCCGCTGGCCGAGCACGAGCAGATCCAGCTCGTGCACTTCACCGGATCTGTCGACGCCGGCCGGAAGGTCGCAGCCGCCACCGGCAGGCTGCTGCACCGGGCGGTGCTCGAACTCGGCGGCAAGGACCCCGTCGTCGTCGACGCGGGGGTCGACCCGAAGGCGACAGCGGCAGCCGTCGCCTTCGGTGCCTTCATCAACACCGGGCAGATCTGCACCTCCATGGAACGCGTCTACGTCCACCAGGACATCGCCGGCGAGTTCGTCGAGGCCCTGGTCGAGGCGGCCGGAACCTTCACCATGGGCGATGGCCGCGACGAGGGCGTCATGATGGGCCCCCTCGTCGACGAGGGGCAGCGCGAGATCGTCCGGCGGCACGTCGCGGATGCGGTCGAGCGGGGTGCGACGATCCGGGCGGGCGGAGTCGAGCCGGACGGCAAGGGCTTCTTCTACCCGGCCACGGTGCTGACCGGCGTCGATGAGTCGATGCTCGTCATGACCGAGGAGACGTTCGGGCCGCTGGCCCCTGTCGTTGTCGTCTCGTCCTTCGAAGAAGGGCTGGAGCGTGCCTCCGGATCCCGCTTCGGTCTCGCCGCGACGGTCTACACCGACGATCCCGCCCACGTTGCCGCTGCCGCCCAGATCCCCGCCGGTGTCGTCTGGGTCAACCAGTGGCAGGGCGGTGGCCCCGAACGCCTTTACGAACCAGCCGGTGACAGCGGAATGGGCGCCACGGGCGCGGCCGCAGCCTACGACGCCGCCACCCGTCCCGCCTCGCTCCACATCGCTGCCCGCCCCGCCTCGTGAAGGCCACACCGATGTCACCCAAGAAGGAGATCGAGCGCCGGATCAGGAAGGCCGAACGCGGCCTGGTAGGGCTGTCCCACCGGATCCACGCCCATCCCGAGCTGGCCTTCGAGGAGGTGCGTGCCAGCGCCTGGGTCGCTGAACAACTGAGCGCAGCCGGGTTCGCCGTCGAGCACGGCTGCTACGGCCTGCCCACCGCCATCCGCGCCACCATCGGCTCCGGGCGACAACACATCGCGATCTGCGCGGAGTACGACGCCCTGCCAACCATGGGCCACGCCTGCGGGCACAACATCATCGCGGCCGCCGCAGTGGGCGCCGGACTCGGTCTCGCCGGCCTGGCCGACGACCTCGGCCTCACGGTCACCGTGCTCGGGACGCCGGCAGAGGAGGGAGGCGGCGGCAAGGTGCTGATGCTCGAACGCGGAGCCTTCGACGGCCTCGACGCCGCCATGATGGTGCATCCCGCCGCCGCCGAGATGGACGCGATGCCGGGATCAGCCATCTCCATGTTCGACGTCTCCTACCAGGGGGCACCCGCCCACGCCGGCGCCTACCCCGAGCGCGGCGTCAACGCCGCCGACGCCATGACCGTCGCTCAGGTGGCCATCGGACTGCTGCGCCAACAGACCGCGAGCGCGGACCGCATCCAGGGCATCGTCACCGAGGCCGGCAGCGCGGCGAACGTCATCCCGGACACCAGCCGCGGCCGATGGATCGTCCGCTCGGACACCGTGGAGGCGCTCGCGCCGCTCAAAGCGCGGGTGCAGCGCTGCTTCGAGGCCGGGGCACACGCCACCGGATGCGAACTGACCACCGTCCCGGCGGGACCCGACTACGCCGACCTGCGCCCCGACCCCGGGCTGCTGGCCATGTACCGGGCCAACGCCGAAGCCCTCGGCCGGACCTTCCCGGACGTGTCCGGCGGCCCGGCGGTCGGAGCCGCCACCGACATGGGCGACGTCTCCCATGTCGTGCCCGCCATCCACCCCATGCTCGGCCTGGACTGCGCACCGGCGGTCAACCACCAGCCCGAGTTCGCCGCGGCGTGCCTCACTCCGAGCGCGGACCGGGCCATCCTTGACGGGGCCATCGCGATGGCCTGGACGGCGGTAGATCTCGCCACGACCTCCACGAAGGTCAGCCCTTAGCGAGCGGCCGGGCCTGCACGGCGCGCGAGTCCGGCCAGCATCCGAGCCTCCTGGGGTAGGTGACGGACCCGCACCATGCCCACGACCAACACCCTGCAGGCCCTTGGCCGCCTGACGCCACGGCGCCCGAGGTGGGGCCGTGACCCCGTCTCGCCAAGGGCCACGAGCTGTGTGCCCCGTCCGGCACGGGCGACCCCGGGTGCCAACCCGTAGGCGGCACCCCCGAGTTCGGCCACCGTGGTGTGCAACGCATCGGCCAGCCGCACGACGAAGACGGTTTCCGGATCGGACGGGACCGCCTCGACGCAGTGGATGTACTACGACGTCCGTGGCCAGACCCGCAGTGGCATACAGCACGCGGCTGTATGCCCCGAGCGCCGTGTGGTGGCTCCAGGGTGTTGGGCTGATCGGGGGTTGTGTGGTGCGGGGCGGGCGGAAACCCCGGGAGAAACACCGAGGATCACATTAGATGGTCTCGTTTGTTCCATTTGTTGCGGTGTCTATTGGAGAGCACCGGTCGGTCATGCATGCGGGACGCGATGCGGCATGGACCAGTTCGTGCGGCGGCGGCCCAGCGTGTGTGCCCGGTGTGCCCGGGCGCGCCATGCCTGTGTGCGCATCGGTCATCCAGCGTTCGGGCACCGCCCGTACGAAGAATGAGGTGTACCGAAGATGTCCGTCGGCATTCCCACCGATCGCGCCCGCCTGGAAAATCAACCGAAACGTCCCCAAGCCAGCGCTCGATACCGAACAGTGGCTGGATGGCGTGTGTTAGCAGGCCTATCAAGAGCCGGTCGAAAGCGTACGGCGATGACTGTGGCGGTGTGCGGAGCGGTCACCGTGCCGTTTGCTGCGACGCCGGCTCTGGCACTGCACACAGCAGCGGTCAAGCCCAGCGTGCGCGCCGTTCAGATGGTCTCCGCGCCCGCAGGGAGCGCAGGCAGGATCCAGGCGACGCCGGATACCTCAGCGGCCCGATTAGGCACAGGCCAGGCAGTACCACACGCACCGATGGGCAAACCTCGTCGGGCCCCGTACACACAGACGTTCTTATACACCGGCAGCGACCAAACGTTCACCGTCCCTGACAACGTGTACTCCCTGACCGTGGACGCCACCGGTGCCCCCGGCGCAGCCGGCGGCACTCCCCCCAATGGCAAGAGTGCGGGAGGACTCGGCGCTGCCATCAGTGGTGCCATCGTGCCCGTGACACCGCGTCAGACCCTCCACGTCGAAGTCGGCGGCGCGGGAAGTGCCAACATCGGCGGCTTCAACGGAGGCGGCGACGCCGGCACCAGATTCCCCAGCCTCTATGGCGGCGGTGGCGGCGGCGCCACCACTCTGCAGACCTGCGATGCCACCGACACCGCCAACTGCACCCCCCTATACGGCACCGGTGACGAACCCCGCCTCATCGCCGCCGCCGGTGGCGGTGGCGGCAGCGGCTACCTCGCCGGCCAGGGAGACGGCGGCCACGGTGCCGGTGCCGGCGGCGACGCCGGAGACGGCGGCGGCTGGGGCAGCGGGGGTGGCTCAGGCGGCGCCGGTGGAGGCTTCGGCATCGGAGGCGGCGGCGGCGGCGAAGGCGGCACTGGTACCGCCGGAGGCGACGGCACGGCATCGGACGGAGGCCTCGGCGGCAGCGGTGGCGGCAACGGCAGGGGCGGCAACGGCGGTGACGATGGCTTCGACATCGCCGGCGGAGCCGGCGGCGGAGGCGGCGGAGGCGGCGGCAACGGCGGCGGAGGCGGCGGCGCTGCCGGCGGCGGAGGCGGCACCGGTGGTGACACCGCCGGCGACGGAGGCGACGGCACTGCAACCGGTGGCGGCGCCTCCTCCGCAGGTGCTGGCGCCGGTGGCGGTGGCTTCTTCGGTGGTGGCGGTGGCTCCAACACCCCGTCCCTGTACGGCAGGGGCGGAGGAGGCGCCGGATCATCCTTTGCACCGGTCGATTCGGGTGCAACTGTGAAGACCGATACCACCGGCGTCCCCGCCCTCATCATCACCTACACCCCCTCCGCTCCAGCGGAGGTCGCGGCATCCAGCGGTACGCCACAGGCCGCCCCGGTGACCGAGCCCTTCCCCACTGCCCTGAACGCAGCCGTTACTGATTCCGAGGAGCGAGCGGTCTCTGGTGTGCCAGTCACCTTCACCGCGCCGGACTCGGGTCCCTCAGGGACGTTCCCGGATGATGCGACGACCGTAACCGCGACCACCGATGCCCAGGGGCTGGCAGCGGCGCCAATGTTCACCGCGAACGGCACCGCTGGTTCATACACGGTCACCGCCAGCGTCCCCGGCGTCACTGATCCCGCTTCCTTTTCGTTGACAAACATTTCGGATGCGGCGGAGCCGACCGCGTTGACAGCCGGCCGGGCCTCTCTCCGTCTCGCGGGTGACACCTTGCGGGTGACGGGGCTGTCCGCAACGCTCACGAGCAAGGGCAGTCCCGTTTCGGGACAGACCATCACCTTCACCAACGCACGGCGCACCACGACCTTGTGCAGTGCTGCCACCGACGCCAACGGTGTGGCCTCCTGCGCGGCCACCATCACCGGCACCCCGTTCAGCAACGCCAGGCTCGCCCTGAACCTGCTCGGGCATGGCTACACAGCGACCTTCGCCGACACCCCCAGCTACACCGGATCGACAGCAACGGCCCGAGTCACCCTCAACCCGTTCAGCCGTTGTAAGCCGGCACAGGAAAAGGGACACCAGCTCCCCGTCCGGCCATCCAAGGACCACACAGCCTGTTAATCACCGCCGCGTGCGCCGTGCCTATCAGGCACGGCACACCGGCCACAGCGTTGAGGGGCTTCGCGTCTTCCGGTCAGTGTTGTGGCCGTTTGACTCGCGCGGCCCTGCGCAACTGCGTGGCATGAAGGCGATCCGCCCCGCCGTGGAGAACGCTGCCGCTGCAGGCGCAGAGTTCGCCCGCGCCATCCATGCCGCGGGCGCGTCCGTCGAGAAAGGCCAATTCGGCCGTCGAGCCTCAGGGCGGCGACGCTGCCCCGCCGTCCGTGGAATGGGTGTACAGAAGTTGTGCCGGGCACGGGGACGGCGGATTCTGTAGGGGATGAACGGGGCTGATGTGGCGTCATGACGGCATGGAACGCGGAGCAGAATGCGGACTTTCGTGGCCCGCTCGACGTCACCAGGGCGGCCACGGCGGTCCTCGACGCCCAGGGCACGGTCATCGGATGGAGCCCCGCGGCGGAGCGGCTCCTCGGTTACCGGCCGCCGGAGATCATCGGCCGGTCCTTAGCCACCTTCCTGTTACCCGACCCGGTGCCCTCTCCCCTCTCTCTGCCAGCCGAGTTACGGGGAAATGAGATCCGCGCCGCACGGCACCGGGACGGGCATGAGCTGATCGTCGCCACCGCGGTGTGTCCGCTGCCCGGCGACGGCACGGCCGCGCACGTCCTCGTCGCGACGGAGCTGAAGGACCTGCGGCAGTGGGAATCCGGGCTGGCCCTGTTACAGGGCCTGGCCACCCAGTCGCCCGTCGGCCTGGGCATCTACGACACCGATCTGCGCCTGACCTGGTGCAACACGGCGTACGAACGGCAGATCGGACGCCCGTTCGCCGAGTTCCGGGGCCGTCGGGCCGATGAGCTGTACTCCGACGGAAAATTCGTGACCACGGGGCACCCGCCCACGCTCGACGCGGTCATGCGTCACGTCCTGGACACCGGGCAGCCCTTTCTGGACCTGCACTTCCAAGGCAAGCCCCCCAGCGACCCGGAAACGGACCACCTCTGGTCCTGCGCCTACTACCGGCTCCAGGACGCCGACGGACACGTCTTCGGAGTCTGCGAGGACGCGTTCGACATCTCCGAACGCTACAAGGCCAAACGACGTCTTGCCCTGCTCGTCGAAGCAGGCCGCGGAATCGGCACCGCCCTCGACGTACGGGTCACCGCCGAGAGGATCACCGAGGTGGCGGTACCGGAGTTCGCCGCCACGGTGACGGTCGACCTTGCGCAAGGGGTGCTGAAAGGCGAGGTTCCGGCCACGAGCCGCGCGGCGGCGACGTCTCTGGTGCGGGTCGCCCGCTGCCCCGCCGAGGAAGCCGAGCGGGTAAAGCCGGGAGAGCGGCCTCCTCGCTGCGGGCCCGACGCGTCCGACAGCCCAGCCGACCCCGAGCGCGCTGCTCCCTCTACCCCCGCGGAGTACCCGTCCCCCGCGGAGTACCCGTCCCCCGTGGAGTACCCGCCTGGTTCGCCGCAGTATCGCAGCCTCTCCTCGGGCGGGCTCGTGCTCGACGACACGGTCCTGGTCGTGCCGCTGCGGGCCGAAAACAGCACCCTGGGACTCGTCACCTTCCACCGCGACGGCGCCGGTCCGGCCACCTTCGACGGCGGCGAAGTGGCACTTGCCGACGAGTTGGTCGCCCGTACGGCTGTATCCATCGACAACGCCCGCCGCTTCACCCGTGAGCGCACCGCCTCGCTCGCCCTCCAGCGCCAGTTGCTGCCGCAGCACGTGCCCGAGCAGTCAGCGGTCGAGCTGGCCCACCGCTACCTGCCCACGGACGACGAGACAGGGGTCGGCGGTGACTGGTTCGACGTCATCCCCCTGTCCGGCACCCGGGTCGGGCTCGTGGTCGGCGACGTGGTCGGCCACGGTCTGCAGGCGGCCGCCACCATGGGGCGACTGCGCACGACCGTACGCGCGTTCGCCCAGATGGACATGGATCCCGTCGAGCTCCTTTCGCGGCTCGACGACCTGGTGGCGCAGCCGGCCGAGGAGCAGCGCAGCGAGCTGGGAACACCGGATGGGACCTACGCCGATGTGACCACCGGGGCGACCTGTCTCTACGCGGTCTACGACCCGGTCTCCCGGCGCTGCGTCATGGCCAGGGCCGGTCACCTGCCGCCGGCGGTCGTCGCCGCGGACGGCCGGCCCACCTTTCCCGACCTGCCGGCCGGGCCGCCCCTGGGCCTGGGCGGCCTGCCGTTCGAGTCGATGGAGATCGAGCTGCCGGTGGGCAGCCTCCTTGCTCTCTTCACCGACGGCCTGGTCGAGGCGCGCGACCGCGACATCGACCACGGACTCGACACCTTGGCACGGGTACTCAGCGACCGGCACGCGTCGCTCGAAGAACTCTGCGACCGGGCCGTGGCCGAACTCCTGCCGAGCGGCTCGACGGCCGACGACACCGCCCTGCTGCTCGTCCGTACCCGCGAACTCGACGCCTCGCAGGTCACCGAATGGGAACTGCCCGCGGAACCCGTCGCCGTGCGCCGCGCCCGGGACCTGGCCACCCAGCAGCTTCACCAATGGGAACTGCAGGAGCTGACGTTCGCGACCGAACTCGTCGTCAGCGAGCTGGTGACCAACGCGGTCCGCTACGCCGAAGGACCGATCCAAGTACGCCTCATCCGTGACCGCACCCTGCTGTGCGAGGTCGCGGACAGGGGCCACACCTCACCGCACCTGCGCCACAGCGGCGAGGACGACGAAGGCGGGCGCGGCCTGTTCATCGTCGCGCAGCTCGTCCAGAGGTGGGGAACGCGCTACACCCCATCCGGCAAGACCATCTGGACCGAACAGGCCTTCCCCACGACCGGATGAGACAGCTCGCCCCAGCCGCCGCCCACAGCGGTCATATAGGCGGCCTTCGGCACCCCGGACCGATGAGCAAGGGCCCCACCGGGCCGTCCTTTCCGCAGGGCCTGTCCGAGAAGGGCCAAGACACGGTAGGGAACCGCCGTTTCGGCGGGTAGGCCGCTGCCCCTCGAGCCAGCCGTTTCGGGGACGCGGACGCGCCGCTGCGCCTGCTGGTTGCGCTGGAACTGGCCGCCTCGGCAGGCGAGTTGCGTACCCATGCGATCGTACGGAGCTTCAGGGTCCGCGGCCTGCTGCCGTGGGATACGGCGGCAGGCACACCGTTCAGGCACGAGGCGCAGCTCCTGGCCAAGCTCGCGAAGCTGGGCTGCCCGAACGCCGGTGGGGCTGAGGCAGGCGTCAGCCTCGCCGGCCTGAGCCCGGTCCCCCTCACCGGCAGGCCGCCGCTTCCTGCCAGCGAAGACAGGTGACACTCGGGCACCCGACTGATGGGCCGGGCTGATGTAGGGCGAGGGAAAACAACGCGGGACACACCTATAAGCCGCCCTCTGCGACGGCAGCGAAAAGGTCACCAAGACCATCCTCAGCGCGATCCGCCTCGACCAGCGAGGCCGACGCTGGCGATCATGGCAGCGAGGAGCGCGAAGAGGGGGCGTGTTCGCGAGTACGAGCCGTCCTGTTCAGCCTCCAACTCCTACAATCGGGTAAGCCCGGAGAGCAGCTGCTCTGCGGCACGCCGCGGAGTCCAAACGGGGTGCGATCGCGCGCTTGTGCCTGGGACGGCGCGTGAACCGCAAACGCGTCGCCCGCCTCATGCGCGAACGCGTCCTCCGGACCGTCTACCGTCGTCGTCGGCACTCGTTGACGAGGCCGGACAAGGGCCGCTCTCGTGTCCGGACGCATTGCACACACTCGGATCGCGGCAGCGAATACACATCCGCCAAAGTCCGGTGCGATGTAGGCGAGTTGGGACTGCAGCAGAGCTGCGGACGCACCGGACCTGCTGCAATGGCGCCGCCGCGGAGAGTTCTCAGCTCTGCTCAATCAGGCGGCGCTGACGCCTGGCCGCGGATGCTGAGTGAGCGGTTGGGCGGGCAGCGGGACCAGCAGGTTGCACGGGTGATCGAAGCTGGGTTGATACGCAGGTGATCGCCTATGTGCATACGGCGGATGCAAACGGTGCGCAGGCTGACCTCATGTTGATCAAGCGCGGGACTCTGTTCGCTCTTCTGGCATCAGCGGCAATAGCCTTCCCTGCGGCCCCGGCGGCGCATGCCATCGTCAACGGCGACAAGGCCTCGGAGGCGTACCCCTTCATGGGGTCATTGCAGCGGCCCGATTCCCCACGCCCGGACGGGCATGTATGCGGTGCCGCTCTCATCGCCAAGCAGTGGATGGTCACGGCCGGACACTGCGTGCGCGGTGGCAAGGTCAGTGCGTGGAAGGTGAGGATCGGTTCTCCCCAGGTGGACAAGGGCGGTGAACTGATCGGGGTGAAACGCGCCGTGGCGCACCCCGACGGGGCCTACGGCGGCGACATCGCTCTGTTGCAGCTGAAGAAACCCGCTCGCGCCACGCCCGTCCAGATCGCCTCCCATGCCCCCAAGCCGGGAACCGGCATGCGCATCCTTGGGTGGGGGCTGACCTGCAGCAAGAATGCGGCCTCTTGCTGGCCGAAGGATCTGAGGGAACTCGACACCAAGCGACTGGCGGACAGGACCTGTGCGGATTCCGGGCTCGTGCCGGGCAAGGAGCTTTGCATCGCCTCTGTCAACGGCCGCGGGCCGGCCAACATGGACTCCGGCGGCCCTGCTCTGGTGAAGACCAAGGGCGGGTGGACGCTGGTCGGTGCTACCTCCGGCAGCGGAGGCACAACGGGCGTGGACCCCACCGTGTACACCAACGTGTCTGCCAAGGATTCCTGGATCAAATCCGTCGTAAACCCCTGACCGTTGGGTCATGCGGTACGGGGTAGGCGGGGCCGAGCACCCCAGCACGCCACCCAACACGGACCGCAGTAGAACTGTGCGGGGAGTGCGCGGGGCGAAGATCTGCACCGGGCGCGCACCGGAAAGCAGAGCCGCTCTCGGCAGTGTCGCGATCGGCACCCTGGCTCTGCCAGACGTCCCAGCATCGCCACCGGTCTTCGTAAGGCCCCTGCCCGCCCCTCCGCCGACCCGCTGAAATCAGATCGGTCCCTGACCTGACCAGTGACACCGCATGAGTACCAAGACATTGAATCGTCCCCCTGCCGCGAGGGCAGATCGCCGGGCAAGAACATATAGAGAGGCATCAGTACTTGCGGACGATGAGTCGCTCTTTACCGCAGTGCAGCCTACCGACACCCCACAGGTAACCAGTGGGGCGCCGCCTCAGCCTCAGGAGGGGCCATGGCCAAAGGGACCGTCAAATGGTTCAACGCCCAGAAAGGGTTCGGGTTCATCCGGCCGGACGCCGGAGAACCCGATGTGTTCGTTCACTACTCGGCCATCCAGGGAGACGGTTATCGCTCCCTGGAGGATGGAGAGAGGGTTGAGTTCGAGACCGTCTCCAGCCCGAGGGGTCCACAGGCCACCACCGTCGCAAGGCTCTGAAACTCTCTGGCGGGTCGAATGCGCGCGGACCTGCGTTCCGCGTCATTGATGTCGGGTCCGGCGACAGAGCCAGTGCGAAGAAGAGGAGAGACATGATGACCGATCGGCGCCACACGCTGAGTGTGCTGGACTGGCATGATGACGGTTCCTCAACGTCGTCGGTCTGGGTCGTCAGCGCGGACGAGCGCAAACAGATACACGACCTCCTGGGGCGTCTCCCGGACGTGGAAGGTCTTGTCACGCCGGAACAGGCGGACGAAGCGAGGGCAACCACCCGCAGGTGGCTGACCTGTGCCAACGAGTGCCCTCCCGCCTGACCACTGCGACTGAGAGCGCCCGCAGATCGACAAACTCCGCCGCTACGGCGCTGCCCGCCAGGAGGTGCCCCCGGGGCGGCACCACACAGTCGTCAACTGGACCCCGCCCTGAAGGAACGGGCGAGGAGGCAGACGCCCGGCCAACTGACTGCTGAGTGGTCCCCTCCCTCCAGGCACGACCTTGTGAGGGCATGGCATGGCCGCCGACCCACTGCCCGAAGGCCACCAGGCCTCGCTGCGGCTGGTGTACGCCAAATCGGCATGACCACCGGGCCCCTCACCCGGCACATCTTCGCCCTTTGGCCTGCTCTCAGGGCTGCTGTCCAGAGGAAGGCCTGACGCCATGGACACCGTCAAGATCACCAGTCTGGTCAGCGGCTTCGGAGACATAGCCATGGCGGGCTGGACCGCGATGGTGCCAGGACAGGGGGTGCGCTCGTACGCCCTGCTGGCTCACTGCGGCCCGCGGGAGAGCGGCAGCATCATGCCTCGCGTGGCAACCGCGCTCGGACTGGACCCCACCCCCGGCTCCCTGACCCGTCGGCTCCGGGGCAAGACCCACTTCCGCCTGTCCGAAGACGGCTGGGTCACTCTCTCCATGCCGGGGGGCGAGTGTATGGAGTATCTGGCCTCCGAACAGTGGCGAGCCGCCTGCCGACGTGAGAGGTACGCGTGCCTGTACATCTCCTACTTGGGCTTTCGCTCCGACGCCAGCGTGGAGGGACACCTACAGGACATGGTCCAGTCCGGCCGGTTCACGTTGGGATTGGTGCGTCTGAGAAGCCCCGTTCAAGGCAGGTGAGTTGGTAGTCCTCGCGTGGGTGAAGGCCGAGATGGCCGTGCCGTGGCTCGGGTATCCGACGGATCTGCCCGACACTGAATGGGCCGTGTTGGCGGCGCTCGTGCCGCCGCCGAAGCCTGGTCGGCGGCCGCCGAAACATCCACCCGTTGGTGAGTGGTCTTGTGGATGTGCCGGGGCCTTGGGCTCGTCGGTGGGCAGGGCGCCGTCCGGGGCGGTGCTCCAGGGTCCGTCGCTGCCGTCGGTTCGTCGGCGGGCTCGACGTCTTGGCCTGCGACCAGGGCCAGGGTGCCGACCGCGTTCGCGGCTCGTTCCCCGGATTCTGTTCCGGCGGTCTCGTGGCCGCCCGGGACTTCGCTGGCCCCGCCGGCGGCGGCCACACAGGATCCATACAGCCGGCGGCGGAAGTGGGATCTGTGGTATCACCACCGTGGACAGCACCTGTAGCGGATGGCTCAGGCGCCCGTGGGATGAGGGATACATGTCCGTAGACCTCCCCGCCGGGAACAGAGCCTCCCTGTGCTCGGCCAGGATCGCGAACACACTCCGCTCAGATCAACTCCCTGCAGGTGTCCCCTACATCAGGCCCGCCCGGCACCCGGACGACTCACCCCGCATACCCACCAGACCCACCCCGTCTCAACCGGTGAGTACCGGGCGCAGGGTGTGTGTGTAGGCGCCGCTGACCCAGCCTCGTTGCCCCTCCAACCCGTACCAGGTACGGGTGTTGCCGACTCTCTGGCCCGCTTGGCTGCGGTCGACGGCGATGACGGTACAGGGCGGCAGGGAGCCCAGTACGCGGCTGCGGGTCGTGGGGTGCTCCCGAATACGCAGAGACACGTGCGCGGTCTGTACCCATCCAGTATTGGCATCGGCATCCACCTCGACTCGTGGACAACCGGCCGGCGGGTGGCCTGGTGCAGCTGCGGCGGCGGCCGGTGCGGCAGGGGTCCCGCCCAGGGTCAGCAGTGGGACAACCAGCAGAGAGAAGAACAGGCTTGATCTCGGCACGTCGTGGTTCCTTCGCAAGAGGCAGCGCAGCGCCTCACCCTCGCTGAACCGGTTCTGCAAGATCCAGCTGCGTCACTCTCCAGAGTGAGCTCCCTCCCTCGATCCGCCGAACAGTGCACCCTCCGGCTGACAGCACAGCTGGGGACTGGGCCGCGGGCCAGCGCTCCTAGTGGGGCAGTTCGAGGGTCGCGATGGCTCCGTTGGGGGCGGCGTTCGTCAGGGTGAGGCGGGCGCCGATGACCCGAGCCTGGCCGAGGGCGATGGTGAGGCCCAGGCCGTGTCCGTGGCCGCGTTCGGCGGCGCCGGTGCGAAAGCGCTGTGGGCCGTGGGCGAGGAGACCCGGGGGAAATCCGGGGCCGTGGTCGCGTACGACGATGGTCGTCGTGTCCACGGTGATCTCCACCGGGGGGCCGCCGTGGCGGTGAGCGTTGAGGACCAGGTTGGTGACGATGCGGTCGAGTCGGCGCGGGTCGGTCTCAGCGAGGGGGTGCCCGATGACGGTGATCCGTGTGTCGAGGCCGGTGCGCCGTACGCACTCCGTCACCAGCTCGCCCAGGGGCACCTGTTGGGCGTTGGCCTGTTCGGCTCCCGCATCGAGGCGGGAGATCTCCAGGAGGTCCTCGACCAGCGCGCGCAGCACCTGCACGCGGTCGCGGACGAGGTCGGTGGCCTCGCTCTCGGGCAGCAGGGAGGCCGAAGTGACGAGGCCGGCCAGGGGGGTGCGCAGTTCATGGGCGACGTCGGCGGTGAAGCGCTGCTCATCGTGCAGGCGTTCCTGGAGAGCGTCGGCCATGAGGTCGACGGCCGAGGAGATCTCGCCGATCTCGTCGTGGCGGCGGCTCGCGGTGCGCGCGTCGAGCTCGCCGTGGCGAATGCGACGGGCGGTGCCCGCCACGCGGCGCAGGCGGCGCAGCACCAGCTCGGCGGACAGGACAGTCAGAGGGACGACCAGGGTGAGCATGGCGACGGCGGCGTATGTCATGTGCCGGTCCAGTGCCTTGAGGCTGAGCACATCCATGATCATTGGGACCGAGACGGCCAGCTCGGTCCCCTCGACACGGGTCGCCGCCCACATGTCGGGGTCTCTTTCCGGTTCGCGGTTGTCGTACCAGGTCACGGGGCCGGGCCGAGAGGCAAGCAATTCCCTCAGTGGGTCCGGCAGCTCTTCGCCGACATAGATACCTAACTCCGACAGGTCGTCGCGCACGGACGGGTCGTCGCGCGTGTGGACTTCGGCCGATTCCAGTGCAGTCAGTGCCTTGTCGCGGCCGATGCTCATCATGCGGGTTTCGCTACTCCGGTGCACCAGGATGCCGATGCCCAGCGCCATCGCGCAGGCCACGGCGGCGACCGTAGCGGTGATCCTCCAGTGCAGGGATCTCGGGTCGGCCAGGCGCCGCAGCCCGCGTCCGATCCGGATGCCGCCGGCTGCGCCGGTCTGAGCGGGCAGATCGGGCGGGGAGCTGGTCGTGGGGGCGGGGCCACTCGGGTCTGTCATCTCAGCGCCGGAACTTGTAGCCGAAACCGCGAACGGTCTCGATGTGATCGGCGCCGATCTTCCTGCGCAGCCGCTGCACCGCCAAGTCGACGACCCGGCTGTCACCCTCCCAGCCGTAGTCCCATACCTTGCGCAGCAGCGTCTGCCGTTCCAGGACGATGCCGGGCGCGGACACGAACTCAAGGAGCAGCCGCAGTTCGGTGGGGGTGAGCGCGAGGGGCTGTCCGTCCGCGCGCACTTCCAGCCCACGGGTGTCGATCCGGAGATCTCGGAAGGTCAGCACGTTGTCGTCGGCGGCCGGTTGCTGAGTGGCTGGGTCGGTGGGCGCGGTATAGGCGGCTCTGCGCATCAGGGTACGGATGCGCGCCACCAGAACGGGGGTGTCGACGGGTTTGACGACGTAGTCGTCGGCGCCCGCCTCGAGACCGGCCACCACGTCCAGTGCGTCCCCACGCGCGGACATCATCAAGATGGGGGCCTGGCTCGTTTCACGGACCTTGTAGCACACTCCGATGCCGTCGAGCTGCGGCAGCATGACATCGAGCAGCAGCAGGTCGGGCTTGCCCTCACGGAACATCTCCAGGCCGGTCAGTCCGTCGGGCGCCGCCGACACCCGGTATCCGTAGCGTTCCAGGGCCATGCCGACGGATCTGCGGATCGCTTCGTCGTCCTCGACCAGCAGTAAGTGTAGGGGGGCGTCGTGGCCCCCGCTGTGACTTCCTGTCGGGTTGCTGTCGTGCTGTGGCATGGTGTCGTCACCTGAGGGTTGTCGTCGGGTTATGCAAGACGGTATCGGGTTGCCCGCGCTCACCATCGCAAGGAGGCGGCGACGGGCAGGTGGTCGCTTCCGGTGCGCGGCAGGGTCCAGGACGCCGTCGGGGTGACGCCCCGGCTGAGGATCTGGTCGATCCGGGCCACCGGGAACGCGGCGGGCCAGCTGAACCCGAACCCGTCGCCTGCCGTCGCCTGGGCGGACTTCAGCTGTGCGGTGAGGGGGCGCAGTGCCCTGTCGTCGGTCGTGCCGTTGAAGTCGCCCACCACCAGGACGCGGGGCAGTGGCTCGGCCCGTACGGCAGCGGCGAGCTTGCCGGCGGTCTTGTCACGCCAGGTGGTGGCGAAGCCTGTGCTCGGATGTGCCCGTACCGAGGCGAGGTGGGCGGCGTACACGGCGAGGGGCCCCTTGGGGGTGTCGACGGTGGCCCGCAGGGCGCGGGTCCACGGCATGATCGCGAGCGGTTTCACATCATGCAGCGGGTACTTGCTCCACAGTCCGATCGAGCCCTGCGCCACGTGATGGGGGTAGGCGGCGGCCAGTACGCGCTCATAGACCGAGGTGGAGCTCGGGGTCAGTTCCTCAAGGGCGATCAGGTCGGCGCCCGAGGAGCTGAGGGCGCGGGCGGTGCCTTGCGGGTCGGGGTTCTCGTCGTGGACGTTGTGGCTGACCACGGTCACATCGCCGCCGCCGGAGCGTTTGTCGGTGAGTGTGCCGGCGAACAGGGAGCACCATGCGAGGGCCGGGAGCAGTACCGCAACCGTGGCGATCGCGGACCGCCGCGCCAGCGCCAGGACCAGCAGCGCGGGCACGCTCACCCACAGCCAGGGCAGGAAGGTCTCGACCAGGCTCCCCACGTTGCCGAAGGCGTTGGGGATCCGAGAATGCGCGAGCATGAGCAGTGCCGACAGTACGGCCGCCACGGCGATCAGCCGCCCGCGCCGCCACCGGCCCGTGCCGCCGTTCAGGATCCTGCTGTGCCACCGGCTCCTCCGCCGGCCGCTGTTCCGGTCCGTTCCGGTTTCCTCGTCGTCCGAAGGCGCGGGGCCAGGCGCGGCGTCGGTACCCCGGTGGGCGCGCAGCGTGGTCATGATTGCCCTGCGGTGGAGCCAAGGGCGGCGGGAAGGCTCTTCTGTATCGCGTCGATCAGCTCACCGCTGTTGTCCAGGGCCGCCGCCAGGCCCTCAGCGGGCGTGGTGTTGGCGCGCTGGCCCAGGACGACACCGAGCACGAGATGACGCTTGGCACCATGAACTGCTTCGGCGGCCCACATGAGGTTGCCGCCGGCGGGAGTACTCGAACCGGTCTTGAGCCCGATCACTCCGGGCTTGTCCAGCAGCCGGTTGGTGTTGGTGACCGGACCGCTCACACCGGGCACCTTGGCACTGCGCTTGGCCACCACCGTGCGCAGCACCGGCTGCTTCATGGCCTGGCGGGCGAGCTTGAGCTGGTCGTCGGCCGTGCTCCGGGTGGTGGATTCGATGCCGCTGGCCCCGGTGTACGTCGTGTCGGTCATCGACAGTTCCGCCGCGGCTCGGTTCATCTTCCCGACGAACGCCTCCTCGCTTCCCGCGTCCCAGCGCGCCAGCAGCCGGGCGACGTTGTTGGCGGACGGAAGCAGCAGCAACTCCAGGAGCTCGTGCTGGCTCAGGCGCTGCCCCTCGGTGAGCCGGACGGTCGACTCGCTGAGCGAGCCGGACTCCTGCGCGGCGGTCTCGTCCACGGTGATCCCCGGCCCGCTCTCCCCGTCCTTGAGCGGATGGTCCTTGAGGATCACGTACGCCGTCATCACCTTGGTGACGCTGGCGATCGGCACCGGCTTATGCCCGCCTCGGCTGCCCAGGCTGCCGACGCCCGCCACCGCGATGCTCGTCTGCCCCTCCTGCGGCCACGGCAGGTTGAGGCGATCCGCGACGGCCGCCGCCCTGGACGCCCGGCCGGTTTCGTTGTCGCCGTCGGGCAGTCCCAGCCAGCCGCCCAGCCCGACCACGGCCAGCACCGCAGCCGAAACGCACACCGACCTGCCCCGGACCCAGCCGCCCCGCGGCCGCTTCCCCGCTACGGCAGCGCGTGCCCGATCAGCATTCACTAAGAACCACCTCTGCCCAGCCCGTGTACGCGAGAGCCGCGTACACCCCCAGCCTTGGAGGGGACCTCATCCAGCCGATCTTGACCGCGCATCCAGCAGCGCGCGGATTTGTGTCACCCAGGTAAAGGGCAGTCCGGCACTGTCGACGGGACGCCACCGGCAGCGCTGCGAGGCGCAGGAGACGTCGGCCCCGCAACAACACCGGCCGAACGACGGCGCTGCACGCCTGCTACCGCCAAAGGGCCTTACCCACATCCGCACCGTCGGCGACGAGCAGGCGTTCGGAGATCGTGCTCCTGCGTCCACGGCCGGCCAGGACGAAGCCTTCGCCTACGGCGTGGCTGTGGCCTATCCAGAAGCCTCCGGCGAACGCGTCGACACGAAGTCCGAGCGGTGGTGTGAGCTGATCTACGACGTCCGCGGACTGCGGCTGGACTGCAAGAGCTGCACCCTGACGCGTAAGAAACCGAGGTGAATACGGGTGGGCCCGCCAGCCATGTGGCGGGCTGCGGCGGCAGGGAGGGCCGGAGTCGGTTCGTGGGACAGCGGGGCGGGAGCCGCAGCCTTGGAGAACCTTCAAAGCCGCAGTCCGGGAAAACGCTGCGCCCGGCCCACACCGGCTGCGCAGTTCTGTCCGCCGCCCTCACGTAGCGCCCAGCCAGTGCGCCGCGCCGCTGCGCAAGAGCTCCTGCCCTGCCGCCGCCCGTCCGCAGCATCCCTGACCAGGCGTTCAACAGTGCCTGCGAGGTGGCCTGGCGCACATGGCACCTAACAGGTACCATGCAGGGCATGCCATCACTGAATGTGTCTTTCTCCGAGGACGAGATGGAAGGCGTCCGGGCGTCCGCCGCCGCCGAGGGCAAGAGCCTCAAGCAGTATCTTCACGATCTGGGCGTTCGCGAGATGCAACGCAAGCTCTTCGTCGCCGGCGCCATCGCCTGGGCGGACAAGCTCCGCGGTGAGTTCGACGAAGCGTTCCCCGAGGAGGTCCCGCCAACCCGGCGTGGCGATGGGGCCGCAGCCGCCTGATGGAACTGAACATCGACGTCTCCTGGCTTCTCGACGTTCAGGAGGCCGCCCTCGGGGGCGAAGACGTGACGGTGACCGACTACTCCGCACTGGTGGCCGCTGTCGCGCGGCACAAGACCCGCATGCCGACGCTTGAGGCATCGGACCCCGACGCCGCCTGGCGTGCGGCCGCGCTCCTGCACACGATCGTGCGACTGGAGCCGCTCCCCCGCCGTAACGCTCTTTACGCGGCGTTCGTCACCGCCCAGTACATGGACCAGTCCGGTGCAGGCATCGACCCGCCCTATGGTGCCCTGTCAGATCTCATCCGGAAGGTCCGGGACACCGGTGTGAACGTCTACGCAGTCGCCGAGGCGCTGCGCTCCTGGAGGATCTAAGGGCGGGGAAGCGGCGGCCTCACAGCCCACCCTTGCCCGGCGCCAGGCCGACCGGTGGGGACGGGCTTCAGTGGTGCAAGTTTTGGGAGAGGTCCCGCATGGCGTCGATGGTTTCCTGCTCGTCTTGCTGTGTGCCGTGGTCGCTGAGTTTCACGATCACGGTGCGCTTGGCCGGATTGACGTAGATGTACTGGCCGTGGATGCCCACCGCGCTGAAGTCGCCCGTTGCGCCGCTGGGATGCCACCACTGGGCGGAGTAGCCCCACCCGTCGGCCATGGTCGCCGCGGGGGCGCTCAGGCGGTCGATCCAGGCCTTGGAGACGACCTGGCGGTCGCCGGCCCGGCCGTTGTCGAGGACGAGCTGTCCTATCTTGGCGAAGTCACGAGCGGTGGCGTTCAGGCAGCAGAAGGACTTCTCCACGCCGCCCTCGCTGTCCAGGTTCCAGGTGGCATCGGCTTCGGCGCCCATCGGCTGCCAGAGGCGCTCCTGGAGCAGCGCCGCCACAGATTTGCCCTCCACCCGGTGCAGGATCTGGCCCAGGAGCTGGGTGTCCACGCTGCGGTAGTCGCTGGCGCTGCCCGGGGTGAAGCGCAGGGTGCGGTTGTCCTTGATGAAGTTCGGCAGGTCGGTAGTGAGGTACATCCTGGGGGTGCCGGACAGGGGTATGCGGCTGTATTCCTCGCTCACGTCGATGCCGCTGCTCATGTCCAGCAGGTGCCGCACGCTGATGCGGTCGTAGGCGTCGCCCTTCTTGAGTTCGGGCAGCAAGTCCACCAGGAGGTCGTCCTCGTGCAGGCGTCCTTCAGCGATGGACTGTCCGATCAGCAGGGAGATCACAGACTTGGCGGTGGACCAGGAGGCGTGGCGGGTCTGGGCGTCGACACCGTCGCGGTACCACTCGTGGGTCAGCTGGCCGTCGCGAAGGACTAAGAAGGCGTTGGTGTGGGTGTCCGTCAGGAATTGCCGGGTGTCCTTGCGCCCGTCCTTCCACGCCACGGTGGCAGGCAGGGCTTGCAGTGCCTTCTGCGCGGGTGCCGGTTTGGTGGACGCGTCTACGTTGCGGGCCGGGAAGAGAGCGCCTTGTTGCGAGGGCGGGGTGTCCGCCAGGCGGATGAGGGAGAAGGGGGAGGGGAGGCTGAGGACTGTCGTCGCTGCCCAGCAGCCGGCGATGAGAACCGTCAGAGCTGTCGGTACGGCGATGACGGCCCGCCGGTGTCGGCCGAGGAATACGCGCAGGGACGAAGAAGGTGTCATGGAATCTCCCGGGACATGGATGACGGTCGTTATGAATAACGACCGTAATCTATACTGGTGTCCCGAGCAAACGAAGAGAGAAGGCCCCCGATGCCCCAGGCCCCCGACCACCGCCGTACGGAACTCCTGGATGCCGCCGTCGCCCACCTGACCGAGCACGGCATCGCCAGCCTCTCCCTGCGCCCGCTGGCCAAGGCACTGGGACAGAGCACCTACGTGCTCACCTACCACTTCAAAGACAAGAGCGGCCTGCTCGCCGCCGTCCTCGACCACCTTGACCAACAGGAACGGAGGGCGTTGCAGACATGGACGTCCCAGGCGCCGCCGAGCTCGCCGGGCGCGGCCATGCTCGCCTTCTGGCACTGGCAGACCAGGCCGGAAGCACTGCCGCTCCTCCGCCTCAACTACGAGATCTTCGGGCTGCTATCGAGCCGACGTATCAGCGGCCATCACCCGCGCATGATCGAAGACTGGATCGGCTTCATCACTGACCAGCTCACGGCATACGGCCAGGAAGCCCAGGCAGCACGCATCGATGCCACCCTCATCTCCGCGGCCCTCTCCGGGCTCACTCAGGACTACCTCATCACGGGCGACAGCCCCAGAATCGAGGAAGCCCTGGCCCGCCTCGCCCAATTCACCGATGCGTCGGGGTCCGGCGCCTGAAGCTGGCCCAAGGCAACAGCTCACCGGCTGCCGCCGACCCCACCGACGCCACGAGCGGCAAGCCACTCACTGCCTGGCCTTCACCAACATCGCCTGCACCCTTGTCGATGGCGGTGGTGCGGTAGCCGGCGTCCACCCATGCCTTGGCCACCCGCGGGTGGGCGGAGGCGATGCGGGACAGCAGCGTCACCGCCCGCCGCGGTGCCGGACACGCTGGCCGCGGTGACCCGCACGGTCAGCAGCAGCCCCACGGTGTCGCAGCCGAGGCGACGCTTGCGGCTGATGATCCGTTTCCCGGCGTCGGTGCCCTGGTCGGCGAGGTGCACGTTGGCGGAGGTTTTGATGGTCTGGGAGTCCAGCACGCAGCTAGCCAAATAGCTGGCTAACCGCCGGTCGGGGATTAGGTTGCGGGGCATCGTCATGGGGCGGGCGCGATCTAGGCGGCCCTGTCGCCGGCCGGACCCGCAAGGGCGAACGCGTGCGCCATCCGGACCGCCGACGAGGTTCCTCTGAATGAGGTCCTTTTCCGACGGCATATTCAGCCTGAGTAGTGGTCGTCGGGAGCCCATCCGGTGATACGTCCCGTGGGCAGGGTTCCCTCAACCTTGACCCGTCCTGTCGCATCCGCATTCGAAGTTCCAATGATTTCGGAAGCCGCTCCGACCACACCCCACTTAATGCTACCGAGGACGCTATTTATGTCCGGGAATGGCTGTGCGGCCGCCTCCAGCCAGCTATTGAATTCGGAGAGTTTCGATTCGGTTTCCTTTTGGAGTTCCAGGACCGCCGCCCGACTGAGGTGGATGTTGAAGTTGTCACCCCATCGAATACGATGTCACGTGCCATTGAAAGATTCCTTCCTGTTCAGTGCCTCGCGGTCCCTTCGGTGTCATGCACCTTCAAGAAGCGGGCGCCTTCTTCCCATCAGAAGGGGACGCGTGGCCTCGCTGAGGAGCCGTCGTCCTACTTAGATATCGCGCGGATGCGTCTTCCCCTCGGGCTGTTTCAGGGGGGGCTGCGGGAGTGGTGAGCACGGATACCCGATCCCCGCGGGTCACGCCCCATGCGTCATGTCGTGGTGATGCTGGCGATCACGGCGAGCGCGGTCCTGGTTGGCTACCGGTCCCCGGCCGCGATCGGCGAGCGAGCTCGGCGGAGGATCCGCCATTGCTTGAGGCAGGCAAAAGCAGGCTCGACGGGGAACCGGAGCCGGGCATGCGCACGGTTGATGCCCTCCCGCTTGATGGTGAGGTTACGTCCGCGTGCCGTTTGAATGGCGTCGCGACAGTTCCCGGTGCGGGGCACATCGTCAGCTTGAGCGGGGGCCCTCACCAACTTGTTGTTGATCGTCAGGGGAGGGTCTGTTCGTGGAGCCCACGTCGCCGTCATACCGGGCGTTCCGCTTCCCCGCGGAAACACCGAGGCACTCTCAACGAGCACGACACACCCCCAGACCAGCAGGCCTGCACCCACACGAACCTGTCCTCACACCATCCCGACCCACCCCGGATAGCCCCTACCACTCCCCCGCCTCAACCACACCCCCACAAAACGACACCCGCGAAACGACAGAGGGGAATGTGTTCCGATGAGATCTAGAACGAGCACAGCGGTGCAGGCTCGGCCTGGCGACGCTTCCGCTTCCTTGTGACGTTCGGGCTGCAGTACTTGCCCGTTTGGAATTCCGGCTTCCAACTTCCAGGAGGCGTCATGCTGGCGAGTGCTTGAAACGCCAGGGAATCAGGCAGCTTGTTAGCAGGCGGCAGATCTAACGTATTGCACGCATGAAGGGAAAACACTATGCGACCCACTCGGTTCACTAAAGCGCCACTCGCCGCCGCGATGTGTGCACTGGTCCTGCTGTCAGCAGGAGCCGCCTCCGCCGACAGTGCGAACGGTGCCACGCAGGCCAGGGCGGGGCGGACGGACACCCCCTCGCCCGACGGTAATCCGGCCAGCAAGGCAGCGCAGGCTGCCGGAGTCTGTAACGACGCGGTCCAGGTCGGTGCGACAGGACACATCAAGCGCGGCGGGACGACCATCGCGTCCGTCAAACAGTTCTACTCCACAAAGTGCCAGGAGAACTACGGCTACCAGTGGGTGTGGAACAGCTTCCGCGGAGACGACCCCTATTCCGTGAGTGTCCGCGTCTACAGCTACAACGAGGACAGGTTCCACGCGGAACGCCGATGGAATGACACCAACCAGCAGGAGTTCTGGTCACGATCGGCCCACACGGTCGCAGACTGCACGTCCGCCGTGGGCACGCTGCGCCCCGCAGGTGACCCACACACGTACGAAGCGGTCTCAGAGCGCCAATGCTGACACGGCATCGCATCGGCCACAGGCCACGGCCAAGAAGCCCAGCGCTCCTGGCGGGGCAGTTCGAGGGTCGCGATGGCTCCGTTGGGGGCGGCGTCCGTCAGGGTGAGGCGGGCGCCGATGACCCGAGCCTTGCCGAGGGCGATGGTGAGGCCCAGGCCGTGTCCGTGGCCGCGCAGCACCTGCACGCGGTCGCGGACGAGGTCGGTGGCCTCGCGTCTCGGGCAGGAGGGAGGCCGAAGTGACGAGGCCGGGCTTGAGGCACTGGTAGTGCACCCGTGCTGGTTGCCGCCGACCTCGATCTGCGCAACCTGGATCAGAAGTCCGCCTCAGTTTCGGCAGGGCCGGCGGCCGGGGCAGCACGGCCGTGGAACCGCTCTGTCTCGCATCCCTCTTAACAGGTCAGTTCATTTGGGGAGTCAGCGACAGCTGATAAGTGTGGCCGCGATCGCGGTGAGGCCGGGAAGCCATCAGCCTTGTGTTCGTAGCGGCGGTGCAGGCGTCGGCGCCCGCCGAGCCAGGCGGTTGGGTCGGCCGCAAGGCGAGGTGTCCGCGGAAGCAGGTTCCTATCCTCGCGGCCTCCCGCCGAACCGGACTTGATGGTTTCCCGATCATCCGGCTCTCCAGTGGTCACGGCGTGAAAGTTCTGGCCGCTTGTGCTTCATGGGTGCGCTCGTGGCAGGCATCGCGGGCAGGTTGGGCAGGCGGTGCAGCCTAGGTCCTTTCGCTTCGCGGGCTTTCCGCGAAGCGAGGTAGGGCGCGCGTTTGGCTTTGACCGTTGCCCCGTCGGTAACGGCCGGTCTTCTTCGTGTCGTTGTGCTGGACCGTGCCCTCGTAGCCACGGAACCTCGCTGCCCGGGTACGGGCGTGAGTGATCAGCGTCTTCTCCTGAGAGAGTTCCAGCTTGAGTTCGCCTCGCAGGAAACTCCGCCGACCGGAGAGCCGCAGTGGCCGCTCGTGGGCCTGGCGCCGACAGCTGCGAGCCTCTCCGAATGCCTACCATCCATCGGCCGGCCGCTGTCCCACCTCAAGTCGGCGCAGCCGGGCGAGAACGGCCGGGTCCTGGACATCGAGCCAGTCGACGAACTGCCGGAAGGAGACGAGGCGTACGTCCTTCTGCCCGGCCATTCCTTTGAGGGCTTCCTCGACAGCGTCCATGTAGATACCGCCGTTCCACTCCTCGAAGTGGTTGCCGATGAAGAAGGGGGCACGGTTCGTCTCGTACGCGCGCCGGAAACCGGCGAGATACGACTGGGTCGCCTGAGTGCGCCAGCCGGGGTAGTTGTACGAGGGTGCCCGCGTCGAGTACTTCGACTGGTTGACCATGACGTTGTAGTCCATCGACAGAATCTCGAAGCGGTGCCCGGGGAACGGGATCTGCTGGAGCGGTAGATCCCACACTCCGAGGTGTTTCTCCGGCCAGCGCTGACGGCCGCCGGGGGACGAGGCGTCGTAGCGCCAGCCCCGCTCGCGGGCGACGGGCAGCAGATTGTTCCGGCCGAGGAGGCAGGGGGTGCGGCCGCCGACGAGTTCCTTGTCGTAATCGAAAGGCAGCGACGGCAGATCGGTCCAGCCGGTGTTCGTGCGCCATTCCTTGACGAAGGAGGTAGCCTGATCGATTTCGCTCCGCCATTGTGCGGGCGTCCATTTGGCGACGCTTCCGGTTCCGGTGCAGAAGTGACCGTTGAAGTGCGTGCCGATCTCGTGGCCTTCGAGCCAGGCCTGCCGGACATACTTCAGCGTCTCCTTGATGTGACCGTCGGTGAGATATCCGATGTCGGAGGCGCCGACCGCGTTGTTCGGCGGCTTGTAGAGCGGCTTCTTGTACTCGGGAAGGAGATAGAGCCCCGAGAGGAAGAACGTCATCTTCGCGTCGTGTTCCTCGGCCAGCTTCAGGAAACGCGGGAAGAGACCGTTGCCGACCTCGCCCGCACCGTCCCAGGAAAAGATCACGAACTGCGGGGGCGTCTCACCCGGCTGTAAGGGGACGGGTTCGACCGGCTGATGCGGCTGCCTCCCCGTGTACGCGGTCGAACCGTCACCGATCGGCTTCACCGAGTGTTTGTCGCCGACCTGTCCGTCCTCCTCCCGCCCTGCGGGACGGGATAATTCACTGCCACCGCCTGTACCGCAGCCAGCGAGTCCCAAAGCGGCGGCAGTGCCGACTCCGAGGCCGAGCATTCCCCTGCGACTGATGTCGCGCATTTTCCATCTCCATTCGTCGCGCCCATGGGCCCTTCCTGCTGTTTCTGCCATGCAAGACGGACAGCCCGTGGGGGCGGGCGACGGACACGCGGTTTCCAACAGGTCGTACATATTTATGATGTTTGTCGAAGAGGAACCCTCACGACGTGATCAGCTGACCTCAGCATCAAGGTTCCGAACGCCTTACCCGGCTTTTCGCTCGGTGGATTCGCCGTCCAGGGCGCCTACCGGGCTCTCTGCTGCGGCTGCAAGACTTCATCGACGGCGTGACGCGGTGCGGCGCGATCGGGCTGGACGCCAGCCGGCGCCTCAGGGCGGCAGACGCTGAGTTCTCGGAGGATCAGTCACACATTCAGTGGCGACGATCACCTGACAGGAATTCGCGAGCCCCGCGCACCCTGGTGCGGAGACTGTGCTGGGTTTCGCTGCTGTCCAGACGCACGTCCAGTGGCCCAGGGACGCCTGTGTCTGCCCGTCGCCCCGCAGGCAGAGTGGCCGGGTCTAGGCCATCACGGTGAGCGATCAGGAGGCCGAGTTCGTGACGACTGACCGCGTCTGGACCTGCGACGTGACGGATTCCGGCGTGATCGGAGGACGCGAGTTCCAAGATCGCCGCGGCGAGGTCCGCCACATGCACAGGGCAACGGACATCGTCGGTGAACAGGGCCCCGTCACGGCGCCCTTCGGACAACTCATGCACCAACGTCTCGTGCTCGGAATTCCCATCGCCGATGATCAGCGACGTGCGGGCGATGACGGCTGCGGGGGCCAGCAGGCGGATCGCGGTCTCGGCAGCCGCCTTTGCGGCGCCATATGGACTGATCGGATCCGGTGTAGCGGCTTCGCCGTAGTAGATCTGGGCCCCGGAGAAGACCACGTCGCTGGATACGTGAACCAGCCGTGCTCCCCGGTCGGCCGCGGCCATCGCTACTCGGATGGCGCCCTCAGCGGTTGTCGCCCAGTCGGCCTTCCGGTAAGCCGCGTTGATCACAACTCCTGGATCCACTTCGTCGAGCACCGAGACGATCTCTTCGCGGTTACGGAGGTCAAGCGGCAGCCACTTGGCCCCGGAGAGGCGACCGGGGTTCCTCACGAAGGTCGCGGCAACGGCGTGCCCGGAAGCTGTCGCCTGGCGTACCAGTTCTTTGCCGAGGAATCCGCTGGCGCCAATGATGAGCATGGTCATGGCCCGACACACTATGCCGAGAAGGGCCGCTCAGCAGGGCGGCGAGGAGGCCTTGGGCTCAGCGCCGGCCCACCGCGGCGCCGCGGTTCACTAAAGATCCTCAGGAGATCGAAGCAGCCAACCCCGCGCCCGCGAGGGGCATCTGCGTCGTCACGGACAGCCTGTCCACCCCGCACCTGGCGGGAGCGCAATCCCAGATCAACGCCCGCGCCCGGCCCTGCATATGGGGCCGGCACCGCCGACGCGCTTACTACGGCGCCGGTATACGTACGCCGTTCGAGGAATCCAGAACCAGCCGTTCTGGAGAATGTCACGCATCCTGTCTTAACCTGTTGCGTGCTCACCAAAACGCAGGTCAGCGACGGTTATTACCCAAACCTTGGCCAGAATTCAATCTGTCGTTTACAGGTAATGCGATGGCAAAGTAGGCGCCATCGAGACGTGTCGCACCGCGTCCCGGATTTTCCCTTGCCCCAAGTTTCGCAGTGCTGTGCTTCACCGACCCGTCCCGGCCACACCGCGCCGACGCCCGAGGCCCGACGCCCGACGCCGCTCCGGAGCAGGAGGCCATCATGAAGTCACCGCTCGTCTCCACACGACGGCAGACACGGCCAGGGCCGTACATGGCCTTGCCCTCGCGCACGACGGAAGACCGCGGGGTCTCCATCGCGCTCGCGATCACCCCGGCATCAGCCAACCGGCCCCATTCACGCGGCACTCCGGGCGGCGTACGGCCCTCACTGTGTGCCGGCCCGTGCCGCACAGTCCTGCACCCCGGGCCACGCACACCGTCCGGGCGTACCGGACCTGACTGAGCGCCCCATTGACGGCTCCCTGGGCATCAGTGGACCTGCCCGTACTGGCCCCGTTCCTTCACGCCGACAAAGGAACCTTCACTCATGCCTTCGACTCACTCCTACCTGCGCGCCACCTTCGGCGAGTTACGCAGACCGGGCATCCTGCGCCAGGATGCGCTCGCCTCGCTCGTCGTCTTCCTCGTGGCCCTGCCCCTGTGCATCGGGGTGGCCGTGGCGTCCGGCGTCCCGGCCGAACTCGGTCTGGTCACCGGCATCGTCGGCGGGCTGGTCGTGGGCTTCTTGCCCGGCAGCACCCTGCAGGTCAGTGGCCCTGCGGCCGGACTGACCGTGCTCGTCTTCGAGGCGGTGCAGACATTCGGCCTCGGGATGCTCGGCGCGATCGTGCTGCTCACGGGCGTGCTCCAGATCGTGCTCGGTCTGTTGCGCTGCGGACGCTGGTTCCGCGCGATCTCCGTCTCCGTCGTCCAGGGCATGCTGGCCGGCATCGGGCTCGTTCTGATCTTCGGCCAGCTGTACACCATGGCCGGGATGCAGCAGCCACGCTCCGGCCTCGACAAGGTCCTCAACGCGCCCGGCCTACTCGTCCACGTGTTGCGGGACGGCGGTGCGCTGACCTCCGCCGCCGTGGGCCTGGGCACCGTCGCCGTGCTCGTTCTGTGGCCCAGGCTGCCCGCGCGGGCGCGGCTGGTGCCCGCGCCGCTGGCCGCCGTCGCGCTCGCCACCGGCACGGTCGCCGCGTTCCGGCTGGACGTGGTGAACGTGACGGTACGCGGGCTGTTGGACACCATTCAGGTTCCGGGCCTGGATGATGTGGCCGCGCTGGGCGGGCTGACCGTCATCGGGACCGTCGTCGCCCTCACGCTCATCGCCTCCGCCGAGTCCCTCTTCAGCGCGGCGGCCGTGGACCGGATGCACAGCGGCCCCCGGACCCACTACGACAAGGAGTTGGTGGCCCAGGGGGTCGGCAACAGCGTGTGCGGGATGCTCGGCGCACTGCCCATGACGGCCGTGATCGTACGCAGCTCCGCCAACGTACAGGCGGGCGCGCGCACGGCGCTCTCACGCATCCTGCACGGCGCCTGGCTGCTGCTGTTCGCGGCGCTGCTGCCCGTGGCGCTCGGCTTCATCCCCCTCGCGGCCCTGGCGGGCGTCCTCGTGCACGCGGGCTGCAAGCTCATTCCGGTCAAAGAGATCCGCCAGCTCGTGCGCCTGGACCGAGGCGAAGCGGTGATCCTGGGTGCCACCGCCGTCGCGATCGTGGTGGCCAACCTCTTCGAAGGTGTCCTGCTGGGCCTGGTGATGGCGATGGCCAAGTTGGCCTGGGACACCTCGCGCATCCAGGTCGACGTACGCGAACTGACCGGCGGCCGACTGGCGGTGGCCCTGACGGGGTGCGCCACCTTCCTGCGGCTGCCGCGCATCCTGGAGACGCTGGAGGCTCTGCCGAAGGACCGTCCGATCGAGCTGGACCTCACCGGCCTGCACCACCTCGACCACGCCTGCCGGTCCACGCTGGGGAGTTGGGCGGCCCGGCACAACGACGCCGGGATCGAGCCCGTCCGCCTGACCTCCGGTCCGGGCGGGAGCGTGAGTGCCGCGGCTTCGGCCCGGGACGCCGCCGCGCAGGCCAGCGCGCGGCTGCCCGGCGCCGTGGGTGTTGCCCAAGGGCCGTCCACCCGGCCGGCGCGGTCGGCGCGGGCGGGCGACGCGGGCGGGGGGTCAGGCCACGTCGATCCGGCAGAACGATCCGACGGGGGACGTGACTGATCGCAGGAGTACCGCACTGCTGAACTCGAAGTTGCAGGAGAGGGGCCGTGTGGGAGGCACTCGCGATGGCTGCTTCGCCGTGTCCCGATTCGGTCGCGTGGTACGAGCATCCATTTCGAGCCACCCGCCTTGACTATCCATTGACATGCGCTTGACCTTGTATTTACCTTCGGTCGGTGGTCCGACGAAGATCCATTTCGTTGCCCGTACCGCATATCCCAGGCACTCGAGGAGGTCCGTCATGGACAAGCTCATCAAGCAGATGACCCAGGACACCAACTGGTCGAAGTGGGTGGCCGCCAACTCGGCGCAGGGCGCCAAGGACGGCTGCATCAGCGCCACCCCGAAGGCCGGATGCATCAGCGTCGCCGGCAAGAGCGGCTGTATCTCCTGACCCACGCCCAGCCACGCCGGGGCCGCCGCCGTCCCCTCTCGGCGGCGGCCCCCACCCGCCACCCTCCACGGAGAACTCATGAGCCCGCTGCCCAGCCCACACGTCATCGACCGGGTCCGGGACATCCCCCTCTACCGCGCGTCCATCGCCCAGGGAGACTTCCCCATCCTGGAGAAAACCGAGATCGCCCGTGGCTTCCCGGACAACTGGATGACGCCCGGCCTCGCCGCGGCGCTGGAATCGGGCGACGCGGAGTACGTCCTGTCGACCGGCACCAACCACGCCAGGATGCAGCTGATCCGGCCGCCCTACTTCCTGCTCCGCTCCTACTACCGGCTGTGGAGCGAACACCCCGACCTGCGCGCCACCTGGGAGGCGGGCGCCAAGCGCATCTCCCTGACCACCGTGCTCGCCACCGAGCACGTCGCCCGCGTCAACGCCAAGAAGCCGGGCGCCACCCCGGGAGAGCGCTGGCTCGACGACCGTACGCTCTACCTCAACCGCACCCTCGACCCGGCCGACTGGGACGGAGCAGAGGTCCGCCGCATGCTCGCCGAGATCCATGGAATCAGCGAGGCCCACCCCACCGGCACCTACCATCTGGACTGCTCGGGGTACCACCTCGCCCACCTCGTCCAGAAGGTCGACGCCTGGGGGCTGTGGGACGAGTTCCCGCAGCCGGCCAGCATCGTCCACGCCTACGAGTACACCCCGCTGAACGTACGCGCCCTGCTGCACCGGCACTTCGACTGCCCCATCGTCGACCTCTTCGGCAGCACCGAACTGGGCTACCTCTACTCCAGCGACCCCCACACCGGCCGCTACCGGCCGCACCTGGACGACATGAGCGTCGAGCTCATCCCCGTCACCCCCGGCAGCGGCATCCACTGCCTCATCGTCACCAGCCTGCGCAACCCCTTCATGCCGCTCGTGCGCTATCGCTCCGGCGACTGCGTGCGCACCGACGACGGCTCCGCCGACCCCGAGCGCATCGCGGCCTTCTGCGGCCGGGAGAAGGAACTGCTCGACGCGCCGGGCGGACCCGTCGCCCAGGCCGACCTCGACGCCCGCGTCCACGACGCGTCCGACCGCGTCTTCCTCGCCCAACTGCGCCTGTCCGAGACGTCCGGCGACACCACCCTGCGCTACTCGACCTTCGACGGCACCCCGCTCGACGCGGCGCGGACCGCGCGCCTCGAAGGCCTCGTCAGTGAACTCACCGGCCGCCCCTGCACCCTGGAGCACCGGACCAACCTGCCGATCGGCCGCTCCGGCAAGTACGTCTGGCTGACGCGTGCCTCCTGACCGGTGCCGTACAGGCCACATCCCCGCCGCCCCCACCGGACCGGCCGGCCCCCTCCTGTCCGCCTCCGCCTCCGCCGTCCCCTCACGCCCGAACAGGACCCCACCCCTTGACCACGCCAGCAGATCCCGCCCCCACCGCCGAAGACCTCCTGGGCAGCGCGCTGCACGGGGAGGTCGTCGGGTATTTCACCGCGAAGACGCAACACCACCGCACGCATGTCGAGCACCAGGTGCGCGAGTGTCTGCGCTATCTGTACCTGGTCTCCCGCCACCCCGACCGCCTCGGCGGACTGTTCCTGCCGGTGGAGCAGGACATCGACGAGATCTGGCACTTCCTCATCCTGCAGACCCGCGAATACCAGGAGCTGTGCGAACAGCGCCTGCCCGGCGGGCACTTCATCCACCACCGCAGCATCGCCTACACCGACTACCAGGGCGGCGGCAGGGCCGACGAGGGACGCCGGACCGCGGCGGAGGAGGCCCTGCGCTGGATTCCGCTCTACACCGCCGCGTTCGGCCCGTTCGACGAGGACGCCCTCCCGCACTGGACCATCGTCCGCTTCCTCCACCAGGAGATGGACATGAGCCTGGCTGAGATCTCCTCCCTGGAACCCTCCGACGGGCCCACCGCGTGACCTCGGCGGCCCGCACCCCGCAGTTCACCGGGCCCCAGGTGCAACGCCGCATCCTGACCGTGCTCGTCGCCTCGCAGGCCCTGGGCGGCGCCGGAATGGCGGCGGGCATCACCGTCGGCGCGCTGCTCGCACAGGACCTCCTCGGCTCCACCGGCCTCGCCGGACTGCCCGTGGCCCTGTTCACCGCGGGAGGAGCTCTCGGCGCGCTGCTCATCGGCCGGATCTCCGAGCGGTGGGGACGCCGCCCCGGGCTCGCCCTCGGGCACACGGCCGCCGCCCTGGGCAGCATCAGCGTGATCGCCGCCGCCTGGTCCCGCACCGTACCCCTGCTCCTGTTCGCCCTCTTCGTGTACGGCGCCGGCACGGTCACCGGCCTGCTCGCCCGGTACGCCGGAACCGACCTCGCGCCGCCCGAGAAGCGCGGTCGCGCCACCGGCACCGTGCTCCTGGCCACCACGCTCGGCGCGGTGGCCGGGCCCGCCCTGGTCGGCCCCACCGGAACCCTGGCCGATTCCCTCGGACTGCCCCGCCTCACCGGCCCCTTCCTGCTGGCCGCCGTCGCCTACACGGCCGCCGCCCTCGTCGTCGCCCTCGGGCTGCGCCCCGACCCGCTGCTGCTCGCCCGCAGGCAACACCAGGACGCCGCCGGGCCACAGGCGGGCGAGCCGCGCGTCCGCCGCATCGCAATGGGGGTCGTCACCGGAGCGGCCGTGATGATCAGCGGGCAGCTCGTGATGATCGCCATCATGACGATGACCCCGGTGCACCTGGTCCACCACGGACACAGCACACAGATGGCCGGGGTCGTGATCGGCCTGCACGTGGGCGCCATGTTCCTGCCCTCTCCCCTGACCGGTCTTGCGGTGGACCGGGTCGGAAGCCTGCCGGTGGCCGTGTCCTCGGGAGGCGTATTGCTCGCCGCCGGTCTCCTGGCCGCCCTCGCACCGCCCGCCGGAGCGGCAGGAACCGCCCTGCTCGGCGCCGCGCTTGTGCTGCTCGGCATCGGCTGGAACATGGCACTCGTCAGCGGCACCGCGATGGTCACGGAGGCGGCGCCCGCCGAGGCACGTGCATCCACGCAAGGTCTTGTCGACGTGGGGATGTCCCTCGCCGGAGCCACGGGCGGCATGGTGTCCGGCCTTGTCGTGGCGGGCGGCGGCTACCGCCTGTTGGCCGTCTGCGGCGGAGTGCTCGCGCTCGCCGTGATCCCCCTCGCGGCCCGCGCCGCCCGCCCCGGGCACACCGTCCCACGCCCGACTGCGAGTTGACGCCCCCGCCCGGCGGCGTGCCATGCACCCGCGGGGCCCAGGCTCCCCAGCCCAGCACCCCAGCACCCGTCAGGAGAACGGCATGCCCAGCATCCCCCCGTCGCCGTCCCCGTCCCCGGCCCCGGCCACCGGTCCGCAGCTCGACGCCGTCGTGGTCGGGGCGGGCTTCTCCGGCCTGTACCAGCTGTACCGCCTGCGCGAACTGGGCCTGTCGGTCCGCGTCTTCGAGGCGTGCGACGACATCGGCGGGACGTGGCACCGCAACCGCTATCCCGGCGCGCGCTGCGACATCGAGAGCACGTCGTACTCCTACTCCTTCTCGCCTGAATTGGACCAGGAGTGGCAGTGGAGTGAGCGGTACGCGACGCAGCCGGAGCTGCTGCGCTACCTCCACCACGTCGCAGACCGCTTCGGGCTGCGCGCGGACATCACGCTGCGCACCCGCGTGACCCGCACGGTGTACGACGAGGACGACCACCTCTGGCAGGTCACCACCGATACCGGGGAGATGCTCACCGCCCGGTTCGTCATCCTGGCCACCGGCTGCATGTCGGCCGTCAAGGAGCCTGACATCCCCGGCGCCGCCGCCTTCGAGGGCCAGGCCCTGCACACCGCCGACTGGCCTCGCGAGGGCGTCGACCTCACCGGCAGGCGGGTCGCGGTGATCGGCACCGGCTGCTCCGGCGTGCAGGCCATTCCGCTCCTCGCCGAGCAGGCCGCCACCGTCACCGTCTTCCAGCGCACCCCGGTGTACGCGCTTCCCGCCCACAACCGTCCGCTGTCCGCCGAGGAGAACGCCGAACTGAAGGCACACTACCCCCAGTTCCGAATCGCCCAGCGGCAGTCCAGGGGCGGCACCGTCTTCGAACCGCCCACCCGGTCCGCCCTGGAGGCCGACGACGCCGAGCGCACCGCCACCTACGCGGCGGCCTGGGAGTCCGGCCTGCTCAGCGGCCTGCTGCGAACGTACAACGACATCCTCCTCGACCCGGCCGCCAACGAGACCGTCGCCGAGTTCGTCCGCTCCAAGATCCGCACCATCGTCACCGACCCCGCGACGGCCGAGACCCTGTCACCGCGCGGCCTGCCCTACGGCACCAAACGTCCCTGCCTGGACAGCGGCTACTACGCCACGTACAACAAACCGCACGTCACCCTCGTGGACCTCACCAAGACCCCGATCGTGGAAATCACGCGAAGCGGCATCAGAACCTCGGAGCGGAACCACGCCGTCGACGTGATCGTCTTCGCCACCGGTTTCGACGCCATGACCGGATCGCAGATCGCCATCGACATCGTCGGCAAGAACGGCACAACACTCCAAGAGAAGTGGGCCGATGGCCCTCGCAACCATCTGGGCCTCCTGTCGTCCGGCTTCCCCAACCTCTTCACCGTGATCGGCCCGCTGAGTCCGTCCGTGCTCAGCAACGCGGTGGTGGCCATCGAGCAGCACGTGGAGTGGATCACCGACTGCATCGCGCACCTGCGAGAGGGCGGCCTGACCGAGATCGACGCCACCGCGGCCGCCGAGGAGCGGTGGTGCGCCCACGTCGCCGACCTGGCCGGTCTGACGCTCTACCCGGCCGTCGCCTCCTGGTACACAGGGGCGAACGTGCCGGGCAAGCCCCGGGTGTTCCTGGCCTACGCCGGAGGCCTGGACCGCTACCGGGCGCAGTGCGACGCCGCCGCCCTGGACGGATACCGCGGTTTCACCCTCACCTCACTGGCGGACGTGGGATGGGGTCGTCCCAGGACGGGCCTTCTGCGAAATAGCGGCGGCGCCTCCGGTGGACCCCCGTACCCCCTACGGGATTTTTGACAACACCGCAGGATTCGGCAGCAGCCAGGGAAGTTCCGGCGGCAACGGCGGAGCCCGCGTCATGTGGTACCCCAGCAGAACCAACGGTCTCCCGTCCTGCAAACCCGCAGGCCGGGAGCCTTCGCCCCAGCAGGCACCGCCCTCCACCAGCTCAGCCTCGAGCCGCCAACCTGCCGGCCGACTGGGCTGTGCCGTTCCCCCAGCCCGGTGATGGGTGGCCCCCCGGACGGCTCTGCCGACGAGTGTCGCTGTGAGGCTCGTGCCCGCGGTCGGGTAATCAGGTGATCACGACCTGCAACCCTGACCAGGAGAAATTAGTGCCCCCCTTACGCATCTTCCTCGCCGAAGCCCTCGGCACCGCGATCCTGATCACCGGTGGCGTGGGAACCGCAGTCCTCGACGCCGACCGCGCCGGCGTACTCGGCGTCGCGCTCGCATTCGGCCTCAGCCTGCTGGCGGCGGCGTACCTGAGCGGCCCGGTCCCCGGCTGCCACATCAACCCCGCCATCACCGCAGCCATGGTCGCCATCCGCAAGACCGATGTCGGGCTGTTGCCTGCCTACCTGGGCAGCCAGGGCGTGGGAGGCCTGTTCGGGGCGGGCGCCGCTGATCTGGTTGACCGGTCACGGCAGAGCCGGCTTCACCGCCGTGGACCAGAACGGCACATCCACCATCGTCTCCGTCAGCGAGGCCGGCTTCGCGTCCAACGGCTACGGCGCCCACTCCCCCGACCACTACAACCTCGCCACCGTCATCCTTGCGGGAGTCGTGGCCAGCGCCGGGTTCGTGCTCGCCGTGTTCGCCACCACCACCCACGACTTCCCGGTGGCAATGGGCGGCCTGGAAGTCTGCCGAGGATGTTGTCTGATCGGCGCGGGCTCAGGGCGGGAGAGCCCCTGTCGTCACGGGGGCACAGGGGAGATCGTCCAGTTGGTGGCCGTGAATCCGGGGTTGATCAGTCGGCCGAGGTTGGGGGCGGCGGCCCGGATGTGCAGCGGGGTGACGGCCTCTGGGGAAGCCACCGCGTCCACGAACACCATAAAATCCGGGGCCCGCCAGCCTTGGCCGCCGATGTCGAGTGGGGTCAACACTCCAACGACGAGGGGCTCTACAGCGCGGGTGCTCATCTTCGGTCGGCCTCTTGCTCGCCCCTGCCGACGGGCTGGGGCACGGGGGCCCGCCCTACTGCTGGCGCCAGCTCACCGTGGCCGCCTTGGCCTGCCTCGGTGTGAGGCCATCCACTACCGCCGCGCCGGAACGGACGCACTCGGCGCGCGCAGCACCAACGGCACAAGGCCACCGGCTGCCCGCCTCCACGAGCGCGTAGGGCCAAGACCCGCAATTCCCCACCACACGGGCCCCGTCGGGCCTGAAGGAAGGGCGCCAGCCATGACCGACCGGCAGGAGCGAGCGTTCAACATCTCCAGTTCCTCCGCCGACTGGCGGGGCCTGGCCCTGTCAAACTTCGGGCTCTCACCGTTCGTGCTGAACCAGACGGTGTACGCCTCCCTCGAGGGATTCATCCAGGGCATCAAGTTCGAGCCGGGCGGTGCCCGCCGCGAGCGTGCGTTCAACAGCAGCGGCTGAGACGCCAAACGCCTGGGTGACCAGGCCGGCCGCGGCGGCGTGTACTGGAACGGCCAGACCCTCGAGTACGGCTCGCAGCCGCACCACCAGCTGATCGCATAACGCCATCCGGGCCAGGATCATGCAGTCCCCGGGCCTTCAGCACGCCCTGAGGTCCACCGCCGGGCTCACCCTGGCCCACCACGTCGACGGCACCGTCGAATCACCCACGACATCCCTGCCTGCCGCCGTGTTCCGTCGCATTCTCACCGACCTGCGCCGCGAACTCCTCGCCGAGCCGATGGAGACAGCGGCTTAGCCGGCGTCGTCCCTGGCCGCTATGTGCGGCCAGGGGCAGACGAGGAAGCCGGACCCAACAGGGTTGCGGCATCGACGCGTCTCCAGGACGGCCGCCCCCTGTGCGGGGCTGTGAATCGCACGTTGTCCGGTAGCGGGGTTAGCGAAGGCCCTACGCCCCCCTTCCCTGATGTTCCTGATGCTCAGTTGAAATCCGTTGGATGGGCGCCCATGGGACGTTGCACGGGCGGGGGCCGGGAACGGCCGCTGGCGCCACCTACATCTTCGCCGCGCCCATCTCCGGCAGTGGCGGGCAACGTGCAGAACGGAAAAGGAAGAGCGTATATGAGGATGCTTACGGGGCTTCGGACGGGAGCAGGAGAGGCCAGCCGTTACTCTCTTGTCGCCATGGCGACAGTGCTGGCTGTCGCAGCTTCTGGAGCGGGAGCGGCCGCGGAAAGCGGCGGGGCAAAGCCAGGTGCCCAGAGCATAGGAGACCGGCTGTTCCCTTACGTTGGCAACGGGGGCTACGACGTCCAGTCCTACGACGTGGGATATGACTACCGGCCGGGCACGCCCAAGATGACGGCTTCCGCACGCGTGGACGCCGTGGCCGAACAAGCTCTGTCCGAGTTCAGCCTCGACGCGGCCGGCATGAAAATCAAGACGGTCACGGTCAACGGCAGATCCGCTGCCTTCCGAACTCAGGGTGAGAAGCTCATCGTCAAACCCGAGCGCACCCTGTCCAGTGGCAAAGCGTTCCGCGTCAATATCGCCTACGTCGCCGACCGCTCGGCCGCGCCCCCCTCCCCGGCCATCCCGGGGCAGGAACGTTCCATCTCCGGCTGGTATGACTTCAAGAAGAAGGGAAAGGAAGGCTTCGCCCTGCTCGGCCAGCCCGACCGGGCTCACCTGTTCTTCCCCATGAACGATCACCCAAGCGACAAGGCGCGCGTGACCTTCCGCATCACCGTCCCGAAGCACCTGACAGCCGTGGCCAACGGCACCCTGCGCCAGACCACGTCCAAGGGCGACCGCACCACGTACGTCTACGGCACGCGCGACCCAATCCCCACCCATGTCGTTCAAGCGGCCGTCGGTCCGTACACGGAGATCACCGGGACCGGACCCGGCGGGCTTCCGCTGCGCAGTTACGTACCCAAGGACGAAGCCAAAGAGATCACACCGCAAGTGGCCCAGATTGGCAGTCAGCTTGCGTGGCTCCAAAAGAGGATCGGAAGCGCCTACCCGTACGAGACCTACGGGGCGCTCGTTCCGCAAGGGCCGTACGGGGCAGCCCTGGAGACGGCGACCCTGTCGACCTACGGGCAACTGCACGAGCCAGGCGATACCCCGGTCATGGTCCACGAAATGGTCCACCAATACTTCGGCAACGCTGTCTCGCCCAAGAGCTGGGACGACATGTGGATCAGCGAAGGGCATGCCTCCTACTACGGGTTCCGCTACCAGGATGAGAAGAAGATCGAGCCCCTCAAGGAGAGCATGGAACGTGCCTACGAGTTCGACCAGGAAAAGCGTGCGGAGGCCGGGCCGCCCGGCCGGCTCAAAGATCCCGGCGAGGTCCTCGGTGCCACCAACTCTGCCGGTGTCGTGATGCTTTACGGTCTGAATCACGCCATGGGTGAAGCGACATTCCAGAAGGTCGAGAAGGCATTCTTCGAAAAATTCCGGCACAAGAACGCGAGCACCCAGGACTACATCAATGTCGTGAACAAGGTGAGCGGAAAAGACTTTACCGCTTACATCAATGAATGGATCTACGGCAAGAAGACGCCGCCCATGCCGAAGGGCTGACGCATAACCATCGAGATCGCCCGCGTACCGGAACTGACCGGAATGACCGAGGCTCAGTGCTGGATGAAGTCGTCGACCATCTCACCCGGCGACGTGTTCGACGAACTCGCACGGGACATCGAGCATGGAAGGATACGGAATCAGCAGAGCCCCTTGTCGTTGGGGTGCCGAGTGAGATCAACACCCCAATGACAAGGGGCTCTGCCATGCCGGGTCCTTTCACGGATGCGGTGCAGGATGAAATAGGTTCAGCAGGGTTGCCATGTCAGAGGGGGAGCGCGAGTGTTCGTGGCTGCGGACCAGGCAACCTGAGGGCTGCGATGACGAGGGGAAGCGAGCCGCTGAATTCGGTCCCGTTGGGAGGGTCAGGGAACTGAGGTAGCGTCGGACTGATGCGGAATATTTCTCTGTTGACTTCAGTGATTTGATTCGCAGTAAGTCCGCTGCTGGCCCATGCGAGGCCGATTGTGTCTACTACTAGGTCTTCACTGTCGGACACTCCGCCGCCTACCAGCGGCAATTGCGACAAGGCGGCCTGGATCCGCACCCCGCCCATTGCCACCCAGCCTGCCACGTTGGCGGACGTGATTCTGGCAAGGACAGCCTCAAGCCATTTCGTTTGGGCGGTCACAGAAATTATCCCATCAGTACCGGAGCGGTAGAGGAAAGAAGCTTCGCTGATCTCCGGCACGAGGGAATCGAGGCCATCGGGTATGTCCCCGACAGGGATACCGAGGGACTTGGCCAGCTGGGTGAGGGACACCGGGGTGCCCGTGTTCATCGAGGCATCGATTTCCCACACCCCACCGCTCGTGGAATAGTCTCCCCTGAAGTAGGTAGGTTCGTCGCCATTCCAAAAGATGAGGAACGCCTCGAAGCTGTAGCCATAATCAGCTTCGTGATCCACAGAGAAAACCATCTCTACGGGAACACTGTTCAGTGTCGTTTCCACCGCTAAAGAAAACCGCCACCAATCAAGTATGCCAGGGGCGTTTACGGTTTGAACCGTAAGACGCTGCAGATTCAAGCTCCCCAGGAAGTCAGGGACAGCGAGACCCGACCATTGCTCGCCGATGTACGCGAGAAGCGCACCCATGTGAATATTGTCGGCACTGCCCTCCCGGTAGACTGCCGCACTCCCGTCATCTGCCGTGTAAGTGATATAGAGGCTTACCTCTTGCCCGTCAATGGTAATCGAATCAGCGTCGGCCTCTGCAGGATTCCGGTCTCGGGATGGCACAGATTGAGCTCCCAAAAAGGACGGCAGCTTCGGGTCCCATCTACTCCTCGTCCCCTCCACCCTGAAAAGAAGGCACGGGGTTTCGTTCTTGAACCATTTTTTATCCGAGGGTGGGTCACCACCCGACTTTATCTTCGCCGCCTCAGCGTCCGGTACGTAAAGCTCCCCCGGCTTCACAACCATTATCCAATCGCTATTCTTCACGTCTTGAAATTTCGGGTTCTTTACCCCTTCCGCTAGCAGCACTTTTAGATCCCTATAATAATCCTCCACCTTATCTAATCCTGTGCGCTCAAACGTACCTTGCAAAAGAGCTTTACCGGAATTATAAATTCCCCTGATTGCCCTCTTGGCTTCATCATTGTCCAGCTTATTGACAAGACCCTCCTCGTTACCGTCCGACGGGTCGTCAGTGCGCCCCACTTTCGATGCATCCCCTTTGGCGTACGCTTTGGGGCCTACGATGATGTTGGCAGGGGGCCAGGTAACTATCTCCCACAGTGCTTCAATGAGGTCGGAATCGCGCGCAGCATTTCCATCGTGATAAACCTCTTTGTTCTTCATCTTCGTCAATACTTCGATTACTTTGGCTCCATCCGTTAATCCTTTGGCCCACCGGTCGGAATGTTTCTCGACGAAATCTATCATGGCCTGAAGGGACTCTTTAAGATTATCACCGGGCTGGATTTCATTATCCTGGTAGCACACCTCAATCGTCCTATTCCAACATGCGCGCAGATTACTGTCCGGGTACTGATGATGTCTCATCATGTTGACGTTCGGAGGAGTTACCTGCACTTCGTTCAAGTTCCCCGGATTCCGACTTTTACTTATGAGTGGATTGGAGTCGTCAATAAAGGGGCATTCCACCTTCTTTGAGTCAGGGAGCCTGAGAAACATGCCCGTGCGGGTTTTCTGAGCCCCTTCGGCGCCGTAGGCCTGAGAATCTCTCATCATGGACGTCCACCTCCGTTACGTCGCCATATGGCAGCTCCCGACGCGGTTCAGCAGACCCAAAAACAATTTTCGAGAGCTCTTCTTCAGTGAGGGTCTTCTGTGAAGACCTTCTATGTCTGTCAGGGTGCACTCCCCCCTCGTCTCTCCGAGCCAGCCCAAAATTTGGTTTCGCCGGTGAGGAGGCGGGCCATGAGGTCGATCACCGCGAGGTTGATCATGGATTCGGAGCGGTGCCGGTGGGTCCCGTAGTCACGGGCGAGTCCCCGACGGTGCATGAGTCAGCCGATGCTGCACTCGATAGTCCAGCGTCGCGGGATGATCGTGATCCCCGGGCGGCCGGCGGGCGTTGGGCGTGGTGGACGTCAGTGCCGGGACGGGCGCCGTGATCGAGGGCGACGACGGCAGCGGTAGCCGGCGTCAACCACGCGCCGCGCACCCGCCCGTAGGCAGCGGCTATGCGAGACAGCGGGCTCACGCCGGCCTGGGTGTCGAAGACACCGGCGGCGGTGACCAGGACGGTCAGAAAGGGGCGAGCATCAAATACTCGACCGGCGCGCACCCCCTTGGTCGCCTCTCTGACCAGCTGAAACCATCTGACATCACTCGCCTGACGCCCCTGCGGATGCCACTCCCGCATCCGCGGACTGCGCGGGGGGCCGCGTCACCGACCGGGCCGGCGTCCCGGATTCCAGACGGGCAGACGGGTGTCCCGGTCCGGGTGGGCCGAATCGGCGCTGACCTTCTCCGGCGGCGGTTCCCTGCGGCTCGATGGCTACGGTGACGGTGATGTCGATGCCGAGGGTTGCAGTACCGCTGGGTGGTCCGGACCCACTTGCGGCCCATCGGTACGCACAGCACATCGAAGGGTCCGACAGCTGATTTCAGGTCCCGCCATCCTCCGGCCCGACCAAGGCGGGCCGAGCCGGGGCAAACTCCAAGGCCCCGGCCCCGCGGGATGTCACCCCGCCACGATTTTCCCCCGGCCTTGCCATAGAGACAGAAGTGCCGCCGGTTCAGCAACAACTCGGAGATGGGTTCACGAGCTACTCAATGAGCCGTCGGTATTGAGTAGAGTGAATGTCTCCGCCCCCTTCCAGACGGAAGAGACGCTGGTCATTTGGAATAGAGCAGGATACTTTCCCTTGTAATTTAGATCTAAACTGCAAGGCGTACCCCCCTGATCAATATTCCGGGATGGTATTAAATACTTGTTTACTACATCACCGACCGTTAGAACATCAAAGTACCCAGCATCAAAGCGTCGCCCCACGAACACGAGGGAACCTTGCCGAACGTCGATCTCCTTCAGCCATAGTTCATACTCCAAATTTGTATCGGTGCTGGCAGGGTATGTCGTGGCGCATTGCTGGCTAGGGTCCACGTCCAAAAGTTCCGCCAGTAAATCGCTAATGGTCAGTTGCATTTCAGTGCTCCGTTCATTCTTGGAGTGTCACATCGACGTTGCGGTATCTCGCTGGCCGGCGCCTCTAAGAGGCTGCCCCTCTCGCAGCTCGACGACGTGATCAAGTAATTGCCCGTCGTGCACTGAAGAGAGCCGCACCAGAAGCTGCCCCGCCGGCACCAGCTGCATCGGGATCAACACTCATCTACGTCTGCTTCTATGTGATCCCTTCTCCGACTCCCCTCGCCCCAGGATTCCACTGCATTATCCGGTTAGTCGTGTGAGACGTCAGAGGGCGTGCGGTCGCAGTGAGTGTGGGCCGGACATCCAGCGTCGGTGTTGACGTAGTCGGCGAGCTTGCAGCCGCCGCAGATCAGGTTGCTGGTGAGGGCTTCGTCGTGCCGACGCGCGGTGAGGGAGGGCGTGGGGCGCTCGCGCGTGGTCCGGGGCTGGGAGCATGCCGTACGAAGCCCCGTCACGTCCGCTGCGCTTGGCCCTTGCGCGAGGTCTCGTCTGCGGCAGATGCGTCACGAGAGGCAGCGCCAGCCCCCTGCGCAAGCAGCTCTCGGAGCTGGTCGAGCACCGCGCTCGCCTCGTCGTCCCGCTCCGGATCACCGAGACCGTCACGCCCGGACGCCGCGACCGCGGAGAGCTGGGCCGCCACACCGGACGCGTAGACCCGCTCCTCCTCGACCGCTCCGCCCTCCTGCCTCAGTCCGATCGTCAGGTCGATGACCTTGCCGATGAGGGCAGTCATGACGAAGGAGAAGAGCCCCAGGACCACCACGGCCACCAGCTGACGGCCGAGCAGGGTCCAGGAGCCGCCGTAGAAGAGGCCCTTCTGGCCGCTCAGCACGCCGGTGCCGGCCAGCCCGACCATCACCATGCCGAACAGGCCGCCCCAGCCGTGGATGCCGACCACGTCCAGGGTGTCGTCAACGCCGAGCCGGTATTTCCAGCTGATCGCGAAGGCGCAGGTGAGCCCGGCCAAGAAGCCGATGACCGTGGCCCAGACGGCGGAGACGTCACCGGCCGCCGGGGTCATCGCGACCAGACCGGTGACCGCGCCCATGCACATGTCGAGCAGGCTGACCGAACGGTTGCGCCACCAGACCGTGATGGCCCAGCCGAGCATCGCGGCTCCGGCGGCGAGCTGGGAGTTGAGGAAGCCGTTCGCCGCACCGCCCGGGACGGTCAGTGAGGAGGCGGTGTTGAAGCCGAACCAGCCGAACCACATCAGCGAGACGCCGATGACGGCGAGCGGCACGTTGTGCGGCCTGATCGTCTCCCGTTCGAAGTCCTTGCGCCGGCCCGCGGCGACCGCAAGGCCGAGGCCGGCCGCGCCGGAGCTCAGTTCGACGACGGTGCCACCGGAGAAGTCGACCGCCTGGACCTGATTGGTGACCCAGCCGTCGGGTGAGAACACCCAGTGCGCCATGGGGATGTAGACGAGCAGGATCCAGGCGATGACGAAGGTGATCCAGCCCTTCATGCTGGCCCGGCCCGCCACCGATCCGCTGACCAGCGCGACGGTGACGATGGCGAAGGACATGTGGAAGACGGAGAAGATTACTGTCGGCACCGAGCCGGTGGCTGTCGTCACCCCGATGCCCCGCATAAAGGTGTGGTCCAGGTCGCCGATCATGCCGAGGCCATTGACGTCATCGCCGAAGGCGAGGGAGTGGCCGACGGTGAACCAGATGATGGTGACGACGGTGACGCAGACGAAGCACATCTTGAGCATGGCGACCACCTGGCCGGTCTTGACCATGCCGCCGTAGAAGAAGGCGATGCCGGGGGCCATCAGGAGCACCATGGCGGCGCTCGTCATCGTCCAGGCGGTGTTGCCGGAGTCGAAGACGGCTGGCGCGGCTTCGTGGCTCACGACGTGGGTGCCGCTCATTTCTCCCGCTCCCGTCGTTGCAGCAGGGTGGTGACTTCCGAGAGCAGTTCCGCGGCATGCGGGGTGTCGGTCGCGGTGGCCGAAGGACCGGCCGGGGTGAGCCGGGAGCGGATCTCCTCGATGGTGGCCTGGTCGTAGGCGATCTCCTCTTCCTTGCCGGGCACGGCCTCGTACTCCTCCGCCGTCCGGAAGCCGATGGTTTTGTTGATCACCGTGGCGATCAGCCAGGTCACGCAGAAAGAGAAGGCGATGGTGGCGACGACGGCGACGGCTTGGCGCCAGAGCTGGTCGGGGCCGCCGCCGTAGAAGAGGCCCTTCTTGCCGCTCATGGCAGCTGTGGCGAAGAAGCCGATGCCAAGGACGCCGACGATGCCGCCGAAGCCGTGCACTCCAACCACGTCGAGGGTGTCATCGACGTGGATCTTGTACTTGAAGTTGATCGCGAGGGCGCAGACGAGGCCCGCGACGAAGCCGATGACCACGGCCCCGACCGGTGAGACCTCACCGCAGGACGGGGTGATGGCAACCATGCCGGCCACCGACGCCGAGGCGACGCCGAGCATCTCGACCTTGCCGTGCTGGAGGCGCTCGACGATCGGCCAGCTGATCATCGCGGCGCAGGCGGCGAGTTGAGTGTTGAGGAACGCCATCGGAGCCGCGCCTTCGTCCTGCAGCGCCGACCCGGCGTTGAATCCGAACCACCCGAACCAGAGCAGCGCGAGCCCGATGACGACGAGCGGCAGGTTGTGCGGGGTGATCGGCTGTCGTTCGAAGTCCTTGCGCTTGCGCAGCACCATGGCGCAGGCGAGCCCGGCCGCACCGGAGTTGATCTCGACGGGCAGTCCGCCGGCGAAGTCGAGCGCCCCAAGATGCTCGGCGATCCAGCCGTCGGGCGCGAACACCCAGTGGGCGAGCGGGATGTAGACGAACAGTGCCCATACGACGACGAAGACCAGCCAGCCGCGCATGGTGGCGCGGCCCGCGATCGAGCCGCTGATCAGCGCGACCGTGATGATCGCGAACGACATCTGGAAGCAGGCGAAGATCGTGGTGGGGATCGACCCGTGCAACGAGGTCAGACTCACCCCGCGCATGAAGGCGTGGTCGAGGTTGCCGATGAGGCCCGCGCCCGCGTCGGGCCCGAAGGCCAGGGAGTAGCCGACGGCCATCCACAGCACGGTGACCAGTGCCAGACAGGCGAAGCTCATCTTGAGCATGACCAGGACGTGACTGGTCTTGACCATGCCGCCGTAGAAGAAGGCGAGGCCGGGGGTCATCAGCAGGACCATGGCCGTGCTGACCATCAGCCAGGCCGTGTTGCCCGTATCGAACGCGGACGACATGACGGTGTTGACCTCCTCTGGTCGATCTCAGGCCTTGCGCAGCTTGGGTGCGGGGGTGTCGGTCAGCAGCCGTCGTACGGCGTCCCAGGCACGCGCGGTCGCCGCGGTGATGGCGATCGGGTCGTTGCCCAGGACGCGCAGCCAGGCCCCGCTGTCCTGTGGCAGCACGCTCACGCCGTAGAGCAGTTGGCTGTCAGCGAGCGCAGCGTGCAGGGCGTCGGCGATCTCGGTGGCCGGGGCGAGCGGGCTGACGGTGAAGAAGCCGGCCATCAGGTCGTGGCCGGCGAGCACCGCGGGGCCGGTGACACCGGACGTCGTGGGATCGAGGCGTACAGCGTCCAGTGCCACCAACTGGCCGTCGGAGCGCCGGATTTCGAGGTCGCTGGCGAAGATGTCGTAGGCGTGGCGCTCGCCGCGGGCGAGGCGTCCGGCCATCAGGGTCTCCGAGGCGAGCACGGTCGCCGTGGGTTCGACAGTCACAACGGTGCGCTGGTAGAAGCGTGAGTCTTTGTACGGGATGGTCATCTCGGGCAGGTACTCGACGTACGCGCCGGGGCCCGCCGTGAGGTTGACCTGCTGGACGGCGTAGTCGTGCTCCATCCGGTAGACCTTGGTGGCCGCCTGAGTGGTGAGGTGGACCGCGGTGTCCGGGCCACAGTGCACGTCCATGCGCAGCCGGTCGGCCTGGATGATGCCGCCGCCGGTCGCCATCAGGAACGTGATGGCCAGGTCGGGCCGGTGCGGGTCGAAGTACAGCGGCCGCATGATCTGCAGCGGTGACTTCTGGTAGTGGGTGACCAGTTCGGTGCGGCCGGCGACCTTCTCGAAGCCCAGCTCGAGCAGGCCGATCTTGCCGGGTCGTCCAACCCCGAGGGTGTCGGGGCGGCCGGCGTGGCGCAGCACTTCGGGAGGGACACGGGCGGGCTCGTAGTGCTCCGGGGAGAGCCGCGGGGCCGTGCGGGCCCCGGCTTTTGGCCCTGCACCGGACTGCGGCTTGGCGCTCACGGCGCTCACGACGCTCACGCGGGAAGCCTGCGGTAGGTGGTGAGCAGGTCAGCGATCGCGTCGAGGCCTTCGCCGGTGAGGCAGTTGGTGAGGGCGACCGGCCGGCCATCGCGCACCCGGTGGGCGTCGGACTCCATCACGGCGAGGTCGCAGCGCACGTACTGCGCGATGTCGATCTTGTTGATGACGAGCAGGTCCGACTCGGTGATGCCGGGGCCGCGCTTGCGGGGCATCTTCTCGCCCTCGGCCGTGTCGAGGACGAAGAGGAAGAGGTCGACGAGGACCGGGCTGAAGGTCAGGGTGAGGTTGTCGCCGCCGGACTCGAAGAGGAGGGTGTCGATGTCGGGGAAGGCCTCCAGGAGTTCGGCCCCGGCGGCCAGGTTCATCGTCGGGTCGTCGCGCACCGCGGTGTGCGGGCACGCCCCCGTCTCCACCCCCACCACGCGCTCTGGCTGCAGGACCCCGGCCAGGGTGCGGCGCACATGGTGGGCGTCCTCCTGCGTATAGATGTCGTTGGTGATGACCGCGGGCCGGTGGCCGCGTTCGATCAGTACCGGGACCAGCGCCTCGATCAGTGCGGTCTTGCCGGAGCCGACCGGTCCGCCGATGCCTACGCGCAGCACGTTGTTCGTCATGGGCTAGTCCGTCTCTTCTCTCGTCGGTCCGGTGGGGAAAGGTGTCTGATCAGGAGGCGAACAGCCGTGCCTCGGCGCGCTCGTGCCGGGCCGACATGATGTCCGTCGCCGGTACGCAGCCGCCGAGGTCGGCCAGGTCCCGGTGCACCGCGGCCGTGGTGACCTCGGCGATGACCGAGGCCGTTGTGCGCAGGATGACCTGTGCCCTGCGGTGGTCGGTCAGCCTCAGCCGGAGCGCCGCTCCCACGAAGCTCGCCGCGAACGCGAACAGGTCGCTGGCGACGGCCTGTTCGACCGGGACACCGGCTGCGGCGTAGGTGATGCCCGCGGCCACCGCCTGGGTGCCGGGGGCCTTCTTGACGGCCACCAGTTCCGCGTAGCGTTCCAGTTCGCCGCCGCCCACCGATTCGCGTGCGATGTCGAGCAGTTGGCGGCCGGTGCGGGTGGAGGCGAGGCGCATCTCGCGGTTGAGCTTGGCGCAGTTCAGGCGCTGGTCGGTCTCCACGACCCGGCACCAGTCGTCCGCACGGGCGGCCCGGTGCGCCACCGCGAGGGCGGTGGCATCAGCCGGGCCGACCGAGTGGCGCAGCAGGTCGGCGAGGAGGGCCGGGACGGTGTCCGGGGTGACCGCCTTGGCCTGGGCGTAGCCTTCGAGTCCGTGCGAGAGGGTGTAGAACCCGCTGGGGAAGGCCGAGTCGGTCAGCTGGAGGCTGACCAGCAGGGCGTCGAGGTTCTGTGCCGTCGCGCTCATGCCAGGTAGAAGAGCTGGGTCAGCGGCAGCGACTGGGCCGGTTCGATGGTGGCGACCTCGCCGTCGATCGTGACTTTGTACGTCTCCGGGTCGACCTCGATCTTCGGGACCCGGTCGTTGAGGACCATGTGCTGCTTGCCGACCGAGCGGCAGTTGCGCACCGGCAGGACTGTCGAGTCCAGGCCGAGCTTCTCGGGGACGCCCGCGTCGATGCCGGCCTGCGACATGAAGGTGACCCGGGTCGCCTGCGTGGCCTTGCCGTGGGCGCCGAACATCGGGCGGTAATACACCGGCTGAGGGGTGGGCAGTGAGGCGTTGGGGTCGCCCATCTGCGCCCAGTTGATCAGGCCGCCCTTGATTACGAGGCGGGGTTTGGCGGCGAAGGAGCCGATCGGCCACAGTACGACGTCGGCCAGCTTGCCGGTCTCGAGCGAGCCGATGTGGTCGGCCAGGCCGGCCGCGATCGCCGGGTTGATCGTGATCTTGGCGAGGTAGCGAAGGACCCGGAAGTTGTCGTTGCGCATGATGTCACTGTCGAGTTTCCCGCGCTGGTCCTTGCAGTGGTGCGCGGTCTGGAATGCCCGGGTGAAGGACTCGCCGATGCGTCCCATGGCCTGCGAGTCGGAGGAGAAGATCGAGATGATTCCCTCGTCGTGCAGGACCGTCTCGGCGGCGATCGTCTCGGCGCGCACCCGGGAGTCGGCGAAGGAGACGTCCTCGGGGATCTCGCGGGACAGGTGGTGGCAGACCATCACCATGTCGAGCAGTTCGTCGACCGAGTTGATGGTGTAGGGCAGCGTCGGGTTGGTCGAGGAGGGCAGGACGTTGGGCTCGCCCGTGACCCGCAGGATGTCGGGTGCGTGACCGCCGCCCGCGCCCTCGCTGTGGAAGGTGTGGATGGTGCGGCCGTTGATCGCGGAGCGGGTGTCCTCGAAGTAGCCGCCCTCGTTGAGGCTGTCGGTGTGCACGGCGACCTGGATGTCGTACGCGTCGGCGACGGTCAGTGCGCAGTCGAGAGCGGCCGGGGTGGCTCCCCAGTCCTCGTGGACCTTCAGACCACAGGCACCGGCTTCTATCTGCTCGACGAGCGCGCCGGGCAGAGAGCCGTTGCCCTTGCCGAGCAGCCCGGTGTTGACCGGGAGTGCCTCCACGGCCTGGAGCATCCGGGCGAGGTTCCAGGCGCCGGGGGTGCTGGTGACACCATTGGTGCCGTCCGCGGGCCCGGTGCCGCCGCCGACCATGGTGGTGATGCCGTTGGACAGGGCGGACAGCGCCTGCTGCGGGGATATGAAGTGGATGTGGGTGTCGATGCCGCCCGCCGTGGCGATCTGATGCTCGCCCGCGATCACCTCGGTGCCCGGGCCGATGACCAGGCGCGGGTCGACCCCGGCCTGGGTGTGCGGGTTGCCGGACTTGCCGATGCCCGCGATCCGGCCGTTCTTGATGCCCAGGTCGCCCTTGACGACGCCGAGGAGTGGGTCGATCACCACGACGTTGGTGATCACCGTGTCGAGGGCGATCGCACCGGTGGCCGAGGGGTCCTGGGCCATGCCGTCGCGGACGGTCTTGCCGCCGCCGTAGAGCGCCTCATCGCCGTAGTGGCCCTCGTTGTAGTCCTTTGACACCTCGACGACCAGGTTCGTGTCGGCGAGATGGAAACGGTCACCGACGGTGGGACCGAACAGGTCGGCGTAGTGCTTGCGGGTGAGCGTGGCCATCAGTTCTCGCCTTCCTTGCGGGCGCCCTTGAAGCCGCGCTCCACGGCCCGTGCCAGTGCCCTGGTGCGGGTGTCTTCGGCGGTGATGCCGCCGTCGGTGAGGTTGCTGAAGCCGACCAGGCGCTGGTGGCCCGCGTACGCGGTCAGCTCCACCTCGCGGGTCGCGCCCGGTTCGAACCGCACCGAGGTGCCCGCGGGAATGTCCAGGTGTTTCCCCAGGGTGGCGTTGCGGTCGAAGTCCAGGGCCCGGTTGGCCTCGAAGAAGTGATAGTGCGAGCCGACCTGGATCGCACGATCACCCGTGTTGCTGACGGTGACGGACGCCTTCGCGCGGCCCGCGTTGATCTCGATCGGCTCGTCGCCGTACAGGTAGTAGGCGCCAACTGTCATGGCAGGCGTTCCCTTCAGGGGTTGGGGCGGGGATGGGTGTGGCTGGGCTGACTGTGCTGGCTGTGCGCGTGGTGTGCTGACGCGTGGCTATGGCTGTGCTCGCCCGGCTCGTGGGTGTGCGCGTAGCCGTGGCCGTGCTCGGCGTCCAGACCGGCGCCGATGCCGTTGTCCCCGTGGGCGAGGCGGCGCAGCGCGGCGGCGATCCGGGCCTCGAGGACTCCCGCGATGGCGGAAGGGGCGAGGAGAGCCCCGTGGTCCATCAGGCCTCCTTGATCGGCCGGCGCCGCGGACTCGGCTTCCGGGGCTCCGAACGCGGCCGGAATCAGCACCACTTGGCTCGCTCCGAGCCGCCGGCAGCGGTCGATGCCCTCGGCCACGTCCGGGTCGCCGCCGTGGAAGGCAACCTCCACCCAGCGGTGCTGGCCGTACTGGCGAACCAGACGGGCCACCCGGAACAGGTCGGCATCATCGAAGGGGTCGGCTGCCGGAGCGGTCAGGAGCACCGCTGTGCCCGGTTGCGCGTACGGGCGCAGGGCCGCGCGCAGCCATCCGACCAAGTGGCCTTTCGTGCCGAAGGGTTCGGCCAGGACGATCCGACCGGCGCCCTCGCCCCGGGCCAGCCAGCGCAGCGCCCGTGCCGTGTCGGCGACCAGGTGCGGATCGCGCCCCAGGGTCATCGGCACGACGCACACCGGGCCTTCGGCCGTCGCCAGCGCCTCGCTGACCGCCGCACGCACCGCGCGTCCGCCGGCCACCGCGTGGAAGCCGGGAGCCCCGGGGCCGCACTCGTGCCCGGTGACGAGCACACGGGTAGACGTCACCTCGGGTGCCTTCGGGGTGGTCGCGGGTGCCTTCGGGGTGGTCGCGGCCACCTCTCAGGCACCCACGGGGTCGTGACAGGAGACGAGCTTGGTTCCGTCGGGGAAGGTGGCCTCGATCTGTATCAGCGCGGCCATGTCCCGTACGCCGGCCATGACTTCACTGCCGCTGACGATGGTCTTTCCGAGCTCCATACACTCCGCGACGGTCCTGCCGTCGCGGGCACCCTCGAGGATGGCCTCGCTGATCAGTGCCACGGCCTCGCTGAAGTTCAGCTTCAGCCCGCGCTCGCGGCGCTTTTTTGCCAGGTCGGCCACGATGTACACGTACAGCTTGTCGATCTCGCGCGGGGCAAGGTTCATGAGGGTCTCTCTTCGTTCATGGGGGTCTCTCGCTTTCGTGATCCTGGACGTCCGCGCTGAGCCGTCAGGTCCTGCGCAGCCGGTCCAGAGCGGGGACGGCGGCGACGAATGCCAGCGCGGTGAGCACGAACGGCCAGGTGAAGGTGTGGCCGCCGAATGGGTCGAAGAAGTTGGTCATGGCGGCCGTAAGGCCGGTGGCGGCCGCTGCACCGATCACCGCGTATGTGATGCTCCATCCGCTGACCTGGATGAACACCCCGCACAGGGCCATGGCCACGAGGACCGCGTTGTAGCCCATCAGCCCCTGGTGCACCCCGGCGGCCGGGGCCCCGAGCGCCCACGCGGTGAAAATCCCGACGAGGCTGCCGACGCAAGCCATTACGCCCGCGACCCAACTGGCCGCGAAGATGCCGAGGAGGAAGAGCAGGCCGACGTACCACTGCGGCATGAAGAAGACCTGGCCGACGTTCGCGAAGAAGGCGTGCCAGAGGTCGTCCCAGGCCAGGTTCGTCGCTTCCCTGCTCGCCTCGGGCAGTTGGGAAAGCCCGAGCCCCTGGTGCCAGACTCGCTCGAAGCTCGGTGCGGCGACCGTCATCGCGCTGGCCATGATGCAGAACGGGAGGGTGAAGGTCGGGATGTTCCAGGTGGCGAGGATGCCGGCCAGGGCGGCGGTCACCATGACGACCGTCACACAGCCGCCGATGGCCAGCAGGACCGTGGAGAGGTGATCGGCCCCGAGGAAGACCGCGTAACCGGTCGCCACCAGGCAACCGTTGAAGCCCTCCAAGCCTGCCGCGATGCGGCTCCGGTCGGCGCCGAGGGCGTAGGCGGCGGCCGTGGAGACCGCGGTGCCGAGCAGACCATACAGGCCGTACTCCCAGCCCGAGGCGAAGAGCGCGGCGGTGAAGAAGAGGCCGCACAGGACGCTGGGCATGAAGTCGACTTGGGCAATTCCCTTGACGGCTTCCGCGATGAATTTCGTCGGGTAATTTTGGCGTGATCCAAGCCACCGGTCGAGCTCCTTGAGCATTGAACTCCGCTTTTCGGAAAGGAGAGCCAGCGCTCTCCGCGGGATAGCGATAACGCTAGAGCAGTAGGACCTCCAGCGCACATGGAGAAGACTCGATGTGCCACTCGCGGACATACAGAGGACTAAGGGGAGAATGCGAAACAGGGAGAGGGGCCCGGATGGGCAAGTCACCGTTCGGCAGTCAACTGCCTTCTATGAGCGCGGTGTTGCGTCAGCCATGTTCAGCCGCGTAACGCTCAGCTGGATTCCCCGGAAAGACGCACCAGGACTCCCCCGTTCTACGGAGACCGCACTCTACGGCAGTAATCTTCCACTCCCCCGTCGTTCACATAAAGAGAATTCTTTTCAGAATTCCAGGATCTTCATCATTCCTGGACGCCGTTCACTTGACCGAGACGCACAGAAGCTCGACGCAGGCAGAGCCCATCTACCGGTCGACGGAATCCGAGCACTTCTGCGGCTGCCAATCGATGGTGGCGCGTAGGTGGGGGCAATACTGGAAACGGGCGCGATATGGCGCGGCCAACCATCCGGGCACTCCGGATTGATGCGCGGGTTGTCCTCGTCAGGCAGCGCCAGGGCGTATGGGCGCATGCAGTAGGGGCCCCACCGGGGTGGGCGCGCCGCGCCGGGATGCAAAGGAGACCCGGCGTTTGCCGATCGCTCCCTCGGGCTCTTTCGCGTCCAGGCGCCGGTCACGCCTTGAGGGCGGCAACCTCGCGGCGCACGGAGACAGTTCGTGCACGTCGAGGAAGCGGCCCCACGAGGCGGAGGCGGCGTACAGGCGGCCGTGGGCGAGCGGGAGGCAGTGGGCCCACCACGGTCGGGCGGATGAGGGTGGCCTGGGATGCCACGCCCGCCCGTGGTGGGCCGTTCTCCGTTGCCACGTGTGCGGCGCGCATCTGGTACATCAACCACCTTCCAGACGAGGGCGGTTGTGGGCCGCAGTTGCGCGCCGAACGGGTGAATCGCGCGTTCCGTCCGGGCCGGGCACACATGCCCAGAGCATTGAGATAAGGACGGATCAACCCGTTTCGCTGGCCGCGGAACGGGGCCAATGTGACTAGCGGGAACTCATCAATTCCTCGGAGGACGGCACCTTGTCGTCGACATGGGCACCGGCACTCGATCCGGCGTTCTTCACCTTGCGGATGACGTCCTGGTAGCTGTTCACCGTCTTGTCGGCGGAGTCTCGCTTGTGGAAATCATGCGGCAAATTTTTCAAACCATCGATACCTGCGGTGAGCGGCGCAAGGGCCTTGGAAAGAGCGGGGTCTGCTTGCGCATTGCGCTCCGCCGCCTTGAGTCGGTTATATGCGAACGCCCCGCCGAGGCCGGCCTTGACCAGGGCCATCGTGCGACCGTGGTGGTGCTTCTTGAACTTGCCTTCCTTGAAGGGCTTCACGATCCACTCATATGTAGCACCCGCGGCAAGACCCGCATCCACCACGAAACGGGTCTTGGCGAGCTTTCGCTCCTCGGTGGTGGGTCTGGGGTGCGGGGCGGCGACACCGTTGACATCAGCCGCAGTGCTGCGGCTTTCGGTGCCGCCGCTGCAGGCGGTCGCACCGACTATCAGAGAGAAACAAAGGGCGAACGCCAAGACAAGGCGCCGTAACGGTATGTTCATATTCTTCTCCAGGGAAGTTACTTCGGGCGGTCTCGGGGAAACGACCCCCTCGAAGCGGAAAACTCAGCTCCCAGCGTCACCTTGAATCGACAGATTCGCCAATCGGGGAAATCTGGCGACCACCAGATGCGCTCTCAAGCCCGCCCGCTGCGGCCCTCGGCGGCACCGGTCACCGCCAGAATCGTGAGGGTGAGCTGCTGCGGGCATCTCCAACCCTTCGCAGCCCTGCTTGCCTTGACCGCAGGGCTAAGGGCTCGCAGACAAACCGGGCAGGTTCGTGGCCGACCGCGGCTACGACCACGACAAGTACCGCCGTCTGCCGGCAGCGCGGGATCCGGCCGGTGATCACGGAGCTGGGCCATCCGCACGGCACCCGTCTGGGTATCTTCCGCTATGTCGTCGAGCGCACATTTCCTGGGCTGCACGGATTACGACGCCTACGCATCCGCTGACAACGACGCGACGACATCCACGAAGCTTTCCTCGGCCTCGCCGTCGGCCTGATCGCAACTGCCACTGCCCAGGGCGCAGCGGCTGGTGAAGTCGCCGCACGGCGACCCGCGGCCGGAAGGCCGCGGGTCAGGAGGTTCGGCACTGGTCATGCTGATGACCCTGCGACGGAGATGGTCGCGCAGGTGGACCTTACGGATCCGTCTCCCCGCGAGTGCCCCAGGCCTCCCGCGCATCGGCCTCCGAGCGTGTCCCCCATTTCCTCGTGGGAAGCTTCCGGGGGCCTTGGTGCCGGGCTCCAGCCTCGGGCCAAGCGCGCCCGGCAGACGGCGAAATCGATGACGACCGGCCCACTCCTTTCGCCGGCTTTCGGGCCAATCGCGGTCGGGACATACGGCATCGGCCTGGACCCAGCCCGCCATACAGGCCGGGTGGTGGGGGGTGCGAGGAGCCGACCGGGTGATGGGAGCGTCCCCCTTAAGTTTCGGGGGCTGAGAGGCCGAGGGGGCAAGTGGCGCGGGTGACTAGAACGAGAGCGGGATGTCGATCGGGCAGCCGTGTCCGATTACCGCACGCGGCTCATCGAGGAACGGCCGACCGGCCGACTTCCCAGCGAACGCACGGCACATGGTCCTCGCCAACACGGGGGCCATGCGGTGCGTGGTTCTCGCTCACTACTCACGGGCAATGAGCCCTACTACTGGAGGCTGGACGATGACGAATTCCGACACGAAGGCGACGGCAGGGCGCGAGGTACGGCAGGCGGACAATGCTGACGCGTACCCGCCCACGATCATCTGCGCGTCCCAGGACTGCTACCAGGCCATCACCGACCCGCCCTTGGCGGGGTCCATCGCGTTCGACGCAAAAAATGACGCCTACGTCAGCACCTGGGACGGAAACCTGTTCAAGCTGTCCCAGCCGTCGGTCGGGGGGGAGAACGAGCCGCCCGAGCCGCCCGAGCTGATCGCCTCCGGCCTGAATGTCGAAAGTCCAAGCTCCACCAACGGCCTGGCGTTGGACGGGAAGGGCAACGCCTACGTCGTCAATGACGCCACCCAGGACGGGAAGTCCGGGCAGTTGTGGCGAGTGCCACTGGACGGGGAAGACCCGGAGCTGCTGGCCACCGGCCTGACCACTACGCAGAGCCAAGGCCCGCAAGCCCTAACGGTGTCCTGGTCAGGCGATCACGCCTATGTCATCAATCTTGATGGTGTGCTGTGGCGGGTGTCCTTGCGTGATGGGACGAAGAAGCAGGTGGCCACCAACCTGGGCGATACCTGCGGCGTGGTGCTGGACGGGGACAGCCAGAACGCCTACGTCGTCAACCGGGCCGGTGTGCTGTGGCGGGTGCCCTTGCCCACCTGGGACAGTGATGAACTGGCGGTTCCGGTGCAGGTGGGCACCACTGTTCTCGGAGGCCCTATGGCCCTGACGCTGGACTGGGCCGGCCAGAACGCCTACGTCGTGGGTTGGGCTGGCGTGATGTGGCGGGTGCCGTTGAACGGTGGGCCCCAGCAGCGGGCGGCCGTCTTTCCTGACGTCAAATTCCTTACTGCGGTGAGGCTGGACCCGCGAGGCAACGCCTACATCACCGAAGCCGACAATAACCAGACAGCCTCCCGCATCTGGCGGGTTAACGGTGTGGCAGCGTCGGCGCCGGCGCCGACGATTGACGCTCCGCCGCAGGGTGCGCACACGGCCAAGACCGTGAAGTTCAACGGCCATGCCCCCGGGGCCGCCGGCATGATCGTGCAGGACATGCACCGCAACGCCCTGGGCTCCAACCCCGTGGTCGCCGCCTACTGGGCCTGGGCCCTGGGCGAGAACCGGCTGAGCATCGAAACCCTCGCCGAAGGGGTCAATGTGCGGCCCGGACCAGTCTCCCACCGCGGCCTGCCCTGGGACCCGGGCACGCACGTCGTGCAGTTCGTGGGCGCCAACGACATCGGCTACACCGAACCGACCCCCATCACCTTCACCGTCGACAGCTAAGCAGCCCACCCCAGACCGGCCGGTCCACCACACCGGCCGGTCCACCAAACCGGCTGAACGAGCTGTTCATCGACGCTGACTTCGCCAACTGGTGGTGTACTCACCCGCGCCATCTGGAGCGACAACGACAGCGAAACTATCCATCCCTGATCCTCGGACGCCGGAGCGAGCTCACCCGCGCAGCGACCGGTAGCCGGGGCCTGTCACGGGGTCGGGCGCATGCGCCCGACCCCGTGACCAACACGATGAGAGCCCCTCACCGACCGACGGTGCCCTCCAGAGGGGTGCCCGGACACAGCGCGCTTCGCGAGGCGTCCCGGACCCGCATCGGTGGTCAACTATCGCGCAGCACCTGGAGCAACTGAGGATCAGCATCCAGGTCGAAGCCGAAGTTGGAATGGAACGCCCTCACGCTCCAGCCGTTCTTCGGATGCTGGATCTCCGAGTCGTGATACGAGTAGTGGATCGGGCTGGCACTCACGGCGGCGATGAAGTATTCATTCCGGGCCGTGTAGGAATCCCCGGTCACCACGATCCGCTGGCCAGGCGGCGAGAACATCATCTGGAACGTGTTGCTGCCGCCGAACCCGGCCACGGCGGGCGCGGCGGCGAACCGGCGCACCTGCTGGGTGAAGGAGAGCTTGTCGGGGAGGAGGATCTCGAATCCAGTCTTCTCGAACAGGCGCTCCACCTCGGCGATGCGCGTGCACGAACGTCTTCCCCCCGGCACGCGCGTGGAGAACACCGGACGCCCCGTCGGCACGTGGTCACCCACCAGCCGCTCTTTCAGCTCCATCCAGAAGTCGCCGAACGACGGGAGGATCCAGAGCGGGTGGCTCATGGCCGGGGTGCGGGTCCACAGCTCGTCCACCCGCCAGGTCTCGCCGGGCTGGATCAGCAACCTGCGTTCGGCCGGGATGTCGAGGGCGTCCAGGATCTCCAGCACCCACGCGGGGCCCTCGGAGCTCAGGACGATGCCCAGCCCGGGGACCTCCTGGCGCAGCTCCGGGTAGGCGGAGAGCCTGCCAAGTACATCCGTGGTGAGGTGGCCGAAGTGATCGGGGAACTCCGTATCCACATACAGGTAGGCACCCCGTGCGCGTTGGACGGTGGTTGGCACGATCGCGCGGGCGAATTCCGGGGAGAGATCGTCGAGCCGGTTGTTGGCCTGGCGACGCTTAGGCTTTCGGAATGTGTCCGGCAGGAATTTGTCACCGTACGTCAGAATCTGCCCGTAGCTGCACTCGGCCTGCGAGTAGCGCCGGGTGTGGATGGCGGGCAGCGTACAGCGGTCGACGAAGCGATCCGCGTGCCGGTTGGTTGTCAGCACCGACCTCACCTTGAATTCGGAGGCCGGTAGGACCGAGACTTCCTCGCCCCAGCTACTGCCGTATTTGGAGTCGAGGACCTGGGTCGCGGCGGCGTCCCGCAGCTTGCGCCAGCAGGCCATGGCCGTCTTGGCCACCAACCGGTTCTTGCCTGCCGAGACCTCGAGGATGTTCCTCCCCAGCCGCACTACGTCCGCGGCCTCCCGCTGCGAGCCCGCCCCGGAGGCGGTGAAGGCGCGTAGCAATGCCTGGCACACATCGGGGCCGGCTTGGTCGAGGTAGCCGGCGGGCTCCTCCTCGGGGATCCTGACGTCGTAGTAGCCGCCGGGCGTGAGGTAGAACGGGAGGTTCTCGCCGAGCTGTCGCTTGAACAGTTTGCTCGAGCCGGTGAGCTCGAAGACGGCGGCCGGTGCCGGGACCGAGGAAAGGTAGGCGTGCATCGCCGCGAGGTCCGCGAAGCCCTCGCGGATGCTGAGCACGTCGCCATACACCTGCCCCAGCCGAAGCCAGCGGTCGCGATCACCAATGACCGCCATCACGATCGGCAGGTCCCGGCCGGCAGCGAGCTGCTGGAGCACCGGGGTCACCTCCCGCTCCGATGTGCATCCGTCGGCCACGATCAGCACCCAGGCGCCTTCCGGTGCCGGGAGCGGACGGCTCTCACCAGTGGGCAGGGCAAGCCGGGCGTGCTCGGTGACGGGGCCGTCGAGGACCGCTGTAATGGCGAGGGTGTGAGCAGGCGGTTCGAACCCGCAGTCCGAGATCTTGGTGAGGTCCAGGACCGAGTTCTCCGGCCGCGGGGCCATCTGCTGCCCTCGCCCGTACTCCTCGGCACTGATATGGGCCACGTCCCGACAGTCCCGCCCCAGCCGCGCGAAAACCAGCTCGGCGATGGCCGCCCAGCTCAGCGGCTCACCGGCGCCCGTGACGTTGTAGATCCCATAGGCGGGGCGGGACTTGAGGAGGTGCCGGATAGCGGCCGCGAGGGTCGACGAGGAGGTGAGCCGCCCGACCTGATCAGAAACCACCTTGGGAGAGACGCCCCGACGGGCCAGGTCGGCCATCGAGGACACGAAGTTGGGCCCGTCGCCCACCACCCAGCTGGTACGCACGATGTAGTGCCGTTCGATCGCCGAGACCGCGGCCTCACCGGCGGCCTTGGTCTGCCCGTACACACCCAGCGGGCACAGCGCTGCCTCCTCCGCGTAGGGGCCAACGCCCGTCCCGTCGAAGACGTACTCGCTGGAGACATGAACGAAGGTCGCCCCTGCCTCCTCGCATCGCGCCGCCAGCGCGGCCACGCCCGTCACGTTGACGGCCCACGCCGCCTGCCTGCCCTCCGGGGTCTCGGCGGCGTCGACATCCGTGTACGCGGCCGCGTTGATCACCGCGCCGACCCCGGTGAGGTCGAGCGCTCCCACCGCGGCACGATCCGCGATGTCGCACTCGTCCCGCCCCAAGAAGCACACCGAGTCCTGGCCGGCGAACTCCTTGCGCAGTGCACGCCCGAGCAGCCCGCCAGCGCCCAATACCAGCGTGCGCCATGGCGCCATCGGCGCGACGGCGCGCAGGGCTGGGTGCTCGCGGTCCGCCTCAGAGATGACTGCCTGCTCGAGGGGAATGCGCCAGGAAATGCCCAACTGTGGGTCACCGAGGTTCACGAACGTGCCCTGTTCCTTCGCCTCGGCCGACCAGTGCTCGTTGACCAGACACGAATAGGCGGTGCCGGCCTCCAGGATCTGGAAGGCGTTGCCGACGCCGCGGGGAACGTAGATTGCGCGCTCGGAGGTGAGCTCGGTGGTGAAGACCTGTCCGAAGCCAGGCCCGGGGCGCAGATCCACCCAGGCGCCGAAGACGCGTCCCGCCCCGGAGACGCAGACGAGCTTGTCCCAGGGCTCGGCGTGCACGCCACGGGTGACGCCGACGCTGTCGTTGAAGGTCATGTGCTGTTGGACCGGTCGGAAATCCGGCAGCCCGAGAGCCACCATCTTCTCCCGCTGCCACTTCTCCTCGATCCCCCCACGGATGTCGCCGGACACCGGCAGCTCAAGGAGGATGAGCCCGTCAATACTGGTTCCTGTCACCGATACCCCGCTCATCGGGCGACCTCCTGGCTCCGGTACCGTGCCTCGGCCGCCGCCTTCTGGGGGCGCCACCACTCCTCGTGCTCCCGGTACCACCGCACCGTGTCTTCCAGGCCTTCCCGGAAATCGTGATGGCCGGGCTCCCAGCCGAGCTCCCTGCGCAGCTTCGAGGAGTCGATGGCATAGCGCAGGTCATGGCCGGGCCGGTCCGCGACGTGCTCGAACCAGTCCTCCGAGCGCCCGAAGATCCGTAGCAACTCGCGCACGACCGAGAGGTTGTCCTGCTCTCCGTCCGCACCGATCAGGTAAGTCTCGCCGGACACACCCTTTTCCAGGATCGCCATGACGGCGCGGGAGTGGTCCCCCGTGTGGATCCAGTCGCGGACGTTTCGGCCCGAGCCGTAAAGCCGGGGCGGCACGCCATCGATGAGATTGGTGATCTGGCGCGGAATGAACTTCTCCACGTGCTGGAACGGCCCGTAGTTGTTGGAGCAGTTGCTCAGTGTGGCAGTCACGCCAAACGATCTCACCCAGGCCCGCACGAGCAGGTCGGATCCGGCTTTCGTGGACGAATACGGGCTGGAGGGGTTGTACGGGGTCTGTTCGGTGAAACGTGTGGAGTCGTCCAGGTCGAGGTCACCGAAAACCTCGTCCGTAGAGACATGGTGGAAACGGACAGCGTGGCGGCGTACAGCCTCGAGCAGCGTGTAAGTCCCCACTAAGTTGCTTCGCACGAACGGCGAAGGGTCCTCCAGCGAGTTGTCGTTGTGGGATTCAGCCGCGAAGTGCACCACGGCATGGCAGCTACGTGTGAGCGAGTCGACAAGCCCCTCGTCGCAGATGTCCCCTCTCACCACCGTGAGACGGTTCCCCGGCAGGTCGGCGAGGGAAGCTGCACTGGCTGCGTACGTGAACTTGTCCAGCACGGTGACATGGGCGTCTGTATGTTCCACGAGGTAATGGACGAAATTGGCGCCGATGAACCCAGCGCCTCCGGTGATCAGGTATCTCATTTCCATCCCATGCAGGTGTTGTGCGAAATGCCCGTGCCGTACGTCATGCTGACGGCGCGCGAACCCGAGTTCATCAGGTCCTCAGTAGCCCTTCCAGATATTCTCCGTAGCCGCTCTTCACTAGAGGCTGGGCAACCTTGCGCAACTCGTCAGCGGAGAGGAGTCCCACGCGCCAGGCAATCTCCTCAGGGCAGCCAACGGAGAGCCCCTGCCGCGCCTCGATGGTTCGGATGAAATTGGAGGCGTCACTCAGGGAGCCGAAGGTTCCTGTGTCCAGCCAGGCCGTTCCGCGCGGCATGATCTCTACACGGAGCCGCCCTTGCTCGAGGTAGCGCCGGTTCAGGTCGGTGATCTCCAGCTCTCCGCGTGCCGAGGGACTCAGCTGCGCAGCCTCGTGGACGACGTCGGCGTCATAGAAGTACAGGCCCGGCACCGCGTAGTGGCTCTTGGGCTGTTGCGGTTTCTCCTCCAAGGACAGGACTCTTCCCTCGGAGTCGAACTCGACCACGCCGTAAGCCGTGGGATCGTCCACCCACTGGCCGAAAATTACGGCGCCGTCTGGATTGGCATGGGCACGCAGTTTCGAGCCCATGCCTGGGCCGTAGAAGAGATTGTCCCCAAGGATCAGCGCCACCGGCTGGTCACCGATAAAGTCGGCAGCGATGCTGAAAGCCTGCGCCAGACCGTCAGGTGATTTCTGCACGGCATACTGGAGGTTGATCCCGAAACGGCTTCCGTCCCCAAGCGTCTTCTGGAAGGACGCCTCGTCGTCCGGTGTGGTAATCACCAGGATCTCCGACATGCCCGCCAGCAGCAGTGTCGAGAGGGGGTAGTAGATCATCGGCTTGTCGTAGACCGGCATCAGCTGTTTACTGACCCCGAGAGTCGCCGGTAATAGGCGTGAACCAGTCCCTCCAGCAAGGATGATGCCTCTCACAGGTTTCAATCCTTCTCGTCTTGTGTAATGGGCGCAGGCGGCTGGCTGTTTCGATGCCGACTGGGCAGAACAAGGCCAGGCAATCACCCCGTGATCGCCCTCCTCAGGGATCCTAGCTCCGAAGGAGCACAGGAAGCGGGATGAAGTTGACGACACTTATTCGAAGGTGGAAACGGTCGGCATCTCCAGAGGTGAAAGGACTCATGCATCGAAATTGCTGGCCTCGGCATGGTCTCCATCACGCTCTGCTCGAGCGACGCCCAGGTTCCCCATACTGATGGGTTCGTGGCATTCGAAAGTCCTAGAACCAACTGGTGTGCCTGCGCGAGGGGTTCGGCTTTCCAGGGTCCACATTCCGAGGCGCCGCAAGCGCGGAACGCTCAAGTGGTACGAGGACTACACGCCCACAGGACGTCGCAGCAGGACCTGGGGGGCGCGACAGCTCGCGATTGGCTGGCGCCCAGATGACCTTGGCAAAACGATCGGCCAGGGCCAGTGGATATCGCCGTGTGTCCGTGCCTGACTTCCGCCCGTAGGTGCGGAACTAGGCGCCACATTGCGAATCCGGGAGCAGTTTCCGCAGTTGCGATGGTCTCTTCTTCCCCTGAATTGACGGTGGTTGGGACGGCTGACAGCGTCATCAACGGTTCACGCACTTCCGCACGACCCCATGCCTGGTGTGACCGGCTCATTCAGCGGCCGAGACTGGAGTACCGATGATCACCCTGCCTGCCGCGCAGTCCGCCCCTGTTCCCACGGCGCAATGCCGCCAGACGTTGGCACGCAGACTCGTCGAGTCGGCCCGCACGGTGCCGGACCTGACGGGATTCGATCACGCGCTGAAGGACACACGCGAACGCGTCTTCACCGTCACCGAAGCGGTGCCACTCGACCGCCTGAACGGCTGGCATTACGACAGGAATTCGGGTTCCATCGTTCATGAAAGCGGCAGATTCTTCTCTGTCGAGGGCCTCCAGGTGACGCCTCCTGGTCCCGCCGAACCGTGGGGGCAGCCCATTATCAATCAGCCGGAAACCGGAATTCTGGGTTTCCTGATGAGGGACATCGACGGGATCCCGCACTTCCTCGCACAGCTCAAGGCAGAGCCGGGTAACCGCAACGGCATTCAGCTCTCCCCCACGGTCCAGGCGACCAGGAGCAATTACACGGGTGTCCACGGCGGTCGGCGTGTGCCGTACCTGGAGTTCTTCCAGGATCCGGCGCGGCGGCGGGTCATCGCCGACGTACGCCAGTCCGAGCAGGGCGCGAGGTTCCTGCGCAAACGGAACCGGAACATGATCGTGGAAACTGCAGAGCCCGTCGAAGCCCAGGACGGGTTCATGTGGCTCACGCTCGGCCAGTTGCACCGGCTGCTGGCCGTCGAGGATCTGGTGAACATGGACACCCGTTCCGTGCTCGCCTGCCTCCCCCTGGAGAGCGGTCACCTCCCCGGGGACGACGGCGAATTCGCGGCACCGTCGGCACTCCCCATGGCGTCGGACAACTCTGCGCTGCATCCGCTGGTGGACGTCCTGAGCTGGATCACCGAGGCGAGGACGCACGAGGAGATGCTCGTACGCACTGTCCGTCTGGACGAACTCGCCGAGTGGGAGTTCTCCGGCGGTCGCCTCAGCCATCAGTCCGGCCGGCAGTTCGAGGTGATCGGCGTTCGGGTGGAAGCAGTGGGCCGGGAGGTCGCCCAGTGGTGTCAGCCCATGTTCCGGGACAAAGCCCTGGGATTGCTGGCGTTTGCCGTCACCCGGGTAGGCGGTGTGCTGCATGTTCTGATGCAGCTGCGGGCGGAGCCCGGGCTCAGGGACGCCGCCGAGCTGGCGCCCACGGTGCAGTGCACTCCGGATGAATGCACCCATCTGCCGCCCGAGGAACGGCCGCCCTTCTTCGATCTGGTGCAGAATGCCCCAGCTGACTCCATCCGGTTCGACACCGCACTGTCCGACGAGGGCGGGCGCTTCTATCACACCGGAAACAGGCATCTCGTGGTGGAGACCGAGAGGCTACCGGAGCCCCCGGGGTTCCGATGGTTGACGCTGGGACAGCTCGAAGAACTGACCCAGCACAGTCATTACCTCAATATGCAGGCTCGCAGCATGCTGGCCTGTCTGCGTTCTCTGTCCTCCGGAGGCCTTCGATGAGCGCTGCCAGCAGCGAAAATCAGCTCTACACCAGGCTGGGCCGTACCGGGCTGCGGGTCAGCCGCATCTGTCTCGGCACGGTGAACTTCGGTGGCCGAGTGGTGGAGCCCGAGGCGCGAGAGCTGTTGGACTACGCGGTCGACAGCGGAATCAACTTCGTGGACACCGCGAACATGTACGGCTGGCGCGAGTACAAGGGCTACACCGAAGACGTCATCGGCAGGTGGCTGGCGTCCCGCCCGTCTCTGCGCGATGAGGTGGTGCTGGCCACCAAGGTGGGCAACCCCATGAGCGACGGCCTCAACGAACAGGGACTGTCAGCACGGCATATCGTCTCAGCCTGCGAGGCGTCACTGCGCCGACTCGGCACCGACTGGATCGACCTGTACCAGATGCACCACGTGGACCGGGACGTCGGCTGGGATGAGGTCTGGCAGGCCATGGAACTCCTGGTTCAGCAGGGAAAGGTGCGCTACGTCGGCTCGTCCAACTTCGCGGGCTGGGACCTCGCCACGGCCCAGGAGGCGGCGCGGGCACGGCACTTCCTGGGTGTGGTGTCCGAACAGTGCCTGTACAACCTCGCGGTGCGCTACCCGGAGCTGGAACTGCTGCCCGCGGCGCGCGCATACGGGGTGGCCGTGCTGCCCTGGTCCCCTCTGCACGGCGGCCTGCTCAGCGGCGTCCTGCGGAAGAGCGCCGAGGGTTGCGCGGTCAAGTCGGGGCAGGGGCGGGCCGCGGCGGCGCTTGGCACGATGCGCAGCACGATCGAGGAGTATGAGCAGATGTGCGCGGAGTTCGGACGTGATCCGGCGCAGGTCGGCCTCGCCTGGGTGATGTCCCGGCCCGGGGTGACCTCCACGGTCATCGGTCCGCGCACCTGCGCCCACATCAAGGACGCGCTGCAGGCGCTGGACTCGCCCCTGTCGGACGAGGAAACCGCCCGACTCGAGAAGTTGTTCCCGCCGGTCGGCCACGGCGGGGCGGCCCCGGACGCATGGCTCACCTGAGCGCGCATACCGATCGGCACATCGGACCCTGTTCGGGAACACACATGAGTGGTGCCCGCACAGGGTTCCGCCGTTCTGGCGCACGAGTCAAAGCAGCAAAGACCCGCGCAGAAACGGCTCGCCAAGCTCATGTCCGACACGCCATCCCGACCGTGAGTTGACGCGGCTGGCTGGGGTTTGGCCGCTGGTTCCGGTGTGGGTCCGGGCGACTTACGACCTGTTCCGGCGCTGGCAGCGCGACGACACCCCGGCGCACGGCGGTGAATACGCGGCGGGGGTCATGCGAGTGCTGCAGTCCGCTGCGGGATCAACTCCCGGCGGACTTCGCACGCATCGGGCTCCTCGGGCCGCGGGCGTCGTTCCCCTGCATGCCAACGAGTCTGGTCCCGGCCCATCCGGGCCGGGGCCAGAACCCCTACATCTTCAGCAGCCTGCTGGGCGTGCTGGCTCACCTCAAGTGGCCGAGCGACACGGTCGCTGCGCGGGGGACGCTGGATCGGGCCGGTCGGATCTGCGCTGGCTGGCCGTGCCCGGTGCCAAGGCACCTCTCATCGGGCAGCGTCGATGCGGCGCGCTACGTCGTAATCGGGGAGCAGGCCGCGCTCGTCGAGCTCCTTCAGGGTAGGGGCCAGGCGATCCCGCTCCGACAACAACAGATCGACCCCGTCCGGGAGCGGCAGCGCCAGGTCGGGGTCGAGCGGGGACAGCGCGAGTTCATAGGTGGGTGCGTAGGTGCCGGACATCATGTACGACATGACGGTGCCATCGCAGAGCGCAGCGAAGCCGTGGCCCACACCGGGCGGGATGTACAGCGCCCGCATCGTCGTGCCGCTCAGCACAGTGGTGTCGCAGCGTCCGAAGGTGGGAGATCCCGTGCGCAAGTCCACGACGAAGTCTTGTAACTCACCGCTCAGACAGCACACGAACTTGGCCATGCCAGGCGGGCACTGCGTGAAGTGAACTCCTCGCACCGTGCCGCGCTGTGAGGTGCTGTAGCTGAGCTGCGCGGCGGGAAAGGACTCCCGGCCGACGTGCGCAGCGAGCGCTTCCCCGGTGAAGGGGGAAACGAAGGATCCCCGTTGATCCTCATGGATCTTCGGGATGAACTCGACGACACCTTCTACATTCAGTTGGCGGGAACGCACGTGATCTCCTTAGTTCGGCAGGGGGAGGGCAGGAGGGTTGGCGGTGATGCGCAGCACGGCGTGCGCGAACATGGCAAGCGTCATGTGCCGGTACCAGGCCCGCCATTTGCGGGCGGAGTAGCGGTCAAGTCCTGCCTCTTCCCGCGCGGAGGCGAAGTGGGCCCGCACGGCATAGCCGGCGGAGGCCGCAGCTTCGGCGCACTCGCCGAGAGCGGTGCGAGCCGGGGCATAGCACAGGTACGAGCCTCCCTCGCGGCGTGCGAACTGCCAGCGGATGTAGCCGTCAGGGACGGTCTGCTGCCATACCAAGGGCCCGTTGTGATTGCTGGCCAGTGCATAGGGCATACGTCGGCGTTCCAGAGCGCTGCGGAACTCCACGCTGTCGCCGTAGTAGGGCGTATCGGCCATCACCCAGCGTGCGGGCACCCCGCTGTCGAGCGCCCGGCTGATCATGACGAGGGCGGTTTCCTCGCGGGAGAGGCATTGGCGCTTGTCGGGGATGCCAGCCTGTCGGCGAGCTGCGAGGCTGTCCGCCCACGGGGGCGGTATCAGCAGTTCCCGGTCGATCGCCATGGTGTTCCCCAGGGCATCCTTGCTCAGTAAGAACACACCGATCTGGCAGTTCTCGACACGGCGAGACGTCGTGCAGTACTGACGGCTCACGCCGGCCGAACTGCTTCCCTTCTTGATGAAGCCCTCTTCGGCGATGACCAATGAGGTGTCCCTGGTGGCCAGGTGCCCGACCACCAGGTCGCGCACCCGGTCCCGTACCTTGTCCTCGTCCCACCGAGCGGTGGTCAACAACCGATTGCGGCCGTCCTCGCTACCCAGCGGCATGGGTTGGGAAAGCAGCCAGCACACGTACTTATACGCGTGGCGGCGGGGCTCCTCTCGGCTGAACACGTCTTCCAGGTGCTGGAAGTAGTGACGGAGAGGCCCAGGACCCGTACTGCGCGGAAGCGGAAACTGGAACATGTCCTGTCGGCTTCCCAGGACGCGGGAGGGTGGTAAGTCGTTGCAGAGTCGCGTCTCTGTCCTCACGGAATCACCCTAAGACAGTCTTCACGGACTTATCCGACGACACACCTTAAGCGGACCTTGCCGCCGGTCACCCCACCGACTGAGACACGCAGGAGCCCTAATGCCGTGACTCTGTTGGCGATCTTGTCGGGCGGTAGCGAGGGCGACGGCTACACCGCGATGGACTGTGCGCAAGGCGGCGCGAGAGCCAAGCACGCACCTGCCCCCTCAGAACGAACGTACGCCTGCACCCCGTGCGGACACCGCTCGCCAGAGAGAAGAACGCCGCCCGCCTCATGTCTGTTCGAGCTGGTCTTCAACCCGGCCAGCGCGGATCCTGAAGACTGAGGCAAGCGTTCCTGGCCGGCTATCCGGAGCTGCGCGCGGCAGCGGCGGAACAGCGCTGCGCACGGCGGCGGACACACGCCGGGGCGGAGCTCCTTCATAGGCGCGATCTCCGAGTTGGTGCCAGCTGACAGGGCGTCAGCGTGTGTCGGGTGAGTGCAAGGCCGGAGTGAGATGCCGTCGGCGGCGCCAGACAGTGCTGAGCGGCCGACACCGACGCTGTCAGTGGCGGGGGTGGGCTTCGCGGGCTCCGGCGCAGCTCACTGTCTCCGGCGTCGAGAGACGCTGACCCGGCGCCACCCATTGCAGACTCCAGTCATTCACTCGAATGGCCCTACGGGCGAGGGGGGCTGGAGAGCGGTCGAATCGGCCCTCGGCCGCCAGGGCGAAGGGCTTTCCCCCATGGGCGGTCACTCATTGTGCGGCTCCTCGCCTTGCGCCGTAGACCCGCGCGGAGCGCTATGGAAGCCAGCGTGCGCCGCCCGTGGCGTCTCCCGCCCGTCGCGCGCTGATTGAGGGAGTGATGACCCATGACACAGGATGACGCAGGCTTAACCAACCCGGAAATGCTCAAGGGCCTGACGGCCTATGACCGAAACGGCGAGAAGATCGGCAGCGTCGAGCGGGTGTATCTCGACGCCCACAGCGGTCATGCCGGATGGGTGACGGTCAAGACCGGCCTGTTCGGAACGAAGGAGAGCTTCGTGCCACTCGACGGAGCACGCCTTCAACAGGACGCTTTGCACGTGATGGCCACCAAAGAGGCCGTGAAGGGTGCGTCGACCGCGGACGTCGGCCAAGGCCTCGAGCCCACTCTGGAGCATCAGCTCTACGCTCACTACGGCCTGGACAGCACTGCCGAAGCCACTCGTGGCACGGCCGGAAACCTCGACACGGCGTCGGTCAGGAGCACCTGGAGTGCTGACGAGCAGACAGCTAGGGAAACTGAAGGCATCGTCGGCGCGGCTGGCGCGGGGCAAGGACACGAGGCGCGTGAGTTCGCCACCCGCTCGGGACCCGCTGCCGACAGCGAGGCTCACGAGATGGTGCGCTCCGAGGAGCGTCTGCACGTGGGCACCAGAGAGGAGGAAGTGGGCCACGCCCGACTCCGCAAAGTGGTCGTCACCGAGGACGTGACCAGATCCGTGCCCGTCTCCCATGAGGAAGTCCGCGTCGTCCGTGAGCCCATCGCGGAAGGGGAGGACGTCAACGCCGATATCGGCGACGCCCAGACGGAAGTGACCTTGCACGCTGAAAAGCCGGTCGTACGCAAGGAAGCCGTGGCGGTCGAACGTGTGCGCCTGGAGGTCGAGAAGGTCACCGAAACTGAAGAGGTCTCCGACACCGTCCGCAAAGAGCGGGTCGAGTTCGACGATGCCAAGGCGGACGACGGCGGCATGGGCAAGGCCTGGCGTGATCGGAAGCAGGGGCCGCGCCACTGACGTGGCGGGCCTCCCTCATGTCCCGAGCCCCCGAGGCCAGCCATGCCCCGGGGGCTCACCTGGACGTTCTACGGCGTCCACCAGGTGACCGCGTACCGTACCTGGTGCGATCGGCTCGCTGCATCCCCTGTCAGGAAGTAGCTGCCGGCGCGCACGCGGATAGCACGAGGGTGTTCGGCTCGTATTCGCGGCGAACTCGTGACGGCGAGCTGTATGAGCAGTCAGGTGTGGGCTAGGGACCTGTGCACGCCGAGGGCAACGCCCGCTCCAGCCCCTTCAAATGCAGGACATCCAGCTTATGGTCGTAGGCCGACCTGGCGGCCGCACCGTACAGCCGCAGCTCGCACGACGGCGAGTTGCGCACGTCCTGTGTCGCCACCAGAGTGGTGAGTATCTGCGTGGTGATGCGATCGAGCGCCGGGCGGACCTCCTTGTCGAGGTCCGGCCGTTGGGCGGGGCGCTCGTCGGGATGCTCGTCCCAGCGCGTGTACAGCCCGCGCTGCACCAGCTTGTTCGCTTCCATCTGGTCCCGGAAGACGGCGACCGCTGCGTCGGGAGCCAGCCCGAGTGCGAGGGCTCGGGCGGCGACGTCATCGAGAATCTTCTGCTCTCGCGCGGGATCGTCGATCGGCCGGCCGGATCCGTACTTGGCAGCGGCCACCTTGTCGGCGATCAGCAGCCGCTCGGCGAATAGGTCGGTCAGCGGGGTAAGTCCGTGAACGGCAGAAGGCACGGCGGCCGGGGCCTGCGGCTGGGCGACGGAGGGCACGGCAGCGGCACCGAAGAGCAGGAGCGCGGCGGATGTGGCGACTAACGCAGACGTCGCATGTCGGATTCGCACAGAGATATCCTTTACATGGGGAATGCGACCAAGATACAGGGGTGCGTACGGTCGGCGTGGAGGGGGCTTTTCGGGCCACGAGCGTTCGGCGCGCTCGCGCCGGAGGTGCACGCGGCGCTGAGCACCCCAGTGGCGGCCGGAACCCGCGATCCCGTTCATCAGCGGTGGCGGGCGGCGCGGCGCCGGGCCAGGCGGCCCGGGCGTCCTCAGTGAGGTCGAAGGACCGACGTCTTTCTGTTCGACAACCGTGGCGCCGGGCGGACAAGCACGGTTAGAACCGGCCTCGGAAGCGTGACCTTTCGGCGAACGCGCCCTGCCGGAGATCGTGATGCAGCAGACTCACCCGGGCGGCCTTGGTCCCGACAATGTGAATGCGCGCTCTGGACTGCACGCAGGTGGAGACCAAGGCCGCCGCTACGTGAGCGATCAAGTGGCGTGCGCCTTCAAGAATCTTCAATGCGTTGCTTGTGCCGGGGCAGTGCCGATGCCTGTCATGGCCAGGCAGGCGGGGCGCCACGGGCAGGGTGATATCGCAGCGCGTGGGCCGACTCCGCTGTTGTTAACCAACGGAAAGACATCCCGCTTTCACCTGCCTTCAGGCACTGTGACCCATTTTGCACATTCTTGGTCGACTCGTCCGCAACCACATACCCAGGCGCGCGCTCTTACGCCGTGCCAGATATAGAGACCAGTCACGGGAGGCAGGCGCGTTCGTGCGCTCGATGACCGAGACGGAATGCCCACGTTGCGTCTACGTCCCATCCGGTGGGCGCTGAGTGATCCAGTCAGTCCCGTGCCAGTGGCCTGCGGAGAGCCGCAGCGTTGGCATCTCAAGCCCGACCAATTCAAGACGCTGATGGAGTACTGATGCACGCCAAGAGATTCGCTGGACTCATAACAGCCGCCATCGCAGGCCTCGCCCTGACAGTTGGCACCGCACAAGCCACGCCCTCCAACGGCGTTGCGGCCAAGATCATCTCGAAGGAGACCTCACCCACATATGAGATCGTGCGGGCCGAGATCACAATCCAGCCCGGGGGAAGCACTGGTTGGCACTACCACGATGGCCAAGTGTCGGGAACCGTCAAGGAGGGGACGTTGAGTCACTTCGACTCCACCTGCAAGTCGGATGGCACATACCATGTCGGTGACCACATCACAGAATCCAGCGGCCCCGGGTACGTACACATCGGGCAGAATCGCGGAACCACGCCGGTCGTTCTTGACGTTACGTACATCAACCCGATCGGAAAGCCCTTGTCAGAAGACGTCCCCAACCCGGGCTGCTCCTTCCAGTAACCCTCACTCGTTGAACCCGGGAGACGCGGCAACTTGCAGCGGTGCACGGAAGGTTGACGCTTGGTGGTAGCGGCGCCATAGATGGCGTCGCAGGAGCAGCACGCCCCTATGACGACTATCCGCGACAAGTAATCGAAGCCCCTCCGGCGGCCATTCGACACAGGTTCCGCCCGCAGGGGACGATTCGTTTCCCCGGATCGCCAGGTGACACGGGGGGCACCGCTGCCTTCAGGGCTGTCGGGTGCCCCTCCTGGCCTACCCACCCTTGCCGCCGAATCCCGCGCTGCCGCGGGCGACAAGCACATGCCAGCCGACGTGGCTCACAGCATCCTGTGTCCTGGGTACCACGCTCGGCCCTGACACCCGATGGTGGTCCTCGATGATCACCGAACTGCTCAGGGCTACACCGGCGAAGACGGCCGCCGCACCGTGGCCCCTCAACGGGATCCTGACGAGGGCCTGGGGCGCCACAAGGCATCTGTCATCCGTCGACCTAACGGACGACGCCCCCTGGAAGAAGGCATCCGCCTCCAACAGCGGCGGCGGCTGCCTGGAAGTCGCTCTGCTGGGCAACGGCTACGTCGCCATCCGGGACAACGAGGGCCCGGGCAGCGCCCCCTTCATCGTCACCGAGCACGTATGGGAATGCTGGCTCGACGGTGCCAAGGGCGGCGAGTTCGACCTCCCCTCCACCTGCTCCCCGCCCTCAAGGACGGGGAGACAAGCGAAGAGACAAGAGGAAGCCGCGGTCCGCAAGCAACATCATTCTGGATCAACTGAGTTCAGAGGCGAGGCAATTCACTGCAGGCACTCAAGTGCCCCGCCCGGAGGCCGGGTTAGGGCCGAAGCGGGGAATGACTGACGGGAATCTTGAGACTCTCAGGTAGTACTTAGCGGTTTCAGGTAAGCCTTGAGGCGTATGGCGACATAACCCTCGGGGCTGATCTTGTCACGCGTCTGACGCATGGATGATGAGTTGGTGTCGCGGGACCGATCTCGCCGTCCAGAGCATCAGAAAAGGATGTACATGAAAAACAAATGGGCAAGCCTCGGCGCGACAGCCGCTGCGGTTGCTGCGACCCTCGGATTAACTGCTCCTGCCTCCAGCGCTGTCAGCACTGACAGCGCTTCAGCATCTCAGCCTGCTGGAAAATCGAGTAACCCCTCCCCGGAACGCCCCCGGATAATCTCCCCTATCGTTGGCGGTTCTCAGGTACCAAACGACGCATACCCCTTCATGGCTGCTCTGCTTAACAAGCAGACCCCGGGCGGCGCACTCAAAAAGCAGTTCTGCGCAGGAACGCTCTACCAGCCGGACGTGATCCTGACCGCAGCGCACTGTGTAGCGCACCTCGAACCCGAGGATGTCAGGGTGGCCGTGGGGCGTACCGTTCTCTCTGACTCCAAGCAGGGGCAGGTACGCCAGGCGGTCAGCTTTCAAGTTCATCCCAGTTACGACCAAGAAGAAATTTCCACGCGGCCTGGATATGACATGGCGCTCATCGAACTTGACAAGCCTGTTAAGGGCATCACCACCGTCCAACTGCCAACTCCAGGCACTGATGCGTTGATCCGTCCCGGCGCCCAGGCCGTCGCCGCCGGCTGGGGAATGACCGATGACATTCTAGAGCATTCTCCCGATCGATTGCGGCAGGTTACAATACCTATCCTTTCGCAAGCTGAATGCAAAACGAGTTACGGCTCTGACCAGTTCAATGCAAAAACTGACATATGCGCCGGATCCATGGGCAAGGCATCATGTTCGGGGGATAGCGGTGGACCTCTTCTCCGGAAGGTCCCGGGCCGGGAGGAGCCAATCCAGATCGGCATCGTCAGTAGAGGCGGAGAGGAATGCGCCTCCCAGGGCACGCCTGGGATTTACACCTCCCTCAGTTCGAAGAAGCTCTGGGATTCATTCGTGTGAGCGTCCGGTTGAATTCGTGGCATCCGGGGTGGAATAACGCCCTCAGCCATCCGACTGTTTCTGCGGCGGCTGCGCAATATGGTCAAGCCGGATCGTGGACTATGGGACGTGGGGCGCCAAGACCGATCCCTTTGCGCAACGCGGAGTAGCCCGGGTTCTGCACTCACGAACGGCGGGGCGTTCGTGAGTGCGGACCTCATCAGCCGTGCTCGGGAATCCGGTTTAGCCGCAAGAACGGCGGCCCCCGCCGTTGCCGAGCCCCCTGGCTCATGGCTCATGGCTCATGGCTCATGGCTCATGGCTCATGCCCCAATGCTCCATGGCTCATGGCTCATTGCCCGCGTTTCACAACAGGCAGCAACGATCGTGCCACCAGCCCGGTCGCGTGCGGACCGTGTGCCGCCTTGAGGTCGAAAGCTGAGTCCGCAAAGCTGCATTCTGTGAGCAAGACAGGGACGAAAGCGCGTCAGGCCGCCCGCCAGAATCGTGCCGCCCGGGTGCAGGCTTCCATCGCGGCCGCGGTGGACTGCCCGCTCTGCCCGGACATCACAGCTGAGCGAGGGCTAGAGATCCTGACGAAGACGCTGAGTCCCGGCCGTGGACGCAGATGGTGGACGACAACCAAAGCGGTACAGGGGCACGCCATGCGGTTATCCAGTGACCCTGCATGGCGTGAGCAAGCTCTTCAATGGATCGATGCCTATCAAGAGGCGCATGGCCATGGGCCAAGCTGGCAGCAGTTCTGGCGAGCACCCTCCCTCTGGCCCGACGAGACGACTGCCGCACTGCTGAGCGCAGTGGTGCGCCAGCTCAACGAAGGCGGGTGGCTCGACGGCACGAAGACGCCGTTCGCTCTGTGCCGAAGGGCAGGAAACCGAGCTGGTCGCCCATTGCAACGCACTGGAGTAGGCACGCCGTTGCAGCCCTAGGTGGCGCACGCCCCCGTGTCGCGTCCCCCCGGGCCCCCGCGCTGGCACGATTGCGGTACGGCACACGGCACACGGCACACGGCACACGGCACACGGCACAGCTGACACGAAGTAGGCGCCGCCCCGCTCCCCCTCCCCCGTGCTAGTTGACGCTCACCCGCCCGGGTCCAGGCCATGCCCTGACAACGGGCATGGCGTACCACGTCACGTGGGACGGTTTCCATATCGGCACGTTGTTCCCTGAACCGTGTGTCAGTTTCCCCCAGGTACGCGCGGGCAGGCGGGATACCTCTGACGCGACGGCGGAGCGTGGTCCAGGTGCCTTGCGGAGGCCGGTGGGGGCCGAAGTGTCTGAAAGTTTTTGTACATCGTCTCCGTCAGCGGGCGCATTCCATTGATATGGATGCACATGCCGAGGAGATCGGTAATGCGCAAGCGGTCGGAAATCCACAATGAGAGCCGACTGGAGGAGATCAATGAGGTTACGAGGAATTCAGCAGCCGGTATGAACAGGAGAAGCGGGGGAAATCGGAATCACTCGACCCTGTTTTCCCTGGCGCGACGTCGTGGACGCAATCTTCCGTGACTGCAGACCTTACGAAGCCCGGCCACAATTGCGTCTTACCGCTTGAATTCAATTCACATTAGGCAGCACTCCGGTGATCGTAGGTGCGGCAGGTGGTCTCGTGGCTCTGGCCGGCGGATGTCCACCAGCGCTCGCAGCAGGCGGCGGCGAGTTCGACGCGAGCGAGGGCTGCGGCATCCTCGACGCTCCATCTGCGGCGGGTTGCGCGCTCGAGGCGGTTGACCACGGCCCGCTGCCCGTTGGCGAGCTCGGTCTCACGCATGACGGCGAGCTCAGTCTCACGCGCAACGGCAAGCACGGGGACGATCGAGGCCGCGGCGAACACGAACGCGGCCCATACGTCGCCGTATCGGAACTGCTGCACAGCGCAGAACGCGAGCAGCACGAAGAGCGCAGCATGGAGGCTGCACAAGGTGCGGGCGAGTCTGCTCATCTCTGGTCTCCGTAAATTGTTGTGCGGTCCGGGAGGATCGGGCGTGGCCGATGTGGTCTTGCCATCAGTGGCTTCCAAGGAGCGGCCGCCCCGGCTCTCCGGGGCGCCCTGGCTGTTGATTGAGATGCGCGCGCTTCGTGCGGTCGCTGATTACGGGGATGACAGCGAAGGTGTCCCTCGGGCCGACGGCATGCCGTGCGCAACGAGTAGGGGCAGTGAGCGAGCAACGCGCCCAGGTCTGGGCCGGTTACGTTTCCGGCCGCACGGTCCGCCGGATGGCCGGGGCCTACCGTGGCAAGGCCAAGACCGACGCCCGTGATGCCTACGTCATTGCGGAAACTACCCGCCGCCGGGACTTCGCTGCCATCGACGTGCCCGTCCAGCTGGCGGCCGACCTCGCGCTGTTGACCGCTCACCGTTCCGACGTGGAAGCTGACCGGGTGCGGATGATCAACCGGCTCCGTGACGTGCAACAGACCGCGTTGCCCGGTGAGAACGTAGCTGTCCAGATTGAGGCACCTGGTCAGAGCCGGTCACCTCCGGCGGGTAGGCGGGCGGGGATGCCCGCCCTCTAGGACGAAGGAGGATGTCAATTGCCACTCCTGCGGTAGGCGTGGAGAGTCCCAGCGATGGTGAGGACCACACCGAGGGCGAGGACCGCACTGAGCGCGGCGGCCCAGGCGGTGGAAAGGAAGGCAACGAGGCTGGCTGCGTGGATAATGTCGCGGATCATGCGAGGGCCTGGGCCCTCTTGGGTGGTTGAGCGTGGCCGAGGAGCCCTATGTCCCAGCCGAGGTCAACCGCATGTGTATGCGAGCGTGCTTCCAGCAGGGCATGCCGCCAGTGGGACGTGGCGATGTCGGAACTGACCCGCATCCCTTCCCCTGTCTCACCGGCGAAGAGGCCACGCGTGCGGGCGTCGAGAGAGTGAGCAGGCCGGCCGATCTGTGGCCGCGTTTCGGTGACAGGACCGCGGAGATGTGCGTACCGGTAGAGGTAGTCGACGAGGGAGGGCTGCGGGTGGCCGGTGGGACTGAGGCGATGGGTGAGTTGACGACGGCTGCAGTGCCTGGCACGTGGGCACTTGCTGAGGTCGTCGCAGACCTGGCCGAGGGCATGACCGCGGGCAAGTCCGGCGATCACTTTGACGTCGTCGGGTAAGACGGGTCGGCGGCGCGCGCAGGGCTGTGTGCTCTGCGGCGGACTCACCGCCTCGTACGTCTCGGCGGGGCCATCCCCCGCGCCGGAGCACAGTTCGCCCTTCGCTCCACCCACGATGTGCTGGCCCTTGCAGCCGGCCCCCCGAGCTGAGTCCAGCTCGTCGTACACGGCGGCACTCATGTCGGGAGCACCCGTACCCCGCTCCGCGTCGAAGGTCATGCTGTTCCCGGAGCCGGTCCATGCGATGACGTCGACGGCGCTGCCGCCGAGCCACTGAATGGTGACCGCCTCGATGGACTGCTCACGGTGGCGGGTAATCGTCACGACTGCTCCGGGGTGTGCTCGGGCTCGACGCGTACGTGGTCGTCGCACGCACCAGGCGGAAGAGAGATGGGCCTGCCGGACCCAGTGGTGCCACGCGGGAGCAGGTCGATGCCCTCTGCGGTCCGCGCGGTTCCGTACCGTGCCCAACGGCTGCCGGCCCCAAGGGTTTCGACGAACCACCCGCAGAGGCGGGTCGGGCGTTCCTCGGTGGCCCGATGTGCGAGCTCAGAGCGCACGTTCGGTGGGTAACACCCACAGCATCTCGGTAACCCGACATGGCCCAACGGGTGCGAGGAGGACAGCAAGCGGGTGCACGCTGGGCGGCGCGCTGGACCGCGTCCTGAGGTGCTGCTCCAGTTCCCGCCGTACGGAGGGTCGCGCGATGGGCCGCATCGAATCTCAGATAGCTTCGCGCCGATTGCGAAGCTATCGGCAAGGTGACCTCGACCAGCGGGCCCAACTGGCTCTGTCTGAGTGGGGAACCGTCAGCCGCGACCGTGGATCGTGTCGGACGAACTGCGTTCGCTCATTGACCCGTTGCTGCGTGAGCCTGCTCCGGAGCTGGTCGAGGGCGGGCCTCGGGTATCGGACCGGCAAGTGTTGTGCGGATCCTCTTCGTCCTGCATAACGGCATCCAATGGGAGTACCTGCACCAGGAGTTGGGCTTCAGATCGGGCACGACCTGCTGGAGACGCCTGGCCGCCTGAAACGAAGCCGGCGTATGGGACCGCCTGCACACCGCATTGTTGAAAGAGCTGCGGTCGATGGACAAGCTGGACTGGTCGCGGTGCGGGCCACCCGACGGGGCCCAAAAAGGGGGCCCAGCCCGGTCGACCGCGCCCGGCCGGGCAGCAAGCACCACCTCATCGTCGACGGCCAGGGCATCCCGCTTGCGGTGTCACCGTGACCGGAGCAAACGTCGACAGGGGTGAACGGAGACAGGCCCGGCGCGGCCCCTGACCTGCATTGTTGCCGGGACACCCACCCACCCAGGCGCTACCCTCCAAGCGTAATCCGTGAACTCATCTGGATTCAGTTCCGCGAACTCAGCGAGCACCAGCACCGAGAGGGCAGCGATGAGCGAGCAGCCGTGGACCATCGACGCGATCGCGCACGCGATGCCCGTCGCCGACACCCGCGAACAACTCCCTGCGGATATTCACGCCCTCATCGAGGTGCGACCGCACACGTCCACGGCATGCGAGACCGCACACTTGTGAACGATGGCGATTTTGATCGTTCACAGGTTGTGCGGAACGCAGCAAGTGAATACCTCCGCGAAGACGGCGGGCGCCGAGTCGAGGTGCGCGTTCAGCGGACCAGGATGATGCGCGGCGGCCACAGCACGTCGGCCGCCATGAGGAGCGCTGGACCGAGGTGCACCGGACAGACCGGCAGCGGGGGTTGGTAGTGGCGGCCGATCTCGAAGCGAGCGGCGTCCTGACAGTCATCCGCGCTCTCCCGGCCACCTAATGGGCCTTTGCATCGTCCGTCGGCAGCTCGGGGGGAACTGGAGGGCTTGGGGCGATCGTTCATGGTGGCTCCTTGAATAGCAATCTTCAGAGCGGTAACTGGTCGGGCGACAGGAGATATGCGTAACAGGTGAGGCCCAGGGACGGTTGAGCGAGATTCCTGACGTCTCAACTCGCGGCCCGGGGCCTCAATGCGGACTCAGCGTGACTTACTGGTCCTGCTGCATACCCTCGTGGAGTAGGCAACCATGCTTATCGTCGCCCGCAAGAGTGGATTCGACGGTCCCTACTGAGAAGGTGTCCTGAGAAGCCGGTGGGCGTCAGCTCTCACCGGTATTACTACCTCGGTGAGCATCTCGGCGTGGCGATGACGGACGTGGAGAGCGCCTACACGGGCGGCTTGACCGTGAAGCGTTCACATGATGGCAGGGCACGACTGCGTGATCCATCACTTGATTCTCGACGCGCCTACGGTCATCGCGCCCTCTGGAAATCGGCAGGTCTTCGCGCTCATCCATCGCGCGTCCTTTTGAGGCCGAGACCCGGCTGAGGGGGTGAGGGGCGCCTGCTTCTTTCGGTTCCGCAAACGGGCCTGGAGCACTTGGAGGCGGGTCAAAATATCGGAAGACTCGAGAGGTCATTCACACCATCGAGGCGGGCGAGTCTTTCGTGATCGGCGACCAACCGGCCTGTCCGCGGGTTCTGCTCCTGCCAGCTGAGCGGGCAGAAGTCCCGCCCCGTAACTCGTCGCCTCCAGGCAGCACCGAGTGCCGAATCACGCCGCCCCCCCAGCGGGGCCTGCCTCCGCAACGCAGACAGCCCTCCGGAAGGCCCGCCCGCTCGGACCGCGCATCCGCTTCGAGACCTCGCCCAAAACCCACCCCACGAAACGACACCGAACCCACCCTGAATACGACGGCGGCCTGTACAACTCCAGGGGGGGTCGCACAGGCCGCCATCCGCAGACCGTGGATTCACCACCGGCGTCCCTTGCGGGGCCGGGGCATGGGGCAGAGCGGCCAGCAGCACTGCGGCCGCAGCACCAGTTACTGCAATCAGCCCCCGGCGCTACGACTGCGGGGGCTTGTCCTGATCCTGGCCTAACTGGTCCTTGAGCTTGTCCTGGACGGTGTCGACCTGGCGGGAGTACTTGCCCTGGGTCTTTTCGTCGACGAAGTCGCCCGCCTTGTCGATTCCCTGCCCGGCCGGGCCCTCGTGGCCTTTGAGCATTTGCTTGAGCTTGTCAATGACTGACATTGCAACGCCTTTCTCTGTAGCCCCCGCGTCCAGGCTCACATTGCGAAGCGCGGTGCGCATCCGGTGGTCTGGCGGCGCGTTGCCCCGCCGGATCGCCGAAGGCTGAGCGCCCGCCCCGGCCTCACAGGAGGCACAACTGATGCACGCCACTGCATTTCGGTGGCTAAGTTTGGTGGCATGGCCGTCATGACATTACGCATCCCCGATGACCTTGATCCTTCAATCCGCGCCGCTGCCGCGGCGGTCGGCATGTCGTTGAACGCCTATATCGTGCGCGCTGCACGCCGCCAGTCGGTACTCGACGCCGCGCAGCAGCTCTCCGCGCTCGGTCTCGGTGACGATCTGGCAGGCGAGGGCGACCTCCTGTGAGGCGTGGTGACATCTGGACGCTCGCGGATGGCCGCGACGTCCTGCTCGTGGCCCTTGATGGTCTGGAGGCCATGTTCGGTACGGCCCTCACGGTCGTGCTGCACCCTCCCGGCCGGTTCCCGGATACCGCCATGTCCGTTGTCATCGGTGAGCCGCTGCCGTGTACCGCGGTAGCGGTCAACCTCCAGCAACTGCGAACGGCCCAGTTCGAAGGCGCGCAGCACATCGGCACCGTAGCCCCCGAAACGATGGCACGCGTCGACCAGGCATTGCGCGCAGTCCTCGATGTGTAGGCGCCGAAGCCAGGGCTTGTTTTCCTCTGTGCTGCAACCACAGCAGCCCAACGGGCTCTTTCACGCCGACACCTTGCGTTTGGGTACGTCGGAAATGGCACGGTGCCTCCCGGGGGCGTTCGACCCAACTACGGCTGCATGACCGCCCTGCTGAACAAGACACAGAAATGTTTGGTGTCGATCGAGAGAGGCCGCTCGAACAGCTTCGGAGTCATCTCGCTAATGCGTGTTGCCGGGTCAAACCCGCCCCCAGTGCACCCGCCTGTGGGTCATCAGCGCGTACTCTTCCCTACCACGCTGGACATGAGTTACTACTGTCACAGGCTGGCCAGTCAGATCTCAAGGTTCACTAACAAGGCACGCCCCTCATAAACACTCAGTGTGATCATGTCTCGCGACCCTCACCACCGCGTGCACTGACGAAAGGTCACGGTTATGTCAGATGTTCGGCCGGAAACTGCCGGAGTGCGGGCCCGGTACGCCGCCCAGGTAGCCGCAGACCTGGACACCAACCGCAAGGAACATGAACGTATCGGGACTGAAGTAGCGGCGCTGCAGGAGCTGTTGCAAGCCCTGGAGAACGACTACGCCCTCTTGCTGAGCATGCAGCAAGCTCTTGGCTCCCCCGGCGCACCGGCGGTCGCCGTCAACACGGCGTCAGCCTTCAAGAAGGATGTGCCTGCCCCACGGGAAGGTGCAAACGGTTCCCGTACGGCCCGAACGAAGAAGGCCACGGCCGCCAAAGCCAAGAACACGCTCAAGGACAAGGACAACGGCAAGGCCGCCGCGAAGAAGCCCGCCGAGACGGCGGCGGGGCCCACTCTGGTCCAGCTGATCGGCAACCACCTCGGCCGGCAGAACGAACCGCGCTCCGCCGCCGAGATCACCACCGCCCTCGCCCAGGACCACCCGGACCGCACCATCAAGACCACCGTCGTGCGCACCACGGTCGAGGGCCTGGTCGCCAAGGGCCGGGCCCAGCGCACCAAGCAGGGATCCTCCGTCTTCTACACCGCAGCCGCCCCGGCGCAGCAATCCGCCGCATCTCAGCCGGAGACGCCCACCAGTGGAGGGGCCGCGCCCTCTCCAGTCGGTCCGAGTGTGACGGCCGAAAAGTGACTTGATGTGCGAAGCCCACGCCGGTAGGCGCCCCCTCACGCCCCCTCCAACTGACTGTCTCGCCCCGCCCTACGGCGTCGTCTCATCCCAAGCCGCCCCGGACCACGGCCGTTTGCTCGCTGGCCGGGGTCGGGGCTGGGGCGACCTGGGCGCCCTCGTCCCCGGTGGACCAGCGCCGGGCGGGGTCCACGTGGTGCAGGCCTGGCCAGGTTGTGGGGTTGAGGGGGAGGACATCGCCGACACCGGCGATGTCCTCCTGATCGGTGAGGCTGCGCGAGCTGAGCTGGATGAAGTAGCGACCGCGGAAGAGGTAGGCAGTCGCGCCGTCGGCTGTGGTGACAGCACAGTCGATTCCGCGGCGGAAGTACCGCGGGAGCCAAGGGAGCGCCTCCGCAATAGAAGCGTCCTCGCCTTCACCAGGACGGGCCGGATCAAAGGCATAGACCCGGTCACCCGAGAAGAAGTAGGCCAGTTTCCGCGAGGTGGCGCCCGACGTGCAGGTGATGGCTGCATCAATGCGGGTGAAGGGAGTGATGTCAGAAACCCGCCCCGGGGCAGCCGTCTCATCGTCTTCAGGGCTGTAGACCAGGTACTTGTTCCACTGGAAGAAATACGTTGCATCCCGGCCGAAGACGCAGACAGCGTCCAGGCCACAGCGCCAAAGATGCGGGATGGAAGGTAGGAGCGCACTGGTCCGGCCCCCTCCCTCCGCATGGCCCCCTTCGCGGGTCCCACCGGGACCCCAGGCAAACCTGGTGTACTCGGCACCTGAGAGGAAGTACGCCGCTTCTTCGTCTCCCGCCTGCGCGATGAGGCAAAACGCTGCGCTGAAAAGTCCGTTGTACGTCATCTCCTGCACCACCTCTGAAGTTCTCGCGGCGCGTTGTGGCGCTTTCCGGTGACGAGTTATATGACCCTACGCACGGCGTACCCCTCGCGGCGGACGGCAGGTAGCACGCCTCGGTCGGGACGACACCTTGCGCGATGCTGGCTAGTGCACATCTCACTCCGCCGGCGGTCCCCCCAACCGTCCCTGCGCGACCACCTGGTCCGGGCCGTCCCGTCCGGGCCAGGCATCCCGCAGGCTCGGCTCTGTCCGCTGGGCGACGCTCGGTGAGCGAACGCTGCGCCGGTCCGCTGTGGGCCTACCTGGGCCGCTGATGACGTCCGCGTTGCACTGGCCGTGCCGGCGGCGGACGCCGTCTGGGGGAATGTGCCGACGTGGCCAGTTGCCGCACCGCGGTCTGCGATCCCCGCCTCGAGTTGCAGCACATCCAGCGGGAGGGGAAGCAGCGGGTGGCGGACATAAAAGTAGGCGTCAGCGACTGGAACAGCTGACCTGACGCTGCTGGCGATCAGATTATGACTCAGATTCGAACGAGGTGAGATCAATGTGTGGCTGCCGCAAAGGGAAACGTCCACCGCCTCCGCCGCCTCCGCCGAGGCCGGGCATCAGCACATAGCCGGGCCTGGCAAGTGGCGTGATACCGAAGGCGCCAAATAATGTCCATTCTCCGGCCGAGTAACAGCAACTCAACGTTTCCGGTTCAAGGCGGCGCTGAGGACTGCGACTGCGGGATTAAATGGCCCTCAGAAATTACTGACGGAATTTCACCGGATGCAAGAAGGGGTTCTTGAGGCATGCATACGGCGCTGCTCCTGCTCGTGATGACTCTGGCTACTTACCGATTGACCCGCCTCGTGGTCAAGGACGATTTCCCGCCGCTGCTCTGGATACGACACAAGCTGGCCGGTGGCTGGGCAGGACCCGACCAGGACGTGCCAGTGTATCGAGCACGCTGGTCTCCGCAGTGGCTCGCCGACCTGGTCTCTTGCCCGTGGTGTGCCTCGGCTTGGGTCGCGCTTGGGGTGTTGGGCGGGACCGCTATGGCTGTGGCGGTTCCGGTTCCCGTGCTGGTGTGGCTCGCGGTGTGGGCCGGCGCAGCGCTCCTCGCATCGCAGGATTGGGCGTAGGGCGCAGGTGTTTCGGCAGATCCACTCTGTCAGGCAGGCCCACGGTCTGCGGAACATCTCTGCGTCGCGGGGACGGTTCTATGGCTGACCAATCCCAATCCCAATCCCAACCCGCCCGCGACGTTCGCGCTCGCCGTCCAACTCCAGCGGCCCCGCATCGAGCGGTGTTCGCCCTGACTGTTGCGGCGAAAGGTTGAGAGGGCCATGTATGGCGGCGGGAGGCCATCCATCGCGTGCGTCTCCCACCCGGAGGCGGGGCGGCCAGCGCGGCGCAGTAGCGCCGGTGGGTCGACGAGCTGGCCGCGGGCATCGGTGACCGCGCTGCGTACGTCATCGTCGGACCGGACACCGTGGCGCAGAAGATCGCGGGCTGCGCGAGGGCCGACGCCGAGGAGCGGCGGTACGGGCTGCGCGCCTACGCCGTCGACCGCCTCACAGCACGCCCTCGCACCGGGGTCTGTCTCGACACGGGCAACCGCGACTGGATCCCCGACGAGAACCGACTGGTCGCACCGCTGCGACAAGCTGGGGTCGCCGGTTCCGACGGATTCGCGGTCAACATCTCCAGCTACCAGACGAACGCGGCGGGTTTGGCCTACGGCCATCGCGTCATCAGGGCGCTCGGCTGCGCCATCGGCGACCAGTCCTGGTGCAACCCGCCGGGCCACGCCCTGGGCACCCCACCCATCACCGCCACCGCCACCGGCGACCCCGCGCTCGACGCCTACCTGTGGATCAAGCGGCCCGGCGAATCCGACGGAACCTGCGGGGGCGGGCCGCGGGCGGGGGCAGTGGTGGCCGCAGTACGCGCTGGGCTCGCCAGCGGGGCCCGGGGGGAGGTGAAGCGCTCAGGTAGAGGCTTCATGATAAAGACGCATGCCTCGCGGGCCCTTTGATGACCCGGAGTCCAAAGCCTTCAAAGTACTTGTCGCCGGTGCCGGGCGAGCGTGTACCAACACGGACTGACTTCATGGGCCGGGCGCCTCGCGGCGCCCGGCCCATTCCCCCCGCCCTCATGCGTACCCAGTCACCGCCCAATTCACTGACGGCTGCTCCCACCAATGCGACACCACCCGTCCAACAGCGAAGGCTGCACATTACTGCTGCGGTGACCATCCGTCATAGGGGCGATCGACCGCCTAAAATGGAAGCGTCCCGTCGCCGAAGAACGACACAGAGATTTGGCCAACGAAGCCAAAGAAGCCAGCGTCTCCTGGACAAGAGGTGCGCCACACTGAACTGCCCTCCCGCGGACGGGAACTGCCCTCCCGCGGACGGATCGGTCATCTGCGTGTCCGGGACAGTAGTTGGACGTAGGTCTGGATGAGGAAGTCCGCCTGCTCGTCGGCCGTGACCATGCCCAGGTCGATGGGCGCCCGCTCCCCGGGCCTGTCCGGTGGCCCCTCGGCCAGCCGATCCAAGACCGCGGTGAGCGCGTCCGGATCACCGGCCGGAAAGAGCCAGGCCCACGGACGCCCCGCGAGGCGGGCACTCAGGTCCGGGTCATGCTCGGATACCAGGAGAGGGACGCCGAGGCGTACGGCGTCCATGATCGGCCGGGGCTCCTTGTCCGCCCCGGGGAGTTGGGCGACGAGGGCCGCGTCCGCGGCAGCGTAGACGAACCGCAGGACGTATTCGCCGACCGAGCCCGGAACAGCGTGGACGCGCCATCCCGGCAGGCCCCGCCACCGGGCAAGGACCTCCTCCTGCGGCGGCGCACCGCACACCACCAGGTGCAGCGGCTGCCGCACGCCCTTGAGCGCGCCGCTGACCGTGTCGATGTCCCCGTACGGGCCCCAACCGTCAATCAGACACAGCGCGGTGGCCGCATCAGGAATACCGAAGGCGGCACGGCCGGCCTCCCGCTCGGCGTCAGTGAGACGCTTCCCGTCGTCCACAGCGAAGGTCCGCACCGCGCCGGGCAGGCGGGGAAAGGCCGCAGCCACCTGGTCACGTAGGGCAGCGGTCGGGTACAGCGCGAATACGTGACGTTCTCCTCGTCGGGTGAGCCGGCCAAGGATCCGAAGGGCCGCGTCTTCGGTAGCGACCCTGCCGTGGACGAAACGCAGGTGGGCCTGTCCGCCGAGTAGCGCGGCCGCTCCGTGCAGGGCTTCGCTCGCGCTGAGCACCACCACGGCTCCCGGATCTCGTACGAGATGCCGAGCAGTCCGCAGGCACGCGGCCTCGGTCAGACACCGGGCAAGGAGCGTGATCTGATCGGGAAGGCGCCGCAGACGGCTCGGCCAGCGGCGCTGGGATAACGCCCGCTGGGCGACAGCCGATACATACGACGCTGCCCGTGCGCTGGCCAGCAGCCGGGCGGCGCTACGCCCCGCCGATCCAGTGATCACTCGGGCCTGCGCCTTGCGTAAGGTGGCGAGATCAGCGGCTCCGTTGGGGGCAATGACCAGGCTGCCCGGCCGGGCGGCGGCGAGCGCGGCCAGGGTGTGCTGGCGGGGCCCGCGATGCTGGTGGGCGTGCGGCTCGATAAGCACCAGCAGCGCGTCGGTCACTCCGGTGGCTGCCTTCCGTACACGCATGGACGCTCCCTCGGCCTCGCCTATAGGGAAGTCGGGGTGATCGCGAGGCTGCCGTCTGGTTTATCAACCGGTTCGGTGGCGTGCTGGCAGGCCCGCCGCATTCCGCATGCGCACTACGTTTCACCGCTTTGCCCCCCGCGGGGGTGCTAGCGGTCCAGGCCGTCAGGGCGTCGACCAGTAGTGAAGGGTGGACGGTGGCACGGCCGGTCTACGGTCTGGACGGCAGGGCACAAGTGCGCTGCACAGCGCGCGGGCCCCCTCAGCTCGTCTCTGCCTCCCTGTCCGTGCCACGCGACACCATCAGCCCTCGCGCCCTCGCATCGCATCACCAACTCCAGCGCCCACAGGACAGTCAGCTGCAAGCCGGGCCTTTAGCGCCGAGAAGATGACTAGCGGCGTTCTCCCGGTGTACTCCGATCGACGACGGGGGCTCGGCCGCCGCCTACCAGATGCACACCCTGATCTGGCATCCGCATCGCGGAGATACGCGGTCAAGCGGACGCACCAAACGGCAGCCGCCAGGGATCCAACTTGTAGCTCTCACTTTGACGATCCCCTGGCGAGGGGCTCGGGGCTGTTCGGGCACCTATGACGCAACGCGAGTGAAGCTTTCCAAGGAAAGGGGCCCCTGATGCCTGAGCGTGCAGAGTTTGTCCCGACAAACCCGACCAGTGCTGGGCCACCGGCCGAAGCCGCGGCCAGCGCGACGGGGGTCGCCTGGATGGATTTGAACTATCCGGTGGGCTTGCTGGCGTTACGGCGTCTGGGGCTCGCCTACGCCCCCGGCGACGGCGGCCCGGGCGAAGTGTGGATATGGGTGGATGCCTCCCTGGCGACGACCGCTCTCGAGATAGACGTCACCGGGCTGGGCATCGGGATCCCACTGGATGGCAAGTTCAAATGGAAGACCGTGGTCCAGGGGCTGGGGGTCGATTTCAGCGCGGGTCCGATTGAGATCGGTGGAGGGCTGGTATTCGAGGACAATGCTGACTACGACCCGCTGGTGGAGGGCGGAGTGATCGTCCGTGCCCCGCAGCTCAGCCTGCAGGCCATGGGGGCCTACGCACGGGCCAAGAAGGAGCCGGAGTTCACCTCGTTCTTCGTGTTTGTCCGGGCCAGCGCGTCCGACGGCGGGGGCGAGGAGACCATGCCTGCGGCGGGGATCCCGCTCATTCCCGGTGTCATCGCCCTGACCGGTTTCTGTTTCGGGTTCGGTTTCAACAGCCAGCTGAGAGTGCCTGGGCCGGACGAGGTGATGACTTTCCCGCTGCTGGTCGGCCTCACCCCGCAGACCGGTGGCAAGGGGGCGACGGGGCCGCTGGCGGCCCTGGATTCGCTCACCAGCGGGCCGGCGAACTGGGTGACGCCGCAGGACGGCGCGTATTGGGGAGCAGCCGGTCTCCAGGCGGTCCTCTGCGACATCATTTCCTGCTGGGCTCTTCTCGTGCTGTCCTTCAAGGATGAGGTGACCGGTGCGCTCCTCGGTCTGGTGGATATGCAGGCGGAGAAGGTGGCGAGGATCCAGGCCGACGTGGAGGCCGAGATCACCGGAGAGCGGATTGCCATCGGCGCCTCGCTCACTGATCAGTCCTACTTCATCATCAAGGACGCCAACGTCACTGGCGCGATCGATCTGTATGTGTTCATCGGCGGGGATCACCGGGGTGAATTCGTCCTCACCGCCGGCGGATACCAGTCGGGCTTCGATGCGCCCGACTACTGGCCGCAAGTGCACAAAAGGATCGGCCTCGACTGGAGCATCAACAGCTGGCTGAGTGCGAGCGCGCAGTACTACTGGATGGTCTCTTCACACGGGATGATGGTCGGCGGCGCCATGTCGTTCGACGTGGCCAAGAGCATCCCCGGCGGAAGCATCCACGGGTGGCTCAGTCTCACCTTCGATGTGACCGTGCAGTGGCGCCCCTTCTACATGCACTTCCAGGGGAGCTTGACTGTCGGTCTGCGGGTGACGATGTTGTTGGTGTCGGCTTCCGTGGAGCTGGGGCTGTCGCTGGAGGGGTGGTTGCCGCCGGTGGGCGGCCGGGTCGAAATCGATCTGCCGTTCGGCATCACGATCGGTGTCGGCTTCGGTTCGCAACTCGAAAGCGGCCTGAAACAGCTGACCTGGGATGAGTTCGCGGAGCAGAAACTCCCCGACGCCGCCCACCGCATACAGATCACCGCCGAAAGCGGACTCCTCGCCGTCCCGGGCACCCCACCCGACCCCAACGGCAAAACACCCGTCCCCTGGATCGTCTCCACCCACGGCTTCGTCTTCTCCACCCGCTGCGTGGTCCCCACCACCACCTTCCACATCAACCCCCCCACCAACTACCCCCTGCCCCTCAACGACCCCCACCACGGCGAAGCACCCGACCCCAACCGGAAACTCAACGTCCGCCCCATGGGCAAACCCAACGGAGCAGACCTGAAATCCACCCACACCGTGACCATCGCCCACGGAAAAACCGGAGTCCTCGTCGCACTCGACGACAAGGACTGGAAAGTCAACCTGGTCACCGAAGGCCTCCCCCAGGCCCTGTGGGGCACACCCCTCGACAACCTGGACACCACACCCCCCACCAGCGGAACCGGCCTCATCGACGACCAATACACCGGCATCCGCGTCAGCATCCCCGACGCCCAACTCGGCCCCTCCCTGCCCACCATCCACGCCACCGACCTCCAACTCGAAGACGTCGAACCCGACAGCGACCTCCCCCTCAACCCCACCAACACCACCCCACCCAACACCCCACCCACCCAAAACAACCAAGCCATCAACACCATCACCACCACCATCACCACCACCCAAACCACAACCGCCCGCACCAACCTCGACACCGCCCTCACCAACTGCCAAATCGCCCACACCAACACCACCCCCCAAACCACCAACGACTACAGCCCCCACACAAACGACCCCCTCACCCACTACACCACCCGCCTCAACAACGGCCTCTACAACACCAACCCCCTCCTCCTCACCACCTAACCCACACCACACACCCCGCCCCGGAGGAAGCCACCAGGTTCCTGGTGCGAGCTGTGATGGCGGGGCCTGGCGGTGCCCCTTCCGCCATGACCCATGTGTTGGTTCACACCCTCGCCCAATTGGGTCCGCGGAAAGAGGAACGTTCCGAATAACGCGGGCAGCTCCTTGGCCCACAACATGCGGCACCGGTTCGAACGCATCGTCAGTTCTGTGTGCAGCCTGATGGCATCGCCCCTCTCTTACCGGGGACTCGCTCGTTCATCCGTCGGCCCCTGCCAACGCTCCGGCCTCTCCAGGGCCCGCCGCAATCGATGTTGCCTTCGCCTCGATGAGGTCCTGCCCCCGTGCCCGCGAGTGGGGCTGTGCACAGTGCGCCGCCTCCGGTCGAACAGCGCCTGAGGTGCACCAGCGCAGAGGCTTACTCGGCGGGGCTTTGGAATTGCCCCGCCGAGAGGCCCTCAGGGTGAGGTTTGAACTGGGTCGAGGGCAGATCGTGGCTGGTCCACCTACAAGGGGCAAAGGCGGCAGGAGCTGCCGCGGTTGCAGGTGCTGTCCCTTAGCTCGTTTACGGCCTGTCGAGGCCAAAGCAACGTTATCCCGGAGGTGTGGCATGGCCGGATACCGCCCACAGGGCACGGCATCCCGCGATGCAGCAGATCCCACTGTCGGTGATCTGCTGGAGCAGTATCAAATCGACCACGGCCAGATGCCTGCGGCCTCGCTGACCCCGGTGTTGACCCGCGTCGCTGTGGTCGGTGACCCCGCGAAGCCGGATGCGGTGTATGGGGAGTCGAGCGACGGCCTGTGCCGCCTGGTGATCGGCGGAGTGCAGGTAGGAAAAAATCCTGTTTACGCGTTGATGTCGACCCGCGATATCGGCTACAAACTCTCGCACCTGCCGCTGGTGGGTGGCGGCGTGGACGCGGATTCGGATATCTCTGTGCAGCATACGGGGACGGGGGTGGCGACAGGCTCACTGGATGCGAGCCAGGTGAGAACCATCAACTCCAATATTCTCGCTGCATACGGCTCGCTGGATCCGCCGCCTTCTTCGAAGAGTGGCCCGCCGCTCTTTCCTGAGGACAATCTCGCGGAGAGCTCAGGCTTTGCCGAGCTGGGATTTACCCCTCCCAAGCTGGGAAGCCCCCCTCCCTTCAGTGAGCACGGGAGCGGATTCGACAGTTGCGTATTCCTGCCCTTGTCGCAGAAGTCGAAGCCGGTATGGGTGAACGTGTACGAAGCGCTTGGGCACATCTATGTCCGCCGCATGGGGATCACGTTGGTCGATGTGGGCACGGAGGGTGATTTCGAACTTCTCTTGTGGGTGGACGGTTCGTTGGGGACGGCGTGTACCGCCTCGGCCGACCAGAAAGAGCGGAACGGGCTCACCATCGAGATCGTGGGCCTGAGTGTCGGCTTCACCACCGTGACGGCGGAATACGGGTGGGAGCAGATCAGGGCCTACCCGCCACAGGGGCTGGGTGTTGATTTCAGGTCGGGTGCGATGGAGATCGGCGGTGGGCTGATCTACGAGAATAACGCCGACTATGACCCGCTCGTGGAAGGCGCAGTTCTTGTCACCGTTCCCCAGATCAGCATCCTGGCGGAGGGGGCCTATGCACACGCGAAAGAGAGTTCCGGCAATCCGTCGTTCAGCTCGTTCTTTGTGTTTGTCCGGGTGCAGAAGCCGCAGGGCGCACAGCAGATGCCGCCGGCTCCGGCGGCGGGCCTGATTCCTCTGATCCCCGGTGTCATCACCTTGAGCGGCTTCTGCCTGGGGTTCGGTTTCAACAGCCAGCTGAGGGTGCCGGGACCGGCCGAGGTGACGCGGTTCCCGCTGCTGCTCGGTCTCACCCCGCAGGTCCAGGGCAAGGTCCCGCAGGGCGCGCTGGGGGCGCTGGAAATGCTCACCGAGGAGCCGACGAAGTGGGTGACGCCGCAGGACAGCGCGTACTGGCTGGCCGTCGGCGTCCAGACGGTCCTCGTCGACTTCATCACCTGCTCGGCGCTGCTTGTCCTGTCCTTCAAGAACGGGCTGAGCGGTGCCCTCATCGGCACCCTGGACATGTCGGTGGCGAAGATAGCGAAGTTCCAGGCTGCCGTTGAGGCAGAGGCCTCGGGGGAGCTGGTGGCCATCGGCGCCTCACTCACCGACGATTCATTCTTCATCACCGAGAAGGCCAAGATCAGAGGCGCGCTCGATCTGTATGTGTTCATCGGCGGGGACCACCGGGGTGAATTCGTCCTCACCGCCGGCGGCTACCGGGTCGGCTTCCAGCCACCCAAATACTGGCCGCAGGTTCGCGACAATGAAAGGATCGGGCTCGAGTGGAAGATTTCCAGCTGGCTGAGCGCGAACGCGCAATTCTACTGGATGGTCTCTTCACACGGAATGATGATCGGCGGCGACTACTCGTTCGACGTCTCCAAGGACATCCCCGGCGGAAGCATCAAGGGGTGGCTCAGCCTCGCCTTCGACGTGACCGTGCAGTGGCGTCCCTTCTTCCTTCTCTTCTCCGCGGGTCTCAGTGTCGGTCTGCGGGTGAAGATGCTGCTGGTCACCGTATCGGTGGAGCTGGGCGTGGCACTGGACGGGTGGCTGCCGCCGGTGGGCGGCCGGGTCGAAATCAAGCTGCCGTTTAGTGTCAGGATCGGTGTCGGCTTCGGTTCGCAACTCGAAAGCGGCCTGAAACAGCTGACCTGGGATGAGTTCGCGGAGCAGAAACTCCCCGACGCCGCCCACCGCATACAGATCACCGCCGAAAGCGGACTCCTCGCCGTCCCGGGCACCCCACCCGACCCCAACGGCAAAACACCCGTCCCCTGGATCGTCTCCACCCACGGCTTCGTCTTCTCCACCCGCTGCGTGGTCCCCACCACCACCTTCCACATCAACCCCCCCACCAACTACCCCCTGCCCCTCAACGACCCCCACCACGGCGAAGCACCCGACCCCAACCGGAAACTCAACGTCCGCCCCATGGGCAAACCCAACGGAGCAGACCTGAAATCCACCCACACCGTGACCATCGCCCACGGAAAAACCGGAGTCCTCGTCGCACTCGACGACAAGGACTGGAAAGTCAACCTGGTCACCGAAGGCCTCCCCCAGGCCCTGTGGGGCACACCCCTCGACAACCTGGACACCACACCCCCCACCAGCGGAACCGGCCTCATCGACGACCAATACACCGGCATCCGCGTCAGCATCCCCGACGCCCAACTCGGCCCCTCCCTGCCCACCATCCACGCCACCGACCTCCAACTCGAAGACGTCGAACCCGACAGCGACCTCCCCCTCAACCCCACCAACACCACCCCACCCAACACCCCACCCACCCAAAACAACCAAGCCATCAACACCATCACCACCACCATCACCACCACCCAAACCACAACCGCCCGCACCAACCTCGACACCGCCCTCACCAACTGCCAAATCGCCCACACCAACACCACCCCCCAAACCACCAACGACTACAGCCCCCACACAAACGACCCCCTCACCCACTACACCACCCGCCTCAACAACGGCCTCTACAACACCAACCCCCTCCTCCTCACCACCTAACCCACACCACACACCCCAGGAGAACCCACCATGCCCTCCAAAGAGAGCCCTCCTCCTTCCACGCGCGTCCTCACGTTCTCCGATTCCAAGGTTCCGGCCCTCACGGGGGGCAAGTACACCATCACCATCGACCAGGAGGTCGCCGACAGCTCGGGGGTAGTTCTCAGCAACACGGATCAATTCCCCACGGCCACCCAGAAGTTCGAGGTCCACGCCCCGCGGTTCGCCTTAGACCCCAGCTTCATTCATGCCGAGCACCCGCCGAACGGATCAGTGGGCAACTTCGACAACCGTCTGGCCCATGTGAGCCTGACCCGGACAACCCTGCCCTGGGAACAGGAGCTGGAAGAAGGCCTCACCGGTGAGCGCATGCCGTGGATGGCGCTGCTCCTTTTCGCGGAAGGTGAGCTGCCAAATGACCCTCACTCGGAAGGAACCGTCAACACGAGTTTCACGGTCCAGGAGCTGCTCGATCTGCAGAACAAGCATGTGGGGGATAAGGACTACAACGTACTCGGCCCGGAGATCGAACCAGACACCGTTGTCGATCAAGTTCTGGCGGGGGTCTGCAGCACGATCGACGTGCCCGCGGCCGTGTTCACCGCTGTGGTCCCCTACGGGGAGCAGCTGACGCACCTGGCGCATGTGCGTGATGTGGGTGATGAGCCGTCATTCTTCAGGGCGTCGAACCTGGACATGACCGACCCCGGCACGTACAGCATTGTGATGACCAACCGGTTCCCCCGCACCTCCGGGAACTACGCGGCTCATCTGGTCTCGCTGGAAGGCTTCCTCGAACAACTGACCAGCTATGGGCTGCCCAAGGGCAAGGACACGGTGAGGTTGGTGTCCCTGCGTTCCTGGTCGTTTACCTCCCACCCGGACCCGGGCGGGCACTTCGCCGATGTGGTCAAGAATCTGGCGGCCCCGGGCACCGATGCGGACCACGCGCACGCCGCCGGCCAGCCTTCGCCCGAGGCCGCGCTGTCGTTGCGGCTGCCGCCGCCCATCAACGATGAATCGCAGGAAGCAATTGAGGTAAAGAACCGTCTAACGTGGGGGTATGTGCCCCTGTCCTATGTGACAGCCGAGGGTGAGCGCACGCTCAGCTGGTACCGGGGGCCGCTGACCCCCGTCCCGCCGTCGACCGTCCCCGGACTGCAGCTGCCCAGCGACACGCAGCAGGACAACGGGGTAGACACCAAGTCGTCTGACGACCTGCTGGTCTACCTGCCCGACTGGGGCGTGTTCGACCTGTCCTATGCGGCGGCATGGACCATGGGCCGTCTGGTGGCGCTTTCCCACGCACCGGCGGGTTCCGCGGTATCACAAATGCAGCAGCAGGCTCGCGCCGCCGCGCTTCGGGTGCTGTCCCGCCTGAGCACTTCTCCGGAGATCAGCGGCCTGGAGAGCGGGGTGAGCCCCACGCTCGAGGAGCTGACCGGGAACTGGCCCGCGCTGCGCCGCTTCCACCAGCTGGTGGGAGATGGTCTGGCGCAGCGTCTGGAACGGATCCCGGCGGCCGACGCGGCGCGACCGGCCGGGACGGCGTCTGTGCCGGCGTCCGTGCCGGCGAACACGGCCGGGTCCAGGGCGGAGTGGCTGCGCACTGCGCTGCAGCGCGAGGAGGTGCGCACGGTACTGGCCGAGGCCCTGACGGACGAAGCCGGGCAGGTGGCGGACATCATCGAAGCGCTCTACACCCTGGAGCTGGTCTCCTTCGACCACCTGGTCGCCGACCCCCGGATGCTGCCCCCGGAGAGCGTGCGCTTCTTCCACGTGGACTCCACCTGGATCGCCGCACTGGTCAAGGGACTTGCGAGCGCCGGCGTGAGCACCACGCTGGACCAGGCCCTCCAGGAGACCGTGACCGCGGCCGTGACCGCCCACCTGGACTCGCGCCAGCCGCCGCCGCAGGCCGGACTGCTGCTGCGGTCCCGGCTGGCCAAGGACTGGCCGGGCCTAATCATCGAAGCATCCCAGGGCGGAAACCCGGTGACGATCGTGCGCCGGGACTACCTCGGGCCGGACCTGCTGCTGTGCCTCTTCGACCAGGTGCCCGACATCGTCACGCTCGGCCAGCCCCACCAGGATCTGTACTTCGGCGCCGAGGGCGATGACTACGTCATCGACCTGCGCTATCTGAAGGGCGACCACCCGGGCGCCCCGATCACCGGGGCCTCGTTCTCACTCAAGAACCTTTTCCGGTCGCCGGCGCCGCCGGGTGCCGCTCAGCCTGAGGTCTTGCAGCTTTCCCAGGTGGTGAACCTCCTGACCACATCACTCAGAAATCAGCAACAGCTGGATACGGGCGAGCAGGTATCGCCGGCGGGATTTGCTGTCCAGATGATCCAGTCCCCCCACCGGCAGATCTTCCGTCAACCGTAACCATTGCGGAATAGAGAATCCTGGAGCTAGCTGTGACCAATCCACTGATCGTTCCCGTTGAGATCGAGGTCTACCTCGTCAACTCCCAGATGCAGAGCGAGGAGGACCCTGACCCGTACGGGCGCTGGGAACTCGACTTCTCGGATCCCAAGGAAATCTCCAACCCCCCTGAGCCGTATCCGTTCACTGGAAGGCAGGACATCGCTCCACAGACCGGGGCGCAGGTGCACTGGCTGGTGCCCGATGCTTTTCGCACCCAGAGCGATACGGACGGAAAATTCCCGCCGGTCCCCAACCGCTGGATGGTCGTCCGTTCCAGCCGGCCGTCCGGCCAACCGGAGGCGACCCCGACCTTCAAGGCATGGGTGGTTGAGAGCGATTACCTCGCCGAGTACCAGCAGGACCCCTACGACTACCCGTGGAACGGAAACTACGCTGCCTGGGCCCACCAGGTCACGGAAACGGACCACTATCCGGGATACGACCCAGGCGACTACATGCCGATGACGATCGGACGGGTATGGGAGTTGCAGGAGTGGGACTACAGCCGCACCGAGGGTAATCCTCTCTTCCTCACGGCGGTAGGGCCGGGAATTATGGCATTCTGCGGCTACCAGCCCTACAACCAGGGCGTCTTCTCTTTCTACGACAACCTGCACGACATCGACCCCGCGCAAGCGACACTCGATTACCTGGTGTGCGGCTGGTTCTCGCCGGAGAGCGGGGACATCCTCGCCGGCTCGGGTGGCGTTGCCGCGCTGATGGAGGAGCTCGACTGGACGACCAGCGGGACCCCGGACGCGATGTCCCTGTATGCCGGAGCGGCCCTGCGGCTGGAGTGGGACGACACGGCCAATGCCCCGGCTCTCACCGGGAACAGGCCCGACAGCCTGGCTCAGGTCTTTTTGGCGGTGGGGCACAACGCGGCCGACGCGGCGACCGCGCCCGGCCTGCACAAGACGAACGATGTGGCGGCCGGACGCCTGTTCCAGGCCTTTTTAACCGGCAAATTCGAGCAGCTCGATCAGAACCCCGAAGGGTTCGACGACACCCTCCACAGCACGTGGTTCACCCCGAACAACACCGATCACACCTGGCAGATCACAGACCCGCCCTCCGGGCTGTCGGAGCCGTTGACGGACGCCGAGCTGGTGAAGGAACGCAACTGGCTGGCCGACCTCAACGCCAAACAGGCGAGCTACAACCAGCTGGCCCGGTACGCCTCCGGGCTGCGGTTCCGCCTCTATGAGCTGTGGCGGCTGAGCATCACACCCTTGGAAGACAACTTCGACAACCCCGGCGGCCGCCCGGAGTCCTTCCAACCCACGCCCATGATGGACGAGCTGGCCGCAAGTCTGCGGGCAGTGCTGGCCGAGATGACCGGACTCATTCAGGACCAGGTGGTCAACGGAGTGTCGGGCATTCCCGGCCTGCCGCACGGAGACACCGAGCAGGCGTTCGCCGACAGCATCGCCAAGTACGCTGGGGCCTGGGGCCTGGACCCGGACGGCACGGATCCGAAAAAGGTGCACCGGGTGCTGAAGTCTGTTCCGCTGCCGGCGTTCCAGACGCCCAACGACCCGGTGGTCCTGCTCGGCGGGCTCTGGAAGGACCCCGCGAAAAAGCCGCAGCCGGACAAGGGCCCGCTGTTCTGCCGCACCCGCGATCAGCTAGTGGCCAGCATGCTCATCAAAACCACGATGCAAACCGGCCCGCTGGCTGGCCCGCCCCAGGGCTGGGACCGCCTGCCGCCGCAGGTGCAAGACACCTTCACCGGCCTGTTCGCCGAATTCACGCTGCTCTCCGCTGCCGCCGCCACCGGCACCGCGGACAGCAACGACCTCATCAACGACGTGAACAGCCTGGACCCCGACACTCATGTCTCCCGCTCCTTCCTCAACTCGGCGGGGAACCCGGCCGGCCCCGGGCACTTCACCGCCATCAGGCCCATCTGGGACCAGGCCTGGTCACCGGTCTACCTGCTGTGGCGGATGCAGTACTACCCGGTGCCTCTGGAGGGCGACAAGGACTACCAGTGGGTCTTCAACCCCCAAAGCGGCCGGTATGAGCTCACCAAGACCTCCACGGGCAAGCCGACGGTGGCGCCCCTGCATCTCAGCGGCCGCTGCGCCCTGACCGACGTGCCCCGGGTTCTCGTCGGGGGCGGCGCCGACCGGCACATCCGCACCTTCCCTGACGCGCCCCACCAGGGCTTTGAGGAGCTGGTCGGCAAGGCCGACGAGTTCGGGCAGATCTCCCAGACGGTGGAAGGCCTGCACCGCTCGCTGCTCCAGCGCCTGTCCGGCATCGGCATCATCCCCAATGCCGGTGCTCCATATAGCGACTTGCTCACCGACTATCCGCACGACGGCTTCCCCGCGCCCGCCCCCGACTACGCCATGGGCTCGAAGGGTCCCACGCTGCGGTTCACTCCGGCCGGAGGAGCACAGTTCGTCTTCACCTTCGCCGGAATCGTCGACTCCATGGGACGTCACCTGACGCTCATCGACGCCTGGGGCGAGGCGGATTCCAACACCTTCCCGGAGATGCACCCCCCCTACCGCGCCCCCAGCGTCACCCCCAACCTGGTCGCCCCCAACACCTACCTCACCTTCGGCGACACCACCAACCCCGACCCGGATGACATCCACGTCGATGACCAGGACTGCTATCTGCAGCTGACACCCCGCATCCTCCAGCCGACCCGGCTGCGGTTCGACTTCGTGTCCACCAACGACCCCTACGCCGACGGCGAGCTGGTCGCCCCGACGGTCGTGGATGATCCGCCCGAGGTCGCCACGCACGACCACCCCGAGACCACCCCGGTGGTCGGCTGGCTGCTGGCCAATCACCTCACCGGCTCCCTGCTCATCCACGACCAGCACGGGCGCGGCATCGTCGAAGCCCGCAAGGGCATCGGCATCAGCAACGGAAGCGAAGTGCCCGCCGTGGACTGGGCCACCCTGCCCTACTACACCGACCCGGACGACGACACCGCCTACAACGACGATCCTTTCGATGCACAGAGCGACTTCGCCACCCAGTGCCCCGAACTCTTCCACTTCATCACCGGCCTGCGCAGCAACGGGCCCGATGCTTTCGACGCCCTCATGGCTCGCATCGATGCTCCGACCACCGCCGCCCAGCCGCCCGCCACCGCCGGCACCATGATGGCCCCGCTGATCGGCCAGCCCGTCGCCCTGATCCGCGCCCGGCTCACCCTGGAGACCGACACCCTCCCCTACACCGACCCCACCTGGGACAAGGCCCTGGACTTCACCACCCCCGACTATCTAACCCAGCAATGGAAATGGAACATCCGGCTGGGCGGCCCGCCGCGCGACGACAACGGCGTCACGAAGACCACCGACGGGCTCATCGGCTACTACACCCACAAGACGGGGGCCGACGGCCGCATCGACCCCACCCAGCCGACCGACTACAACGTCTTTCGCACCCCGGTCGGCGCGGCGAGCGGCTACGCCCAGCAGATCGATGCCCACGACCTGGCCCTGCCGGTCAACCCCGCCCCCGCCCCCAAATCCGAAGTCCTCGACGCCGACGCGGCCTTCGACCCGACGAATCCGTATACCGCCTTCGTCACGCTGGTGGCCCACCCCTGGTCGGACATCAACGCGATCAGTGACGTTCTGCCCGCGGCCACCTTGCGCCTGCCCGACGAGGACGTCCGCACGCCCCTGTCCCACCTGCGGATCGCCTCGCGCACCGGTCCTCTGCTGGCCGGCACCCGCCCCGTTCCCACGGGGGAGACCGGCACCGGCGACGACCAGGTCACCGCCGTGGTCATGCCCTGCCCGTCGGCCTGGAAGGGCATCTGGGACTGGTCCCAGCCACAACCCCCCCACGAAACCGCCTACCAGAGCGCCTCCGCAGCCCAGGACGCGCAGGCCGCCGAGCCGTGGGACCACTACCCCATCACCCCCACCGACAACGCCGCGCATCTCGACCAGGCCCCGCCCCCGGCCCGCACCGGCTACCTCACCCTGACCACCGCCGTCGGCCAGACACCGCCTCCGGAGAAGGTCCGGCGGGCCGGCGACAACGCCGACCAGTCCCCTGCCCATTCCCCCGACCCCGCCTCAAACCGCACGGAGCCGCAACCATGACCACCCGCACCGTCACCAACGCCAGCGGACTGCGCTACACCCTGCGCAGCACCCCCACCTTCCTCGACACCGAACAAGTCGCCACGCTCACGCTCACCGCCACCAACGACAGCGACCAGCCCATCGACTGCCCCAGCATCAGTCTCGGTTTCCCCCTCACACCCCAGGGCCCCGACACCACCGTCCTGACAACCAGCCCCGAGACCATCCACGCCGCCGTCAGCCAGGGCTTCACGCTGACCGCCGGTTCCGGCGCCTACACCCTGACACCATCCACCACCCTCGCCCGGCTGGCCCCCGGCGACCATTTCACCCTCACCCTGGACAACATTCAGCCGCCGACGGCCCCCGGCGTCGCTCCTCTGCATCTGACCGAGGGCTCCGACCCTGCCGCCCAGATTTCCTACCCCCTCCCCGTGGTGTTCTGGCCGGGCGGCGACCAGGGAATTTTCGAGGGCTTCCGCGCCGACGACGCACCCGTCCAACGGGGTAATTCGACCACCCTGCACTGGCGCTGCGCCGCAAACCCGAAAATCCATTACACCCTGTACTACAACACGGGCAGCACGGCAGGAGACCTCCCCCCGGTAACGGACAGCGAATTACGCAATCCGGCAAACTATACCGCCGAACAGGACTCGAACATCCTGGACTTCTCCTACACAACCGAGCCTCTCTACAGCATCGCCATCGGATACCACCTCCAGGCCACCTGGCAGGAAGAGGCCAGGTACCAGACCACCGCGAGCTTCGTCATCGGCGGAGACCTCGACACCGGCGACATCAACGTCAAGGGAAATGCCGGGATCCTTCACCCCGTCGGCCAGACCGCTCTCACGGCAGGCACCGTCTACACCGCACCCACGGACGGATTCCTCTTTGGCTCCGTCACGGCGAACAACAACAACGTCCAAAGTACCCTCACGGCCCAGATTGCGCCCCGCGGCGCCCTCCAGTCGGCCGTTCACGCCATCACATCCGAATCAGCCAGCGACGAGGATAACCACAACTTCACCATCCCCGTCAGCAAATGCAGCACGCTTCAATTCACCGTCCCCTACGACGCCGACTGCTACCGGCTGATCTGGCAGCCCCTCGGCGACGGTGACCTCGTCGAAGGCACCGGGACGGACTGCCTGTCATGGAGAAACCCGCACTCCGCCGCCTCCGCCCCGCCCCCCAGCCCCGCGGGCCGCAGCGGGACAGCGGACGGCGGCCGACGCCATCGGCCCGCGAAGGACTCCGGCTGGCCGACCGGGGACAAGGGCGTGTTCGAGGACTTCCATCCCGATGACCTCCCGGTCAGCGCAGGCGCCACGACCAACCTGCACTGGCACTGCTCCCAGAACACAGACATCGAATACGACCTCTACTACAACACCACCGACCCGCAACAGGGGGTCGTGCAGGTGCACGTAGCTGACGCGGACCTGCGGAACCCCAGCAACAGCTACTTCACCCCTGACCCGGCCGACGCCGAACTCTGGTATTTCACGGTCCCCACCCAGCCGCTGAACGGCCTCACCATCGGCTACCACCTCCAGGCCACCCACACGCCCAGCGGGGAAATCAAGAGCCAGACCACCGCAAGCGTCATCACCGACGGAGACCTCACCGCCGGCAACCTGACCGCCAGCGGGCACGCCGGCATCCTCCACACCAGCTCCGACACCTTCGACATCGGCACCGCCTACACCGCTCTCAGCGACGGATTCATCTTCGCCGCACTCAACCAGGACTGCAGCGGCAACCTCCAGGCCCAGATCACTTCAGGATCAACGGTTTCCACCGCGACCCTCACCGGCCAGTCCGGATCAACGCAGGACAACAACAAGAATTTCACTTTCCCCGTCCGCAAATCCAGCACGGTTGAATTCACGGTGCTCCCCAATGACCCTTCCGACTACATGCTGACCTGGCTGCCCCTGGGCACCGGGAAACTCGCCTAACACCACGGAGGAACGCCCATCATGACCGACTACCCAGATGTCCTGCTCAGCTACGACTACAGCACCGACCCCGATATGGCGACGGTCGGCAGCATCGTCAACCTGATGTGCACCGTTGAAAATAAGCAGGACGTCGCAGTCAGCTGCGCATACATCAGTATCGACCTTAATCCGGGTGATGGACCCGAAAGCCTAGCCACCGAGGACGCCCTCGGAAACGCCACGCCCCAGAAGCCCACTGGCATCAATGCAAGCTTCACCAGAAAACTAGTATCGGGCCCTGGCGACGGCACGAGTACGAAATACTATTTCATGCTCACCCCACCGGGGTCCAAGTACTTCACTTTCAAACCCGGCGACAAATTCGAGTTCTCGCTCCAGATCAACAAAATTCTGGTCAACAATGCGCTCGGCGCAGACGGCACGCTGACGACGGCGAAGTGCAGGACCATCGAGAAAAGCTCTTTGAGCGGCAACCCCGTCACCAACATTACGGGGTTCACCGTCCCTAAATACCCCACAGGCACTGCTTTCCGCAACTTCACGACCTCCCCTGCGGACCAAGTGGTCGTTAAACGAGGAGATCCTCTCAGACTCCAATGGACGGCCAAGCCCCCCTTCTCGAAAAAGACAAAACACCCCTCCCCCCCCTACTACACCATGACAATTTACTACGACCAGGTCGATAAGCCCGTGGATGTCACGGACAACAACAGCGACAACGGCGGAGGATCCTTCACCGGCCAGGGAGGCGAGCTCCTCACCCTCTCCCACACCACCCCCTTCACCCTCTACCTCACGCTCTGCGACAAAAACGGCCAGCAGATCACCCACAGCCTGACCACACTCGCCGTGGTCTCCCCCACCGACGTCACCCTCACCGACCTGGACCTCAACGAGACCGCGAGCATCCTGACCATCGCCAATCCCGTGACCCAGGCAGATACGGCCATCGCCAGCACCGACGGGTTCCTGCTGTGCACCGTCCAAGGCTCCGCCAACAGCGAGCCCTCCGAAGTGGTCATCAGCCTCACGCCCCCCGAAGGGGGGGACGCCGTCCCTTACGTCATCACCACCGATGAGGGATCCCAACCGGACGACGGCTACACCTTCGTCGGCCCCCGAATCCTTCTCCCCGTCGCAAAAGGAACCACGGTCAATCTCATCCAAACGCAATCCGCCGGCACTTACCGAGCCATGTGGTACCCCCTCGGCACCGGCCCTCTCCTCGGCCCCCTTCCCCCCCAACCCGCACCCTCCGCATAACCCGCTGCCCACACCCAGCCCAGACCCGGGCAGCGGACGAGGCAACTTCATGACAGAAGAATCTGCCTGCGCTCAGCTCCCCACGGCGATCAGCAAGCCATCTCGTAGCAGTCGAGACGCTCACGGTTACAGGAAATCCCGCCGACACAGCACCACAACCTGGAGATCAACCCACTGCTGGCCCAACCACTGCCACACCTGCGAAGACAGGATGCACGTCGGCACCGCCTGCTGGTCAGGGTGGGCAGAGGCGAGGGCCAACAGCGCGGGACAGACCCATAGCCAGAACAACGAATTTCAGAGACATCAGCGCAGGCAGAACTGCGCCAGTTGTCTGTGTGCGCCCCGATACGCCATGGCGCGGGACGCCCTCGCCCCTCCCCCTGTCCGGAAGGAAGCACCACCATGACAACTACCTACAATGCGGCGTTCTCAGCGCCGGCAGTGCAAACCCCCTTTGACGGCCATAGCCACCGCGCACCGAGCCTGTACTGCCTCAACACCGCAGCAAACACCTATGACCGCTACGAATGGTCCGGCACCAAACGCCCCTGGTTCGGCGACACACCCGACGGTCAGGGAAACCTCGTAGGGACCGCAGCAGACCCCGGCCTGTTCGGCCACTGGGACATCCCCTGGGACACCGTCGACGGCACCCTCTGCGTAGACACCAAACACATCTACCTGTTCAACGGCACCACCTGCATCTACTACACCCTCGAAGCAACAGGCTCCTACACCGACCACACACCACAAACAGACGACGTCATCGACCCCATACCCATCTCCCAAGTATTCGGAGCCACCTACACATCGGACAGCACAACCAAGCCCCCCACACAATCCACGGTCTTCCCCCTCCCCAAAGTCGACGCCGCCTTCCTCACCGCCAACAAGAAGATCTGGTTCTTCGGCGGCAACCAGTGCTACCTCATCGACGCCACCACCCACACCCCCGAGGACGACTTCAAAGACAACAACGGAAAACCCACAGCCCTCAACATCAACGCCACAACCAACGCACAAGGAAACCCCTGGACCGGCTGGACCGGCCTCCCCAACGACCTCAACAACGGCATCACCTGGGCCGCCCCCACCCTCAACAGCGACGGCACCGTCAAAGACAAGGCACACCTCGTCACCGGCACCGAATGGGCCCCTGCCGTCCCCAGCACCAAAACCGCCTGTGTGCAGACCTACACCACCCCCGGCGGCCCCGATCCCACGTTCACCGTCCCCGCCGGCGTCAAACAAATCACCGTCGAACTCTGGGGACCCGGAGGAGGCGCCGGCGACAGTATCAACGGCGCCGCCCACGCCACCGGTGGTGCCGGAGGTGCCGGCGCCTATCTCCGCGATACTTTTAGCGTCGACCCAGGGAACAGCCTCAGCTTCCATGTGGGTGGTGCGCCAGGTGACACTCAGAGCACTTACTACCCCAGCGGCGACGTGAAGCTCGTCGCAGGCGCCGGTGGGGGCGGCGGCGGGGCCGGGGCCCAGGGCATCCCCGGGGGTGACGGCGGCGGCGGCTCCGGCCTCGCAGGCACCACCACCGAGGGCTACCCCGGCGGCCCCGGCGGTGGCGGTATCGCCGGCGGCAAGGGTGGCCAGGGCGGCCAGGCCACCGTTCTTGGGAACTTGTGCGCCAGGGGTGGTGATGGTGCCGACACAGGCCCCGCCGGAAATCCGGGCGGTAACGGCCAAGACGCCCTTCAGCATGGAGTGGGCCCCTACGGCGGAGGTGGCGGAGCCGGCGGAAGCAACGGAAGCGCCGGCGCCGGCGGAAGTGCCGGCGTCGGTACCGTCCCCGGGGTCGTGGCCCAGGCCGGGACCAGCGGTCACGGCAGCGGTGGAGGCTACGGCGGCGGAGGCGGCGGCGGGATCGGTGCCAAGACCGAAGGCGGCGGAGGCGGCGGAGGCGGCGGAGCCGGAGGCGGCGGCGGCGGCGCGGGCGGTCGCTGCGCAGGGAATACGCCCGGTCCCGGCGGAGGCGGAGGCGGAGGCGGCGGCGGCGGGATCGGCGCCGGAGGCTACGGTGCTGGCGGCGGCGGCGGCGGTGCCGGCGCTTCGTTGGGCTTCGGCTTTGGCGGTGGCGGGGGCGCCCAAGGCCCGAGCCTGACGCAGGCCAGCACCCACTTCAACGCAGGCAACGGCCCGACGCCCGCCGGCTATTCGCCCGGCGGCGCCGGCACCGGAGGCAGCCCTGACAGCAGTGGCCCGGGCAACCCCGGCGCGAACGGCGCCGTCAGGATCACCTGGACCCCAGGCGAGTAGCCCCCGGGCGCTTCTCGCGCCCCTGCCCCGGCCGCACCGGTCACGGCCGGGGCAGGCGCCCCAGCATCGAAGTCCCGTCGCCCCGGCCATGCTTCACGGCATGGCCGGGGCGATGGGACGTCGTGGCCACCCTGAAGTACCGTCCCCTCACTCCGTCTTGATGGCGTCCAGGGCATTGAGTTTGGCTGCATGGCGCGCGGGCCACGCGGCCGCCACCATGCCGATCGCTCCGGCCATCAGCAGGAAGAGGGCAATCCGCGGGTAGGGGATCGTCATCGTGTAGGTCGGCAGGCTGTTGGTGATGGACGTCCCGATCGCCCAGGCCAGGCAGATCCCGAGGCCGATGCCGAGCACCGCTCCGAAGAGGGATATGACGATCGACTCGAGGCGGACCATCTGCTTGGTCTTGGCGCGGGCGAGACCGGTCGCGCGGAGCATGCCGATCTCATGCCTGCGTTCGAAGACCGACATGGCCAGGGTGTTGACCACACCGAGTACGGCGATCACGAGGGCCATCGCCAGCAGCCCGTACAGCACGTTCAGCATCAGGTTGACTTGTAGGCTGTACTTGTCGCTGAGGGCCTTCTTGTCGAGGACATCGATGGCCGGGTTCTGGCCGAGGGCCTTGACGATGGTGTCCTCGGCCTTGCTGGACGGGCCACCCTTCACTTTCACCAGCACCAGATCGTCTGCAACCGTGGCAAGGTGCTTGTCCACCACGGTGGTTGAGACACGGATACCGCTGTCGATGAACATCTTGTTGCCGGCGTTGCCCTCGTACACTCCGGCGACTGTCAGGCGTTCGGCTTTGCCGTCATGGAATTTCACCGCGAACGCGTCCCCGGCCTTGAGGCCGGCCTTGTCGGCGGTCTCCGAGTCGACCAGGGCGTCGCTGGCCGACAGGTTCTTCGCGGAGCCGGATGTGAGGTTCACGTTGAGCAGTTCACCGATGCTCTTCATGTCGACACCAGAGATCCCTGTCGGTGTCCGTGCCCCGTCGACGACAACGCCGGTCAGGCGCCGCGGGCTGGAGGCCGTCACCTCGGGCAGCGTATCCAGCGTCTTGCGTACGTCCGGGGAGAGCGGGTCGCCGTTGGCCATGCTGATGACGTAGTCGGACTTGAGAGCGGTGACCGACCTGTCGTCACTCGCGCCCTGCACGGAGACGGCGACGACGGTCATCGAGGTGATGAGGGAAAGCCCGATCATCAAGGCGGCGGCAGTGGCTGCCGTGCGGCGCGGGTTGCGCAGCGCGTTGCGCCGGGCCAGCTTGCCCGCCACGCCGAAGCGGTCGAGCAGCGGGGCGGCGGCTGCGATGACCGGCCGGGCCAGCAAGGGGGTCAGCATGAAGACACCAATGATCAGCAGGGCGGTACTGAGCCCCAACGGGTAAACGGCGTCGCTGAGCTTCATACCGGTCGTGAACAAGACCCCCGCGGCTCCGCCGACCACGGCGAGAGAACCGATGCTGTTGCGCAGGACCAGACTGCGGGTGGTGGGCGTGGCGTGCACGCTGTTCATCGCGGCGACCGGGGGGATCCTCGCGGAGCGGCGGCCGGGCAGCCACGCCGCGAGTACGGTCACGCCGACGCCGACCAGCAGCGCGTAGATACCGGTGCTCGGCGCGACAACGAGAGGGCCGTCGGGCATCGAGGCGCTGCCCATCGCCGCCCGCATGCCGGCCGCGATGCCGAGTCCGAGCAGGAAGCCGCTCACCGAGGCCACCAGGCCGATGATGACCGCCTCCGTCAGCACCGATCGCGTCACCTGACGGCGGGAGGCGCCGATGGCGCGCAGCAGCGCGACCTCCTTGCTGCGCTGGGCGACCAGCATGGTGAAGGTGTTGGCGATGAGGAAGATGCCAACGAACAATGCGATGCCGGCGAAGCAGAGCAGCACATGACTCATGTCGTCGGTCTCTTGGGTGATCTGGGCGGCCTGCTCGTCCGCGAGAGTCTTCCCGGTGACGGCCTCGGTGCCCTGCGGCAGGATCTTCTCGATCCTATTCTTGAGCGCGGCGTCGGGGGCGCCGGGCACGGCCTTGACGGTGATCTCGTCGTACTCGCCCGTCTTTCCCAGCACTTTGTGGGCGGTGGCATTGTCGAAGAGGACGAGCGTGCCGCCGGCTGCGACCTTGCCGTCATCGGTGTCGAAGATACCGGTGATCTTCTGCTCCGTCACCGGGCCGTTGGTGGAGACGCTTGCCAAGTCGCCGATCTTGTAGCCGGTACGCTCGGCGGTCTTGCTGTCGAGAGCGATCTCGGCGGAAGTCTTGGGCGCACGGCCGTCGGTGAAGTGGTAGCGGGTGTCCGCACCCTTCGTGGTGGCGGGGTAGTAGTTGCCGCCGGTGGTGCCCCATGTCTGGCCGACAGGCTTGCCGTGCTTGTCGGCAAGCGACACGGAGCCGGACAGCACGCCGGTCGCCGACTCGGCACCGGGCAGACCCCCGGCCCGCTTCAGTAACGCGTCGGTGAGTTTGGGGTCCTGCTTTGCCGTTTGGCCCCTGCTGAAAGGGGAGTGACCGGAGGCGGATTCGTCGGGGCGTATCGCGACGGAGACGTTGGTGAAGCTCTTGGCGGAACTCTTCTTGAAGGCTTCACCGAACGTGTCGGTGTAGACCAGGGTGCCGGAGACGAACGCGACGCCGAGCGTGACGGCGAGTACGGTCATCAGCAGCCTGGCCTTGTGCGCGAGAACGTTGCGCAGGGCGGTGCGGAACACGGTGCTGTTACTCCTGTGAGTTTCGATCCGGTGGCCGGGCGGGGCTGAGTCAGCTGGTGCGGCCGTGGGGCTCGAATTGCTTCATCCGGTCAAGGACGGCGTCCGCGGTCGGCTTTCGCAGCTCGTCGACGATGCGGCCGTCGGCGAGGTAGACGACGCGGTCGGCGTAGGCGGCGGCGACCGGGGCGTGAGTGACCATCACGATCGTCTGGCCCAGCTCACGCACGGAGTTGCGCAGGAAGCCGAGCACGTCGGCGCCGGATCGTGAGTCGAGGTTGCCGGTCGGCTCGTCGGCGAAGATGATCTCGGGCTTGCCCACCAGCGCCCGTGCGACGGCAACGCGCTGCTGCTGTCCACCCGACAGTTCAGTGGGCCGATGCCTCAGACGTTGGGACAGACCCACCTGCTTGATGACCAGATCCAGCCACTCCTTGTCGGGCTTGCGGCCGGCGATGTCCAACGGGAGGGTGATGTTCTCCAGGGCATTGAGCGTGGGCAGCAGGTTGAAGGCCTGGAAGATGAAGCCGACCTTGTCCCGGCGCAATGTGGTGAGCTGCTGTTCGTCCAAGGTCGAGAGCTCGGCCTCACCTATCCACGCATGCCCCGAGGAGATCGTGTCCAGGCCCGCGACGCAGTGCATGAGTGTCGACTTGCCGGAACCAGACGGGCCCATGATCGCGGTGAACTCGGCCCGCCGGAACTCGACGGAGACGCCGTCCAAGGCAGCCACCCGGGTCTCCCCCTGGCCGTACACCTTTGTCAGATCGACGGCATGGGCGGCCACCGCGGTGGCGGGGGCGGTCTTCTTCACGGCCAGGGGGGATGCAGTCACGGACGGACTCTCCTGTTCAAAAACGACACAAAGGGGCAACTCGTCCATCGTCCCGGCCCCGCGGAACGTAAAGGTCGAACCCCGGGCCCGTTCCGAGCCATGCTTGAGAGGTATCTGGTGCTAAGCGGTCATACCTGGGGATGACGTGTCCAACACTGCATAAAGCGGCATAACGGTTCCCGAGCCGCCCGGCGGCAAGCAGGTACCTGTTGACTGTGCGAGTGATCCCGGCCTGCAGGCGGGGCGGATCTCAGCCGTGGCCGAAAGGCGCGATGCAGGCACGCGGCGTGTGTCTCGACGGCGAGGCAGCCATCGAAACGGCAGCGCCTGGCCGGCCCGCCCATGGAGCAAGAAGGTCTCCCGGCGACCGCCGCGATTCACCGACCGAGCCGCTGGGTCGGCCACCCGAACTTCCCTCGCTCGCAAAGCCCTTGTGGTCACACCTTGAACTGTCCGCGCACGGCCGCGCCGACATCATCCGAACGCATCCACCGGAAAGTGCGGTCCGCCACCCTCATCCTGGTCACCGTCGCGCACATCCGGTCTTTGTCCGGACTCAGAAGGCGAGCACCGCGGCTGTCTTCGATCTCGCAGACCTGCCGCAGCGCCTCGGTCATTCCTGTCAGCAAGAAACGGAGTTGCGTCGGAGTGGCCTTGGAATCGGCGAGCAGGTCATCCGCTGGGTCAAGCAGATCACCTGCGATGCCGAGCTGCACGCTCTCCACGTGTCCGCGACACGGGCGGAGAAGCCGCCGCCTCCCCTGGCACAGCAGGGCTTGCCTTGCGTGATCGCCCGCGGCGACTGCCGCACGGGGATCCCGTGGTGGTCCACGTCGACCTGTACACCCCCTGGACGTTCGCGCGAACCCAGTTGGCGATTTTGGGTGCGGAATCTCGTGCCGAACTTCGAACTGTAGCGAGCGCACTCGTCACCTTCAGCTCCTGCACATGACCTCTCTGTTCTCCACGGCTCCCACCTGCGCAAGGGGCAGCCATACGCATTCAGGCGCTAGTGGTAAGCCCGGCAGGATCTCTTCGGGTTCGTCGCTGATGAAGGGCATGCGTGGCCAGCCTCACGGTTGCGAGCTCTCCGCACCCGGGGGCGGTAGCACGGGCCGCAGGGATCGCGAGCGCCGTCCTCTCCGCTGTCACCCTTCGAGCGGCAGAGACGTACCCGCCCTGATCATCGTCGTGGCCAACGCCCTCTCCTTCAGCGCGCTCACGGACCGGCTCATGACGTCTCACCAGCGGAAGGCCATCGACGGTGAGGGGAGACCGCATGCCTAGTGAAGGCCCCAAGCAATCTCCTCGAGCCTCCTGGGTCCGAAGAACGAGACAGGGCCCGCAACTTCGCACCCCCTGCCGACGAGGGGCGGGGCGGCCTAGGCGACATAGAACTGTCACTTGCAGGCGCTTGCAGAATCCTTGATCGCAAAGGGCGAATGGATCCATTCCACTCAATGAAGTCGACAACCAGGACGTTGCGGGCGCCTTGTTGCTGACGATACGGAAGAGCGATGAAAATGATCATAAAGTTCGAGGAGGCTCTGGCGCTCTATCTTCAGACAGCCCGTGAGATGACTCAGACCGAGGTAGATGCGCGGGCTTCATCGAGAGCAGCCGATGACGTCACAGCCCACGATCGCGCAGAGGCTGCCGTACATCACGCGGAGTACGAAGTGCCGCGGCATTGAATGCCTTTTGTGCTCCTTTTCGGCCGATTTCAAGAGGGCAGACTGCCGTAGTGATCGTCCGTGCGGTGGCACGGGGCCCCGCCCAGGCGCTGAGGTTGTTGCCGCCGTGGTGAACGCGCTGTCGCCGCAGACTGGTGTCGTCGTTGTGTGATAAACGCTCTGGATGGGAGCGCTCCTTGTGAGGTGCCACCGACGGGGCAGACCACATGTTGGCATTGTTGATCGGGATGGGGAGGGGTTGCGGGCTTTCCATCGTTGTCTGTCAAGACGGGGCCGCCAGTGGCGCTTTGATGTCGTGGGACTGTTGCCACCGAAGATCCAGAAGGGGCCGTTGGGTGACGGGAACGGCGGCGCCGATTTCATCGAGCGGAAGATCCCTTTGTATCCGAATTGCGAGGCGATCCATCGACCGGAACTGCCCCAATTGATCACGCTCGGTACCTGTCGGAGTACGGAGGAATCGTTCCACCGCACTCGGGAGCGTATGCTTTTCGGGCATCAATCTCGATGACCGCATTGCGGAAAAGCAGCATCGCTGTTACCTTCCGATCACGGGTTTCAAGAACTCGTGATGGACGCCCCCGGAATATGGAGTATGATCCGGCCATGGCTCAGAAAACTGTCACAATCTACACTGACGACCTCACGGGCAAGGAATCCTCGGAGGCCCGGACACACACGTTCACGCTAGACGGAGTGGGCTACGAAATCGATCTCGCGCCGGAAAGCTACGACCAGCTCTTCGAGGCACTGAGCCCTTTCATCGACAAGGGACGCAAGACAGGTCGCGTCAAGGGAGCCCGGAAGGTGCGGTCGGTCCCCGCAGGTGGACCTAGCACTGCAGATGTGCGCATCTGGGCCAAGGAGAACGGCTACAAGGTCAATGACCGTGGCCGCGTCCCGTCCGACGTTCGCGAAGCATTCGAAGCCGCTCACTGATCAGACGAGAAGCCCCCGGCGGAATGCCGGGGGCTTTGCTCTGGGCGGGGCCCAAGGCGTCGTCCCTCGCCGTTCCGCTCCATCTCGACGATGGTCTCCCGTCGCTGCCGAAAACGATTGACTCCCGCGTCTGGACCCCCGCTGTAGCCGTTGCCGCATCCTGGGTGACGCCTTCGCGAGGCTGTCCAAGCGGGAGGCCTCGGCGACGGAGCCTGCAGGGAGCGGTCTGCTTGCTGGGCGAGACAGTGAAACTCTTCTATGGTCCGGCTTCTAACGCTATCAGGAGCCGCATCAATAACGGGTTCCGTCTAGATCGAAACCGAACTGCGGCTGTAGCAGTGCCTTGATAAATGGGTCGCTACCAAGCGGATTCTTTCATCCCTGCTGAAAGCTGGCTGCGGAGCAAGCTGATCAGCGCCGCGGGACGTCGCCTCAAGCTGAGCGAGGTGGCCTCACATGAAGGCTCCGCGCTCGTAACGACGTTAACCCCACGCGCGGCAGGCGGTCCGCCCGCAGACGTGCCCGGCGCGTACTGCGATCTGCGCGCCTGTCACGTGCGCTCGTCTGCGCCCTTCCTGCTCAGGCCGTGTCGGTGTCACCCTGGGCATCACCGGGGACTGGGACATCATCCCGTCCCATCCGAGGGTGGTCTTAAGCCACCCTCATGCCGTTGGGGGGATGGAATGCGTAAGGTCATGTGGGCCCTTGGTGGGGCTGCGGTTCTGCTATCTGGCATGCTGTCGGCGAATTCAGCGTCAGCCGACACGCCATTAGTGACCTGCACAGGCTCGAACGTCATCAAATACGAGCCAGGCGTCACCTACACGGAGAAGACCGTTCGCATCACTGGCGTGGACAGTGCGGCCTTGTGCGTGGACGCGGCGAATCCTCTTGTGCCGCTCTCATTCGAAGCGCCATTCTCCGGCGACTTCACTACCTCGTGCGCCTCAGTGTTTTCCGGGGGCACCGGCACCCAGACCCTCAACTGGAAACGGGCTGGTAAAGCCACCGGGGAAACCAGCGAGTGGCACTGGACCATGCACTTTTCGACAAACGCCAACGGCCAGCTGCTGTCCATCGCAGACGGACCAATCGTCAACGGCAAGTACGCGGGGAAGGAACTGCGGCAAGTCATCACCGTGGCCACCGGCGATCAAACTGCCTGTTCCAAACCGGAAGGGCTCACCGAGACCAGCGGGCCATCTAACTGGGTGTTCACCTTCTGACGTCCATTCCGCAGCGGCGAGGTGACCGCCCTCCGTCCTGTCCCAAGTTCCTCGGGTGGGAGGGAGGGTGGCCAGCCGGGGTGTGCGGCATGGCCGGTGCTGCCGTTCCATGCGGTCGTCATCCCTGGACAGATGATCTCGGGTCAGTTTGTTGCTGCCGCCAAAGCAGGCGCAACCAGCGGCGCACCCGCGAGGGGTGATGCTTCGTCACACTGCGCAGATCGGTCAAAGCCTCAAGGCTCGCTCTACCCGCCTCCACCCACCTCCACCCGGGCCTCAATACCTGCGCCCTATCCAGGCGCCTTCACATCACCGGGACTAATAGCTCCATATATACCCGGCCGAGGAGGTTGCTCTTACTCCTGAGTCGACAGTGGAGGGCGGTTCGGGATTCCAGTAGCAGCCAACGGGCTTCTTATCCTTCCCGCTCTGGCATCATTCCCACTTGTCGCGCAATGCTAAAGCCAGGTCCGCGTGGTTGACGATAGCGATTTTTGACAGAAAGTCTATTGTCAATATTTCCTCTCCTTGCGGCTTGGGGGCCCTAATTCCGAAGCCGCCTTACAGCACTGCCCACTGCCCACGTATTGCTTGTTGCAATCCGCGCGAGGCGCCCAATATCTTCCTCGGTTACATGTGCCTGCTCCTCCCCCTTGCCTGCGCATGCGCCTGCTGACGATGGTCGGCACGCCCACTAGCCGCATCCAGCGGGCCGCTCACCCGCAGGACTTGGACCCGCCCTGGCCAAAGGTGTGTCGGTGTGCCCGGGGCGCAGTGCCGGTGGGGTACACAGACCATGGCAGGCAGGCCGACGACGCAGCCGTTTCCTCCCGGCCTGTGAAACGAACGCTCTCGGCGGCAGATCGCGCCGCCAGGCCAGCCCCGTCAGCGGCGCGGCGGGCCAGCCAAACTCTACTGCCCTGCCTCATCACCGCGATCACCCAGCAGCCAGCACAGGGTCGCGAAGACCTTAGATGTTCAACTCTTTCGCTTATCCACTCTCACTAAGAGGCAATGAAGTCTCTTTTTCCGGAGGGTCTACTGATGGAACGCACGTATATCCTGGTTCAAACTTCGCTCGGTAAGGCCGCCTCGGCGGCGGCCTTAGTCTCCGGGATTCAAGGGGTCGTCCGGTCCGATGACGTGACCGGTCCGTACGATGTGATCGTTACGGCCGAGGCGGAGAGTGTCCACCTTCTCGGACAGATCGTCGCACGTATTCAGGCGGTTGAAGGCGTCACGCGGACCCATGCCTGTCCGGTTCCTAAAGGTCACCGCCATGGAAACGGGGGGCATGTTGGCCTCGATCCTTCAGCGGAATGTGAGGGCTGACCGGTTCAGTGGTTCGGCGTTGCGTTCCCAGCGAGGTATGAGCCGGCCTCGTCGGACAGGAACCCGAACTGGTTGCGCAAGGCTGGTCAGGTACTCAACGGCCAGTCCACCCCGACCGTTTGGTGAGTACGCGCCATCGTCGTGTTGCCGGGTGGGCAGCGAGGTGCCGGTCTCCACTTCTTGGCAGGCCAGATGTACGGCGGGACGCCACACCACTCAGGCCTGCGGCGATGCGGGCTCCAAGCTGTTGGGGGAGGCAAGAGCCGGTCGATCGACGGCCAACGCGGCAGGAACTCGCCGCTGGCGGTCCCTACCTGATGCCTGCTCTTCGGTCAGACTCCAGGCAGATCGGAGCACCGCGTCTCAAACTCCCTGGCCTCCGACGGCCTCTGCGCGTGCTCAGGCGGTACCGCCCAGTGCGCCAGACCAGTCCCGTGGCGCCCTCAAGCTGGTGCGCTGCCACACAACTCGCTGCCTCCCGAGAAGGGTTCGCTTGATGGGCCTACTGCTGGTGTTACTGGGCATGGCAGGGGGCGCGGGCTTGCGCTACGCCATCGAGAAATGTGCCTTCCAGGTCTGGCCCGGTGCCCCTTTACCTTGGGCGGCATTCACGGTCAACGTCGGCGGTTGCTTCCTCTTTGGGCTCCTGTTAGGCCGGGCCGATGCCTACGGCCTGCCCACAGCGGTCTACATTCTCCTGGGCGGCGCCATCACGGCATTCAGCATTATCGGCCACGAGATCGTTGAACTGGTGCAGAGCGGACTCCAGGGGATGGCAGTCCTGAGGGCGCTGTCTGGCTGGCTGGTGGGCGCCACTGCAGCCGTAGCAGGGGTGGTGGTGAGTTGAGCTGAGAACCAGCCCCCGCCCCAGCTCCCGTGCCTTCTTGCGCCCGTGTCTCCGCCATGGAGGTGGCTCGGCGTAGACGACACCACCGGGGACTACGACAACGTCATGTGGGCCGTCGGCTGCCCCGTCTGCCGGCCTGAACGCGACACCCTGCCCTAGGGTCCGGTTCGGCCTTCGCGCCAGCCGTTGGCGAACAGCGGACGCTCCGCTCCCCCTGTGAGAAGGCCAGCGCTCTCAGCGCACGCCCGACAGATGACCGGCGCATGCAGCACGTCGCCAAGGCTGCCATCCTGACCTCGGTCGGCCAGAACAAGGGGCACGCCGCGTCGCAGGCGGCGTGCCCCACTATGTACTGGACGCTAGCCGCAAGGGACGAGGACAGAACTCCTTGCCGAGCGGGCCGGTGTGTCCACTGGGCCAGGGTCGCCCAGGCGTTCGTGTTGTTCCCTGGCAAGGCCGTCGATCGCACTCGGCCGAGCAGAGGCCGCTGGACCATCGGTGTGCCAGCCTGCCCCACCGCAGCTGACCGGGTCTCTGGTGCTTCTCGACGTTCACACCGGGCTGAGGGATCGCTACAGACTTGGGCTGTGGGCGGGGGATTGCCAACAGCCCAAGCGGCCTGTGGCGGGTGAATCAGACGCGGTAGAACTGCCAGTTCACCCAATTGGCATACGGGTCGGGGGACTTCAGCTCGAAGTTCTTGGCCTCCGAGCGGTCGCAGAGCCGGGGCGAGTACTTGGTGCCGGCCCAATTGCCGTTCCGGTACCAGTCGAAGCGCATTTGCACGCACTTCCCGTCCCGGTAGCTGTCGGCAATCCAGCCCTTGACGTAAGCGGGGTTCCAGCAGGAGATACCGGCCGTGTCGCCCCACCAAGGGCTGTAATTCCAGCTGCCGTTGCAGTAGGCAGCTGACTGGTTGTTCTGCGGCGCCTGTGCGGAGCCCAAGTGAGGTGAATCCGTTTGAGTGGAACCCGATGTGCTCGACGCCGCCTGCGCAGCGGCAGTCGACATGACACCTGCCACTGTCACCATGGCCGCAACCGCTGCTGCAGTTCTCAATTTGCGTCGCATCAAAATGGGCCTCCTTTGCCGGAACGGGTAATGGGATGTTCGTTGGTGCGTGACACATCACAGCACGTGACGACCAGACTTCCCCAGTTCTCTATCCGGTCAACTGTCATGTGCCCGTGGCAACGGCTCAAATCTGCTCAGTGGGAGGCATACGCACGGACTGTGGCACCTTTGCCGAGCTATGCATTCGAAGCGACAGCGGGGCCCCTGGACAGGAGACAGTGCGTAACCGCCGTGCAAAGACGAGTCGATGATCATTGAAAAAAGGACCTATCCGTCTTTGAAAAGGGAACCAGCCCTGGACCCGACCCGCGCTGTGCAAATGGCGGCCAGCTGGCAATCACGAGGAACAGCAAGGGGCCACGGCGTTTGGACCCTGGACGCCATAGAGCCGCAATCAGACACTCAGCTCCGGCAGTTCACGAGGGCGCCTCGTTCGGTGTGCGCGACACGGGACAGCTGGACAAGTCCCCGTGCCGCAGCCACGATCGGCCGCCTCACCCTCCACACCGACGTCGTCTCCCCGAGGGGACGATCTCCATCGCGCCTCCGCGAAGGCGCCCTCGAACGGATCCCCCTGCACCAGCTGCCGACATCCGACGGGCCGGCGTCCGGCTGCGAGCCCAGCACGCGCCAGCCGTTCAAGACCGCCGACAGCGAAGCTCACACGTCAATGGCGCTCCACCCAGTCGCGGCGGCATGGCCCGCGATTGACCGTCGCAACCCGACGACGGCCAACGAACATAACCGTGCGTGATTGCGAGCGGGGCATCACCCACCGCGCGCGGGCGGGCCGACCACGCCAAGACCTGGACAATACCGCTGGACTTGGGTCTGGCGAGATGCATGTCTCGGCGCCCGTCCCACGGGCCGACTGTCCGGTTTCCGCAGCCTGCAACGGCGTTGAGGCAGCGCCTCGCGACGCAAATCTTTCGCCGATCTAGCGCATAGTGGGCAGATTCTCTTGGTTACGGCACAGAAAGAGGAAGGTTGCACGTTGAAGATGTCGTACGTAGGATGCCTGCAGACCCTGTTGCACCAGCAAACGACACCGCTGTAGCGGCGCCGACCGGGACGCCGTGCCGTCCTCCGCGATCGGCGATCAGCGATCAGCGATCAGCCATGGGTAGGCGCCCTGGCTAAAGCGGGGGACGAAGCCGACCCTTCGGCTGCATCGGAGGCGGCGCCACAGCAAATCCGCCTGCCCGCCCGCCCCGCCCCGGCCGCACACCCCAACAGCCCGCACTCCACCCTGCTGCCGTTGGACTACCTCCGGATGTGCCTGCAGCACAGGCGACACGGCACCGACGCCGGAGGTATGGAAACTGACGGGCAGTCAGCTGACACCTTGGGCCGTTCTCCGCCCCTCCCTGGACCCGCCCAGCCAAGCCACTTATGAGCCGGGCCGGGTTCAGAGATACCTGCCCACCTATCGGAGGGCGATTCCGTACTGGCACGGTTACCCTCGGGTCGAGTCGAGCGCGGCGTACGCCTCTGGTGACCGCCTTCACCTTGTGCCAGGTTGAGTGCGGCAGGTCCTCAGCCATGCCGCTGCACGTTCATCGAGTTCCTGGGCTGTGCGTCCCCCGCGTCGGCTGAAGGGGGCAAGCGCCTTGCGCATGCCGATCACGTACCCAACAAGCCGTGGGGACCGGGCCGTTCCCGCTGAGTCCAGTACGTCGTTCCAGGTAGCACAGGCCTGTTCAAGGTTGCCTTGGCGGCATTGCATGAACCCCACGTTCAGCCGCGCTAACGTGGCGGGGTATGCGGCTCCCTGCCAGTGCACGGCCGTCTGTGCGAAAAGGTGCTCGGCTTGGCTCAGGTCACCAAGATGCATGGCAGCCTTGGCGAGCTGGCTGCTTCCGCTGGCAGCGGCCGGCCCCCAGAGCGCTGCCCAGTAGGGCATCTCATCCGGGTCGGCCCCCACGCCCAACTCAGCTGACCTCGCCGCCTCGGCGATGGCTTCCCGGCGCGATCCGGCCATGGCAAGGGCGCGGGCGTGAGTGGCCCGCAGCATGGATTCGGTTGCGGGGTCGATCCGCCCCTTGACATAGTCCAATGAAGCTCTGGTCAAGGCCAGAGTGTGCTCGGGCCGTTCGGCCTCCAGGCCGTGGTGGGCCAGCATCGAGAGAGCGAAACCTGTGTGCCGGTCATCGTCTGCCGCCTTGGTGAGCTCAAGCGCGCGGAGGAAATACTGCTGTGCCAGTCCCTGTTCGCCTGCATCGCTGGCTTTCATACCAGCCAGAGATGTCAAACAGGCTGTGGCCGTCAGGGCCTGCTCTCTCTGCTGCTCTCCAAGGAAGGCCGCCTGGCATAGAGGAGCTGCCTCGGAAACCAGGTACTGCACGACGGCGGATCGAGCGTGCTGCCCGTCGTACCGTCTGCCGAGGTCGGCGAACATCTCGGTCGTGGTTCTGACTGCCTGAATCCGATCACATCGCGTGTCTCTCGGATCGGAGGGGAAACGGTTTCGAACAGAGGCAGTGGCACTGATATCGCTATGACTGGCTGGAAGTGCCGCGGTAACAGAGTACGGGGCTGCGGTCACCGAAGTGTGACGTTCGATGTCGGCCTTTCCCAATCTCATGAGGGCGCCCACGACATCACTGGCCGAACTCGAATCGAGCGCAAGCGTGCCCTGTTGGACCAGACCAAGATGCTCAAGGGTGAGAGGACGTCCCAACTTCCGCGAAAGAGCCTCGGCCAGGCAGTCTGCTGTCGCTCGGACCGGGCGGGTGCCGGCCACCCAATGAGCCACTGCCGATGCATTGGTTCGCAACCGCGTGTTCCCCATCTCCCCGGCCACGGTGCGGACCTCTCGTGCCAGCTCTGCATAGGTGCAGCCAGCCTCATCAATGGCTCTCTGAAGTAGCTCATTTGGCATGTCCGCGCTCCAGCTTAAACGCATTAAACAGGGTTACGGGACCGTCGATAATACCCTCCCTGAACCACTCTCTGTTGACACTTCACGCAATTGGAAACGGCAGGGAGGGGGACTCTGCATGCGAACCCACGACCGCATCGCAGATTCGAAAATATTTACACGCTATACATTCGAAAGGCTCGATCTACGCTCAATTATGGACAGTTGGGTTCGCCTGCATCGGGAAACCTAGGCCAGCGCAACTGCGCCCGGACAGCTCGCACCACACAGCATGGAGATGTCCTCATCGGAGAATTACGCGGTGCTACCTACACGGCCCTACGCGGGCACACCTCCGGTCGGGAGGCACACGGAACCTCGTTGACGACCACGAGAGACGTCATAACTCGCGCGCCGGGCACGGGAAAGATGGGACTAGCGAACAGAACCCGGGCGACGCTGCCTCGGGCCAATAGTCGGCAAGCTGGGTCAATAGCAAGTAGGGCCTGGATTCGGCGTGGCTCTTTCTGGCTTCTCCCGCCGCGAGCAGCACCTCACCACTCGACGGTCACACGCGCTCTGTAACGCGACACGCATGCAGGCAAGCACACTCCATGGCCTCCAAGGCCGGGAGGGGCAACGGTGCGAAAAGCGAGTTAATGTCCAGACCATTGGGAGGTGTTGCTGTCTTCTGTGACATCCCGTGTTCCCCCTGTGCGCGTTCGGCTGCCCGACCCGTCAACTCATTCTGTTCAACCGTCAACTCATTGTCGCACCTTACGTTCCTTTGCGTAAGGACTGTCGAGCGCTTTCCAGCCATACTCGTCCCGCCAGTACAGCCAGCTGGCGGCCCATCCGTCTCCGCCACCCCGGTGAACCAGCACGAGTCTCCCCCGGTGCGACCACAAGTGATGATGCAGTGACGAGCTCGAGCCCGGCGGAAACCCCGAGCGAAGGGCAGCTCTCGGGCCTGGCGAAAATTAGCCAGCGACGCCGACCAGTCCTGCCGAGCGCTTCGCGCTGCGCATGTGGCAGGATTATAATCTCCGGCCCATCGGACGGGAGGCGAGGGCGACTTGAGTGGGCCGCCGCGCCGCTGACCGCGATCGAACTTGTGCGTTGAGCGAGTCGGACCATGCAACCGATGGGCCGGAAGCGGTGGCGAACGAGAGCCGTACGCGGCTGTGATTGACCGCAAGGCAGATCCGCCGGGCGTAGCCGATCGCCCTGGGTAGCACGAAGCACCGACTTGCCCCGGCAGTCCATCCTCGGTTGACCTCAGTATTTCCTGCGGAGCCCAAGCACATCCCCTTTGCCGAGCGTCCGGGCCTTCGCGTTACAGATGAACGAGTTGGTGTACATCGTCAGATCTGAGTGGCCATCGGATACGTGCGCCAGCCCAAATATATGCCCTGCTTCGTGTGTACCGACAGCACGCATGTCGTACTTATTCTTGCAAGTTTCCCTGCGCGGGTTATTGGTGAAGTCAAAGTCGGCGGTGTTATATCGGACGTCGGCCTCGATGACATCTGCGGGCACACCGTCGACAATCGCATACCATACACATGCGCCAGCGAGAACGTTGCTGTTCAAATCTCCCGCGTCCCATGTGCTCACCTTGTCGCGTTCGGTGCACGTAAGGGACCCCCGTGCGTAGTCGCCCTCATAAGAAGTAGTTCCCGAGTATCTTTGGCTCACTGACACGTCATCCGTAAGACCGCAATCGTTATAGCTATCGGTGATATTATTGATAGCGTCAAGGAAAGCTATCTGTGCAGCTGATCGGGAGAGAGCCCCAGGCATCCCCCCGTCGCCTATGTGCCACACATAGGCGTCACGCTCCACATAATCATAGATTGAATACGCCGCATCTGCGCAGGCGTTCGGATCTGACGACTTTAATGATGTCGCCGACTCGACAGCTTTCCTCGTCTCGTACTGTCCTGGGTAGGTGATGAACCCGTCGGCAGACACTTCAAGTTGGAAGTGTTCCGGTCCCCCGCTCACCGCAAGACCATCAACTGATACGCCCATGCCGGGCTCTGGAACAGTCAGCCCCGCGCCACCGAAGCTCACGACTCGCCCAACTGCCTCGCAGGCCATCACCGACCTGCCTGCAGGCAGGTCGGTGACATTCAGTGAACCTTCCGGAAGGCTGCATCTGTGACCATTCACCGTTCCTACTACAGCTGGCCCCAGTCCCCCCGGAAGAACGGTGACAGCGACTCCTATGACTGCGAAGGACACAAGATTCCTTCGAATAGCTCGGTGTTGCGCCCTCCAACTAACTACAGCCGTAAGGCCACGCGGGGAGGTGATCATGATTGCTCCTCATTTCACACTGATCATGTGAGGCCGATGAGTCGAAGGGCCGGTCCTGGGGTCGTTGGAAGAGGGCCTCCTCCGCTCGTCGTCGGTAGGGCGGGAACAGGTATCTGTCTGCTCACCCCCTTGTATGTCGCCTTCTTGGCAAAACCCTTCGCCAAGGCGTATGGACCTGAGCCGTTGTTCACGGGCGACGGCCAACGGGCGGCCCGCCGCCCGTTATTCATGGCCCGGCGGCGGTCCACAACCCCCTTCTGCGTTATGCGGCCCACCGGCATCACCGGACGCTGACTACGCGTGAGAGCGTGGAGCGGTTCGCGGCCAAGGTCCCCGAAGCTGATCGGGTGGGACCTCACTGCAGGGTGTTGACTTCCAACGATGGGGATTCCTGACTCACGTGGCCTGCCCAGACCAGCATCACGCGAGCGGAGTTCCTACACCGGGACAAGTCGGGCCCGCACGCGGCGCACTTCGTACAGCACATAGTCTGCAGTGGTGTGCACGGGATGAATCAGGTGTACGGCCCAGCCGTGCTGACGGCCCATCTCTCCTGGGGCGGCTTTGGAAGTGGTTGCGGTCTCCTTGACGTCCCAGTCAACGCCAATCGCTGCACCGATCGGGGCAGGGCCTCGGTTTTGGTGGCCACCACGAGCGAGGCGGAGATTCGAGGTGCGTTGTGGTCGGCACTGCCGGCCCATCCACAGTCAGGGTTCTTGCACACGAACAGAGCCTGGGAATCTCAGCTGCCGGGGGGATGGACCCACGTTGGTGACCGTGCGGCCCCACGCCTCCCCGCCGATCGACCGGCTCAGCCCCGACCTCCGAGCGACGCTGTGCCACGGAGTGGCTAGTTCCCTGCATCCGGCGACGGTCGTCGACACCGACGATGCCTTGGGGGGTGCCGCGGTCAGGTCGTAGATCCCCGCATCACAACGTCGACCCGGAACAAGCCTCAGGGCAGACCAGACCACTGGCGGGCGCTTCGCTGCGCTCCGGCCCTTTGGGGAACCGTTGGCGACTTGTCGCTGCACACAGCTTCTCCCCGCCTGGGCGCGGGAGAGCTCCGTCAACTCTGGCCAGTCGCACCTGCCCCAGAGCTGAAGGCCGGGAGAGGGCGTGGGCCCGCACGAGCAAGTGGCGGCGCCTACGGGCCACTGCCTGCACCAGCGAGTGCGCCTCCCAGAGGAGCGGTGTGGCGGCCCAGTCAGATGCCAAGCTACGACCAGCCCCCCTCCCCCTCCCCCCCCCGGTGCGAACAAGGCCATGGTCTGCATCGCAGGCCTTCACCCCTCGCCCTGACCACACAAACTCCATCCCCGCCGATCAGTCTTTGGCTCGGCGGTGCAGACCCAGCGTCCCATCTGGATGATGGAGGAAGCGGCCCCCAAGGCTACGTGCCGGCCACAGCGTGGCCTCGCATCATGTCGCCTTGCGGGAGGCGTGGAGGCGTGCCCACAGCGGCGCGCCCACGACGATCATGAGTACAGCCCCGCCCAGTTGCAGCGCGTGACGCACCCAGTCGATCCCTTTGGTGTGGCCGACCCCGATCCAATGGGCCACGGCGTTCCCTAAGAGGCCGCCGACGAGACCGAGCAGCGCGGTCAGCCAGAGCGGCATTTCCTGCTTTCCAGGCAGAATCAGTCTCGCGAGTACACCCAACACTAGACCCACAGCGATTGCCCATAACCAATGCATCTGCTCCTCCTCGTATCTTTGGTGGTTGCACTGCGGTTAATCGGCGTCATCCGAGCAAGCAGCTCAACACAGCCGAAGTCGCCGCGCACTGGGTAGCTTTGATCATTCGATCGTCGTCATCGGATGATATTTGTGAGCGGTAAGCATCGAAAACATTCTCATCGTGCCACAGCCTCTTTCGGGAACTTGGCACAGCAGGCTGCATCAATGGAGTGACGTTGTGGCGGGGAGAGCCAAGCGTGGCGGCGGCTTCCTCAAATTTCCGATCCTGCCGAGAGAGGGCGGCAGCCCATCGGCTGTCCCGGGGCGTTCAAGAGGGGCCAACTCTTTGACGTCACACCAGCTTCACGTCAGAGAGGTCGGTCGGCCAAACCGGTGTCGGTGGTTCCCCGGCCCAGACGGCTCTGGCTAATGAGGGGAGCACGCGTGCCAGCCGCATGAGGCGTCGGCGGCCTGCCGGCGCAACTGGCCGCCCTGCGCGCGTCGTCGCTCCCGGGTCGCGAGGGAAGCGTCAGTCGCTCATCGGCTCCACGTCGCACAGGCCGTGTCCTAGATATCCCCCGCTTCCAGAGAAGAAAAGCCAGAGGCTCAGGAGGGGGACCGCCCCTTCCCTGACATGTAATGCGGCGATGTCCTCCGGGGCAGGCGTCTGCGTCTCATGTGCAGGGGGCGGTAGCTCAGCCGGTTAGAGCAGCGGACTCATAATCCGCCGGCCGTGGGTTCGAGTCCCACCCGCCCCACTCTCCATTGGCTTCGCAAAGGGATTCTCGGCGATTACGGGGAAGCATGCCTACGCCTGCCCCCGTCACCCGTCATCGGCACATCTTCCGCGAGGGACGGTGCGGCGCCCCGACAAGGTGGCCTGGCGGTCTCCCGCCTGGGCCCTGCGGGGCGCGGATGGCAGAGCATCACTCCTACGAAGACGCCACGCGCGCCTCTGCCTTGGTCGACATCAGCGTCGGGCTCTCCACCACGGGCAATCAGCCGGTTGGCCATCCTGCGCTCTGCCAGGAGCTGACGTCTTCCAGATCTCCTGTCTTGAGCCCCGGCGGAACGGTTTGCGGCCGGCACCGTTCCTGCTTGCCGGTCTGGCACTTGTCAGCATTGGCCCGCTAGAAGCCTTGGCCCCGCCGTTTGGAACCGCGAGTAGGAGTGGAGGGACTCGAACCCTCACGCCCGTCAGGACACCGGGACTTGAATCCGGCGCGTCTGCCAATTCCGCCACACTCCCCTGGGCTTCGTTGAAACCCTGTGCGCATGCTCTCACACAACTCCTCGCGAACGGCGCACCTTTACCAGCGGGTGGTGCAGTGGCTGGGAAAGTTGCCATCACACTGCTGTCTGATCGTTCATTTGTGTCAGTCGACGTCAATAGCTGACTCGGTCGAGAACACGCGCAGCCATCTAGAGGAAGTTGGGGCAACAGCTCGGATGACCCGACGCTCGGCAGGCAGGACCAGGGCACACGCGGGAGCAGAGCGGGTGCGTGGCCGGGCCGCATCAGCGAGAACGGAGGCCCAACACCGGCCCGAGGACCAGTTCGTCCGTTGTTCTTCCACGCGCCGGCCCGCGCATCCTGACAACAACCTCGCCTCTGGTCGCGGTAATTGATCCGTGAAGATTTGAAGGCCCTGATCTACAGGGTTCGGAGTATCGAAGAGATCAGTCGACTATGAGCCGATGTCGGGAACTTACCGTTTCCGTTCGGCTCAAATCAGGAGTGTGGAACGGCAACCCAACCGGAAGCGATTTGGGCAACGGGACTGGCTGCGCTCCTGCGGTACCGGGCTCGGATGGCAAGGAATGCGCCACAACGCCCATTTAAGTCAACTCTCTTCTTGGCCGAGAGATCGCCCCATGGCTGATTCCCTTCAAGGGCGCGCTTCATTTTCACTGTGTGTTGTGCTGATGTAAGGGCGAACTCAGAAACACGTTTCCCCTCCATCCTGGGATCGGGCATGTGAATGGAGAACCCATGCGCAAGAGTGCGCTGACAGTAGGCTGTGCCGCCGTCGCGATGACCGCCTCAACCATCACCGGGTCGGTCGCAGCCCAGGAAGGCGCCGTTGCGCCTCCCGACAAAATCGTCATTGAACTGGCAACCGTCAACGGGTCAGGCTGCCCGCTGGGGACCACCGCTGTGGCAGTCTCCCCCGACAACACAGCATTCACCGTCACATACAGCGACTATCTCGCTCAGGTAGGCCCGGGCACCAGACCAACAGACTTCCGGAAGAACTGTCAGCTCAACCTGCGTGTGCATGTCCCACAAGGCATCACTTACGCGATTGCCAGAGCTGACTACCGTGGGTTCATGAACCTAGAGAAGGGAGCCACTGCGCAGCAAAAGGCGAGCTACTATTTTCAAGGAATGCCGCAAACGGCAGCGGCAACCCATGGGTTCGCCGGACCTCGCGCCGACAACTGGCAGGTCTCCGATGTCACCGACATCGATGCCCTCGTCTGGGCGCCCTGTGGAGAAGAACGCAACTTCAACATCAACACTGAATTGCGCGTGAACACTGGCACCTCGGACCGAACAAAGACCAGCTTCATCACCATGGACTCAACTGATGCCAGCATCGGCACGGTCTACCATCTCGCTTGGAAGACATGTCCCTAGCCTCCCCCTCATAACGCCGGTTGCAAACTCCCGCACCACTCGGTGAACTCGCCGGCCAGGCGAGGCCGGGAGAGCAGCCAGCGATAGCATCGTGTCCGCCGGGATCACCGGCGGACACGAGCATCTGGGTGAAACATTCCACAGCGCACATTGCAACGACGACACAGGTCAACATCGCCGCGTCACAGCCTGTTCTGCTTGTGTATCAGGGACTCAGCGCTCCCCCTCCTTTGCGTCAGAGGCACTGCCTGCACTGGTGTCCTGCCCCCGACGCAGGCGCAGTAGCGCCCACACACCGCCCGCGGCGGTAACGAGGAGTACGGCCCCGATGCCGAGCGGGCGTACCTCGGAATCCTCAGTTGTTGCGCTGAGGTGCTCGACACCACCCCGGACGGGACCGGACGAGGTGGCCCCAGGGGGTTGGGTGATGTCGGTGCGATGGGTTGCATCCCGCTCCGCGTTCTTGAGCGTCTTTCCATCTGCGCCCAGCAAGCTCCAGCCGCCCACAGCCTGGCCCTTGGGCTCATTCGGCTGATCCCCCTTGTAGTAATAGAGCAGGTGCCCGTTGTAGATGACCTGTGGCTTGTCGGCGCCTTCCGGGTTGTAGCTCGTGAACCCCGTGACGCCGTCCACCCCGGCCCCTTTGGTTGGATAGCCGGTCGCCGCAGGCCAGTTGGTGGCACACTCCCCGACACATCGGGAGGTGTTGGCCTTGTCGGCCGCCTGGGAGTAGAGCGGGTTACCGTCCCTGTCCGCGAGGGCGGTGCCACTTGGGGTGGCGATCAGCTTGAGCTCGCCTGGTTCGGTGGGCTCGTCTACTGCGGCGGCGGTGGGGGAGAGTGTAAGAAGCAGCGCGGCGGTGACCGCGCAAGCGGCTAATCGAGGTCGAGGAATGCTTGATCTCGTCATTGAAGTCCTGTCCTTAGAGACTCATTCCGTCCGGCGGGGACTCCTCCAGGGCACCCCTCCGAGGGACGCCGGACCAGCCGAGGCGAGCGGTTTTCCGCCGCCCGAGCGGCGAATGGATCCGTTTGAGGTCTGGCGTGGTTCGTACGGACCACCAGACTTGCGGGTGCCCCGCCGTTGAGGCATGCGCGGCAGCCTCGATGTCCTCCGCATAAGCGTGGGCCATTTCGGGACGTCTCCATAGGAATAGGTCCGGCAGTATCCGCGGCGCTATTTTCCGGGGCGAGTTGGGTGATCGACAGGATTCAGCCCCGTTTGGTGGATTGACCCACTTTGCAGGCCCTGTGAAACTCTTTTTTAACGCTCGCGTGCCGACAGCTGTCAACTGCATAGAAGAGCTGGCTCGTTCAAAGGCCGCAATGAAAAGCAGCGACCAGTCGGATGGTGATCCGCCGACGCCACAGCAGTCCAGGCTACAGGGCGCCCCTCTAGGGCTCACCCCTCTTACGCGCCAACTCCCGTTCACCCTGCCTCACAGTCACGCCGAGTGAGCCATGCAAGCGTCCCTCGACGTGCCACGAGTCATGGCTGGCAGCCCCCCCCAGCCGTGCACATCAACGGCGGCTGGGCCAGCCTGCCATCAACGTGATCCGATCAAACCAAGAGGAAGCGTTTCTCCTATGCGAACTTCACATACCCCGTGCGGCGGGTGCACCTGTCGGCACAACCCGGCACAGAGCCGATCGGGCTCCCGCACATGTGCCGGCCCGTGCCAGATGGACACGGTCACCAGCCAGGCTGACCGATGCCGCCGCGCCCGCCCGGGGCCGCCCGGGACGAGCCCGCAGCCCGCCGCACTGCCCCGCCATCAGCGTGAGTCGTGCCGCCCCGCGCGCTCCGGACGACAACGGCCCTCTGCGCGGCCCTTCCACCGCCGTGTGGGCTCTTCCCGCATAGCGGCGTGCATCATGGCGGGCCTGATGCTGGCCTTAGCCGGCGCACTGCCCGGGGCCACCAGTGAGGCGCACGCAGCCACGTTGGGGGAAAGGGCACTGTGGGTCGCCGCCTCGAAGAAGGGTGCCCCCTTCCGATGGGGCGCGGCTGGGCCTTCCCGGTTCGACTGTTCGGGTTTGACGCTCTACGCCTTCAAGAAGGCTGGCAAGAAGCTCCCGCGAACCGCCGCCGCGCAGTACAACGGTTCCCGGCATGTGCGGGCCAGCGCGCGCCGTGTAGGCGACCTGGTGTTCTTCCACTCGGGCAACCGCGTCTACCACGTCGCCATCTACGCCGGGGGCCGGAAGGTCTGGCACTCCCCCAAGCCTGGCCAGGGCGTGCGGCTGGAGAGGCTGTGGACCAAGCGTGTCTGGTACGGGCGCTATTGAAGCGCTCGTCCGGGCTGCCCGCCCGGCACAATGGTGTACCGGCGCTGATTCCACCGACCTGTGGAAGGCGGAAGGGCGACCAGGCGGAGGCAGGCAGAGGTACACGTCCCCTGCGTGAGGACGGCGTCTCCAAGCCGGGACATGAGGGCCGATGATCCGCAAGGTGATCGCGTAGAGATCGCCCGGATCGATGCCCAGGACATGTCACCTCGATGACCGCAATATGGGGTCGGTCTGCCTTCCCTGCCTCCGTCCTCAACTCCGCGCACAGCGCGCAGATTATGGGTGGCGACTGAGCAGACTTCACCACGGGCCGGAACGCCTCAGGCCCCGACTGCGCCAGGCACCGACGCACAGGCCGAGGGCCCACATGCACCGCGAACTCCTCTTCTGCGGGGGCGCGTTGAGCCCGGTCGGCTCGAGCACGGCCACGTCGACACCCGCGGCGACACCGCGCTGACGCCCACTTCGCTGTACCGCCGCACGGGCGAAGGTGCGCAGGGGCCGCGCCGACACATCAAGGTGATGGCCTCCGGCGCGTCGTCTCACCGGCCGACGGCACCGAGGCTGATGCGGTGAACCGTTACGGGCCGCACCCGCCCCGCCGCTCGGGGCGTCAACCGCACCCTAGAGGCATGCGTCCGGCCCATCGGAAACCAGCGCCGCCGGTGGCCCAGGTACTCAACCTTCTCGGAGGCATGCACGGCCACCAGCGCGAGAAGCCCCGGCTCCGAGGTCGGATCCAGGAACCGATAGACATCATCCGGCGTGTACCAGCTGGCACCTCCATGTGTTCGCGGGGTTGACGGCGACCAGCTGATGTCCCGCCTCCCGTAGCGTCTTCAGCACATCCCTTCAGCGGCCTACCAGTGTCTTCGAGGGCAGGCCCTTTCTCCCGGCGGGTCATGGTCCGCTGGTCGGCGCTCTGGGTGACCGCCTTACAGGGCGCCCTCTTTTGCAGAGCCTGGTGGGGGGAGAGAAGCGCTGTCCTCAAGCGAGTTGTCTGCCGCTGTCATGTCCCTGGCCTCTCCAGCCATCCGGAGGGTTTCCTCAATGCTTGGCACGATGAGGGCAGCGTGCCGCGCGGCGAGTGGGAACGCGCCGTGGGCGACATAAGACCGACGTAAGACAACGCGGTCGGGTGGCGAGGGGCAGCTGCACACCCGGCACACGGCAGCGCACTGTTGCAACGGTCGGCGTCGAACGGGCCGTCTACGCGCGGGGCGAGGCCACCCTGCCCGAGGCTACCCGCGCCCAGCAGCGCGGGAACGATCAGCACCCACACGATCCTCATCCTCACCTTCACGGTGACCCGACCCACCGAACGACCATCGACCACCGACCTACACCGCCTCCCGCGGAGGAAAGGCCCCGTAATGACCGTCGCCGACCCCACACAAAGAGCCCGCGCCAGCCGGGTAGTTCCACTGACTGCCCCGCTGCTTCCGCGTCTGTTGCCCGCCGCCCGATTCTTCGCTCGCAGCCGTCGCAGCGCACAGCACAAGTGGTTCTGCCTCCGTCTCGTGCGGACGAGGTTGCCGCGACGGCGGCGTGTGGCCATCCTGGCCTGGCTGGTGCTGGGCTTCCTCGCGTGTGATGTCCTCCTCCTCGGCATGCCCCGGGTCGGATACGGCGCGCTCCTGCTAGCCATCGCCATCTTCGGCTGGCAGCGGGCCGCGCGCCCTGCCGCCACGACCGCCACCGAGGCCACGGCCCCGTCGGGGACGTGATCGGCATGGACAGCGCCAAGGACACCAAGGCCGCCCCCTCCGCCAGTCAGGTCTTGGTGCGGCGGGTTTGGGCCGTACTGATCGGTCTCGTCGGAGCGTTCCTGCTGGGCTGGCTTTCCCTTGTCCTGGTGGGGCTGATCCCCGTCGCACGCTGGTGGTTGCGTGCGCCTGAGGACGATCCCGCCGACCGGGAGGCGGTGCGACTCTTCCGTGGCTGTGCGTCCCTGATGGGCATCCCGCTGGAGAAGCCCTCATGGACCGTGACGCGCCAGGCCGACGGATCGGAGCAGTGGGTCAAAAAGATGGTGCCGACCCGTGTGAGCGAGCACGTCACCCTTCGCCGTGGCAGGGGCGGACAGATCGAAGAGGTCACCCTGCGCTGCGCCGACCGCTTCGAGGCCAAGGACATCGGTCGCCTCGCCAACCAGATCCGCGCCGTTACCGGCCAGCTGTTCATCTGCGACCGCGCCGCCGCGTACAACCAGCCTGTCTTTCGCTCGGTGCCCGCCATGGCGACCGGGCCGGAGATCCCTTTCACCGGGGCCCACCTCGAGGGACTGGCCTGGAACGAGCTTCCGCTCGCGGTCACCGATCCTGGTACGCCTGGTGCCCGTCAGCTCGCTGATGGCCGCTGGTGGCTGGTCATAGACATGTCGAGCCACCCGCATCTGCTTGGCACGGGGGTCACCGGGGTCGGCAAGTCCGCGGCGCTCAGCACCTTCATCGCAACGATCACTCTGCAGCACCAGAGCTTCCTCGAACACGCCGAAGCCAGCGGCGCCACCGATCCCGTGACGGGCGGCGTGGTGCTCGCGGACGGCAAGGGCGAGGGCGACTTCGCACATCATGAGCGCACCCGTGGGGTCCTCACCATCGTGGAGGAGCCGCAGGACATCGCCGATGCCGTCGACCGGGTCTTCCGTGAGATGTGCCGGCGCAGTGATGTGCGGCGCCGGATGAGGCGCGAGGACGCGGCGGAGCCCAACTTTCCGCCGCTCTACCTGAACGTCGACGACTGGATGAATGTCGTCGATGGGATTGCCGGCAGCGATGACGGCATGGCCCGGCTGATGACCTTCTACCGGCAGGCCCGCCGTATCGCGCAGCGTGGCCGCTCGGTCCGGGTCTTCCTCGTCGTCTGGCACCAGTGCCCGCAGAGTTCGACCGATGCCTCCGACGGGCCGCCCGGTTCGCTGCCCCCGCCCCTCGATCGGCTCCTGAATGTCCGTATAGGGCTCGGCCACGACGGCGCCGCCTCCGGAACGACGTTGGACAGCAACGACGCCGGCCAGCTGGTGGACGAGGCGAAGGATGCCAGGCCCCTCCCGGGGCGCGGCGTGTTCCGCATCGGTGCCCGGATCGGCCGTATCCAGTTTCCCTACCTGGCCGACCCGACGACGCTGCCCGCCGGCTCGGATCGGCGTCGTGAGATCGAAGCGATGCTTCCGGCCTGGGCCGAGGGCGAGGGAGCGGCCGCGTGGGCTTCCACCGGTCAGTGGCGGGGCCCCACGGACGCCGTGTCCAGCGACCTCGGAGACGCGGAGCTTGAGCGGCTCGCGGCGGCCCTGGTGGCGCGACGCGCCACCGGCTCCGGCAACGCCGCCCCCGCCCCGGGCGGGCCCGAACTGCCCCGGAGGGAGAGGCATGGCGCTGGCGCGCCCGCGCGCGCGGCTGCCCGTCCTGCGGACCACTGAAGCCAGCGCGCCGCCTGGCATCGCTTTATCGATAATGACGCGCCCAAGGGTTGCCGGCGCACGGGGTCAGCCTCAGCCGCTCCGAGACCGCATGCGTCAGGGAAGGCTCCGGTCGCCTCCCCCGCCTTACCCCTGCGGTCTCCTCGCCGAGGGCCACAAGTTGATCTCATGCCTGCCAGAGGATGACAAGAATCAACTCAAGTGATCCAAACCTTCGTTACTGCGGTTAACTTCCCAACAGGACGGAAACCCACTGCGAACGATCCAGGAGAGAACGGGTGCCCAATTACCTATCCCCGGGTATCTACATGGAGGAAAGCGATGGCGGTTCACGTCCCATTGAAGGGATCGGCACCGCGGTGGCCGCCTTTGTGGGATTCGCCGAGCAGGGGCCTCTCAACACGCCGGTGCGGGTAGCAAATTGGAGTCAGTTCCTCACAACTTTCGGCGAGTTCGTCGCGAACTCACATCTCGCCCGGTCGGTGTATGGGTACTTCGCCAATGGCGGCGGGGCATGCTATGTGGTTCGTGTCGACGATCAGCCCGCCGGTGCCGATTCCGGCCCGCAGGCGCCGCCGACCGGATCAGTGCAGCCTCTGGGCAGTTTCCAGATATGCCCGCTTCCTGCGGTGGCTCAGCAGGAGCTGACGGTCGAGGTCCAGCGCGTCGTCGGCCAGAATTCAGATACAGCCGCGCGGCAGCAGAGGCGGGCCCCCGACAAGACCGAGAAGGCTTCCAAGGGGCCTGGGGAATCCGGTGCTTGCGGTGAAGCAGACGCGCGGGACGGCGGTTCTGATCTGTTCCGGCTCGTGATCAAAGCGTCCGGGAAGCGGGTTGAAGCCTTCGAGGTTTCCACTGACCGTGCATCGGATCTGTACGTGGCCACGCAGATCCGGAAGCACTCGCAGTTCATCTCGCTTGTGGAGCGTGCCACGGGCAGCGACACACTCGCTCTGCCCGAGAAGCACTCCGTGGCCCTGCACCCATCCGCCGAGGACACGGGCCCGGAAGCGGCCGTTGGCGCGGAATCATCGGCAGTGAGCCGATATGTCGGCGACGTCGCCAAGCGTTCCGGGTTCGCCGGCCTTGAGGCCGTCGATGAGGTCACCATACTGGCGGCTCCTGACCTGATGGCCGCTTACCAGCGCAGCGTGATCGACCGTGAGCAGGTCAAGGCCGTGCAGCTGGCCATGATCGACCACTGCGAGCGCATGGCCAACCGTGTGGCCGTCATCGACCCGCTGCCGAACATGTCTCCCGCCGAGGTCCACTACTGGCGGCAAACGGAGACAGGTTTCGACTCGAAGTACGCCGCGCTGTATTACCCCTGGGTCGGGGCCACGGATCCGGCCACCGGCAAGAAGGTCCTGATGCCGCCGTCGGGGCATGTGGCGGGGGTGTGGGCGCGTAGCGATACCGAGCGCGGCGTGCACAAGGCGCCCGCCAATGAGGTGGTGCGGGGTGTCCTGGATCTTCCGCTGCAGGTCACCAAGAGCGAGCAGGAACTGCTCAACCCGGTCGGCATCAACTGCATCCGCAGCTTCCCCGGTCGAGGCATACGCATCTGGGGGGCTCGCACGCTGTCGAGCGATCCTGCGTGGCGGTACCTGAATGTGCGACGGCTCTTCAACTACCTCGAGGAGTCCATCTTCCTGGGCACCCAATGGGTGGTTTTTGAGCCCAATGGCGAGCGGCTGTGGGCCACGATCCGACGGAACATCGCCGCCTTCCTGGTGAACGAGTGGCGGCAGGGCGCACTGTTCGGCCGCACAGCCGAAGAGGCCTTCTACGTCAAGTGTGATGCCGAGACCAACCCGCCGGAGATCATCGAGACCGGGCAAGTGGTATGTGAAATCGGCGTCGCACCGGTCAAGCCAGCCGAGTTCGTGGTGTTCCGTCTGTCGCAGGCGGCGCTGGGCGGCGGGGAGTCAACTGAGTAAGGGGTCGACTCTCTTTGGGAGTCTGTACGCCAACCAGCCGGAACGCATAGGACATAGGGAGACCAAAGAATGCCCAGCCCTCAGGACGACTTCGTCGTCCATACCTTCGCCATCCAGATCGATGGCATTCAGCTGGAGCAGCTCAAAGGCGTGTCGGGACTCGGCATTCGCCAGCGGGTCATCGAGAGCGAGGAAAACGACGCCTCCACCGGCAAGCAGATCATTCGAAAGCAGCAAGGGCCCCGTGAGGCCGGAAGCATCGAGATCACGCGCGGTGTCGACAAGAGCACGGCGCTGACCGACTGGATCAAACTGACGGCTGAGAGCAACGACATCGGCAAGGCCCGTAAGAACGTCACCATCGAAGTGAAGAGCGGGAAGGGCGAGACTGTTCGCCGGTACAACCTCGCCAATGCCTGGGCCAGTCAGTACCAACTCGGCGCCCTGACCTCCGGAAGCTCCGAGCCGCTCATGGAGACCGTGACCATCGAGTACGAGGACTTGACAATCGCGTGAGACGTGGGCGTGTAACCGAAGGCCCGGCGCCAAGGGCCAAAGACCAGAGCGGAGGGCCCTTCAGCGATGAGCTCGCAAGTCCCATGCCCCGCCCCCTGGCGGCCTCCGAACCGGCCCCCCTTCCCGTGACCGAGTACCCGTTTCGCCTCCCCCGCGGCTTCGTGGACGGGGAAGGGCAACTGCACCGGGACGGTGTGATGCGTTTGGCAACCGCACGCGATGAGCTGCTGCCGCTCAAGGACCAGCGGGTGCAGGAGAACCCTGCCTACCTGTCGGTGGTTCTGCTGGGGCGGGTGGTCACCCGGCTCGGGGCTCTCCCGGAGGTCCACGCCGGCATCGTGGAGGGGCTGTTCGCCGCCGACCTTGCATTCCTGCAGCGGTTCTACGAAAAGATCAACACTGATGGCACGGCGCTAGCTTCGACGACCTGTCCGGCCTGTACGCACGAATTCGCGGTCGATCTCGGGCGCCGCCTGGGGGAATAACGACGTACGCGATAGATGACCTCTATGTGGAGATCGCGTACCTCGCCTACCACTTCCACTGGCCGCTCGCCGAGATCCTCGACCTCGACCACATCGAGCGCCGCCGCTACGCCGCGGAAATCGGCACCATCATTCAACTGACGGCCAGAGAGTAGGGGTTAGGACACAGTGTGGGATCGGTCCGCGACAGGGCAACCGCCTGCGATACACCTTGGGCGCGCTCCGAGACGGGCGATCCCGGCCAGCTGGCCTCTGCAGATGCACAACTTGCTACCCGTCACGGCTGAGGAACGCACCGCCGCCCTGCTGGCGGCCTGGCACGACCCCAGGCTGACCGGGGATCTGGGTACGCAGGTTGCCTCCCCACCGTCGCTGGTCTTTCAGGAGGTCGTCGCATGGCGGCGCCCCCTGGACAGGTTCCAGCACCGCCCGGCCGCCTGCCTGGTCTGGGCGCCCCCTGACAGCCCGGATGCGGCAGAGACCAACCCCCGGCCTGCCGCATCCGGGCCCCTAACACACCTCGCGGGGCCAGCTGAGGCCCTCACCGAGGAAAACCGACACTCCGGGGCCGATTTCTGGAAGGCCCTGATGCGCCCGGTCTTGGGACGGCGACAACGCTCGCGTTCCACCTCTGGCAGCGCAACGGAGCCACGGCACGAAGGAGCCCAGAACTGGCCTTCAGCTGGCCAAGATGACGATACGCACCCGCCAGCCGGTGCCGGTGGTGCCGGTGCCGCACAAGCCGGTGCGACAGGGCCGGCCGTGGCGCAGGACGCTCGGCGTGCGACGAGCACGGCCGAAAGCGTGCCCGCCCCGGCCCGCCCGACCGGGCGGCCTCCCCAGAGCCTGGTCCTGGGGAGGCCGCTTGCCACCTCTGGGGCGCACCACCTGCCACCCACCCCGGACGGAGCCACATCCCAGCCCGCCAAGGCGGCTTTCGCCATAGACCGTCCCGGGCCTTCCGTCAGACCCGATGGTGCCGGCTCAACCAGCGGATCAGCCGTGGTGCACACAACGCACCCCTTAAGCGATCCACACGAGGCCTCGTCGAACGAGCCCTTGGCCAGCGCTGCCAAAGAGAACCCGGGGATGTCAGATGTGCCTGCGGATCAGCCAGCGCCGAGAACTCCAGGCCCACAGCGTGTCGGCTCCACGGCTACCCCTAGGCCAGTGCCCCGCCGTCGTACGGCTCACAGGGCCGCGCAAGCTTCCCCGCCCCATCCCGTGACAGGGCGCCCAGCCCGTGAAGCTGTGCCTCCCGCCGCGGCCGCCCGAGCCGGCCACCGGCCGAGCCCACTCCCGGCTACGCCCCACCACCCTGGGCTGCTGCCCGGCACTACGCCACGCGCACCCGGCCGTGAACAGGCATCAGAGCCGGCGCCCGGCACCGCGCGTGAGGCACCTTCGGCTCCGCCCGCCCTCCGGCAGGACTCCAGTGATGCGATCCCGAGCGTGACGGCCGCCGCAGACACCGCGGCCTTCCGCACATCGCCGCTGGCTGGCCCCGCGCGCGGGAGGCTAAAGGTGGGGCTGGCGGCCGGGCGCCGCCCGGTCGTGGTGTCTGCCGCACCCCTGCAGCGGACAGCGCTCAAGCCGCCCTTTCGGATCTCCACGCCATTTGAGGCTCCTGCCTCGGGCATGACACCCCGTCAGGCCAAGGGCACGGAAGAGGAAAAGCAACAGCCTCGGCCCGCGCCGGGCCTATCGCCAGGATCCGTTGCGGGCAGCCGCGACGGCCAGGCCCAGGCCGTTTATGCCACGCAGCAAGACACGGCGCCGCTGCTTTCCACGCGCAGATCAGATGGGGCAGGAACGGGTCAACCGCTCGCCGGCATGGCGTTGTCCGCTTGCCGCCCGCTACTGCCGCGTGAGCCCGCCGGGTCGCTGACCGGGTCCCCGCTGAAGGATTCGGCGGCCTCCCCCGACCGAACCGGGTGTGAGCAGCGCCCCCAGCCAAGCGGCGCCACCCAGCCACCCCCTACCAGCCGAGCCCTGGCACAGGCCCCGGCATCTGGAACATACCGGGGCACCCGGGCTGCGCCCGCACCTTCGCATCCCGTGATGGCGGCGGCACAGAGCGATCGCGGCCTTGCGTCGGCCCCTGCGCGGGGACCAAGAACGGTGAGGCCGTACGCGCGCCCCGCCTCCGCACCCAAGGACCCGCGCACCGCATGGATCCCCACTGAACGCCCAGCGGCCAGTGACACCGTCGCCCGGGCCGTCCGTGCACACTTCGTGCCGGCCATCGCGTCGTCCGGCGCAGCGCTGGCACCGAGTCCAGCACCGCGGCACCCGGGGAACCCGTCGGTGCCGTTGACGGCACGGCTGATGGCCGGTCCCGCCGTCGTGCGCGCCGGCCTCCGCACTGGCGGAAACGTGAACTGGGGCATCCCGGGCGGCCGTTCCACCCGAGAGAGGAGGTAGGACATGTCGAACCGGAACGACGGGGCGCGGACCGGATCAGACCCGGCGCGCAGTCACCACTTCCGGCTGACCATCGACGGCCAGGACCTCGGTCGCTTCACCAGCTGCGAGGGCCTGGCCTGCTCGGTCGAGGTGGAGGAGTTCGCCGAGGGCGGCAGCAATGGCTTCAGCTGGTACCTGCCCAAGCGGCTGGCCTATCCACCGCTGTTGCTGTCCCGGCCGGTACATCCTGGTGTCCGACAGGCCGTGAGCTGGGTTACTGCCGCGGTCGCCGAGCGCCGCCGCACCACGGGTGAGATCGCCGCGCTCACCAACGGCGGTGCGGTGCTGGCCAGGTGGGGGCTGCTGGGGGTGGTGCCGGTGTCCTGGAGCGGGCCGAGTTTTGATGTGAGGAGCGCGACGGCGGCCATGGAAGTCCTGGAGATCGTGCATCACGGCTTCTTCGAACCCGGGGGCCGCTGACATGCAGGACGCAACCGTGCCCGACGGCGGTCAGGACAAGATGGTACGGGCCAGTCTGGAGTGCTTCGCGCCCCCGGCCAGTTCCGCGGGAGAGCCGCGCAAGCTGCCCGGCGAAACCATCGCCCTGCAGTTCAACCCCGCGGAACTCACCCTGGTGAAGGGCGCATCGTGGTCACGGCACCTGGTGCGCTCCGCTGTAGCGGCCGCCACGCCGGAGTTCACCGGGAGCCAGCCGGGGGTGCTGACCCTGCAAGTGCTCCTCGACGGCACCGACAAAGGCGGCTCGGTGGACTCACGCATCACCAAGCTGCTCAAGTGGTGCACTCCTACCGAGGACAGCATCGACGCGGACCGCCCCTCGCCCCCATGGCTGGTCTTTCGGTGGGGGAAGTTTGAGTCGGTTTCCTTTCTGTCGTACCTGCGCACCGTGGAGGCGGTCTTCTCGCTGTTCTCCCCCCAGGGCAGCCCGGAACGGGCGACCTGCACGCTGGTGCTGGAGGAGATCGGCCTGGCCCAGCGACGGCAGAACCCGACATCCGGCTCCCCCGACTCACGGCATGTGCACACCGTCATCGCGGGCGACACCCTCCCCTCGATCGTCCACCGCCACCTGGGCGGTTCACCCGCCCAATGGCGGGAGATCGCCGAACACAACAACATCGACGACCCCACGCGGATGCGGGTGGGCCAGCGCCTGGTGCTGCCGCTCGGCGGCCCCGACCGGCACCCGGCCTGAAACCCGGCCCCCGGCCGCCAGCTACCGGACGCCCCGTGGGGGGGCGCGGCCCGTCCGTGAGGCAGCACGCCATCACCGGCCCGCCGGATCGTGCGGCAGGCACCGCCTCTCGCCGGAACCACTACATGACCATGGAGGAGTTGGCCCGATGGCACGTCAGCACGGCGCCGCCCTGCTCGTCTTCGTCGAGGGGCAGCAGCTGTCCGGCCCCTGGGAGCAGGCCCTGGCCTGGGGGTTCGTCGAGGAGTCCCGGCGTTCTCCTGCCGCATGCGAGTTGGGTTTGCGCGACCCCGGGTGTGAACTGCCCCGGCGCACCCGGCTCCGACCGGGGGCCCAGGTGAAACTCATGGCCCAGAACGGCGCAGGCAGCAGCGAGCTGTTCACCGGCGAGGTCACGGGGTGCGAGGTGCTCGCCGGGGAGTCGGGGACCTACAGCGTGATACGTGCGCACGACGTGTCACACCGGCTGCGGCGCGGGCGGCGCGTCGCGGCGTACCGGCAGCGGTCGGCGAGCGACATCGCGGCCGAACTGGCAAGGAAGGCCGGTCTCAAGACCGGCCGGATCGACAGCACCCCGCTCGTCTATGAGCACATCAGCCAGGCAGAATCGGACTGGGACTTCCTCGCCCGGCTCGCACGCCAGAACGGGCACGAAGTCTTCGTACGCTCCGGTGCCCTGCACTGGCGTGCTGGGGCGCAGGCGGGCAAGGCTCCCTCGCCACCCGCCCGAGCCGAGCAGAGTCCCTACGTCCTGGAGTACGGACAGAACCTGCTGCGGGTGCGCGCCGGTGCCACCCTGCGCCACCAGGTCGATGCCGTGCACGTGCGTGGCTGGGACCCCGACGGCGGCAAGGCGCTGGTCGCCGAGCACCGCGCACAGCAGGCGCCGTCGCGTGATGTCCCCTGGCGGCCCGGCGCACCCGCCGTCGGCGGCCAGCCTCTGCGGCTGAGCTCGCTGCCGCGCGCCGACCAGAACGAGGCCGAGCAGCTCGCCGCCGCGATGGCGCAGGAAGTGGCCGCCAGTCTCACCGAGCTCCACGCGGTCGTGACCGGCACCCCACAGCTGCGGCTGCGCTCCGCGGTGACCCTCAGCGGGCTCGGCGAAGGATTCAACGGCCGCTATACGACGACCTCCGTTCGCCATGAATTCCACCCCGACACCGGATACCTCACCGAAGTCACCGTCCAGGAGGGCGATGGGCTGCCCCCGAGCGAGGCCCCAGGCAATGCCGAGGCGTCGTATCCGCGCCTTGCCGGACTCGTCTGCGCCACCGTCTCCAACATCCAAGACCCCAGGGCACACGGCCGGGCCCGGCTGCGCTTCCCCTGGCTCTCGGACGACTACGAGAGCGACTGGGCCCGGACCCTTCAGCTCGGCGGCACCCCCGACGGCGGAATCGTCTGCCCCGACGTGGGCGATGAGGTCCTCGTGGGATTCGAACAGGGCTGCCTGGACCGGCCCTTCATCCTCGGCGGCCTGTACAACCAGCGAAATGCCCCCGGCCGGCATGCCGTGAGCGATCTGTACGACACCACCAAGGGCACCACCAACGTCCGCTCCTTTGTGTCGAGGACCGGTCAGCGGCTTGAGCTGCTCGACGCCGAAGGCGGCCCTCTGGGGGTCCTTCTGGCCTCCGGCGACGGAAAGCTGCGACTCGACCTGGACCAGCGCAGTGCCAGCATCTCCATCGAAAGCGACGGCGAGGTGCGCATCGACGCCAAGAGGGCCATCCACGTGGAGGGCGAGAGCATCAGCCTCAACGCACGCGGCGGAACGCTGGACCTCAGGGGTCAGAGAGTCAACGTGCGTGCCGACACCACCGTATCGCTGGAGGGAGGCGGCACGTGCTCCCTCAAAGCCCCGCTGATCAAGCTCAATTGACCTCACCTCAGCAAGGCCCGTACCCAAGGAGCACGCTGCATGCCACCGGCAGCACGGATCGGCGACGCCCTGTCGCACCTCCCCAACCCCACCCCTGTCCCGCTTCCCTCGGGCGACGGAGTCATCGCACCGCCCGGCGCCCTGAGCGTTCTGATCGGCGGGCTGCCTGCCGCCGTGGCGGGCAGCCCGGGAGCCTGTGCCTTCCCCGGTCATCCGCCTGTGCCGCCGGCCCCCCTCATCCCCACCCCCATGGCGGGCAAGACCGTACTCATCGGCGATCTGCCCGCCCTGCGCATGGGCGACAAGGGGCCATGCGGCACCGTCATCGTGGGTGGCGCACCGACCGTGTGCATCGGCGGGTGACGCCCGCGCGATCGCGGCGGGCCGGCTGCGTCGTACGCAGCAAGATCTTGTCACTGCGGCACACGATCGTTGCCCTCCCCATCCGACCCCAGAGCAGAACCGCGCCAAAAGCTAAGGCCAGAGCAGGTGAGAGAAATGATTCTTATGCGTCTGAAGACGATCGTCGACTCGCCAGATGTCCGATGACGGAGACAGCGGGGATGTTCATCGGACGCGGCTGGGCCTTCCCGATGGGAGTAAGCCCCTCCGGAGGCGCGGACATGGTGTCCGGCGACGAGGAGATCGTCCAGGCCATCCATCTGATTTTGGGCACCGACCCCGGCGAGCGGCCGATGCGCCCCGAATTCGGCTGTGCCATCCGCGACTACGTCTTCGGATCGGGCGATGCCTCCGCGATGGGCGCCGTGTCCCACGAGGTGCGGCGCGCCCTCGATCGCTGGGAACCACGCATCGTCGTGGACGACGTCACAGCCGCCCGGCTGCCCCGCCAACCCGAGGTGCTGCACATCGAGATCACGTACCGCCTCTGCCACACCAACAGCCGTCGCAATCTCGTTTTCCCGTTCTATGCGATCCCCGCCCACCACGACACCATCCCATTTCCCGCCATCTCCCTGCAGAGAGACCACGATGCCCCTGCCTAGCCCGCACTTGGACGACCGGCGTTTCCAGGACCTGGTCGACGATGCCAAGCGCTTCATCCAGGGCCGCTGCCCCGAGTGGACCGACCACAACGTTTCAGACCCGGGCGTCGCACTCGTCGAGGCGTTCGCGCAGATGGTGGACCAGCTGGTGTACCGGCTCAACCGGGTGCCCGAGAAGGTCCACCTCAGCTTTCTCGATCTGCTCGACCTGAAGCTGACGGCCCCCCAGGCCGCTCGCGCCGATGTCACCTTCTGGCTGTCCGCCCCGCAGGACACGCCCGTGGTGGTACCGGCCGGCACGGAGGTCGCCACCCCGCGGGCCGGCGGCGGCCAGCCGTGCGTGTTCACCGTCGAGCGCGACCTGGAGATCGTCCCCACCGCGTTCCAGCAGCTGGGGACCGCTGAGGCAGGGCATGTCGCGGTGCTGGTCACCGAGCGCTTCGCTGCCGGTGACCCGGTGACGTGCTTCGCGCAACAGCCCGTCCCCGGAGACACTCTGCTCATCGGTCTGACCGAGCCCGCGCCCCGGTGCGCCGTGGTCCTGCGGATGGACTGCACCTTGGACGGCGTGGGCATCTCCCCCGACCACCCCCCGCTGGTGTGGGAGGCGCGCTGCGGACAGGGCTGGGAGCCGTGCGAGGTCCAGCGGGACACGACCGGGGGCCTCAACCGGCCGGGCGAGGTGGTGCTGCACCTCCCCGACGGACACATCTCCTCGTTGATCGGGCGGCGCCGGGCCGCCTGGCTGCGCTGCCGCGTCGTGGAGACCGAGGCCGGTCAGCCCGCCTACTCCTCCTCGCCGCGGATCAGCCGCCTGGAGGCGTTCACGATCGGCGGCACCACCCCCAGCGCACACGGCGAGGTCATGCGCGGCCAAGACCTGGGGGTCTCGGATGGCACCCCCGGCCAGAGCCTGTCCATCGAGCGGCTGCCCGTCGTCTCCGGTTCCCTGCGCACGGTGGTGACCCACAGCGCGCACGGCGTCCAGGAATGGGCCGTGGTCACCTCGTTCGCCGACTCCCAGCCCGGTGATCGCCACGTGCGTGTCGATGAGGTCCTGGGCACGGTCCAGTTCGGGCCCGCGGTCCGCGGCGCGGACGGCGCCATCCACCAGCACGGGGCAGTGCCTGCGCCCGGTACGCGGATCAGCGCCGCCGAGTACCGCACAGGCGGCGGCCGCAGCGGCAATGTCGGCGCGGGTGCACTGACCGTCCTGCGCACACCGCTGCCAATGATCGCCCGTACGGAGAACCGGGCTCCCGCGACCGGCGGCGTGGACGCCGAGACCGTCGAGAGCGTCAAACTGCGTGCCGCTCAGTGGCTGCGCACGCAACGGCGTGCGGTCACCGCCGGCGACTACGCCGTCATCGCCCGCACCGCCTGCCGCGAGGCCGGGCGCGTCGAATGCGTGGAGGCGGGCAGGCAGGACGGGCACGGCCTGGTGCGTGTCCTGGTCATACCGGATGCGCCTGCGGCCTTCGAGGGGATCGACTGGCGTGCGGCCGTGCCCTCGCCCGCGATGCTCTCCACGGTGGCCCAGGCGGTCGAGGCACGCCGCCCCCTGGGCATCCGTGTCGCGGTGAGCGGGCCTGCCTACCAAGGCGTGACGGTCGTCGCCGGGCTGGACGCCGCCCCTGGGCAGGACCCCGAAGAGGTACGTGAACGGGCGCTGCGCGCCGTGCACGCCTTCCTCAGCCCGCTGCCCTCGGCGGATGGCAGTCCCGGCTGGCCGCTCAACCGCCCCTTACGCTCGGCCGACCTGCACTCTGTGCTCGCCGCGGTGCCCGGCGTCGACGCCGTGGGACGGTTGGAGATGTACCCGGCGGACTTCACCACCGGCGAGCGCTCTGACGCCGCGGCACGCATCGAGCTGAGGCCCGCGGCCCTCTTTCTGTCCTACCGCCCGCACATCTCGGTCATCCCCTCCGCTGCCGCGTCCACGACCCGCTGGAGCCCCAGGGGGGCGTCTTGACCAAGACGGCTGGCCGGCGCAGCCAGGACCAGCCCGCCGCCGAGCTACCGGAGCACCGGTCACTGCGAGCCATGCTCCCCGCGGTCTACCGCCAGGGCGACTTCGCCGACCGCTTCCTCTGCGGCTTCGACGACGTCCTGGCCCCGGTCGTGGAGCAACTGGACTGCCTCGATGCCTACCTCGCCCCCGCCACCGCGCCGCTCGACTTCCTTGACTGGATGCTCAGTTGGGGTGGTGTGTCGCTGCCCTCCTCGGTGCCCGAGGCGGGCCGACGCTATGCCCTGTGGGCGGGGACCCGTCTTCAAGGGCTGCGCGGCACCCGCCCCGGCCTGGAGCTGCTGGCCGGTGAAGTCCTCGCTACCCAGATAGAGATCACCGACTCCGGGGGCACCCGCTTTGGTTCGCGCCCCGACGACCTGCCCGAGGACGACGAGCCGCCGCATGTCCATGTCCGGGTGGAGGTGCCGCGCGGGATGACCGCGCACGAGGTCAGAAGCCTGGTGAGCGACTGGCTGCCGGCCCATGCCCACACGGTCATCGAAACGGCCGGTCCCCGGGGCGAGGCGTAAATGGCCCCGCCCTCCCCGATGCCCGGCGCCGGGCCGTGCCCCAGCTGCCAGAGTCCCGTGCACCACCACGACATCTTCTGCGGTGCGTGCGGGAGCTATCTGGACTGGGATGGCAGCAGACCCCCGGCTCCTGTACCCACGCCCCTCTGCGCCCCGCCCCTGGATGCGCGGTCGTACGACGCCGCACGCCCCCTCTCACCCCTACCGGCCCCGATGCGCAGCCCGCAGCCGTTCACACCCGCCGAGGAGGAGACGCTGCGCCTTGGCACATTCAAGGACGGCGTCACCCCGCCGCCGGTGGTCTGTCCCGGCCCCGACTGCGCCCGGCCCAACCCGCGTGCACGGACCTTCTGCGCCTGCTGCGGGACATTGCTGCGTCCGCCGTTGCCGCCCCCGCCCCGCCCCTGGTGGCTACGGATCACCGAGGGGATCCGCGGCTTTCTGCGGCGGCGCCCCCGCGTGTGGCACCGTGAGCGCCGCTGGTACGCCCCTGCCGCCGGGGCCGCCGCCGTCCTTACGCTCACCCTGGCCGGGGCCGGGCCGTCGCTGACCGGGCCCGTGCGCCAGGGCGCCGCGCTGGCATACGACAGGTTCGCGTCGAAGGCCGCGGTGGCTGCCTCCGCCGTATCCGCCTCCAGCCGGCGGGCGGGGTACCCGGCCCGCTGCGCCGCAGACGGCGTGGACAACCGGGCCTGGGCACCGGCCCCATCCGGCGAGCAGGCGCGCGGCCAGTGGTGGCAGGCGGAATTCACGCACCCCTTCCGCCTCACCACGCTGGTCGTCTTCAACGGTGTCTCCCTCCAGCCCCAGGAGTATCTGGCGGCCGGCCGCCCACAACGGCTCAGGGCAGTGGCGATCACCGCCGGTAAACGCGCTTTCGTCAAGGAGCTTGACCTGACCGACCAGCCGGGCCCGCAGACCTTCTCCTGGGGCGTGGACGACGTGCAATCAGTACGGCTGCAGATCATCGGCGTACGGGCGGCCGACGGCAAGGGCGCGAAAGCCCCCGTGGGCCTCGCGGAGGTGCAGTTCTTCACCCGCCGATCGCAGGCCTAGGGCCTGGACTTCCGGTTGGCGGCTTCCCCAGACCGCCCCCAGCAGAACACACCATCACGACGACACGAAAGAGAGCTCCGCATGACTCTTCGGGCCGAACTGATCATGCCGGGCGATCCCGTCGTACCCGGCGAGCCAGTCGTGGCCGACCTGCTGATCTGCAACGACGGCCACATCGTCGACGCCTACGACCTGGAACTGCTGGGCCTTCCTGGAGAGTGGGGTGCCCGGCGACTGGGACGGGTCGTGGTCTTCCCCGGCACCAGTGAGCAGATCGGCATTCCGCTGGTCCCGCCCCGCTCCAGCGATACGGTCCCCGGACCGCTCCCGTTCGGTGTCAAGGTCGTCTCGTCGGAGCGCCGTGAACTGACCGCCGTGCCCGAAGCGGAGGTGGCCGTGGGCGAGTTCTGGGAGGTGGGCGCCAGACTCGCGCGCAGGACGGTCAAAGGCCGCCTCGGAGCAGCGCAGTTCGTCGCCATGCACAACACCGGCAACGCGCCCGCCCATATCCGCATCCGGTGCGCTCCTCACGAGGACTCCGCGCCGGTACGGGCGCGGACCCGACGGGCCAAGGTCGTTCTGCAGGCAGGGGAACGGGCGCGGGTCGGTGTGGACGTGGTCAACACCAAGCCGCGTCTGTGGGGTGAGTCGGAGAGCTGTGGGATGCGCCTGCAGATCGACTGGGAGACGCAGGCCTGCCGGGAGCTCGAGTTCGCCTACGAACGCCGTCCGTTTCTGACGAAAAGGGTGGTCAAGGTCTTCTTGGCTCTGGCTGCCACGGCCGTGGCAGCCGCTGCCCTGTGGCTCTCTCCCCTGGGCGGAAAGGCGGAACTCAAGACCCAGTCACTCAGCGGCCCGTCCCAGCAGGCCCAGCAGCAGAAGGCGCAGAGGGACCGGGAACAGGCCGAAAAGAAGAAGGAAGCCGCAGCAGGCAAGGAGAAGGCGGAGCAAGAGCGCAAACAGCGGGAGAAGGGGGCGCTGAAGCAGAAGACTCTGCAACAGCCCCTCAACGCCCGCTCACCCGACGGCACCTCCTTGGACACCTACCGAATCCCCCGGGGGTACGAGCTGCGGCTGGCCGGTGTGACGATCACTGCCGCGGGGCCCGCCCGGGGCAGCTGGCAACTGTCCGCGCACCACGGGGCGCTGGCCACCGGCGGCATGGACGAGCCGCACCAGCAGGCCTGGAAGGACAACCCCTATGTCGTGCCCGGGGACAAGACCATCACGCTCACCGTGGACTGCACCCCTGAGGAAACCGGCACAGGACACCTGCCACGCTCCCCCAACCCCTCAGCCGACACCACCTCCCCCGACGCCCCCTCGGCCTGTGACGCCACTGCGCTGCTCAACGGCATGCTCGTGCCTACGAAGGGCCCCTTCGCCTCCCCCCTGCCCCACCCCGTCGCATGACCGCAGAGACCACCAGGAGCAGCACAGTGAGTGTGGTGCAGCACGTCGATGACATCCTTCGAGAGCTGCTGCACCAGGGCCCCTTGGAGGGCACCCGCATCCCCGTCACCTTTGATACGCCCGGCCCCCAGTGGGCCGCACACCGCGACAGCCCCTGCGTGAACATCTTCCTGCACAGTCTGGAACAGGACGCGAGCCGCAGCCAAAGCGGCGACATCGGCATCGTGGACGAGGACGGCGCAGTGATCGGATACCGCAAGCCGCCCCGCTACTTCGCCCTGTCCTATCTGATCACCGTATGGGCCCAGACCGTCCTGGACGAACATCGCGTCCTGGGACAGCTGTTGGAGTGGTGTGCCGACACCGAGGAACTCCTCCCGCCGGAACAGGACGGCCGTCGTTTCACGATGCGGCTGCGAGGCTGCGGCGGGCCTGAGGGCGAAGGCACGGTGGCCGCGCGGGTGTGGTCCGCACTGGGCACACCGCCGCGCCCCGCGCTCGACCTGGTGGTAACCGTCCCGCTCGAACGTCGGGCCACCCAGGCCGCCCCCGCCCCGGTGCGGGGTACCGCCCTGCGCATCCGCCGTCTTCCGCCCTCCGAAGGGGAGACCGGCCCGCGCGGGGAGGACTCGCTGGACCGGGCCGCGGGCCGCCCGCGCCGCAACGTCAAGGAGGTCGGTTGAACACCGGTCTGTTCGCCCAGCGCCTCGCGGTCGTCGAAGAGCGTGTGCGCTGCCTCTACTTGGAGGGCGAGGAGTACGCTGCTGCCCTCCACCCTCATGGGACAAGCAGGCACGACGGCGTTCCATGGCCGGACAGTCAGGAGGCGACGCGGCTCGCGGACGAGGGCGATCCCTTGGCCCATGCCGTCCGCGAGTTCGCGTTGCATCCGGACGAGGCAGACCTCCTCATCACCTGCCTGCTGCCCGATCTCATCCCGCCCTGCGGCACCGCATTCCGCACCCTGAGCGGTCTGGCCCACTCATCCCGGCCCACCGTGGCCGTGGCGCTCGCCGTCAACGCCATCCCGGTGCCCGAGGCCGTACGCCGCGGCTTGCTTCGCGAGGGTTCCCCCCTGGTGCGGGCGGGGCTCATCGCCCATGAGAACCCGGGTGCGCCCTTCCCCGACCGCATTCCGTACGTTCCCGACCGCGTCCTGGCGTTTCTCAGCGGGGACCGGGAAGGAATCAAAGGCCGAGGGTCCTGGCTCCATCTGCTGTCCGATGTGCCCGGTGGACCTGCTCCGGCAGCTTGCGACGAAGCCCTCGCAGGTCTGCTGGCGAAAGGCTCACCCCAGACGTACTACCTCCGCCAGGGCCTCGCAGGTGAGGCCCTGCCCGCCGCCCGTGCCGCGTTGCGAGCAGTTGGCAAAACCCCCCTCCTGCTCGCCCCCGAAGCGCTGCCGTCCAGCGAGATGACCTCAGGCGAACTGGCCCGGAGCATCACCCTGGAGGCCCGTCTGCTGGGAGCGGGCCTCCTCATCCCGCTGGATGCGTCGGCCGGCGCGCCGGCCGACCCGTCGGATGTCCTGCACCACCTCGTCACCTGCCTGGACCGCGAGCCCGTACCGCTGATCCTCTACGGCAACAGCGCGTGGCCGTCCTACGGTCGGCACACCTTGACGCCCGCGGAGACAGACCTTCGCTCCAGCACGCACAAGGGACTGCCAGGGACCAGGTCCGCGGCCTCACTGGCCGCAGCGGAGCGCGTCCACCGCACCGCTGCCCTGCGGTCACGCACCGCTCAGCTCACCTCGGTGTGGGCCGCCGCCCGCGACAGTGCGGCAGGCGAACTCGGCCGTCTGGCCCGCCACATTGTCCCGGACGTCTGCTGGTCCGAGCTGGTCGTGCCCGATCCGGTGCGCGAGCGGCTGCGCATGTTGGTAGCCCGCATCGAACACCGCGAGAGTGTGCTCACCCGGTGGGGTCTGCGACGCGGCGGCGGGCGTGGGCGTGGAACCATCGCGCTCTTCGCGGGCGAGTCCGGCACGGGCAAGACCATGGCCGCCGAGGCCCTCGCCGGGCGGCTCCAGATGGACCTCTACATCGTCAGCCTGCCCTCAGTGGTCTCCAAGTACATCGGCGAGACGGAGAAGAATCTGGAGCGCATCTTCGCTGCGGCCGAAACCCTGCGCTGCGTGCTCCTCTTCGACGAAGCCGATTCTCTGTTCGCCAAGCGCAGTGAGGTCCGCGGCGCGGGAGACCGTCACGCCAACCTGCAAAGCGGCTATCTGCTCCAGCGTCTGGAATCCTTCGAGGGCCTGGCCATCCTCACCACCAACCTGCGCGCCTCCATTGATGGCGCCTTCACCCGCCGCTTCGACGAAGTCATCGTGTTCGAAAGCCCGGGTCCCGAAGTACGCGCCCGCTTGTGGCACACCTTCCTGGGCTCCGCCGCACCGGCGGAGCTGTGCGTCGACGAGCTGGCCAGTGCCTATACCCTGGCCGGCGGCAGCATCCGTGCCAGCGTGGAGAGCGCCCTCTTCGCTGCTGCGGCAGATGATCGCCAGCTCACCGTCACCGACCTCGTCGACGGAATCGAAACGGAATACCGCAAGCTGGGCCGTCTCTTCGACCGCCGCTCACGCTCACGGACAGAGACGCCAACTACCCGTCAATAACACGCCTTGTCGAGGGAGAAACAGCAGACTGGCTGAGGTCTCGTGGCGCACTGCCAGGCGTCAATCGAAGCCTTTGCCGCTTTCACCGGGTAGATGCGCTTACCGATAGGTCATTCGCGGGCGTGAAGTAGAGCCGCACGCGCGTGGTACCCCGCGCAGAGACGACTGGCACGCTGCGGTAGGTATGGATTCGTTTGCGTTGCTCGAGATCGTCGAACAGCCGAGCCACACGAACCTCTGGGTAGCCGGCACGAACGAGGAAGACGTCCCAGTCGTCGTGTGATGTGGCCGCAGCCGCAGCGATGTCGGCAACGGGGATGGTGGCGGCGACGCCGCTACGCGTGCGCTGCAGACGTGTGCGCACCGCTACTGCGCGACTGTCACTCCGAGGGACGAGGACGAGTTCGTCATGGTCGGATGGAGTGGGGGTGCTGATGCTGAGAGTGAGGCCCGTGTCGGAGAGCTTGACGTCTCCCAACTCCGCATGGCCATTGCGCCTCCATGTCCGCAGCGATAGTTGCCCGCCAGCGTTGATGTAAGGGATCCACCAGGAGACCAGACGGGTGGTTGGCCGAGGGCAGAGAAGGAGGCCGGCCAGCTCGACGCGGCTGGCCAGGAGTGGGCACTGGCGCACCCCCTCGTATTCGAGGAAGAAATCCCATCGGCCTTCTGACAGGTCGAGTTGTGATCTTTCCATGACTGCCACGGGCCCTGCTTCGCGGGAAGCGCGGGAAAGGTCAAGCGTCACAATTTTCTGGTCTGTAGCGCGGGGCTGGCAGACGACGCGCCAGCTGTCCTCATCAGGGAATCCAGTCGGCAGGATGATCTGCAGGTTACCCATGGAATCTGCGCGGCACGTGGCTTGCATGGTGTTGACACGGCGATAGTCGGCGAGCTCCCCGATGAGCTGTGTGTACTTGTCTGCGATTCGGTCCGGGTCGTACCGGTGTGCCGATGCGGCAGCAGCGGCTCCCATGGCGGCTCTGCGGTCGGGGTCTTCGATGAGCTGGATCAGAGCATCGGCCATGGCTTCGGGGCTCCGCCTTTCCACCAGGAGACCATTGACGCCGTGTTCAATGATCTCGCGTGGGCCGGCCGGGGTGTCCGCACTCACCACCGGAAGTCCGCAGCGCATAGCTTCGACGATCGACATGCCGAAGGGCTCATCGTCAGTGGCTGTTGCCGCGATGGCCCCCTTTACCCATTCTGCCTGCAAATCCGCGGCTGGACCGACAAGTGTTACGGAGTCGTGAATCCCAAGCTCCTCGATCTGCTCGCGGAGCGCTCTCCCCTCGGGGCCTCGGCCGTAAATACGCAAATTCCAGTCCGGATGCCTCTTTGCCACAATGGCGAAAGCGTCGACAAGGACATCGTTCCTCTTGTACGAAACCAGTCGGCCACCCGAGATGACAACTCGTCCGGCCTCCGGCGGGATATACGTGTCGGCTGCCGGGACAGCAGCCGGAATGGAAAAGATCCGGGGGGCGCCTGGCGGGTAGTGGTCACGGTGCAGCATTGCATCACTGTCCGTCAGACAAACCACAGCGTCCATGGTCGCATAGATCGCGTCAACGACGTTCCGTAATTCTCCCTTCGAACGGTGGAGCCCCTCGTGCTCTTGGGCAATCCGCAGCATCCGACTAGGCGCATGAGCGGCAACATAAGAGCCGAGCGCAGGGCGGGTAGAGATAACCACGTCGGCATCGGTCTCGCGAAACCAAGCCGCCATCCTCTCATCAATAAGTCTGTTGTAAAGCTTGGCGAACCCATCACATTTTGGATACACCTCCGACGGTTGTTCCAACCTGGGATTACGGGCATCGATTCTGCCCTCTCGGATATCGGTCAGGTCGATGACCTTTACTTTATGATCAAGTCTCAGTGCGGGCCTGTCAGCGCGCCGTTCACTCGATACAATTTCCACCTCGTGACTTTTATCAAGTGCTGCCGCCAGGTTAAACGTGCGCCGGGGAACACCTCCCATGCTGTACGCGCTATGAATCAAGAATGAGATCTTCATGCTCTCCTTCCCACCCTTCATGGTGCCGCACCAGTCGGACCAAATCGCCTCACAACTGTTCGACGCGCCTCCAGTACCTTGTGACCGGCGGCATGACCACCTCGGGTTGATCTCGGACAGGCTCTGGTAACGGCATACGATTTTCCTACTACAGCACAAGATGCCCCGGAGCCACATTCAACAGATCAGGGTTGTGACGATATTCAGGCCCGATGTCGATCATGACGAACATTCGGCCATTCGGCGGCGTTTCGAGTGCAGTATCTCTGAGAAAAGGCCATCAGCCCATCAGCTCCGAGAAGTAGCCAGGTTGATGGTCACCTTCATGGCCCGGTCGACACGGACACACCTAGGCCCGGTGATTGCTTTTAGCGCAAGGTCGCCCTATGACGATAGACCCACTGCATACGCTGCTGTGGGCGGCACCGCCGAGGCGCCTGCCGCCGTCCCGAACAGCCACCGCTGGCGCTGCCGTGTAGCACCGATCGAAAGTGAGGAAGCAGCAGCCGCCCCACCGTTCCGCGTTCTACCACCCACTTTAGGGATGGGATTGGGCTGGACGAGTTGCTCATTGGCGTGTATCCGTGCGCGGCGGGGATACTTTGTGATGGATTTCCTATCTACGTGAGTATCCCTGCAGACTCGATCTGGGGTCCTCCAGGTCACCTCGCAAATGGCATTGCGGGTTGCAGCCCTACAAGCAAGCGGGCTGATGCGATAGACGAGTGTTTCTCCAGGAAGGTGAATGGTGGCCCGGTTCCATGCGGATGTGAGAAATCCTGAAACGTGCAGGGCAGTGCGGTGGTACAGGCATCGGGTTCCAGTGCCTTTACGCGCATGGGTTGCCGAACGGGTGCCGCCATACGTGCGTCTCCGGGCAAAACGGTACCTGGCAGCCGTTATCGGCGTGCTGGGAGCGCAGGTACAAGCAACCCTGGGGCGAGGGCGGGGGCACCGCCGACGTGCGCATCTGCGCGGAAGCGGCTACCGGGTATCGACCCTTGGAGGCCGCCTGCGTGTGTGCTCCGTGGTGGCGGACGGGCTGACGCCCGCGCTGGCGCGAGAGCGGAACCTGCTTTCGGTGTGCCGTGCCTTCGAAGGTGCCGGGATCAGCTATTTTCGGGTGCGCAACACGTCGTTCCAGTCCACTTCTGTGGGCGTTTGCGCAGCAGACAGAGGCGCTGCCACGAGGGTGCTGCGTGCGCTGTGCGCCATGAACCTAGGCTATGTGTCCGCCACCGTGCCCGGGGCGAGATTGCAGCTGATTCCTGGCTATGCGTCACGTTCTTGGAAACGTCTGCAGGACGCTCCGGTCGTACGTGTGACGCGGTTTATGTGTGACCCTTCCGGCGGATCATTAATGGGGCATGAATTCGGGTGCGATATTGAGTTCTGGGACAGAGACGGCGAAGGGCGTTTGACTGCACCGCGGCCCAACATGGTCGCCGACAGCGTCCCGGCGGCCCAACGCCTGGTGCGGGTGCCGGCCACGTGGCCTGGCACGGTAGCGGCCCGCAGCGATGAGGAAACATCACGGACTGTGGCGACTTCCCCACTGTTCATGGTGGATCTGCCGGAGGACATCCTCTTCCCCATTGACGCGGTCTACACATGGGTAGATGACTCCGACCCACTATGGAGTATGCACCGAAGCATGTCGCAGACGCTTCCGGAGATGCGCGCCTGCCACGAGCTTGCCACCGCCGACGCGCGGTTCAGAAATAGGAACGAGCTGATGTATTCGCTGCGTTCTCTGGATCAGTACGCACCATGGATTAGAAATGTTCACGTAGTGACATGCGGACAGCGGCCCGACTGGTTGAATGCCGCACACCAGCGCATTCATCTCGTGGACCACAAGGAAATCTTCCAAGACCCAGGCGTACTGCCCACTTTTAATTCGCATGCCATCGAGAGTCAACTGCACCGCATTCCAGGGCTCGCCAACCATTTCATCTACTTCAATGACGACACTTTTCTTGGGAGGTTCCTGAGAGCTGACATGTTCTTCCTGTCCAACGGGACGGCAAAGTTTTTCCCTTCGTCCGCGAAGATCCCTTTCCCCGGAGTCACATCAGACAGTAACGCCGACCCGGTAGTGACCGCCGGCGCGAACAACCGTGAGCTTGTCCGTAGGGCATTCGGTAGAACCATCACGCGAAAAATGAGACATGTCCCACATGCGCTTCGAATTGATGTCCTGGAAGAGCTCGAAGAACGCTTCCCTGAAGAATATCAGCGCACCGCGTCATCGGCATTTCGTCATCCCAGAGATATCTCTGTCGCTTCATCTCTGCACCATTACTATGCCTACCACACAAACCGTGCGATTCCGGGAATCATGAAGTATGCCTATGCGGACCTAGGGGATGGGAACCTGGAACGCCGCCTGAACCTGCTCCTTGGGGAGCGAAATCTGGATGCATTCTGTCTTAACGATACGGGAGACACCGGCAGGAGCCCCCAAGAACGTGAAGATCTCGTCCAGGGGTTCCTGGAAGCATACTTTCCGGTTCCCAGCCCGTTTGAAGAGAGATTGGCTCCTTCAGGGCGAGGCGTGCCTCCGAAGCAGCTGGCTGCGGGTTCCCTCGTCTATCAGAGACCTGAGCCGTCCGGCGGAACAGCGAGATGACGACCTGCTGCTAGACGAATCCAGGACTCACGCTCGGCAGTGCCCTGGGCGAGCAGCTATGTGAAATCAGAACGTTCTGGCCCAGTAGTCGGACGTGCGGTATGAACCAGAGGAGTATCTTGTGGTGGCTTTCCCTCAAGCGGCAGAGTCCCACGCCCCCCATGCGGTGATCTCACCCACCGGCCCAGCGGTGAACCTAACGGTGGACATGTCGCCGCGCGCGGTCCATGTCTGCGAGGGACTCACTCCCCTGGGAGCACGCGAGTTGAACCTCCGCGCTGTCCAACGAGTACTGGACAGCGCAGGTATCGGCTGGTTCGCGGTGCGCAGCAGGGATCACCTGGCTTCCGCGCTCGGTGTGGCAGCCGAGGAGAAGACAACAGTACTGGGGGCCCTGCGGGAAGAATTGACCCTCACCGGAGGCTACCTTGCGTACGCCGACAGAGGGGGGTCCTCCACACCGCGGATCGTAGCCCCAGACGAGACCGCCGCCTGGCACCGGCTCTGTCAGGCCGGCACGGTAAGAGTCGTCTGGTTCCGCAGCGTGCCGAGCCACACCCTTTTCTACGGATGGGACAGCGGTTGCGATCTCGAATTCTGGCCAGAGGATCCCGAAATCACTGATCGACTGATCGCGCCGCGCCGGAACCTCGTCTGCGATGCCGTGTCCCGGCGACACGATCCCATTGTGCTGCCGGGAGAGCGCTTTACTCCCCTGGCACGGCCCGTTGTGAACGAAGAGCGCGGGACGCTGCGGCCGATACGGACACGGCGGGAGTTCGACGTCACGCACACCGATGAGATCACGTTCCCCGTGGACGCGGTCTATACATGGGTCGACGGAATGGACCCGAAGTGGCAGCGGAGGCGGGCAGCGACTCGCGGGGAGAACTATCATGAAGAGTCCGGCAGTATCGCACGCTACATCTCTCGCGACGAGCTGAAGTACAGCCTCAGGTCCATCCACATGTTCCTGCCCTGGATCCGGAACATCTATATCGTGACCGACCGTCAGACTCCGCACTGGTTTGACCACGCGAACGGGCGCGCTCGTATTGTGGACCACACGGAAATCTTCAGGGACCCGAGGAATCTTCCGACGTTCAACAGCCATGCCATCGAGAGCCAGCTCCACCACATCGAAGGACTGTCAGAGAACTTCATCTACTTCAATGACGACATGTTTATCGGCCACCCAGTCCCTCCGAGTGCATTCTTCCATTCGAATGGAGTGGCCAAGTTCTTCTCCTCGCCCGCCATGGTTCCCCACGGGGACGCTGATCCAAGCGAAGTCCCCACTTCGGTGGCCGCGAAGAATAACCGAAGACTCATTGAGGCGAGATTCGGCAAGAGGATTATTCACAAGTTGAAGCATATCCCTTACGCTCTCCGGCGCAGTGTCCTCTGCGATATCGAGCGAGAATTCCCTGACGATCATTCCCGGACAGCGGCGAGTAAGGTTCGCAGCATGAGCGACATTTCCATCGCGTCATCCCTGCACCACTACTATGGGTTCCATACCGGGCGATCCATGCCAGGCAGCCTCCGGTATGGATATATCCAACTCGACGACGACACCATTCGTCAAAAGCTTGACAGAGCGCTATTCCGTCGCGACCTCGCCGCGTTCTGCATCAATGATTCAGCAAGTGATCCTGGTGAGATCGAAGCGCAAGGACGTCTTATCTCCGAATTCCTGGAGTCCTATTTCCCAGTGGTAAGCCCCTTTGAAAAAACGGAAGCTTCGTGAAAATCACATACATCGTCGAGACCGTGTCGAGAACTGACGAAACGATCCGCCCTGTCTTACATCTCGCTAATACCTTGGCAACTTCTCATGACGTGAGGATCGCCTCTGTATTCGACAGGAGAGGCGAAGCGACTCCTGACGTCAGTAGCCAGATCGCGATTCTCCCCCTCAGTGAGACCGTGCTCCAAACTGACGACCCGGTGAACGAATGGTCCAGGCAGCCCTCCGAGCTCATCCCCCCCGACGAGCCGTCGTACAGGCACTTCACCAGAGTCGACGACGAGCATGTCCGACGCTTCCTGACACGCTGCGATTCCGATGTCATCATCGGCACGAGCCCTGGCCTGAACCTCTGTGTAGCCCGGCTCGCTCCGGAGAGAGCAGCCAAGGTCGCTCTGGAGCGCAGGCCATACGACGAGACCCCCGCGGGGGTGCGCGACGGTATGCGCGCACATTACGGCCGCATTGATGCAGTCGTGACCCACACCGAGGCCGACGCGGCGGCGCGCCGTGAGGCTTTGGAACACCCCGGACTTCTCACCCTCGCCATCCCCAACGCTGTGCCCGCAACATCGTTTCCTCCCTCACACACCGACTCACGCATCGTCATGGCGTCCGGACAGCTCAGCGACGCCAACCGCTACGACGTCCTCATCCGTAGCTACGCCCGCATCGCCGCCTCCTTCCCCGACTGGCAGTTGCGCATCCATGGAGCCGGACCGCTGCGCCGCGACCTGCTGCGCCTAATCAGCGAACTCGGCCTGCACAACCATGTCTTCCTCATGGGTCGCACCGATCCCATGCATGCCGAATGGGCAAAAGCGTCCATCGCTGTCTCGACGTCACAGCGTGACCCCTTCGGCCTCTCTCTGGTCCAAGCCATGCGCGCGGGGCTCCCCGTCATCGCCACTGACTGTCCGGCCGCCCCAGGAGAGATCATCCGTCATGGCGTCGACGGCTACCTGGTTCCCTTGCACGACATCGAGGCCATCTCCCGCGCGCTTACTGTGTGTATGGGCTCCCCCGCACAGCGCAAGTCTGTGGGTGCATCCGCCTATGCGACATCCCGGCGCTTCGACCCAGAACGCATCAAGGACCAATACCAAGACCTTTTCGCGAAAATCACCGCTGGCCGACGGACCAGCATCGCTCGCCTGGCCAAATTCACACAGTCCCTCATCGACCCCCGCCAGACTGGCACGGTTCCCGCCTTTAACCCTCCCCTGCCCCAGGCCGGATCCACCACATGCACCGTCGGCGCGGATGGGACCATCACAATCCGGCCTGCCCTCAGTCACCGTGGCCAAGCCGTGTACCTGCGCAGCAGGAGGCGGGATACGCCACGCGAAACATCCTGGCTCCGCTTCCCCTGCCGGCCCATCCCAGGGAGCCCCCGCGCACTGCCACCGGCCGCAGCTATCGGCCCGGTTGACATCTTCCGCCTCGGTGAAGGCCGGTGGGACCTGTTCACCGATAACGGACATGGTTCACGCATCCGTCTTACCGCCGACGCCATCGATAGCCGCGGCGCACTTCAAGCGGCACTACGCCATCACCACGGTGAGGTGACTCATGCCGTGCCCTACGCCACCGAAGACGGCCACCTGGCCATTCGCTCATGGCGACGTCTGCACCACGTCGAAGTCACCGGGATCGACTACCAGCGCACCGCGATTGTCGTACACGGTCGTTACATCGGTGAATGGGGTGAGACGAGCGCCCCCGATCTCGTGCTGCAGCGCCGGCAGCAGCCCAGAACAACCCTCGTCGTACAGGACGTCACTTCCCACGAACAGTCGTTCCACTGCCGCATTCCAGTTGACGAGCTGATGCATCGCCGTATCCTCCGTGAGGAGAACTGGGACCTGTTCCTGAGGGATGAGAAAACCAACTGCAATTCACGGATAGGGCGTCTGCTCGACGACAGTCCCAACCGCAAGCTAACGCATCGGTTCCCTGAGCTTGTCGTCGAAGAACCTGGCGCTGTCGACCTCTTCCATTACAGCGAGGACGCGCCTCGAGTTGCCGTCCGCCCCTACTACACCGCCGACAACGATCTATCCATGGTCGTTACTGAACTGGAGTAGTGGCGCGCCGTCACCGCAGACGATGGCCCCCGCACCGGGGGCCGTTCGCCTGACCAGAAGCGCTGCTCCGGGCTCATTGCCAGCTCAACAGCTCCGAATGGCGCCCGCCGGACCGGCGTTGTCGCCCACGGGCTCCGCCCCTGCCCCTTCGCACATGCTCGGCCATCGCACCGTTTCCGCCTCCAGCAAGTCGTTGACCGTGCAGTCCAAGGCGGCGCACATCTGGTCCAGGTCGTCCAACCTCACCGTGATCGGCCTGTTGGACCACAGGGCGGCCACCTTGCTCGGCGACGGGTTGAACCCAACCCCTGCGAAGGCAGCGTGCAGCTGATCGGACCGCCAGATGCCCTGCCGGGCTGCGACCCGGCGCAAGTTCCACTTCACCGCTTCACATCTCCAATCTCATTCGGCGGTTCCTCGACCTGGCACACCCCCATCGGTGTGGACCCATGCAGCTACGCCCCGGGGCCGTCCTGCCGCGGGATGACCTCGAAGGGAAATTCGGGGAGTTGGAATTCACCAGCCGGCAAACGGTTCGCATGAGGGTCGCGTCCCACCCCGTCGTAGTGCTCATGGCTCATCCGCAGGAAGACGGTGATCTTGTACTTGCCGGAAGGGAGGGGAGCAAGCGGGCGTGAGGCAAAGGCGGTGCTCTCAAGCTCATCTCCCCGGACGATGTCTTGCAAGACTTCCGGGCCGAAGATGAAGGACTTTTCTTCTCTGCCATTGTCCAGGACTGCCCGAGCGCCACGAAGTTTGGCCTGGAAGTCGAGCATCGGGGGCACGTTCCGCCCAAATGCGGGGCTGTAGTTCTCCGGGTAGACGGCCTTCTTGCCGTCGGCGGCTGTACGCCACCCGGGGAGGGACAGGACCCACTTCTCCCCGGCTGATACCTCGTGGCAGCGGGGGTGGCCAACGATCTGCTCCTGGATCGAGAGGTACTCGTTCAGGTTTGTCCCGTAGCGGTCCACGCAGTTGGCGTGCGCGGGGGGTGCAGTCCGCTTCGCACTGTCGCCAGGCGCGCGCGTCCAGTCCTGAGCCTGGCTCGTGCCGCCCACGGCGGCCAGCGTCGTCAGCAGAGCGGCGGACACCGCGACGGTACGGGTTTGAACTAATCTCATAGGTAATACCTTTCGGCAACAACGAAGGTGTCTTTATCGCCGCATTCTGGGCAATAGAGCCCTGTTTCGCGGAGCTTAACGGATGGGCAGAACGCCTTTTCCGGACACGCCGGTTGGCCTCAATCGTTCGAGAAGCCTCGACGGGTTCTTGACGGGTCTCTTCGCCTGCACAGTGCGGCCGCTCAGGGACCAGACCGGCGCAGCCGTCGCTTCGGGGCCGTCGGCCGGCCCTCGAACTTCATGATCGTCTTCCGCGCCCGCCTGCGCCTCGCTCCGTGCGCTCCGTGCGCTCCGCCAGGACGTTGGTCCTTGACGTTCAGGACGTTGGGCCCCTGTTTTGGCACTTCTGTTCCGAAATACCTTCTTGCCCTAACCTGATGATTTCTTCGTTGGGTTTACACAGTAATGTCGGCGCAGAGAGTTTCTAGCCCTGAAGGGAGTTGAGGTGACAAGGTGACCTCATCAGTGCTGATCGCTGACGATCACTCCACGGGCAGATCAGAACTGCGGCACCTGGTACAGACCATTGCCGCGTTCACGGTGATCGCAGAGGCGTCCGACGGTGCCGAAGTGCTCGAGCAGACCAGGATGTACCGACCCGACATCGTCTTGATGAACTTATGCATGCCGCGCATCGACGGCGTCACCGCCACCGCACATTTGGTGCGCTTCACCGATCCGCCCAAGGTGCTTATTCTGACAGGTTCAGACGTCGACAGTCGCTTACTGGACGCCCTGAATGCGGGCGCCAGCGGTTTCCTGGACAAGAGCTTGTCCCCCCACCTACTCGAAACAGCGATGCATACCGCGCTCACTGGCGGCCGCGTGATGACGCCCGCGGCATGGGACAGCCTGATCCAGCGAGCGTCCGCTTCCGCGCCCGGCCTCGACAAGGCGGCACGTGACCGGCTCGCCCAACTCAGCAGTAGCGAGCACCGTGTGCTCGAACTGATCGGAGCAGGCCTCAGCAACGCTCAAATCGCGCGACGGCTGTATCTGTCCCACACAAGCGTGAAGACATATGTCTCACGCACCCTCACCAAGCTCAACTTGGGCAACCGCACCCAGGCAGCCATCTTCGCCTGTGAAGCAGGCGTTTCGAGTGTCCACTGCGAAGCCGACTGAATGAGGTGCCCGGGCCGGTCCCCCGCGCTTGCCGTCGCCCGCCGAGTCACCCTTTGGCGCGCTGGAGTTCACCTTTGCCGACAACCGTTATGCGTGATCTTCCGTACCGTGGGCATCAACCCCCGACTCACAATGGCGCAGGCTGACCTGCCGCGCCGGTCTCAGGGAGCTCGAAACGCTCTGGTGCGTGCACTTCCCGCGGCCACGGATCACGTGCTCGTGGACCTGGGCAAGGAGCAGTCTTCGTACGCCGAAGGAGAGCCGTACAGTGGCCATTGACACAGCGGAGCCAGACAGCGAGTCGCCCCCTAGCTCCGCGTCCCGCAGTCCAATCTCGCGCTCCCCTTCAGGGCGGAACGTCTACCAGGACGACCCGGTGCCGCACGAGGCAGGGCCCCCCGCCGTCACGCCAATCGTTCCTGCTCTTCCAGGTGATCTCCAGTGGCAGGTGGGGGACTTCGTCGAGACCACAGGAGGTGTGCGGCACGCCTTCGTGCTGTCACCCGCTGGACAGATGCTGGCGTCCTCGGGCGCGCTGGACCGGGAGCAAGCGGAACAGTTCGCCACCATGGTGTTCACCCTCGGTGTCCTTGCCCAGAGCCTGGATACGGTTTGCGGCGCTGGCCGAGCCCGCCGGACGCTGATGAATCTGAGCAGCGGCGTTCTGTGCCACATGGCGCTCCCCAGCGGCTTCTTCCTCGCCGTGGTGGCCCAGTCCGGTGGCAATAGCCAGCAAGTCGGCCACGAGGCAACCTGCCTCGCAGACCGCGTCGGACCCATCCTTGCGCCCGAGATTCGAGCGGAGCCGCATAATCGGCTGCTTGGCTGACCGGAAATCTGCCCGGCCATCTGTTCAGCGCTCCCGGGGCAGCCGTCTTCCAGTGGAAGCGCACCAGCCTCCCCTATTCACCCACAACAGCGGAATACGAAGCCACCAAGCACATGCGTGTCAGAATCTACGATTGGCTCCGCCGTTCCTTCATGGGGAGCGAGGCGGAACCAGCCCGGCGGTGGGCTTGGGACATCGGCATCGTACTGCTCGCATCACTCGCGGGTGCCACCCACTTATCAGAGGCGCCCGGTAGCGCTGTAGCGCACGCGTCGGGCGTCTGTGTGGCCATCGAGTTAGGGACGGCAGCAGCGCTGCTGCTGCGCCGCCTGCTCCCCGAGCTGTGTCTGGCCGTGGGGCTGGCGGCCAGTTCGTCCGCAGGCGCACGCACCTCATTGATCGCCGCAGCCTATGCGGTCGCCTGCTACGGCGGCCGGATGCGCTATGCGGTCCTGGTTGCGGGAACAGGCGTCTACCTGGTGGTCCAACATCTGACGGGCTCAGCCGATGGGATCGTCCAGCTGTGCCACCGCACGAGCCTCGATCTGGTCCTTCCCGCCGTCTTCGGCGGGCTGATGCGATACCAGCGCGTTCTCAATGCCGCCCTGCGCGAGCGGTGTGCCCGGATGGCAGACGCCATGGACGACGTGACGCGGTTCGCGTTACTCGAAGAGCGAACGAGGATCGCGTTCGACCTCCATGACCACTTAGGTCACCAGGCCACCTGTTTGGCATTGCGGGCGGGGGCGCTTCAACAGATGCCGGGGCTACCGGCCCAGGCGCGGCAGGCCGCCGAGGCGGTGCTCGAGGCGGCCCGCCACATGCTGGGAGATCTGCGCACGCTGCTCGAGGCGATGCGTGAGGGGAAGCCCCAGCACAACCTTCTGGGGTCCCGCACCAACTCTGCCGAGTTCCTGGCCACACTGGTACGCAACATGGCGTCGACCGGCATGAACGTGCACTGCCGTGTGGACGGCGCACCTCAGCTGCTGTCACTGCCTCTGGAGCAGCTGCTCCATCGCGCCTGCCGAGAAGCTTTCACCAACATCGTCAAACACGCGCCCGGAGCAACCGTCGACGTCTGCCTCTCATACCAACAGGAGCAGGTGACACTCGCGATACGCAACGGCCTGTCCATCGGTACTGCGCCAGTTCACAGCTCCGGAAGGATGGGCCTGGCAGGACTGGGATCGCGGATCGCTGAAGCCGGTGGTCACCTGTCGGCCGGCCCCTGGCCCGGCGGGGGCTTCAGCTTCCAGCTGGTTCTCCCCACCGGCGCGGACGGGGAGGGCAAGGAACAGTGCGTATTCGCATAGCGGTGATAGATGACCAGGTCATTGTCCGTGCGGGACTGAGAACACTGGTGGAGTGCGCCGAAGGGTTCGAGGTGGTAGCCGAAGCCAGCGACGGCACCCAGGCGCTGCCCCTCGTCGAGGCCCTCCGTCCCGATGCCGTGCTGATGGACCTGAGCATGCCCCGTCTCGACGGCGTCGAGGCCACCCGGCAGCTGATGCAGTTGCCCAACCCACCCCACGTCCTCATCCTCAGTGTCTACGGCACCGACACTCGGGTGCTGGACGCACTCAGGGCGGGAGCATCCGGATTCTTACTCAAGGACCTGCACCCGCAGGAGCTTTTCGCGGCGCTGCGCACTGTCGCGGCAGGCGGGCGAGTGATCGACGCCGACGTCCTGGCCCGGCTGATACGGCAGGCCTCCGAACGGACACCGGCCCGGGCCGGCGCGATGGACAAGAAGCTGTGCACGCTGAGTGAGAGTGAACGCCGGGTGCTCGCCCTTGTGGGGGCAGGCCTGACCAACGCGGAGATTGCCGACAAGCTCAACTGGTCCCGCTCGAGCGTGAAGACGTATGTCTCGCGCAACCTTGACAAGCTCGGCGTGGAAAGCCGGACCCAGGCAGCGCTCCTTGCCTACAGGTCCGGGCTGACTGCGTCGGAAGCGGAATGTCTCGCCGAGCAGCCACCTGCGGACCGGTTCCGCAGGACGATCAGGGATTCCCCATAGCCAGGAGTGCTCCGATGCCAGAGTTCGACAGCCTCGCAGTGAGCCGTACAAGCCGCGCCAGGCCACCGGCACACGCAGGGGCAGTCCCTCACCCCACGGTGCACCCCGGCCTGGAGGCCGCGCGCTCCGCGGACGTCCCACCCAGAATCGACCGACAACTCCTGGAGTGGTCCACCGGACGCCCGGGGCACACCAGCCGGCGCGAAATGGCTCTCCATCAAGCAGCGAGCCCCCCGGATGCTGACCGGATGCCCACACTCTGCCGCACCCTGGAGCAGGTATCCGAGGGCGTGGGGAACGCCCTCGGGCTCGTCGCCGACCACGCGCACCAGACGGAGGAGGTAGTGCATGAGGCCTTGGGACGTGCCCTGACTGCCCTTGCCTACCAGGGGCCGGCAGCCTGCGCCCAGCAACTAGGAGCCCGGACAGCCCAGGCCGCGGCGGAAACTTCCGCGTGGCTCACGGCCCTGCCCGACCGCCGAATCGCGGAGCTGCTGCCGCTCCCCCCTGTTGTCTGTGCCCTGCTGCCCCCTCACACGCTGGCCACGCTGCTCCAGGCGGTGCCCGGTGCAACGGCCCAGGCCGCGGCAGCCCTGCGGGACGGTGCCGCGTCGGCGGAGGAGGCGGTGCATGAGGCCTTGGGGCGTGCCCTGACCGCCCTCGCCTACCAGGGGCCGGCAGCCTGCGCCCAGCAAGTAGGCAACTCCCTGGAGGAGGTGTCGCGTTGGGCGGGTGGATCACTGGCCAGGCTTCCCGCCTCCGCCCAGCAGGCTCTCTTCGACGCCGTTCCGCTGCCGCGGTGGTGTACCCGTGTAGTGCTGCGGTGGGCGGCCTCGTATGCGGCCGCGTCCTTCTACCGCACGGCCTGCCAAGCCGGGCAGACAGCGACTGCCATCACCGGTGAGCTCAGTGCTGAAGCCGTGAGGATCATGGGTGTGGTGGAGCGGGAGCTGCGCCGTTTCGCGATCCCGGTCGCTGGCGGTGCGGCTCCGGATGCTCTTGCCGGAACCGCGGGGGGCCTGCAGCTGACTGGGGAGCAGCGTCGGCAGGCCGAGTTGAGGGCCTTCAGGGCCACGCTGCTGGGGATGGGCCTGGACGAAGTCCAGGATCTCATCAGCGAGTTGGCATCGAGCTCGGATCCGCTCGACATACCCCGGCTCGCCACCGCCCGGCAGTTTCTGACCCTCCAGTGGGCTGCCGCGGCGGGAGGCTCCGAACCGTATCTGGACAGTCTCGAACCTGAACGCGCGAGACTGCTCGAGCAGTTTGGCCGGCTGCGCCAGAAGCAGCTCAAGACCACCCCCTCGCGGGTGCTTCCTCTGGCCGTGCTGCCCGCTCGGTACCGGGACAAGCACCTCCGAGAGAAGGACGAGTTCGGCGCAGCTCGCGCACGGCTGGAGGAGATCGAGGCCACCCGGGCGACCGTCCTGCACAGCGAGGAAGAGATCACCGGGCTGCGGGCTGTCATCGCGCATGTTCAGGGGCCCAACGCGAACAACTTGGAGAACCTCAAGCCGTACGAACTCGCGGCGTGTGAACGTCAATTGCAGGAGGCAGTCGCTGCTGCCGAGGGCTACGCGGACACCGCGTGCCTGCGCTCCTTGCTTGACCGTGTGCGCAGAGAACCGGACGCACGCTCAATGTTGAACGTGGTCCGCGCACGGGGCGTTGTCGCGCTGTATGCGAGCAGGGAGGAGATGGGCCGGCTGGTTGCGATCTACGAGACCGAGCGGGCGAAGTACACGCCGAACTGGCTGGAGCGAGCCGGCCTGTGCGCCCACGATCCCGATCGCGCGGCGCTGCTCGACCGGCTGACGGAACAGCTCAAGGAGGCACAGGCGATGGCCGTGGAGTATGCGGCTCTGCTGTCCCTTTACCAGTCACCTGAGTACACGCAGCGGACCGCCCGGGCGGAAGCCCGTCTGAAAACCTTCCGCGACCATGATTTCCACCAGCTCCTCAGCAAGGAGTACGAGGAGGCCGCTGACCGTGTTGTCGCGGCCGCCGGCAACAGTTCGGTGCTGCTGGAGTGCGCGGGCACGCTCCTGGAGTGGGCGCGTGGAGCCCGTCCAGATGGCCTCCGCCGCGCGCATACGGCCATCCTGGAAGGTATGGCCGAGCAGCTTCCCCACCTGGTGGCTGCTGCGGGACCTTTCTACGCCGAGCGGGTGGACTTCGCGTTCCTTTTGCAGGCGGTAGAAAAGGAGTTGGCCCGTCGACGCACGGATCCAGCCGCACCTTCGTAACCTGCGGAGCTGGAGATTTTCGTGGGCCCCAGACACGCCGGTGATCAAATGGACTAAGGTCAAGGAATGTCCTTCGTCTACTGACAAGGCGCTTGGATAATAAGCAGCATGTGCTACTCCGCTTACCAGACCGCTGGGCGTGGGAGAACCTGCACCACGACCATGCCTACTCTTTATGGTGAGGCGATCCCCAACCTGCGGCCAGACTCGTGTTCGGCATGCGGCCGCGAGCTTTCCAGGCTCTCGGGGTGGGCAATCCGGGGCCCGGACGGCTGGACCACGTATTGCGCTGGATTCCTCTTATGCGCCGACACCGCACGCCAGGTGAAGCATTGTTCAGGAATTTGATGCTCCAGACTCTCCCGCCCCGTCAGGCGGTCCCTGAACGCAGCCCACGGAATCGCGCCTCCTTCAGGAGCACGGAGAGGCTCAAGCAAGGCTCTCCGAGCGAAAGGAAAAGAGCCGCGTCCAGGTCTCCATGGTGGGATAGCCATCGGCGGCCGCGCCACGCCACCCTAGTGCGAGCTGATAGCGGGTACAGGCGTAACGAAGGCCGTCGTCCCAGGTGCGGGCCACATCGAGAGCGGGATCGTCGTCAAGGAGAGCGCGTTGGTCATCGGCGCCGCCGTGGGTGATGAGCCGCAGACGCAGCATGAGCACCCAGACGTTGGCCTGTCCCGGTCCAAAGTGTTCGGCCCCGGGGAAATCAGGAACAGGAAAGGGATCGACACTCTCGCCGCTGCTCGGGTGATGGTGAGTGATCAAGTGGCTTTGATTATGCACCACATCGCACCCGTAATCATTGACGAGGAGACGCCAGGTTTCAGCGTCGGGAGTGCCCGTCGCACGATGCGCTTCCCAGCCCTGCGCGCGCTGAAAAGCCATGCAGGCCTGGCGATCCTCAACAGTCCATTCACTGGTGACAGGCATCGTATAGAAATCACCGGCGCCGCGATCGATCAGCATGGCGCGCAGGGTGCCGACATAAGGGTTCTCGGCCCCGAGGTGAAAGAATCGGATTCCGGGGAACTCCGTGAGGTCATACTGCGGGGCGATGCCGGGCAGGAGGGCGGCGCGTTCGGGAGATGCGTCCGTGATGCGCGAAGCACGTCGGCGGAGCCAAAGGTGGCCGGTGAGTCGATACAGCATGGGTTCGATTCCTTAGCAGGTAGGGAAAGCGTGCTGAAGTCAGACGGCAGGGCGGGCTCAGTTGTGGGGATCGAACGAAGTGCTCTTTCGGTGACGGCGCAGGAGCATCTCGACGCTCTTCGTGGTGGTGTTGAGGCGGGTGGCAACTTCGCGGTGGGAGTAGCCGACCGCGACGTGAGCCAGTGCAGTGCGTGTACGGACGGGGGCTTTGGCCAGGACACTCAAGGCATCCAGATGCAAGGCGGCGGCCTGGTCGGGCCCGGGGTGCGGGTCCGGGAGGTCGGGAGTGCGGATGGCCGGGGCGAGGCAGGCGCCGGCGCGGTGTTCGCGGAGCCAGCGACGGTATTCGTTGGGGAAACGCATCAGGCACTGGCCGATGAAGTAGGTACGCAGGGAGGCGCCGCGCCCGGGATCCCAGGCGCTTCCGTGTTCGAGCTGCGCACGGAAGGCGCGGATGGCGACGGCCACGGTCAGACCAGCGAGTTCAGCGGCAGCGTCAGGGTCATCCCGCAGATCCGTGGCGGGCGCAAGCCGGATATGCAGGAGGCCGTCTATGCGGGCGAAGACGGTCCCATCGCCGATCCATGCGCGCAGGACCGAGTAGCCGTAACGAGCCAGGGTGTCATTGAGCCGGTCCCACTCCTGCGGGGTGGCGGGCAGGGCATCCGCCGTGCCGAGAGGGCACGGGGGCGTCGGAGCTAAGACGTGCGACACGGGGAGACTCCTTCACACTGCGGTCGAAACGGAGGCAGGGTGTACTGACGAAGTGGTGAGCGGCAGGGGCACGCGCTGTTGTCGGGACGGGCCCTGTCGCTCGACAGGCGCCCGGGAGTCCTGGTTGGGCGTGCATCGGCCCCTCCCAGGAAAGAGGTGGTGCGTGTGGCAGGCATTGACGATTCCTTCCTTGCCGCTCAGCGGCTCGGCCCGCGGTCAGGCGCCCCGGAGGTGCGCCATCCGCACAGATCAGGCAGGGCGCAGTCACTAGACCGCCGGGGCGCTGACCAGCCACGTCACACAGGTGGGCCGACACACCAACACCTGATGTAAAGTGACACACGTAACATAATCCAACGTTCGGATGGATGGCAACCGGACCCATCTGCGGACCCTGCGACCCGTCGCGATGGATCAGCGCTGCAGAATCCCGTCACCTGCGATTTGTGGGAGATTTACACCTGATGACGAATGACCTCCGCGAACTTGTCACCATGCGCCTGGCCGAACTCGGCAGCCCGGAACGCCCCTTGAGCTATCGCGCCGCTGCCGCACGCAGCTCCGGGAGAGTCAGCCATGGCACGATCGGCCGGATCGCCCGCGGCGATCACGCCGGGCTGCTCACCGGCGAAACCATCGACGGCCTGGCCCTGGCACTCGGCGTCCACCCCACTGTGGTCGAGCAAGCAGCAGGCATGTACCGCGAACGCCCGCTGGAGCCCTTCCACATGCCGGCCCGAGCCGACCGGCTCACCCGCCGCGAACGCGGCGTGATCCTGGCCATGGTCGATGCCCTGCTTGCCGCCGCGGAACAGGGACACTCCATGGAGCCCGCCGCGGCAACTGGACTGCCTCCGCAGAAGTACGCGACCCCCGACATCTACGCGGCTGCCGGCTCCTCGGCCCAGGACGCGTACGACCTGGTCGCCTATTCGGCGGACGGCAGCGGCAGCCTCTCCAAGGCAGACATGGAAACCATTCGGCGCCACGAGGAAGAGGAAGAGAAACGACGTCGTCAGGACGAGGACGTGGACGAGGACTGAGAGCCTGCCCACTGCCGACGCGGCGAAGAACGCAGCCCGCCGGGGTCCCGCTGATGCACAGGCGGCGCCTTAGAGGGGTGGCAGCTAGTGAGTAGGGCCCCGGTCATGCGCTGGCCCTTGCGTGCGGCTGGATGGCGGCCGAGCCCCTGGGGCATGCCTTCCGGCCCAGCAGAGAGGGGGCTGCGGCGGCATGGCCCCCGGCCCCGGGGGGTCACCGGGTGATCGTGAGGAGCTTTGCCCTCCCCTTTCCACTGACCGGCCCGGCAGACCGACAGGCCTTGGAGCAACGGTGGAGACCCAGCGGCGGGGTCATGTGTCGCGTGATGGCCCCCTCCTTCGAGGGCCAGGGTCCGCTTCCACTCCCACGGCGCCGACCCTAGGTCGGGCGACACCGCGGCTGCCTCCAGAACCAGAACCGTGAACTGTTCGCCGTACGTCTTTGTACAGCGTTGCCGCGTACGCCAACTTGCCCGCCTTGAAGCTGCGCGGAGCCCCACTCCGGCTTACCGTCGCCATGAGGGGGCATTTCGAAAGGTGACATGTTATGGCAGGCAAGTTCGAAATATACAAAGACAAGGCAGACAAGTACCGCTTTCGACTCAAGGCGGGCAACGGCGAAATCATCGCGGTCGGTGAGGCCTACGAGAGCAAAGCGTCGTGCATGAACGGGATCGAGTCCGTCAGGAGGCATGCTCCCGACGCGCACGTGGTCGATGGGGAGCGTGCGGCACCCTAGCGATCGGACAGGTTCGGGCCCCGCCGCGTGGCCCTCGGCGGGGCTGCCTTCCTGCGTGCCGTCAGGTATCTATCGCATGGCCACTACTACGGCGTCGGTGAAGGAAGCCCAGAGCGATGCGGCCTCAAGGAAGCCTGCGGAGCGAAGTTCCGCCACGTGCCATGCCGGCGTTGGCAGTTCCTCATCCGAGTGATCGCCTCCCGGGGCCGAGGGATCACCGAGCATGCGAAAGCGCTCCTCGGCGAACTCCCCCAGCGTTTCGTCCTTGGCGACCATCTGCCACCACCCCGGCCAGTCAAGCACGCCGGCGGACCTCAGCTGCGCTCGACGTTTCTCGTGATGGGATTCCTGGAGGATGTTGAGCCGAGGTGTACCGGAGGACGGCATGTGATCGGAGTTGAGAAACACGCCCCCCCGGCGGACCAAACGGGTCAGCTGTTGATAGAGCACGCGCAGCTCGTCCGTGCTGAGCCAGTGCATGGATGTGGCAGTCAGCACGGCGTCGTAGTCGTGGGCCGGAAGCTTGCTGAGCCACGCTTCGTCCCTCAGGTCAGCGGAAACGAACGCGGCCCGGCTGTCTTCCATAAAGCGCCCGCGGGCTATCGTCAGCAGGACCGGGTCCAGGTCAACTCCGGTGCACCGAGCGCCGGGGAAGCGCCGCAGCAACCGGTCAGTGAGGCTCCCAAGGCCGCAGGCCAGGTCGAGGACCCGCGGTTGCGGTCCGACCGCCTGCTCGACCTGGTCCAACAGGATCTGAAAGCGCACCTCTCGGTCCGGGACATACCACTCCTGCTGCCGATCCCAATTCTCATGCCACGCCTGCCAGTCGGTTCCAAACATAGAGCACCCTCCAGACGTTCAGCATCGCGATCGCGGAAACTCAAGCCAGTACAAGTGAGTGATGTATCGGTGTCCGGTGCACACACTCAAAAAGCGTCCGATCTGTTGAAAAGGGAGCGCTCATGCGCCCCTCTCGCGCGCAAACCTGGTAAAGCAGAGCGCCACGGTTCTCCCACATCGGATGCGTCGCGCGCACACACACCGAGCGGACCGGGTTCGCTCATCAAAGACATAGTCGACGGGCGGTGATTTGAGGCACCCGCCGGGTGTACGGGAGGGGCCCAGATGCTCACCTGTTGCTCGTTCCTGCTCGACCGGGAAAGCCCCGACACCCGGGACGCATACGGCAGTTCACCAGGTGGCGCGGCTAGCCCACCTGCCTGCCGTTCAAGCCAGTGGACCTTCCGCCACCCCGGGCAGCACAGGGGTTTGTGGCGGTGGATGTGGTGCAAGCGCTGCAACGTTGTCCGCTTGGGAATGAGAGGGCAGGGGGAATCCTGCCTGGCCTGCACGTGTAGTTGCGTCCCCGTCGATCATGTCCGCGCTGGGTGCGGATCCAGCAGGCGCGGAGAACAGCAGGCCTCCCACCATGTGGGCCGTACTTGTGCCACAGGTCAGACACCCGCCCCGCTCTGCATTCAGGCACCGCAGGACGCCCCTGACGCACCACGTCCCCGCGGGCGCATGGGCTCACTCATGTAACAACGCCACCTGGCTCGCAACTGTTGGAATCCCCCATACCGCTCTGGGGTCAAATCCGAACCACGGGGCCAAAAGGTCCACATCTTGTTGGAGGAAGCAGGCGCTGGGTATTCAGTTCATATCCGCGGTCACGCCACAGCAGTTGGAGGTGGCGCGAGCGCTGCACGAGGGGGCAGCTGAAGTCGGGAGCTGCGCGCAACGGTCTGGTTGTCCGGAAACTGGGAGGGAAGCTGTGACGCGAATACCCAACGCCCCTCTGAAGCTCCTGCTCGACGAGGCAGGCTGGAGCGGAGCTCAACTCGGCGCCGCGGTACGAACAGTTGCGGTCGAAAATGGGCAGCCGTTGCGCTGCGACCGGTCCCTGGTCTCGCGCTGGCTGGCCGGTACTCGTCCCAGGCCCTCCGCCGCAGTGTTCCTTCTGGAAGCTCTCTCCAGGAGGCTGGGCAGGCCGATCACCGCAGCTGACGCGGGCTTGAGCTGCGTGCCCTCCCCCCTGCCGGAGCTGTCTTGGGAGTCGGACCCGGTACACGAACTGTCCGTACTGACCCAGGCCGATCTCGACCCCAGCCGCCGCCACCTGCTCAGCGTCAACCCCTACAGCATCGCCGCACTCACGGTCCCCGACCCTGGCCGGCTGATCAAGCGTAATCGGCCCACCACGGCTGTACGGCGCGCCGGGCAGGCGGAGGCCGAACAATTGCAGGTGATGGCCAACGTGTTCGCCGAAGCAACCAACCTGATGGCGGGGGCCACATGCGGACCGCGCTCGCCGCTTACCTCAACCATGACGTCGCCAGCTATCTGCATGCCACCGCCAGCGACCGGACACACCGCCGTCTCCTGTCAGACGCGGCACAGCTGACTCTCCTACTAGGCATGATGTGCGCCGGTGACGGGGCCGACGCGCTGGCCCAGCACTACCACCAAACCGCCGCCCGCTTGGCCGTCAACGCCGACGACTCCGCCATCTTCGCCATCGCCCTGCGCACCATGTCCGCCCACGCCCACGACCTCGGCCACCGCACCCCGGCCGCCGTACACCTGGCAGAACGAGCCGTCACCATCGCTCAGGGCGCTCCGCCCATTGTCCGGGCCTACACCCAGGCCCAGCTGGCGGTCGCCCAATCCCATGACAGTCGGCGGGCCGCGCTGAGCGCCCTGACCACTGCTGAACGCCTGTATGGTCAGTCCGACGTCACTCCAGGCCCCTTCACCCACTACCCGCTGGGCGCCCTGCACTATCAACGTGCCCAGACCTTCGCCATCCTCGGCGACCGTCCCGGCGCCATCAGCGCACTCACCACCTCACTGCAGCTGCGCGCCCCCGTCGAACGGCACGCTCGCGCCCTCACCCAGGCCCATCTGGCCGAGACCCTTCTCCGCCTTGGCCACCGGGAGGCCGCCCTCCGCCAGTGGGGGGCCTTCCTCGAGACCTACCCCACCCTCCGGTCCACTCGCGCCGCCCGCCGCCTGGACAACATGCGCAGGCTCCTGCATCCCCACCGCCGCGACGCGACCGCCTGCACTCTCCTCAGCCGCGCCGCCCCCCTGTGATGAAAGACCTGGCGTCGTAGGCACGCCTTCTTTCATCGCGCGGCAATCACCGAGAGAGTGACTTTTGGGCATCTTGGGTAATAAGCCCAATCGCCTGTATTCGTACCAAAGTGGATCCTGCATGACTGAAAGATGCCCCACGGACGACTCCCCGTACCAACGCCCCACCCAAACACACCCCACGTCCATACGTTTGGTCGAATTCTTTACGCAGGGACGGGCGGGCAGCGAGGTCCCTTCCGCCCGGGGCGCAGGGGCTCTGCCCTGTGGCCAGCCACGCCGACGCCGTCTCGCACCGCGGTCCTGCACGGTGTGCTTGGGCAGCGACGGCGCGCTGGATCCACGCCCCCGCCCCTCGCCGCCCGTCGCAAGCCGCCCCCGGCGCCGGGCCAGTGAATCTGCGGCGTTATTCGACGGCTGACGGTGTGTCATTCCGACGCTTCGGCCATTACCTGCCAAAAGGTTCTTCGTATCTGTCGTATCAGGCCACAACAGATCAGGAGCCGCACTGTGCCGGGCATCGACGCCGTGGTCACTGGAGCCGGGGGCTTTATCGGGGGGCACCTGACCCGCGCCCTCATCGCTGAAGGCAAGTCCGTCCGCGCCGTGGACCGCAAACCATTCCACGAGTGGTACCAATTACATCCGCAGGCCGACAACCGCATGGAAGACGTTTCCCTGCGCGAGGCCTGCACCCGGGTGTGCGACGGCGGAGTGGACGAGGTGTACCACCTGGCCGCCGACATGGGCGGCCAGGGCTTCATCGAGAACAACAAGGCAGCCTGCATGCTGTCCGTGCTCTCCAGCACGAACATGCTGGTCGCCGCCCGGGAGCGCGGCGTCGGCCGCTACTTCTACTCCTCCTCCGCGTGTGTCTACGCAGAGGGCAAGCAGACCGAGACCGCGGTGGCCCCGCTGCGGGAGGCGGACGCCTACCCAGCGATGCCCGAGGACGGCTACGGCTGGGAGAAGCTGTTCAGCGAGCGGATGGCACGCCACTTTCGCGAGGACTACAGGCTCACCACCCGCGTCGCCCGCTACCGCAACGTCTATGGCCCCTGGGGCACATGGACCGGCGGCCGGGAGAAGGCCCCGGCCGCCGCCTGCCGGAAAGTCGCCCACGCCGCCCTCACCGGCGCCCGGGAGATCGAGATCTGGGGAGACGGCGAGCAGACCCGCTCCTTCACCTACATCGACGACTGCGTCGATGGCACCCTGCTGCTGGCCCGCAGCGAGGTCACCGAGCCGCTCAACATCACCTCCGACCAGTCGGTCTCCATCAACCAGCTGTACGCCATCGTCGAGGAGATCGCGGGCGTGCGGCTCACCCATCGGCACGTCCCGGGCCCGCTTGGCGTGCGCGGCCGCAACAGCGACAACACCCAGATCTTCAAAGAGCTGGGATGGCAGCCCTCCACCGCCCTCCTCGACGGCCTTGAGAGAACCTACCGCTGGGTGTACGACCAGGTGTACGCCGACCGCGACGGTCGCCCCCACCTCGGGGCTCGCCCCCACCTCGTCGGATGACCGCCTCCGCCGTGCCACCGCCGGTGCCCCGCATCGACGTACTCGGCACCCACATCAGCGCACTCACTCCGCAAATCGCCGTCGACGAGATCAGCCACTGGGTCGAGAACCGAGTGCGTTCCTATGTCTGCGTCACCGGGGTGCACGGCGTGATGGAATCCGTCCGCGACGCCGGGCTGCGCCATGTGCACAACGCCTCCGGCCTCACCGTCCCGGACGGCATGCCCATGGTGTGGGCGGGCCGTTGGGCCGGAGCACACTGGATGCGGCGCGTCTACGGGCCCGACCTGATGCTCGCCGTCCTGGAGCGCGCCGCCGAGCGGGGCTGGTCCTCGTATCTGTACGGTGCGGGGGACGGCGTGCCTGAGCTACTGGCCCGGCGCCTGACCGAGCGCGTCCCGGGGCTGAAGATCGCGGGCGGATACTCCCCGCCCTTGCGCCCGCTCACCGCGGCCGAGGACGACGCCGTCATCCAGCGCATCAACGACAGCGGCGCGGACCTGGTGTGGGTCGGTCTGCCCACGCCCAAGCAGGAGCATTGGATGGCCGTCCACCGCGACCGTCTCACCGCCCCCGCGCTGCTGGGCGTCGGCGCCGCCTTCGACTTCCATGCCGGACTCACGCCCCAGGCCCCGGCCCTTCTCCAGGAACACGGCCTGGAGTGGGCCTATCGCCTGGCCAAGGAGCCGCGCCGACTGTGGCGCCGATACCTGCGCAACAACCCCGCTTATCTGGCCCGGATCGCCATCCGCCCGCCCACCTTGGTCGGCACGCCCGTCGGCCCGGGCGGCAAGGAGTGAACTGATCGAAAATCTAGCGTTCCTGCAGGTCACCTCACTTCTACCGATGGGAGGGGCACATGGTAGCCGAGCATGTTGAACTGGCTGACCAGGCACCGTGTCTGCCGCGCCCAGCCGGTTCACTGGAGGAAGCAGTCCGCTCCGAGGCCGGCATATTCGGCGTCCTGGCCGGCCTGGGCGCTTGCCGTCGGCCTCAACTCGCTGCACGGCCGCCATCTGCCGTGGCGCGCCGCACTGGAGGCGTTCAAAGCGGACCCGCTCCTCGGATATGGACCCCGGCTGTTCACCGACCCGCTCTCGCCCATCGGTGGCGCCTTCGGCCACGCCCACGATGAGGTGCTCCAGATCCTGGCCACCAGCCACCTCGTCGACGCCGCCGGGCTGTTGCTCTGTGCGGTGGCCGCCGTACGGCTGGCCGTCCGCTCCTTCACCGCCCCCCGGGACTGTCTGCGGCGCAGCCATGACAGCCATACCCGGAGCCCCCGGGTCCCGCTGTTCTTACGAGTGACCAGTTCGAACCCAAGACAAGAAAGTAGGACCCCTGCCATGGACCGCTCACCGGCGCCTCCCGTCCCGCGCGTCAAGCGCCTGATCGACCTCACCGGCGCCACGCTGCTGCTGCTCGCCGCGGCCCCCCTCATCGCCCTCATCTCCCTGGCGGTGGCGGTGAGTTCACCTGGCGGCGTGTTTTACCGGCAGCCGCGCACAGGTCATGGCGGCCAGACGTTCGCCATGCTCAAATTCCGCACCATGCGGCACGGAGCGCACGCACAGCGAGCCGCCCTCGCGGCGCAGAACGAATCCGGGGGCCAGCTGTTCAAGATCCGCGAAGACCCGCGCGTCACACCCGTCGGACGGATGCTGCGCCGCCTCTCCCTCGACGAGCTGCCGCAGTTGGTCAATGTCGTACGCGGTGACATGTCCCTGGTCGGCCCGCGGCCCCTACCGGTCGAGGACTCCGGGTATGGCGGCCCGGCACTTGGCCGCCTCGCCATGCCGCCCGGTATCACCGGTCTCTGGCAGGTCAGCGGCCACTCCGAGCTGTCCTGGGACGAGATGGTGGGGCTCGACCTCGACTACGTGCAGCACTGGTCGGTCCGCCTCGACCTGAAGATCCTCGTCCGCACCCTGCCCGCCGTACTCGCCGCGCGCGGCGCCCACTGAACCGCAGCCCCGTCCCCCACGGCAGGGCCCGCCCGTTCAGCGTTGGAGTCTTCGGTGTCCTGCATCCCGGCCATGTCCAGCCGCCACTCGCGTGAATAGACAGGCCTTCTTGTGTTGAGGGGCGGTATCGCCGTCCATGGCTTACCTGTCATCGCGATCACGCAAGGCGCCTCGAGGAAACACGAGCGCCCGCGCAGCGGAGCGAGAGCGCACGAGAGATGGGGCTTCTTGATGAGAGCGGTAGTGACCGGCGGCGCGGGGTTCATCGGCGCGCATCTGTGCGAGAGGCTTCTGAATTCCGGATTCGATGAACTGCTGTGCCTGGACAATTTCCTGACGGGGCGCCGGGAGGATGTCGAGTTACTGGCCGGGCACCCGGGATTCGAGCTCGTCGACTGCGACGTCAGCGAGCCCCTCGATGTGGTGGACGAGGCCGACGTGATCCTTCACTTCGCCTCCCCCGCGTCGCCCGCCGACTATCTGCGTCACCCCCTGCAGACGCTACGGGTGGGCGCCGAGGGCACCCGCCGCATGCTCGACCTCGCAACCCGTACCAGCGCCCGCTTCGTCCTGGCCTCCACCTCGGAGACTTACGGGAACCCGCAGGTCCATCCGCAACCGGAGACGTACTGGGGGCATGTGAACCCGATCGGCCCGCGGAGCTGCTTAGACGAGGCAAAACGATTCGCCGAGGCGACCACGATGGCCTACCGACGCAGCCGCGGCACCAACACCGCGATCATCCGGATCTTCAACACCTACGGTCCGCGGATGCGCTCCGGAGACAGCCGCGTGGTTCCAACCCTCATTCACCAGGCGCTGGACGGTCAGCCTCTGACGGTCACCGGTGACGGCAGCCAGACACGGTCACTGTGCTACATCGACGACCTCATCGACGGCGTCGTGCGTATGACCGAGTCGGACATCGCAGGGCCCGTCAATCTGGGCAACCCGGAGGAGGTCAGCATGCTGGAACTGGCCCGCATCATCCGCGACATGACCGGTACGGGCTCCGACATCGTCTCCGTCCCGCTGCCGCAGAACGACCCGGAGCGGCGCAAGCCCGTCATCAGCAGGGCGCGCACACTGCTCGGCTGGGCTCCGCGTGTCCCACTCGTCGAGGGCCTGGACCGCACCATCAGGTGGTTCGCCGAACGGGCCGACGCGCAGCTCTCGGATTCGGCGCTGGCAGCGCCCAGGGGGTGAAGCGGGCTGCTGCCGGGGCGTGGCACGAGAAGGCTTCGCCACCACTGCTTTACGGTCCGACACGTGCTCGCCCCGAGATGGCCCGGGAGAGGCGAAGTGCGCACGAAACCCTTCTCACCGTGGAATTGGAGGCTCAACTCCAGTGAATCTGCACGAACTTCTTCGTACGCTGCGCCACCGTTGGCGCATTGTGATGGCTATCGCTGTGCTCGGCCTCGTTGGTGGGGGTGACGCTGGCCTCGGTGATCACCTCTGAATACGAGGCCGCCGGGCCCACGTGGGCCACGGGTGCGAGTGCCTCACCAGGGGCTGTGGTTCATGATGGCGGACGGAGAGCACTGCACTGTGGCGTGGCTGCTCTCGGGCCGCCACGAACAGTTGGAACTGGAGCGGCCACTGCCCGAGCCGGCCCAGCAGCCGTGGGAATGTCCGGCGTCGTCATGGGCGGCCAAATCACGGCCGCGGCGAGCGCCGGCGCCCTACGCCGGATGCCATATTCGGCGTAACCGGTCCAACTACCGGGTCGTTCTCCGCTCCACGAGACCCGGCAGGACGTCTGCAGCGATGTGCCAGGCCAGTCCTGGGCGTACCGCCAGGCTCTCCATACGGCCGCTTACCGCGTCCGTCCACAGGTCAGTTGGAGAGGGATCAGCTCTTGCCTCGTTTCAGTGTCATCGTTCCCGTTTACAGAGTGCAGGGGTACCTGCGGGAGTGCCTCGACTCCATTCTGGACCAGTCGTTCACCGACCTTGAGGTGATCGCGGTGAATGACTGCTCCCCGGATCATTCCGGGGAGATCCTCTCCGAGTACGCGGCCCGGGACCATCGGGTCAAAGTGATCCACATGAGCGAGAACGTTGGGCTGGGCAAGGCCCGCAACGCCGGAGTGGCCCAGGCCACCGGTGACTACCTGTTGTTCCTGGACAGCGACGACACTCACACGCCGGGTTCCTTGCGGGCCATCGACGACCGGCTCCGCCTGGCGGGGTTTCCCGATGTGCTCGTCTTCGACCACGTACGTACGTCATGGAAGGGACGAGGCGGCCGCAGCATGACCCGTGACCTACTGGAGTCGCCGGGCACCGCCACCTTCACCATCGCCGAGAACCCGGAGTACTTACATCTCTTCCTGATCGCCTGCAACAAGGCGATCAGGCGAGAATTCTTCGTCCAACACGGCTTTGCCTTCGCTCCAGGACTGTATGAGGACGCGCCCGTCATCTACGAAGTCATGGCTCGCGCCAAGAGCATCGCGTGCCTGCCACGGGTCTGCTTCGAGTACCGCAACCGAGCTGGCGCGATCACTCATACCCCCGGTCGTCGGCACTTCGACATCTTCGACCAGTACGCCCTACTGTTCGACCGCATCGACGAAGACCCGGAGTTGGAACCGGTGCGCGCCGCACTCTTCGAGCGCGCCGTCAATCACTTCCTGGTCACACTGCCTCTCGGCGATCGCGTGCGCCCGGAGGATCGGCCCGAGTTCTACCGCAGGATCCTGGAGTTCTACCGCCGCCACGCCCCGGCGGGTTTCATCCCGCCGCGGGACGAGCTCCACGCGCAGTTCCAACTGCTCGCTCTCGACAGTCCCTACCTCATCTTCCAAGCCGTCGTCTCAGGGCGCAAGCAAGGAGCGAAGGTGGCCACGGGCATCCGAACCGGGGCCGCGCGCAAGGCCCGCGGGTTCACCGGACGGGTCGGCGCCACACGACCGTTGGACCCGCATCTCGCGGTGTACGGCGCGCACAACCTCGGGGGCGTGCTGGGTGATCCGGCAGCCGTGTACGCCCAGGCCGCCGAACTCGCCCCGGACATCCGGGGGGTGTGGGTGGTGCGGCCCGACGCCGCGGAGCACGTGCCGGAGGGGTGCGACTACGTGGTGCGCGGCTCTCGGGACTACTCCCGCCTCATGGCCCGTGCGACGTACTTCTTCAACGACGGCAACTGGCCCGGTGACGTCATCAAGCGGCCCGGAGCAGTGTGGGTCCAGACGCATCAGGGCACGCCCATCAAGCACATGGGAACCGACCTGCTGGGACGGCCAACGGTGATGCCTCGCCACAAGGTGCGTTCGCTCCTGCATCTCTGTGACCGCTGGGACTACAGCCTCGTGGCGAACGACCACTCCCACCGAGTCTGGGACCGCGCCTACCCCTGCCACTTCACCTCGCTGCCGACGGGCAGCCCCCGCAACGACGCGCTCGTCAAGGCACAGCCAGAGCACACGGCGGTGTTGCGGCGGCGCCTCGGCATCCCCACCGACAGCACCGTGGTCCTCTACGCGCCAACGACTCGCGAGTACCGCAAACGGTATGTGCCGCGCATCGACCTGGAAACCCTCGCCCGTCAGCTCGGCCCCTCCGTCACCCTGCTCGTGCGCCTGCACCCCCGATACCGGTCGGACCCCTACCGGCAGCGGGAGCTGCGCGACCTGCACGAGCGCGGCCTGCTCATGGACGTGTGCCACGAACCCGGCGCGCCCCGCGTCGAGGACCTGATGCTGGTCGCCGACGTCCTGGTCAGTGACTACTCGTCGCTGCTCTTCGACTACGCCCTCCTGGACCGGCCCATCATCGTGCACGCCGACGACTGGGACACCTACCAGGCCACACGCGGTGCCTACTTCGACGTGCGCGAGCAGGCACCCGGCCATGTGACCACGTCCACCGACGAGCTGACGAAGGTCTTGACGTCCGGCGCCTGGCTGGACAACACCTCCACCGGACGCCGGACAGCCTTCCACCACGCCTATCCCACCTTTGACGACGGACAGGCCGCCGAACGGGTCGTGCGGCACATCCTCAGGCAGGAGGAGCTCCCCCCGGCCCAAGGCCTGGCGAGGATCCCCGCTCCCGGACGCGGCACAGCCGAACTGTCGCGCTGACTGGGCAGGGCCCCGTCCTACCCCTCTGACCGACCACCGAGCGGAACCCACCCTTCTGTGTGGGCCCGAATCAGTTTCGAAAGAGACCACCATGCCGCGCTTCAGCATCATTGTTCCCACCCATGACGTGTCTGGTCGGCTGTCCGACTGCCTCGAGTCGGTGCTGGCTCAGTCCGGCGACCTCGAACTGCTCACCGTCCTGCCGACTGCCTCAGGACCAGCCGCCCCCATCGTGGCCCGATACGCCGAACGCGACGCCCGGGTGAGATCGGTGTGCACAGACCCCGCCGACGGTCTGGGTGCCGCCCGCAATGCCGGAGTTGCTGCCGCCCGCGGTGACTACCTGCTGTTCCTCGACGGCGACGACACCTTCACACCGGACGCGGTACTGCGGATCGACGAACGCCTGAACGCGACACACGACCCAGATCTCCTCCTGTTCGATCACGAGCGGATCCACTGGTTTGACGGCGGCCAGGGCTCAGCCCTGGAACGCGTGTGGGCTGGCGCACCCGTCGGCGCGTTCTCCCTGAAACAGCACACCGCACTCCCCGATCCACTCCTCCCGGCGTGGAGCGCCGCCTATCGGCGCCAGTTCGCCACACGTCACACCCTGACGTTCGCGCCCGGCATGTTCACCGACTTGAGCTGGTGCCTGCCCGCGGCGCTCCACGCCCGCGATCTCGCCGTGCTCGACCAGATCTGCGTCCGGCACCATCTCCGTCGCCAGGGGCGCAGAACACATCTGCCGGGGCCTCACCACATGGACTTCCTGGACCAGCTCGACCTGGTCATGCGCCAGGCCAACGAGTTGGACCCTCCCACCGCCGTGCGGGAACGGCTCTTCCTGCGTCTCTTCCACGAGGTACTGAAGACCGCCGCAGAACCCGCCAGGCTCGGCTCCAGCAGCCTGCAACGGCAGTTCTTCAAGCGGGCCTCGCACCTGTACCAACTGCACCGGCCCGCCGGGCTCACCGTGCCCAGTGGCTCGCTCGGCGTGCAGCACCGGCTGCTCGCCGCGAACGCGCACACAGCGTCCCGGGCACTGCGCTCTCTGCGCAGGTCCAGCCGGATCACGCTGCCCGTGCCCAAACGCGCACGGCGCAACGCGAACCCCCGTACCACGCTGTACAGGACATTCCTCGAAGAGCCGGTCGACGAGAACCTCGCGGTGTACTCCGCCTACTGGGGCCGTGGCTACACCTGCAACCCGGCCGCCATCCACACCGCTGTCCGCCGGCTCGCCCCCCACATCAAGTCGGTGTTCCTCGTGACGGAAGACACCCAAGGGCACGTTCCCGACGACGTGGAGTGCGTCGTGATCGGCAGCGCACGCTACTGGGAGGTCATGGCGCGCGCCAAGTACACCTTCAACAACGTCAACTTCGAGCCCGCGGTGCGTAAGCGATCCGGCACCGTTCACGTCCAGACCCAGCACGGCACCCCCCTGAAGCGCATGGGGCTGGACACATCCGAGTACCCGGCCGCCTGCTCGACGATCGGCAACTACCAGCATCTTCTGCAACGCATCGCGCGCTGGGACTTCAACCTCTCCTCGAATCGGCATTCGACCGAGATCTGGGAACGTGCCTACCCCGGCGGCTACGAAACGCTCGACTACGGCTATCCGCGCAATGACGCCTTTTACAACACCACGCTGGCAGGCGTCCAGGAGTTGCGCCGACGCCTGGGCATCCCCGAGGACCGGATCGCGGTGCTGTACGCGCCCACCTACCGGGACTACGCCGGCGGGTTCGACGCACGCCTCGACCTCGCCTCGTTCTGCGAGGCACTCGGCGACGAGTTCGTCGTGGTGCTGCGCGCCCACCACTCCGACGAGGGCTCCCCGGGGCACCTTCAGGCCCTCCACTCCGGAAAACTGATCGACCTGACCGAGCACTACTCGCCGGAGGAAGTGTGCCTGGTCTCGGACGTGCTGATCAGCGATTACTCGTCCATCACCTTCGACTACGCGAACCTCGACCGCCCGATGGTCACCTATGCCCCCGACTGGGAGATGTACCGCGATACCCGGGGCACCTACTTCGACCTGCCCGCCGCGCCGCCCGGACCGTTGGCCCGCACTCCGCAGCAGCTCACCGAGATCTTCCGCACCGGCGAGTGGAACGGTGACCGCGCCCGCGCCCTGCGCAGCGCCTTCCGTGGCCGGTTCTGCGACTTCGACGACGGGCGGGCTGCCGAGCGGGTCGTGCGACGCGTGCTCCTCCAGCAGGCCGCCGAGGACATCCCCCCCGTCATCCCGTTGGCGAGCCGCACCCCCGCTCCGGCCGCCGGTCTCGCCCACGCACCGCTCCGAGAGGTTCCCTGCCATGACGCACACACGTGAGGGATCATCTGCTCCGCAGCGGTCGACCATGGCTCGCGTCAACGCCCAGCGGACCGTGTCCAACCCCGGCGACCGGGGACACAGCCACGTACGCATCTGGGCCAGGATCGCTGTGCTGGCGCCGGCCGCGGCCATCCTGATCCTGGGCTACGGACATCGCTGGGCAGGCGACGACTCGCTCATCTACACCCGCGCCGTCCGGCAGATCCTCGCCGGCAACGGGCCGGTGTTCAACATCGGGGAGCGCGCCGAGTCTTCCACCGGGACACTCTGGCAGTGGCTGGTTGTCCTGGGGCACCTGATCAGCGGTGCTGACCCACTGCTAGTGGCCGTGGTCTTGGGCCTCATCACCACCACCCTCGGGTACGCGCTGGCCGGGCACGCGGCGCTGCGGCTGCACGGCTCCCGGCAGATGCCTCTTCCGCTCGGCGTACTCCTGGTCCTGCCGGTCAGTGCCTTCTGGGACTACGCGTCCTCGGGTTTGGAGACGGGTCTGGTCCTGGGCTGGCTTGCGCTGTGCTGGTGGCTCCTTGTCACGACCTCCAGGGACGCTCCGCCCGTCCGCCACGCGGCGACAGCCGTCGGCTTCGGCCTCGGTCCGCTGGTTCGCCCCGACCTCGGCCTGGTCACCGTGGTCTTCCTGGCCATCTGGCTGGTCCTGCTCCGCACCGGAATCCTGCGGGCCGGTGGCTACCTCGCCGCGGCTGCCGCGCTCCCCGTCTCGTACGAGATCTTCCGGGCCGGATACTACGGCGTACTGATCCCTCTTCCCGCCGTCTCGAAAGAGGCATCGGAGTCCCTCTGGGGACGCGGTCTGTTCTACGCCCAGAATTTCCTGCTCCCGTACAAACTCTGGATTCCCCTCCTGGTCCTGATCGCACTGGCCTTGACCCAGCTGTGGAGGTGGCGGCTGCCCCTGCCCTCCACCACGCTCCTGCGGTGCGCCGCGCCGGTCCTGTCAGGACTGCTCAGCATGGTCTACGTGGTGCGCGTCGGTGGGGACTTCATGCACGCTCGCATGCTCCTCCCCGGCCTGTTCCTGATGATGCTGCCGGTCTGGTTCGTACCGATGAACCGCAGGACGGCAGCCTCCGCCGTGACGGTCGGGGTCTGGAGTCTGTGCTGCCTCCTGCTGTGGCGGCCGCCCTTCGTGTCCCCGCGGTACGAGATCTACGACCAACGCCGCGGGTACCAGGGCATCACCGGATCGGCGCACCCGACCACACAAGCGGACCACCTCCGTAATCGGACACCGTTCACCGGGAGGGTCAAGCGGGCGGCCGGGCCCGATGGCCAGAGGCTGGTCCTGGAAGCCAAGTTCAACCGTTCCTATCTCGAACTGCCGCTGGCCGACCGGTTCCAGGCCAGCGTGGCCGGCTCCCGGGTGATGCTGGGGCACAATGGCCTCGCCGTGCCGCTGGACGGGCTCTCGATCGATCCCATCGGCCTCTCGTACCCCCTCGCGGCCCATGTCGAGCGCACGGGCCGGTTCAAAGCAGGCGCCGACAAGCGCCTGAGCCTGCCTTGGATCATCGCCGATTACACGGACCCGGGGGCCCGGCTGCCCGGTTGGGTCGACGAGAAGGCAGTGGCCGCCGCTCGGCGCGCGCTCTCCTGTGGCCGCCTCGCGGAGCTGCAGAATTCGGTCCGCGAGCCCCTGTCCGCTGGGCGGTTCTGGAAGAACCTCACGGGCTCGGTGCAGCGCACGACGTTCCGGTTTCCCGCTGACCCAGTGGCCGCGGAGGCATCAGCCTGTCGCGATTAGTGACTCCGAAGAAGTCAGTAGCAGCGGTGGCGCCATCAAGCGGTGCGGACGGCAGAACGAGTCCCCGGACTTGCTGGTTTCCGAGGGTGCGACGACTCCAGCTACGAAGGACCGCGGGCACGTGCGCAGTCCGATTCATGGTCCTCGGCCGTGAGCTCGGACAGGGCGCCATCGGAGGCGAACGGTCATGAACCGGTTCTCACAGGATCGCTTCACTCGTACCCATCCCCCATATGCCACATACGGCGTAACTCGACCGGCCGCCGGGGCGTTTCCGGGCAGTATGCCCGCGCCGACCCATGGATGTGCCTTGCCCCGGTTCAGTGTCATCGTGCCCGTGTACAAGGTGCAGGCATATCTGCACGCATGCCTCGAATCCGTCCTCGAGCAATCGTTCACGGACTTCGAGCTGATCGTGGTCGACGACGCCTCACCCGACGCATGCGGCGCCCTCATCGACGAGCGCGCGGCCCGTGACACCCGCATGAAGGCCGTCCACCTCAAGGAGAACGTCGGTCTGGGCCCGGCCCGCAACGCCGGCATGGAGCGCGCCAGCGGCGACTACCTGATCTTCCTCGACAGCGACGACACCCTCACCCCCCACTCCCTGCACGCGATCTCCGACCGCATCAAGGAGACCGACGAGCCGGACGTCCTGATCTACGACTACGCGCGCACCTTCTGGTCGGGCGAGGCCGTGCGCAACCAGTTCGCGAGCCTCCTGAAGGAGGAGGGCCCCGCCCCCTTCCGGCTGAGCGAGAGGCCCGGCCTGCTGCGCCTCCTGATGGTCGCCTGGAACAAGGCCTACCGCCGCGACTTCATCGAACGCGAGGGCTTCACCTTCCCGCCCGGCCTCTACGAGGACACGCCCTGGACCGCTCCGGTCCTGATGAAGGCGGGCTCGATCGCCACCCTCGACCGGGTCTGCGTGCACTACCTCCAGCGCCGCCGCGGCAGCATCCTGCGCACCACGACCCGCAGGCACTTCGAGATCTTCGACCAGTACGAGCGGGTCTTCGCGTTCCTCGACGAGCACCCGGAACTCTCGGCGGCCTGGCGGCCCGTCCTCTTCAGGAAGATGGTCGACCACCTCTCGGCGGTCTTCAGCAAGCGGGACCGCCTCCCGCGCGGCAGCCGCGCCGAATTCCTGCGCAAAGCCCGCACCCACTACCGCCGATACCGCGTCCCCGGCGCCCGCCCACGCGCCCGCGTCCGCGCCCGGGTCCGGCACGGCCTGGTACGCCTTGGCACGCACCGCACCTACCGGACCCTGTGGACGGCGCTGCGGGTCAGGTCACGGGCCAAGCGGTACGCGGCGAGAGCGCGGCACCGCGCCAAGGGTGCCGTGCTGCAACTGCACTACCGCATCCAGCTGCGCCTGCCGCTGCGCGCCGACCGCGCGGTCTTCTCCTCGTACTGGGGGCGCGGCTACGGCTGCAACCCCGGCGCCCTGGAGGCCGCGGTGCGCGAGCACGCCCCGCACATCCGCACCGCGTGGATCGCGGACCCCGCCCACCACCACACCCTGCCGACGGCCACCCGCAGGCTGCGCCCCGGCACGGCCGCGTACTGGAGCGCCCTCGCGCGCTCCAAGTACCTCGTGAACAACGTCGACTTCGACCGCAGGCTCATCAAACGCCCCGGCCAGATCATGATCCAGACCCAGCACGGCACCCCCCTGAAGCTGATGGGCCTCGACCTCCAGGACCGGCCCGCCGCCGCCCGGGGCATGGACTTCGCCGCCCTCCTGCGCAACGCCGACAAATGGGACTACGTCCTGTCGGCGAACCGGCACTCCACGCTGGTCTGGGAGCGCGTCTACCCCGCCTCGTACACCACGCTCGAGTACGGCTACCCGCGCAACGACATCTACCAGCGGGCGAGCTCCGCCGACGTGGCCCGCATCCGCGAGTCCCTCGGCATCCCCCCGGGCGCCGTCGCCATCCTCTACGCGCCCACCCACCGCGACTACCGCCACACCCAGCTGCGCTCCCTCGACCTGGAGCGGATGCTGCACAACCTCGGTCCGCGCTTCGTCGTCCTGACCCGCGCCCATCACTCGTACGGGGCGCCCCTGGCGCCCAGCTCGGGCCGCCTGATCGACGTGTCGGACCATCCGGACGTCGAGTCCCTCTGCCTCGCGTCCGACGCCCTGGTCACCGACTACTCCTCGCTCATGTTCGACTACGCCAACCTCGACCGCCCCGTCGTCCTGCACGCCACCGACTGGGAGGCGTACGAAGCGGCCCGCGGCACCTACTTCGACGTGCGCGAGTTCCCGCCGGGCGCGGTCGCGCGCAGCGAGGACGAACTCACCGACATCTTCGAATCAGGCCGTTGGCGAGAGGCACGCTCCGCGCAGCTGAGGCACGCGTTTCGGGACAGGTTCTGCCCCTACGACGACGGACATGCCGCGGAACGGATCGTGCGACATGTGGTGCTCGGCGAAACGACCCCACGGCCTGCGGTCGTGCCGCTTTCGGAGCGGCACCCCGCGCCGGCGCCGCGGGCGCTTGACGCCCTGTCCGGATCGGACCCTTCCGGGCTGCCGCTGTCCTCCGCCCGCCTGCTGCAGCGCACTCCCCCCACCCCCGGGAGCTGACGTGTCTGAAGCTCCAGGCCCCACGCCCACCCCGCCCATGAAAAGGGCAGGCTCCAGCCGCGGCGCGTGCGCCCAACAGAGAAGCCGACCCCACGAGGAGGCAGTCTTGCCGCGCTTCACCATCATCGTTCCCACCCACGGAGTGTCGGGGCGGCTCGCCGACTGCCCGGGCTCGGTGCTCGGACAGTCCTTCGAGGACCTCGAACTGATCGCGGTCGTCGACGACATCGAAGGACCGGCGGACCTGTGCTCGACGATCGTCGCCGAGCACGCGGAGCGCGACCCACGCGTACGCCGCACACAGTCCCCGTCCAGCGGCGGCCTGCCCCGGGCGCGGAACGCCGGGGCAGAGGTGGCCAACGGCGAGTACGTGTTGTTCCTCAACGGCGACGACAGGCTCGTGCCCCGCACGCTGGCGGCCATCGACGCCCGGCTCGCCGAGACCGAAGACCCCGATCTGCTGTTCTTCGACCATGAGCGGGTGCACTGGTTCGAGGGCTCCCAGGGCCCAGCCCTCCAGTGGCTTTGGAAGGGCGCTCCGGCAGGCGCCTTCTCTGTGGAGCAGCATGCCGCTCTGCCCGACCCCATGGTGCCCGCGTTCTGTGGCGCCTACCGGCGGCGTTTCCTGACGGAGCACCGGCTCTCCTTAGCGCCGGGCATGTTCACAGACACGGTGTGGAGCGTGCTGTGCGCACTGCGGGCCGAGCGGATCGCCGTGCTCGACCGGGTCTGCGTACGTCATCTGCTGCGCAGGCAGGGCGAGCAGAACCGGGGCGCGGGCCTGCACCACCTGGACCTGCTAGACCAGTTCGACCTCGCGATGAACGAGGCGGCCGTGCTCACACCACCGGCCTCCGTGCTCGCCCGGACCTTCGGCGGGTTCACGCACGAGGTGCTCAAGACCGCATCGACGCCCTCGCGGCTGCCCTCCGCGATTCTGCGGCGGCGCTTCTTCCGCCGGGCTTCACGGCTGTACCGGCGGCACCGGCCCGCAGGGTTCCGACAGCCTTCGGGGCGTCTCGGAGCGCAGCACCGGCTGCTTGCCTCGGGCCACTACGTGGTCTTCTGCGCGTTGCGCGCGGCGGAGAAGAGGCCGACCGGATATCTCGCCCCCGCCTTCCAGCGCGCGGGGAGCCTCTGGCAGCGTCGCCGCCACCCCTACCTGACCTTCCTCAGGCGGCCCATCGACGAGCACCTGGCCGTCTTCTCGGCTTACCGGGGGCGCGGCTACGCCTGCAACCCTGCCGCCATCCACGCCGCGGTCCAGCGCCTGGTCCCACACATCAAGACTGTCTTCCTCGTCGCCGACGGCAGCGGCCAACAGATGCCGGACAGCGTGGAATGCGTGGTGATCGGCAGCCGCCGCTACTGGGAGGTGATGGCCACTGCCAAGTACACCTTCAACAACGTCGACTTCGAGATGGCGGTCAAGAAGCGCCGTGGCACCGTCCATGTGCAGACCCAGCACGGCACGCCGCTCAAGCGGGTGGGCGTGGACCAGGTGGGCTTTCCTGCCGCTGCCGCCGCCGCGGGACCACTCGGCAGACTCCTGGAGCGGGTGGACGGCTGGGACTTCATTGTCTCCTCGAACCACCATTCCACCGAGGTCTGGCAGCACGCCTACCCGGGAGCGTACGAGAGTCTCAATGTCGGCTATCTCCGCAACGACACCTTCTACAGCGCGACGGCCGACGATGTGTCCACCATCCGCAAGCGTTTCGGCATCTCCGAGGGCAAGACCGCCCTCCTGTACGCGCCGACCCACCGCAACTACCGCACCGGTTTCGCACCACAGCTCAACCTGCCCGCCTGGTGCGACGCCCTCGGTGAGGACTTCGTGGTGCTGTTGCGCGCCCACCACTTCGACGAGGGTTCGGCGGGGCATGAACGGGCCGTGCACTCCGGCAAGTTGATCGACTTGACGGAGCACCGCTCCGCCGAGGAAGTCTGCCTGGCAGCCGACGCCCTGATCACGGACTACTCGTCAATCATGTTCGACTACGCCAACCTCGACCGGCCGATTGTCCTGTACGCCGATGACTGGGACATCTACCGCGCGACCCGCGGCGTCTACTTCGACCTGCTCGCCGAGCCGCCGGGCGCCGTGGCCCGCACGCAGGACGAACTGACGCGGATCTTCCGCGAGGGCGAGTGGGACGGGGAGCTTTCGGGGCGGCTGCGGGCCGCGTTCCGTGAGCGGTTCTGCGACCTGGACGACGGGCTCGCGGCGGAGCGGGTGGTGCGGCGGGTGCTGCTCGGCGAGCCGGCCGACCGGCTGCCGCCGATCGTGCCCCTGAGCGGGCGCGTTCCCGCGCCCGCCCCGCCCCGTGTCCCACCGCAACGTCCCGCACCCAAGGGTGTCCCGCCGTGCCACATCTGAGCGAGCAGCCATCTGAGCCGCCCAGGCTCCACACGCGCCTGCCGCCGCCCAGTGCACCACCCACGTCCCCGCCCATCACGACCCGTGGAAAAGCCCGTGCCCCGTTTCAGCATCATCGTCCCCGTCCACAGGGTGCAGGGCTACCTGCGTGCGTGCCTCGACTCGGTCTTGACGCAGTCTTTCGCCGACTTTGAAGTCATCGCGGTCGACGACTGCTCGCCCGATCACTGCGGCGCGATCATCGACGAGTACGCGGCGCGCGATGCGCGGGTCCGGGCGGTCCACCTTCCCGCGAACGTCGGCCTCGGGCGTGCCCGCAATGTCGGTGTCCACGACGCCACCGGCGACTACCTGCTCTTCCTTGACAGCGACGACAGCTACACGCCGGGCGCGCTCGCGGCCATCGATCAACGGCTTGCCGTCACCGAAGATCCCGATGTGCTGGTGTTCGACCACGTGCGCACGTACTGGTGGGGCCGCGCCGGGCGCAGCACGACGGCGGACCTGCTCGCCGCCGCGGGCAAGGACACCTTCGACATCCTCACGAGCCCCCAGTACCTGCGCCTGTCCCCGGTGGCCTGGAACAAGGCCTACCGCCGCGACTTCTTCACTGGCCACAAGTTCGCCTACAAACCAGGTCTTTACGAAGGCGCTCCGATCACCTTTCAGGCGTTGGTCGCCGCCCGCCGTATCGGCTGCCTGGACCTGGTATGCATCGAACACCGGCAGCGCAGGCAGGGCGCGATCACCCAGACCTCGGGCCGCAAGCACTTCGACATCTTCGCGCAGTACGCCGGTCTGTTCACGTTCCTCGACGAGCACCCGGAGCTCGACGCGGCCCGGCCGCTGCTCTTCGAGCGGATGATCAATCACTTCCTGACGACGCTCTTGGCCACCGCATGCGTACTGCCCGGCGACCGCGGCGACTTCTACCGCATGATGGTGCGGTTCTACCGGCGCTACAAGCCGGCCGGCTTCGCCCCGCCCGACGACCGCTACCGCGTCCAGTGGAGGCTCACCGCGACGAGCCCCTACGCCGTCTTCCAGGCCTGGGCCCTGGCCGATTCAGTACGTTCCGCCGCCCGCCGCAAGAAGCATGAGCTGCGTAAATCGGCCGCTCGCAGGGCCAAGCGCACACTCGCTCGGATCGAGCGCAGGCGTCCGCTCAACCCACATCTCGCGGTGTACTCGGCGTTCTCGCACCGCGGTGTGGCCGGCGACCCGGCCGCGATCCAGCAGGCGGCCGGGACGCTCGCCCCGCATGTCCGCCCGGTGTGGGTAGTGCGGCCCGAGGCCGTGGAGCAGGTGCCGGAAGGCGTCGAGTTCGTCCTCCCTGGCACCCCGCGCTACCACCGGGTGATAAGCCGGGCCACGTACTTCTTCAACAACGTCAACTGGGCCCCGGGCCTGGTGAAACGCGAAGGGCAGATCCACGTCCACACCCACCAGGGGACGCCGCCCAAACGCATGGGTGCCGATCTCCTGGGCCGTCCCGCAGCGATGTATCACCTCGACATCGCCGCGCAGCTGCGGCGTTCGGACCGCCGGGACTACAGCCTGGTGTCCGGTCGGTACGCCCAGCGGGTCTGGGATCGCGCCTATCCGTGCCGCTTCACCTCGCTGGCGACCGGCGCGCCACGCAACGACGTGCTCGTGCGGGGCGACGTGCTACGCGCGGCAGCCGTGCCCACCCGCCTTCGCATCCCCGATGGCAACACCGTCGTGCTCTACGCACCGACACCCCGCGACCACAGCAAATGGTATGAGCCACGGGTGGACTTCGAGCGGCTGGTGCGCGAGCTCGGGCCCGGCGTCACGCTGCTCGTGCGGCTGCACCGGCAGTACGCCCGCGCCGCCGCCCGCAGCCTGCAACTGCGCGACCTGGAGCAGCACGGACTGCTGCGCGACGTCACCGACGAGAGGTGCGTCGAGGACCTGATACTGACCGCCGACGCCCTGGTGACCGATTACTCCTCGCTGATGTTCGACTACGTCCATCTGGACCGTCCGGTCATCATCCACACCGACGACTGGGCGGCCTATCAGGCGGCACGCGGCACGTACTTCGATCCGCTCGCCACGTCGCCGGGTCATGTCACCACCCGAACCGCTCAGTTGGCGCATCTGTTCGCCTCGGGGGTGCGGCGGGACGACCGTTCCGCCGCCCTGCGGTCCGACTTCCGCGCACGGTTTTGCGAGTACGACGACGGGGACGCGGCCGCTCGCGTGGTCTCCCGGGTCATGCTCGGCCAGGACCCCCCGCTGCCGTCCCTCCCCCAGCAGAGCCTCGACCAGCACCACACCTCCCCGCTCTCCCCCCTCCGGAACGGCACGCGATGACCGACACGACAGCCCCCATTCCGGGGCTGGTCACCCAACCGGGGCAGATTCTGCCTCTGGAAGCATCCAACAACCTTTCCCTCTGGGCCCGCTGGCGGGCCGACGGCGCAGCCATCGCGTTGGGCACCGCCCTCATCACCTGGCACGGCGCCCGTTTCGGGCAGTGGGTGGTCGACGATGCGGCCATCACCTTCGCCTACGCGCGCAGCATCGACGAAGGACTTGGACCCGTACAGCAGCCGGGCGCTGAGCCGGGCGAGGGCTACTCCAATCCTGCCTGGCTCGGTCTCCTCGTCGCCGGCAGGCGCCTTGGCCTTTTCGACCATCGAACCATCTTCGACGTGCCGGATCTGGTGCTGTATCCCAAGATGCTGGGAGTGCTGTGCACCGTCGGGATCCTGGTCGCGGTCGCGAGCGCGGCTCGAAGCCTGGTGTCCCGCTCCTGGTTGGTCACGGGCCTGGCGGGCTTCCTGCTCGCCGGCAATGTGTCGTTCGTTGCCTGGATGTTCTCCGGCCTGGAGGGCCCGCTGTACGCCCTGCTCGCCACCATCCTCGCGGCCCTGCTCATCCGGGCGGCCACTGGCGTCCCGCACGCTCCCGACGTCGCGGTGGCCTCCGGCCTGCTGGCCCTGGCCGCCGCGTTGACCAGGCCGGACGGTGCGGTCCTCGCGGGCGCATACCCCCTTCTGCTTCTTCTGTCGCTGCGGCGCGGGGAGCTGTGGCCGCGGGTAGGGGCGGCGGCCATGAGCCTGGCAGTCTTTACCGTGCCGTACGCGGCATTCCTCGCCTGGCGTTACGCGTTCTTCGGTCGCCTGGCGCCCAACACGGCCGTGGCCAAGGCGCAGGAGCCGCCGGACGCCGAGCTGTTCACGCGGACGACCGGCGGCCTCCTCACGTTCATGGGCTGGGGCGCCGTGCTCCTGACCGCCGCGCTCGTCGGGGCGGTCCTCGCCCGTCGCACGATGCCCCGCACCGCGATGGCCGCCGTCCTGCTGCCGCTCACGCTGACCCTTTGCGCGTTCGGCATCCTGGAGCCGGACTGGATGGGAACGCATCGGTTCGCAGCTCCCGTCTGGCCATTGGGAGGCTTGGCTCTGACGCTCAGTGCCGTGAACCTGGCCGAGCGGAGCACGCCCACCGCGGGCACGACTGACGGCGGCGGTGGCTGGGTGCGGGCCCAACGCCGTTGACCGCTCCGAGCGGCTGAAGCCGCTGCGGTGACGTCCGCAGGCCCGGCCAAAGCGCCGCTACCGCACCCCCGCCCCCACTGACCCGACACCCTGCACACCCCAGATGCCCCAGATGCCCCTTACGGAGAACCACCATGACGACCACGGCCAACGAAGCGGTCACCGCCCCCAGTCAGCACCGCCAGACCGAACTGCCCCGCCCCACCTGCCTTGAAGATGTACCGGGCTGGTTCTGGCCGCTCGACCAGCGCCTGTTCGCCTGGTTCCTGGGCGCGGGCGCCGCGGGCACCGACCCCGGCAACCTTGTGGAAATGGGTTGCTACCTCGGCAAGAGCACCATCGTGATGGGCGAATTCCTGCGCCCCTGCGAGAAGATGACGGTCTGCGACCTCTTCGGGGCCGATGCGGGATACACCAAGGAGGCCACCATGGCCTTCTACCAGAAGTCATTGACCCGAGAGGCCTTCGAGGCCAACTACTCGGCCTTCCACAACACCTTGCCCGAAGTGGTCGAGGGCCGCACCGACATGCTGGCCTCGCTGCTCGGCGAGAACTCGTGCCGGTTCATCCACATCGACGCCTCACGCGCCTATGACGACGTACGGGAGGACATCTTGACGGCGAAGAGGGCACTGCGCAGGGATGGCATCCTCGTCCTCGACGACTACCGCACCGAGCACACACCCGGCGTCGCCGCCGCGTCCTGGGAAGCGGTGTTCCGCCACGACCTGCGCCCCGTCATGCTCTCGTCGAACAAGATGTACGGCACGTGGGGTTACCCCGGTTCGCTCTCGGCCGCGCTCCTTCAAGAGCTGTGCGACATGCCGGGCTGCCGCCCGGAAGTCCAGCGCATCGCGGGCCTTGATGTCATTCGCGCCACGCAGGAGAAGATCCCCACGCCGTCGCTGGTCACGTCCCGCTACGCCACTCCCGCCGGATCCCGCGCCCTCCCCGCCCCCAGGGACGAGGACCCGCAGACGCCGTCGCTGGCCCGCAAGCTCGCGGCCGAGCTGCTGCCGCCCGTGCTCACACGGGCGGTACGGCGAGCGCGAGGCTGACCCCATCGGGGCCACGGCAGTCGGCCCACTTGCCCACGAAATAGAGGTGATCTGGTGGCGTATGCGACGCGGGAACGTATGCGTGAAAAAGAGGAACGGTCAACGGAATTCGATGCTCTTGATTTCGAAGACGAGGAAGAGAGGGATACGCCCACGGAGCCGGAGAGCGTCCCAGGGCGGAGTGCCGCCGACGAGGCACTATCGGATGGCGAGGAGCTGGCATACGCGACCAACGTGGATGGCGTTGTGCGGTGGGTAGCAGCTCTAGCGTCTGAACGGTCCCCCTGAGGCGCACCCCCGCATGCGTGAGCTGCAATCAACCTGCTACACCATCCCTCTACGTAGGAGCGGTGTCAGATCACCTCTTCCCAAATGTCCAAATATCTCGCACTCGCCATAAAACAAGCAGCCAACTCGCAGTGCAGATACCGTGTTGGCGCTGTCTTAGTGAGGGGTGGGAGGGTACTTGGAGGCGCGTGCAACAAGTACCGAAATCACCCAATCATCGATTTTCAGAACGCGTCGTTTCATGCCGAGGAAGTAATCCTGCGCCGCACACGCAGACCTCAAGGCGCCGTGGTCTACGTCGCGAGAGTAGACAGCCAGGGGAGGCCCCTACTGGCCCGCCCTTGTGAGCGCTGCCAACAGGCCCTGGCGGCGTACGGAGTGGTCCGTGCCCACTACACCACCGCCACGGGGTCGGCCAGCATGCGCATCGCTCAGCCTGCCAGCCAGGGGGCGAGGTACTGAAGATCGTGGTGCAGCGGGTCATGTTCGGCGTTGGCGTGCTCGGGTCCAACTCACCGACAGGAGCCCCCTCTTTCGGGGGATCCTCAGCGGGGGGGGGCGGGCGCCGCAGTAGGTCGCACCACCCCCGCAAGCATGCGTCGAGACCCCTGCCACGCACGATGAGAAACGCTCAGCGGAAACGATCAGCAAGTTCTGGAGGAAATGAGGCGCTACTGCATCGGGGGGACAATCCCTCACGAACGAGATCTCGCAGCCATCCTTAGCAGCACACAATGCAGCGGAAGCTGCACACGCGCTCCCGACGTCGAGCGGGCAAAAGGAAGGCAGCTTTGATGTATCCCTATCTCGTGATCCTGGCGGTCGTTGCCGCGCTGGCGGTGGCCGCTGCCACCGCGCCGGCCAGTCGTTCGAAGCGAGCCGCAGGGAGGTCAGCCTCCCCTATGTCGCTGCGCTCGTCGATCGACGCTGAGGCTTTCGTCGAACTGGCACGGTCAGCGCAGTCGCGCGCCGAAAGCGCAGCCGCAGGCCAAGAGAGCGAGCGGATGGCCGCCGCGGTGGAACGGGCCGGCACTTCATTATCTGCGGCAAAAGAAGAACAGGAACCACGTGGGGCCGCTGAGGCCTACACCGACACCGCTCTCTCCGCTTACATCACCTCAACACTCGCCTACAACGATTCTTTCCTGGGGCAGTGGGCCATCAGAGCCTCGAATCGGGCTTATTTGGCAGCTGTATGCGCCGACAGCCACCTATGCATTCGGTGCTACTGGAAGGCCACCAGAGCAGAAGATGCCGCAGTGGAGTGGATCGAGCGGATCCGTCCCTTCGTCCGAAGCGACAGCGAGAGGGCTGCAGACTATCCAACGGCCTTGGCGACGGTGGATCCCTCTGGTGCAGCAGCACCGGGTTACCCGGACACGTTGGACCGAGTTCAACCGGAGGGCCGAGCAAACGAATAGACCGCTGCGGATCCCGTGGCTCGGCCCTGGCGCCGCCACGGTCGTTTAGGGAAGACACTCGCCATTCAATCGAAAAGGAGAGCTCCGTGGCCAAGAGTTCGATGGCCGACCGGTTCGCACGCGGAGCGAAAGGGCTCCCCGTTTCACGCATCCTCAAGATCTTCGCTATTGCGACAGCACTGATTCTCTTGATCGCGGTGGCCATCAGCTGGTTAATCTATGCACAACTCGACAGCAACACCCGCACCGATGAGGCGACTCAGCGCGCGCTCGACGCCGATCATGGTGCACGGCCTACGGTGGTAGCAGGCAAGGCCCAGAACATCCTGCTGCTCGGCACTGACAGTGAAGCCGACTGGGGCAGCACACGAGCGGATACGACGATCTTGCTGCATCTGGCTGCCAACCGGCGCAGCGCCTCTATGACGAGCGTGCCGCGCGACCTCATGGTGGATATCCCTGCCTGCCTGCGACCGGAGGGGGGCCGCAGCCGCGCACAGCACGCGCAGTTCAACTGGGCGTACCAGTTCGGCGGAGCGGCCTGCTCGATCCGCACATTTGAAAACCTCACGGGCATCCGGATCGACCACCACCTCGTGGCCGACTTCTCCGGCTTCATCAAAGTCGTGGACGCGGTCGGCGGCGTAGAGGTCGATGTGGCGGAGCGGGTACGCCAGTCCCAGTACGGCATCACACTCCAGCCAGGACGGCAGACGGTGAATGGAAAGGAGGCTCTCACCTTCGTCCGTGCCCGGCTCGGAGTCAGCGATGGCAGCGATCTCCAACGCGTCGAACGGCAGAAGCAGTTCATGCATCAGCTGCTATCCAAGATCAACTCCACCGGAACGCTCTACAATCCGACACGGCTTTACCCGGTGCTGGACGCGGTCACCTCAAGCCTGGTGGCAGACCCAGGACTCGACTCTCCGGCTGAGCTGTATTCCCTCGTGAACACGGCGCGAATGATTCCTCCCAACCGGGTACGCGCCGTCACCGTCCCCAGCGTTGAGGACCCTGATCACTGGGGTCGGTACGTAACCGTCAAGAAGCAGGCGAAGGCCCTGTTCAAGGCATTGCGCCGGGATACCGCGCTGCCAAAGCACCTGTACAACGCCTACCGCCCAGACGGCCGCGTAGCCGACGAATGACCACCTGGGTCACCGCCAGGTCAGCGAAGCTGCGTGCGTTGGTGACCACTGCCGACTGAGTGAGGGCGCGGCACGGCGGGGTCGACGGGTGGGCAAGTCTCCCAGCGGCCCGCAACCATCCGCGCCCGCTTCGGGCGGCGTTTAACGTGGCCTTCGGGACGGCGCGGCATGCGATGCACCAAACGGCGACGGGGGTGCGGATAGCGGGTGCCTGGAGCGAAGTTGGCCAGCGGCTGGTACGGCGTCTCTCGGAGTGCCCGGGGTATCACTCGAAGCCGCGGCCGATGGCCGTTCCTCCCTGGGGGTCTCGTTCCGAGTCGACAGCAGTAGGTCGCTCGGGGTGCAGGCCAAGACCGCGCACAACACCTCCAGATCATCCAGTCGGATAGTGGTCGGGGTCTTGGACCAGAGCATTGACATCTTGCCCGTACTGATCTTCAGTCCGGCTTCGGCCAGTCGGCAGCGCATCGTGCTGGCTTGCCAGATCCCGGCCTCTGCCGCCTTCATCCGTAAATTCCACTGCACTGCGGGCTCCTTCCACTCATAGCCGCAACCGCTGCGCGGTCCGGAAGTTGGTCTATATCCGTCCCAGCCTGCCCGCGTCCTGGCCCCGCCCATGAGAAACCAATCGTGCCCTCCACCGACACGGCGGCCGCCCTGGGCAAGGCGGGCGAGAAGCCGTGGGCAAGTTCAGCAAACACCCCATCAAACCCAGTGTTAGCGTCTGCTATTCGGATAGATGAGACATAACCCATATTCTTGATCAATAGACACAGTTCACCATAGACCTTCAGATATCAAGTCTCACAGCGCGCTCTGGCCGCCGATCCACCCAACAGGCGCAGCCATGCCAACGGGTTGACGCTTCACTAGAACACCGGAAGGGCCAGCTCGACCGGGGGGCCTCTGGCCTGCGGGAGGCCGCGATGCTGATTGAGCCTCAATTCGAGCAACTGAACAGGCACGTAAATCACAAGGTATTTGACTAAGTAGTGGCCAAATGAGCTTATTTCGAGCACAGGCGTGGCCAGCACGTTGTTATGATTCCATTACTGTGGGTTCGCATCGATCCCCAGTACCCAGCCGTGCACACCAGGGGCACAGGCGACTGCATGCCGGCCTAGGCGTTTCATGCCCCCCCCTGGGCAGCGAGCGGCACTTTCAATCTTTCACCGCGAGGAACTCGAATGGTTGTACGTACATCTCATCAGTGGCACGACCAGACAGTTCCGGCCGTACCTGAGTCAGTCCGGCTCGTGCGCTACACCACAGCACTCGCCCTGACTGCATTCGGAGTCATTCCTGGTAGCCCCATTGCGGACGCGATGCTGCTGAGCGTCAGCGAGCTGGTCTCGAACGCGGTCCGCCACGCCGCAGACCGTTCGCCCGCGATCGGCGTCAAGCTCACGGTCACCGGGAGCTGCTTAACCGTCGCCGTGGCCGACACCCACCCGAGCTTCCCCAGCCTCACAGGAGAGACCATGGGCTCCGGTCTGCAGACCATCTTCGAGCTGGCTAGTCGGCACAGCGGCATGGTGACCGTCGAGCCCGTCCCCATCGGAAACGGAAAGACCATCTTCGTATCGTTTCCTTACGGGTGATCGACTAGACCGAGCGTTCAGTCCGCCAAGCCAGTGTGGTCCTGCCCGAGTTCGCTCAGCCGCGTCGCACAGGGGCCAGGAGCATGCTCCGCCCTGGATTCCTGGCTGCCATCGGGGCTTGATCGCCCTCGGCGCCGATGACGCCCCCTCGGCCCCAGTGCCGTGCACTCGGATGAGCAATCCGACTGCCTCTGCCGAGCGCCCCCTGAGCCCGGGAACATGGGGCACGTCCGTCCGGTCGACCGAAACCGCCTGACCAGCCCGCGGTACTCGCCTCAGATACATCTGGAAGTTGTTGACCTTCCAGCACGGTAGGAGGCCTCGGCGCCTCTATGTACGCGCATGCGCACAGGGCAGGCTCCCTTCCAAAGGCGCCCTCGCCATCGCCGGCTGCCGCGCCACATGTCCCTGGCCCCTGGCCCCCGGGACGATGCCACGAGCTCACACCTCCCGTCACCCGCGTGGCACAGAGCCCACCAGCCACATATTCAGCCAAGCTCAAGCAGCTGAACTGGTCTCCCTGACAACGGGATAACCTTGCTGACTCGTTGTCAGCTCCGGGGTACATGCCGGCCACCGCGAGAAGCCCCCTCGCGCGCTTCGCCCGCACGTCCAATCCGGCCGCTAGATTGCTGCGCCCCCAGACCTGATGTGGCTACGGCCCTGCTCAAGCCGCGTTCGCTCGAGATTGGCGACCCCCTCGAGCACGGCCAGGAACAGAGTCTTTCTCTATCAGTATCTGAAAACTCGACCCTTGCCATATCCCCGAGCACATGCTTCTACCTTCGCGAACGAAGTGCAGAAGCGGATCGGCAATCACGTCGGCAACCGACGATTAAACGCATTAAACAGGTTCGCTAGCCGGTTACACTCCCCCACCCCTAGCACCCCACCGTTAAGTTTTCACTCCACCAGCAAATGGAGATACTGATCACTCCCGAGGAGTTTTGAATTTGAGTCAAGAGGCGAGCCCTTCAACTCGAATACTTGTTCAGTGCAGCCTCTGCCTAGAACAGCCCATGCCGACTGAATCCGGAAACATGCACTCCAGTTTCGCCCTCTACAGCAGCGATGCGATCCGAAGCGGACCTGGTCTCCAGTCCTTCAAGGAGCTCCACGGTGTCGATACACCTGGCCGTGCAGGCTAGAACAAGAAAAGCGAGATGACTCTCGGCTTGCTCAACCCAGCCTGTCGTGACTCATGACGAGCCCCTGTGGGCGTGCTGCTCCGCCAGCCCAAGCCCCACAACGCGTTTGACGACTGCAGCCTGCCATCGAGAGACCTGGGCCACTGGGGCGGCGTTGTGCGACCGGACATGCACGCTGCCCGTCCCGTGTTCCTGCAGAACCCCCAATGGTCTTGAAGAACTCATCTGCTTTCACGGGCACACCGGCGCAACAGGATGGCCATGCACGTCAATTGATGCATTTCTATTTCATGTCGCTGCCTGTCCAATCCAGAAAGGGAATCAAGGTGAAACCTTCCCATTATCCGACTGAGCAACAAGTGCGCGAAGCTCTGCGCCAACAACAAGACCGAGCCCGCGCCAGCGGCCGACGACCCAGCACCCTGGCTCTTGCCCGTCATTTCGGCCTGCCGAACACGAGCTTTCGACGCGCCTTTCCCGACATTGCACACGAGGTCTCCCGCGCCCGCTACGACCACTCTGGCGTGAATGCGACTTGACGCAGACTCGATGGCAAACAGAGGGCCACGCTGCGCTCTGACGGGTGCGCAGCCGGACGGAACTCTCCCTTTGCCTTCGCTCAGCCACCCACCGGGGTGCTGCTCGACAGGACGGCCTGGACCCTGCCGCCCTGCCGAGCATGACGGTCCCGCTTCCAGCACGCGCAGCCCTGGCCCGTTGCCTGACGGCAGCGTTCCCTGACACAGGCGCGCGGCTCACGGCGCCCTGCCGATCTAGCTCAGCTAGGGGCGCGCCGTTGCCAGAAATTCTCCTACCGCATGTTGGTATTCCGCTGGTTGGCGATCCCCTCGACCGATCCTGGTGCCGACCCGGGACGCCAATCGGTCTCCGAGGCCCCCCGCGGTTCAGGTGACCGACCACTCGAACCCGGTGGCAATTCGCCGCCTTGATGGCTGGCACAGCGACTACCGCCTTGACGCCCCGACGGTGGAACTCCTGCCCCTGCCCGGCATGTTGCCTCCACGCCGCCACTCCGTGCGGAGTCATGTGCGCCGAACCCGGGCGGGTTCCTCAGCCGTGAAGTCTGGGTGAGAGTGTTACCGGCGGTCAGTTCCGGCGCCGCCTCACGCGTGGCGCAGGATCTCGCAGTCCTGGGCGAGTCTGCAGGGCAGCTGAGAACGGAACGTCTGCTGACCGTCCACCGCCCGGGGGACCAGAGTGAATCCTGGCCCGGCGCCGAGCTCGGCGCACGACCCCGAAACGTAGGTGCCAAGGCGCGTGCCGTGCGCGCTCGCGTCGGTCTCGGCAAGGCGATGTGCAGAGCCATACTTGCTACACACAACAGGCTCACCCGTGGCAGCACCTGACTTGGCCGTCGCCTGCATCGGCGAGACTGCCGAATGCGGTACCGCGCACGGGCTAGGCCGGGGAGCGACAGCCTCTTCACACGAGGTCAAGGCGTGTCGACCCGCCGAGCGCACGGAATGGGCAATCCGGGCGAACCGCCCGCGCGCCAATCCTCCCGTCACTCGGTTTGCGGATTAACTGCATATGTGAGATGAGCCTCTCTTGGCCAGCACTCCGCAAGAAAGGTTGCGTGCCACGTGAGTGCGTTCGACCCCGAAGCCGAGATTGAGCAAATGGGGATCCCCATTTACTACCTCAATCTCCAGGACACGATCGCCGCCTGGGATGCTGAACACCGCAAGGTCTACTGCACTCTTGGGCTCAGTAGTGCGCAAAGGCGCTCTGCACTCTGTCACGAGCTCGGCCACATTACGCTCGGGCACCGGGAATGCATGTTCGGTGGCAGTACTCCAGTTGCTGCCATCGTTCAGGAGCGGAGTGCGGAACTGTGGGCTGCCCGGAAGCTGATCAGCGTCGTTGAACTCGCCATCGCCCGGGATTCCGGGCTCCCCAGGAGAACCATCGCCCAGGCCTACGGGGTCACTGAACGCATGTATCACGCGCGTCTCTTAGCCGAGGAAGAAGACGAGCGACGTTGGCTCAGCCCTCTGGACCTATACCGCTGAGAAATCCTCGCTGTTCTCGCAGCGCACCGATCACTTACATGGATCTAGATCATTGGCATGCGCATGCTTGAGTGTACGGGCGCACGGCGGGGAATCGCTGTGCCCACAGGCCCAGGCCAAGACGTCATAAACGCCGAGCGTGTACTCGCAGTGTGAGGGGTCACTAAAATGTTGGTGCTGACGCTCAAGGAGTGCGGCTTGCTCCTCAGCTAAAAGCTGAGCCGAACAAGGCGCACTCGATCCCATGGTTGTGCTGGCAGTCGTCGGTGAAATACGAGAGAGTCCAAGTAGCCATCGGTAGCACGCTAACGCCCCATAGAAGTAGTAAGGGTGTCCAAGGTGGGCATCCAGAGTTTTCATCCAACAGGCGCAGGCATGCTCAATTTGCTTACGACGGCGTACTCCTATACGCGACGCAGTCGCCTTACTGGTAGCCATGTAGCACAGTAGGCATACTTAACCAACATCGGCACGCCGGATTGCCCTGTTTGGGGTTCTTCGCCTTTCGCACGAGCCCGCCATGTCTGTTGCAGGTGCGGTGTCTCTTCCGGGCTCGTTTGGCTGGTTTGCGTACCACGCCATCGTTTGGCCGCCGACACCATCGGGTGCACGCATCACGGCAGCATGGCAAGGCACGGTCGTGGAGACGGCATGCCCCAGAGAGAAAAGAGCCGGGTGTGGGTGTCCGCACTGGTCCTCATCCAGGTCTTGATGCGTCACAGCCATGCTGAGTCAGCAGTACTTGGAGAACCCTGCTGGCATCGTCCGCCCCGAGTAAGGTGCGGTCACGCAAAGGGCCCAGACCACGCCATGGATTCTCGAGCTTCCGCCGGCCGGGGCCAACTGGGAGTCGCCTCAGAGGATTCGTAGTAGTCCAATTGATGGAGTTGGCTCTGAAGGTATGTCTTCAGCCGACTCCGGCAGTCACGCTCGAACCCACGTAGCGCGCTAGCCTTTCGCTCCATCGCGTATGCGCTGGCGTGGGCTTCCTGGCGGAGTCTGTCGGCGAGACCCTCTGCCTCAGCAATGATTCGGTTGGCGTCGGCTCGAGCTTCGGCGATGGCCTGATCCGCCGTTTGCTGGGCTAGGCGCAGAACACCTACGCTGCAGCAGTCCTCGGTCGACGGTGTCTCCCCCTGGCCCGCGGCATCTTCATGAAAACTCCGGGGAGGGACAGTCGGCGAGTTGAGCTGGGGGTCGTCATATCCGTTGAGATCCCTCTGTCTTGTGACGACAAGTTCGAACTCCAGCTCCTCGACTCTCCGGCGAAGCCTGCTCACTTCCACCTCGACGTCATCGAGAAAGGCATCGACCTCTTTCTCGTCATAGCCTTGCCTGAACAGTACCGTCGTGAACTTTCGCTGCCGGATGTCGTTGGGGGTCAACAGCATTCGTTTCCCTCTGCTTTCCTGATGCGCACGGTCAGGTCCAGGCGTCTAGTACCGCGAGGGCAAGACACTTCGACTCTGTCCTGTCGGTCCTCGTGAGAGCGAGGCAGGACCCGGGATGCAATCTAACGACCTACCCACACACGCAGACACGGCGAATCCGTGAAAGTGACACCCGGTCTGCCACAGGACGAGGCCCGAAACGGAAGGTGGGATCCTGCCGGGCTCACCTTAGCGGGGCAGGGCACTCGACCCCAACTCGCTCTCTCGCAAGTCGGGTTGACTGTCGCAGTGACAGCAGGGAAGGCGTAACGCGAACCGCTGACAGTAATTCCAATGTAATCACATAGGCAGTACCTCGAACGAGGAGGATCCGCATTCAGGGTCGAAAGGAGCGGTAGGCTCCGCTCTCCCGAAATGGCACACCGTCGCGATTTTCAGAGTTGTCGGATATTCGGCATCAGGAGTTGTTCCCCTGCCACGAGCGAGCAGCCGGCCCACGCGAGGACGCGCACAGATTCGCCGTCGATCCTCGTAGCCGAGTATTCCGGGCGGGACGGCCCTACCTGCCGACGAACTCAGCCGCTCGTGACGTGGCGCATCGCCGTCGACGCCACGTCCCGGTGTTCGCCGACTCAGCGTCAACTCTGCGCCCCCAGTGCGCTAATTCGAGGTCGTCCCGAGGTATCGGCCACACGAGCAGGGCCTCTCCCTACGTCGTCAAAGCCATGCTCGATACGCCATGCAGCGTTTACCCTGCTCACAGGCCCCTCAGTCACGTGGTTTGCAGAAGCCTGTCGCAGGTCCTCATGCGTTCGCTCGCCTGCGGCATTCCTGATCTCCTCAGGCCGGTGACTGCCTGGCGGGCTACCGCAGTTAGTAGACGTAGCTGGTGCGCTACTCTCCCCCGCAGGCATTGACCGCTACGTTCACATGCCACTCCAGCCTTGCTAGAAGCCCTGCGGCGCAGCGCCTGGCGTTTCACGGAGGGAGGCGAGATGGGAGAACGCCTATGCGAAAGCCGGTGAGGGAGATCGCTTCTCGGCGAGAGGGCTCCGTGTGTTATGGCGCAAGTGCCGGAACGCTGAAGTGTCCCACCCATATCGGGGTGCCGCGCGGCGGGAGCAGCTGCGCTACTGCGTGGTACAGGTCGCTGCCAACGGTTGGAGTTTCGGGAGCGGTCCGGCATGGCATCGGAGAACAGGACCGGAAAGACACAGCTTTTGACGCAAGATGCTCGTGTCGGCGAGCGTTAGCGGCGCCGCTAACCTGATTCTGCCACCCCTTCATTCCCTGAGCCAACGCCGGCGGCAAAGGCGCCGCGAAGGGCGACGCATTCAAATTTCACCTGCAAGGTTGCGATCGATCTTCAAATCGCCATCCCGCTAATACGCGTACCCTTTCACCCACTCCCCCACCGGGACCCATTGATGCATGAAACCGGAGAACTCCTCGACAGCACTCCCGACTTGAGGAGGATTAATCACGAACTGGACATCGAGGCAAAGTGGGATCTATTCCCGCCGGCCGCGTATAGCCGACAGCCAGATCCAATCCACCAGCCACGCGCAGGCTCCTTGGTAACAAATCGTCCACGCAAGCGACGGCATCGGGCCCGCAGAGCCAGCGGTAGATGGTCAAGTTTCGCCAGCCTCAGCGTCACAACCCTCACCGTGATCATGGTCATGTCCGTCGTTTCTCTCGGAGGATTGATTTCATATGAGACCCTCCATGTCCTCGGCACATCAGATCTACCGCAAGGCGTAGCACACTGGTGGCCGCTGCTGATTTATGGGCCTTGGATTGTCGCCTGCCTGACAATTCTACGATCGGCTTTGCACGGGCGGTCAACCAAAGGGTCTTCATGGACCATCATGATTTTCTTTTCCTTGATCAATGCCACGCTATGCGCGGTGAACGCACTGGGCGACGCGGTCACCGCAACTGTGGCTGGCCTTCCACCTATCGCAGCCCTCGCCTGTCTACATCAACTTGTGGACCAGCTGACTCATAAGGTGACGCGGATCCCGGATTCCCGTTAGGGGTGCGCCCGAACCTCAGCTCGCATGCGCTGGTCAGCACATGCGACGACACGACAGAGGCCCTCAACCGACGCGGTGATTTCGCTCACCGACCCCACGATTGAGGGCCTCTGTCGTTGACTACCTTCCAAGCTGGATTCCCGTATCAGCTCGCGCTGCATCTCCCTCGGCATCCGCACTCCAGGTACGAAACGAGCTCCAGGTGACGTAAGTCAGCCCTGGCCGCGGACACCGGTGAAGGAGAGTCCTTCACAAGCGGAATCTCACTGTTCTGTTTACACCGCGCCTGTCAAGGTGGCGGGAACAAGGGAACACGGGAACATCCCAGGTCATAGCCTTGAGCGCTGTTCCCATGGCAGCTGACGTGACGCGCGTTAATGCTCCGATCGAGGCTCCCTTACGCCTATTGAGTGACCTCCTGCCGACCGGATACCGCGCTCCCCCTGCTGGAAGCTCGAGGCACACGTCCTACGCCTGCGCCTCGGAACTTGCGGACGCACTTTCGCCCGTAGCTGGCGCACTCAAGGGCCGCTCACGCCATGACGATGTCATGCCGAGAAGCCCCCGACCGCATGGGCTCGTGCCGGGGACCTCGCCACCGCCCTTTAGGAGCGTCGACATGCCAACCTATGTTCTTCGAATCGTCGAGCCACTGTTGGGACTACTGTTGCCCGCGGCGGGCCGCCACCGATCAACCGCTGTACAGCCCACGCCGACGTCCGCTCCTCGTCGGCCATGCGTACCTGCGCTGCGGGGTGAGGACATTGGGCTTGTGCGCCCGTACCTCGTCGCGCACGAGCGACGGCAGCGAGAACTCCAAGAACGTCAGGCAGCCTAGCCACAGCGCACCCGGCGGTTGGCGGGCAAGCGGAGACCATCACTCCCCGAGGAGCACACGCTGGCCCGAATTCCGGTGCAAGACGACGCCTCAATCTGGTCCAGAGCTGGGCCAGCTGCAGGGACGGCCCAGCTCTATCGCTTCACGGCTCCGACGTGCGTCTTGGAGGACGGGTTGGACGCTACAGGTCCCACACAAGGTCGGCTTTGACTAGGAGCAGCCGGAGATTGTCTGCGCCTACGCGTACTCGATGGGAAGTTACTCGCTCCTTCTGTGCAGTGTTGCGGAGGGTTGCACCGGCCTGCAGCAAGGTGTCGGGGAGCGAGCGGTCCACGTAACTGTTCACACGGGGGTCACCACTGGCCTTGAGCAGCATGTTGAGGTTGCTGTTGGTGATGCCGATTGCGGGGCCGCGGTCCGGGAGCCAATAGGCGGCTGGTCCTTGGCCTCCCCAGGCACCGCCTCGTTGTCTGCGCAGTCCCTGATCCTGCTCGCTATGGCCTGGGACCACAGGGCCGATGTTCCCTTTGCTGTCGCGGATGTGGGCGTCTCGGCGGGAGAACGCGTTGCGGAGGACTTCGCCGACGGCGGCGGCCACTCCGTCTTGCGTGATGTGCTGTTCGTCCATCCGCAGGGCCTGTTTGGCAAGCGAGCCGGCAAGTGGAGGAGCCACGACGCTGATGAGGTCGTCCATCTCCATGTCGGTCACGGCGGCTACGAGTCCCAGTCCGGCGAGCATGGCGGCGGCAGCGGTGACGACGCCGTCCATTGTGCCGCTCCGCTGGGGCAGTTGGCTCTCCACATGGGGGAAGAACTGGTCGAGGGCCTGTGCTTCGAGGTCTGCGAGGTAGGTATCTACGCTGCTGTGAGCGTGTAGATGCGCGATGATCCGGTCGCCGATCGTGCGCAACGGAAGGGACAGGCTCTCGCCGCCACCGGCTTTGTACCAGCGCCAGTCGACATCCCCGCTGTCACGCCCAAGGTAGGCCACAACTGCCCGGCGGTATAGGGACTCCTGCATGGACGGCGGGAGCATCTGGGCGGCGATGGTGGGGATGGACCGGATGCGATTGCCGGGCTTGGCCGTAAGGTCGCGGTTTCGGCGGCCCTTGATCTCTGTCGCGTTGCCGGCGGCGCGGATGATGAGTTCGAGCTTCTTCTCCATCTCGCGGACCTCCACCGTGGACGACGTCCGGGTGAGGGGGATGTCGTCCAGCAAGGTGGGCATGTCGCCTTCGAAGTCGATGGCGCACTCAATGTCGGTGACAGTGCTGTTCATCCCCTTGGTCGGCACAGGCGGCCAGGCACTGGGGCGCGGAGTCATCAGCAAGCTGCGGCCGGTATTGGCCGCCGAAGTCTTCCCGGAGTTGGGGGCGGCATCGAGAATGAAGGTCGCGGCCACGGGGCGAAGACTATGGGCGAGCGAGCGGGCACCGACCGCGAGACCCATCAAGGGGGCCCAGCCATGGCTGGCGATGTCGCGGACGGCACGGCAGCAGTCCTCGAAAGTTGCGGTGCCTTCGAGGGGCTCAGCGGCTCGGCGGAGGGGATCCGGCGCACCGATGATGCGGACGGGTCGGCCGGCAGGGTAGGTGCGCCCGTCGGCGTGGACGTAGGTGAGGCCGGCACCGGGAAGCTGATGCCATCCGGTATGGGTGACCACGAAGGTGCGGGGCAGCCGTTTGCCTTGGTCCGTGATGACATTGATGAGGACCTCGCGGATGGCCCGGGACGCGGCTCCAGCGTCGTCGCTGAAGTCATTCCATCCATCGGCGGTTCGCAGGTCCGCGAGGCTCTTAGTGAGGGTGTCGGCTCCGATGGTGATGGTGTAGTAGCGCCCGGAAGACTTGCCGTCGTCGCCGAGGACGACGAGCCGCTCGGAAACATATGGCGCCCAGTCCAGGATGAGTTCCCAATCCTCGGTCTTGCCCCGGCGAAGCTTCCGGAGTGCGCCGCCTCCGCATTCATCGACTTCGTAGCACCAGCCCGGCGAGCCGATTACCGGCCAGCCGGGCAGCTCGCCGCTTTCGTCACGGTCGGCCTGATGATCTGGGCGGGCGTGATCTGCGTTCTGATACGACTTAGCCGCCGGGTGCAGCGATGGGTGGGCGGGGCCGCGCAGAGCAGCAGCGGCCGGAGGGCTCGCTGGGCCGTTGGCGAGGTCGGACCGGCGTTGCCGGGGACTTCGGTATTCGCGTGCACCGGCGTCGCTGAACGTTCCGTCGGAGAATGAGGCAGTTACATCGCGCAGTTGTGGCCTCGTCATCGCCGGTCCTCTCGGAAGCAAACCGGGTTCAGGCCGACTGCCTGGCTGTAGACGACGCTTGCCAGCACCCTGCTCAGGGGGAGGCATTCCCACAGGTCGATGGCGGGGAATTGCTCCCATCCTTTGCCCTGCGTCAATTCTGCAGCGGAGAGCGTCGCCACGCGGCCGCGCAGCCGAACCGTGAAGTACTGCTCGCATAGCTGGCTGTCGCCATCGAGCGCGGTCAACTGGGACAGGACTTCAGGACACCAGGGCAGAGCCCGACTCAACCGACCGCAGGATCTCCGCCAGATGCCACCGAAGTTCTCGGCAGCATCAAGTCGGTACCACCAACCGGCTGTTGCCCTGACCTGGGTGAGACCCAGGGCAAGGGGGCCCTCCTTGACTGAGACGTCTGGCCAAGGAAGGAGGCGTTTAAAGTCGTGAACTGCCTGTGTCATAGGTACCCTCTACTTTCAAGAGGTATTGGCCCGGCCGACCGAGCCATCCGGTGATCTGACGCGCACGCATGTCCGCACAGCCCATCTCGGCTCGGTCAGCCAACTGTCGGCGAGGCCCGGTAGCTTCTTGGCGGGAGTACCCGGGCCTCCGCCGTGTTCATCGCTATGCCAGCATCTGCTGGTCTACTTCCTCCAATTGGGCCGTCATGATCTCCAAGACAAGGGCTTGGAGTTCCTGTGCTCCCCTCAACACGGCCTGTGGATCTTCGGCAATGGCTCGGGCCGATCGTTCCGTAAGCAGGCCCACGGACATGGCTGCGGCCATACGCTGCCCGTTCTCCTGCGAGATACCCCTGCGGGCTTCATGCCCCGGAACACGGGCAGTAGCCGCCACTGATGCAACAGTTGGCCTCGTGACCACCCCTGACAGTTGGGCGATCTCCGCAGCGGTGATGCCGGGACGCCGATCGGGACCACGATGAACGAGGGGTTCCACCTGGTGCTCCCTCTGATCCGATGGAAAATTGGTCAGCCATCAACGTAGTGCGCTCCACCTCCCTTAGCGCGCCAACCGCCGATCTCGCGGCAAGTTTCACCCCATCGATACGCCGGGATACACATGACTGAGCGTTACTGACCGGGTTGTTGCTAGTTGGTTTTATGTCCGAGCGGTCAAGAGACCGTCATCCGGTCGGGCTTTTTGCTCGGTCGGGTGTAGGTACCAGGCAGTCGGGCAGGGGAAGGTTGGTAATCCCGGCCGCCGCCGAACAGACTTGCGTGTGGCGGACTGGAGCGCCGGTCAGACTGCGTCCGATCACCACTACAGGTACCCGCCCACGGGAACCTCTCGGTCCCCTCCCCCAGGGGCCCGCCCCAAGCCAACCGCCGATGGCGCCCCGCCTTCGTCCTCGGCGCGCCGGCACATCACCGGGCGACCCTCCTCCCCTCTGACGACGAGCTACCCCTCTATTTCCGCGCGAGGCGCCTGTGTGGATGCACCGGCACCGAAGATTTCTCAGCGGCCTGTATGCCCAGACGGATAGACGAACGGCGAATGTCGCGCCGCACATGACGTTCGACCCAACTTCTCCGAACCGATGGCCTGGACACCACGCCGGGTGGTGCGGAGACGTCGGCCACAACGGTCCGACGTGGATCAAGGCCGGAGCCCCACAGCACTCGCGGCGCCCACGGAGTGCGAGCTCTATGCGAGAGGGATGTGTGCAGCCTGGCGGGCTTCATTGGTAGGCGGGGTAGCAGGCTGACCTCACTGCCGACGAGTAAACAGTTTCGGTTTGCCGCCCTTGAGCGTAATGCAGCCGACTGGAGCCCGAACAGGCGCGTTTGAGGCAGACCGTTCAGGGCGCGTGCTTCAACACCACGCCGGTTCATGCCAGTTGGCACATCGCGCAACGCGCTCTGGAAATGGGAGTTCGAGGGTGGCGTCGTGTTTGACCGTGGATTGGGCCTCGAGCTGGAGGGAACTGGCTTCAACTGCCGGGAGCTCAGCGAGGCCCTGTCCTTGTGCGCTCTGCCCCGCGCCCACAGGCGCCGGCTGATCTCAGGCATCAGCGGTTCGGCAGGTCGGCGAGCGTTCAGCTTCCCAATTGCTGAGTTCGGCGCGCAGGGCGGTACACGCCCTTTCAGCCTCAAGATGATCGCGCATCTGTTCCAGCCACCCCTGGTCGGTCTCAGGAGCGGCACGGCCGGTAGGGATGGGCAGGCCCAAAGCCCTGGCTTGGTAGATGTCACGTGGCGATACATCCGCCCACGCCTGGATCGGAAGACTTTCAGCAAAGGCCTGGTCGCTCCCACGCAAGAGCGGCTCACGCTCAAGCCGCCGTGGGGGCTCTTCCTCGCCAGAGAGACGGACTTCGGCCAAGCGGCGGCGCAGTTCAGGACGGAGTTCCTCGGCGTAGCGGCGCCAGACCGGGGTATTGCTCTTTTCGCGCCGGCGCAGTATGGCGGTGTAGCGAGTGCCCGCGTCATCGGCCCGCTCATCCGGCAGGGCTGGCGGTGCACAGACGGCCAGACCGTCGAGCCGTCGGCGTCGTTCGAATTCGTGACGTAGGTAGGCGGCGGGATCGCGCAGGTAGCCGGGTACTCCCCAGGTGAGCAGCTCTGCTGCGAGGCTCTGCCACGTCCAGCCGGCAGCGAGCAGCGGTCTCAGCATGTATCCAAGGCGGCGGGCGCAGCCGCGACCAAGCCACCACACCTCGCGCTGCACCTGCTCGGCCAAGGCGACGGCCTGGGCACACTCCGCGGGCGAAGTGTCCGGGCGACTGGTGGTGTTGCCGCGGGAGGTGTTCTTCGCACCTGCCGCGCGCTTGCGCGGGGTGTATTTCTTACCCCCCACTACCTGTAACTGGCGATGGTCCTGGGGGACCATCACAGAAGGGGTGCACGCACTGTCTAGGGCGGAAGCTCTTTTTTTCGCCTCCTTGCAGAGGGCTTCCCTGCACGCGTGAGCCCGCCCGTTGTCGGTGAAACCGACAACGCGTGACGTATACCCAGTGCCACTGATCCGGCGGCCCATCGCCTCGTCCCACACGCGCGGTGCCACCGCGGCAAAGATGGTCGCCGTGCCACGGTAGCCGTTGCCCGGCTGCCAGGCCGTGCCGAGCCGGGTACGGATCGCGTTCGTCTTCGAACCATGCTCGACATACGCGAGGAGGCCCAGTTCGCGCAGATACAGGGCATGATTGAGGATCGCCCGGCGTTTGAGTCCGAGTTCACGCGCAGTCTGTTCGATGCTGAACGCGAAGTGTCCGTCCTTGTTGCATCGCATGCGTCGCGCGAAGACGTCGGCCAGACGCATCGTCGTACGGCCGGCCTTCGGGTGAAGGCCGGCGTCAACCATGAAGCGGGCGGCAGCGTAGAAGTCATCGGCGCGGCGCAGCTGTCGAGAAGCCGTCGTAGCTAACTCGTGGTCCGCAGCATCGGCCAACGGGGTGAAACCTCGGCGTGATGGCCCCGTGGCCGACCGGGTTCCGGTCACATTCCGCTGTGTCGTCGGGTCGCTATGGCGACATGCCGAAACGTCGTGCATTATTGCCTCTGTTCGCCGCTTTGCATTGCTGTGCGGCAACACAAAGCCCGCTATCGGCCTTGCGGCCTCTGTGGGTTCTTTGGGAACCGAAAATTTGCCCGGTTACAGGCGGGCACTTCGCTCGACCGGGGACTGCACCCCTGGACAGAGCGGTGGCAGATTGGCCAGCTGGCCCGATGGGGATCGGGCGAGATGGCCGGGGCGGCAGTTACAGGCCTGGTAGGCCGTACCGGGCAGCCCCTGGGGCGGCTAGGTCATCCAACTCCTCTACTGAGAGGAGCGCAGGGGCCTGCATGCCGGAGGGCATGGAGGAGTCCGCCCGGTGGCCGGATTGACACGGCACTCGCCTGGCGGTGTCTGTTGTGTCCCGAGGGACAGTTGCGGGTACGCTGCATTGCAGCGAGACCTCGTTTCCCAACACCTCGGTCTCGCGCTGTGTGCGAGACCTTTCGCCAAAGACTTTCTCGCACCGACTGGCCCCAGTAGCGTTTCTCCAGGTTTGCCGGCCTGGAGCTACTAGGGGCCTTTGTCGTGTTCGAGATGCCGCTTCCCACGTCCGGCGGACACAGCGAGCGACGCGGCACCACTTTAGACCTTTACATCGCAGCAGTTGGCACACGTTTCATGAACCCGTCGCGCGTGTCGTGCAGGTGTTCTTGGCGATACGTTTCTTCGCCCACTTGCACACACCGATTCCATCGCCCAGCGAATGGTGCGGATCAGGAAGCAAGGGGGGTGTTCCCGACGCTGGGCTGGACTTTCGCCGGTGCACGTCGCGGAAGTGATCTTGGAAGGCGTATGCCCACCTGCCGTGAACGAACGCGGTGCCCGCAACGAGGATTGTTGACCAACCGTGGTCTGCCTCGGCGTGTCAAACCCCTGAGCCAGGGAGTCCTCAGGCATCACACGCTGCTGAACACTCTGCGTGCTTCCCACCCCGACAGCCGTTCGCCGATCGACTGGATCGCGTTACGCCTCCCCCTTTGCACGGTTACTGAGGCGCTACCTGGTGCAGGGCCTATGGCTGTCGTCCCAGGTAGCGCTCTGCCGGCCGTGGTTCCGGGTCGGCTATCAGGGTCCGGACCTAGTCATCCGTTCCGTGCGGGTTCGTGGTCAGGTCTCGCCGTGCCGGCGGGCAGTCGTTCGCCGCTGCCGCCGTGAAGGACGAAATCCCTCGCATAGCCGAAAGTTGACAGCTCATCACTCTTGAGCACTTATCTGCTCACTTCCCCTTTTCAGGATCCGCGGTGCATGCCAGGGTCCTGGCAACGCCCACCCCTGGCGTACCGCACAGGCCCTGGCAATCGGTGCCGCGTGGGCATGACGTTTTCGCCCGGCCAGCGGCAATCAGAGGAGAGATGTGCCTGCTTCAACTCCAGTACAGGGATCCGAAAGCCCCCTCCAGACGACAGAGGTAAAGACTGTCAACGCTTTCACCCACGCGTCGATCGGTGTGTACGTGAACGCGTGCACGGCGCCCGAACGCGCCATTTCATCGATCAAAACGAAGGTCGACAAGGGACTCGTACGCTATGACGCCTGGTTCCTGATATTTACCGCCGTCATCCTCGCTCTGGGCGCCGTCATCTACGCCGGGTTGGTCATCTGGTGTGTGGTGCAGCAGCGCAAGAATTTCAGCGGCAGCTGGTCCTTCAGCAACTGGGGCCTGAAGGTCAGCGCCGAATGCAGGTAGCCATCTCACGGCCGCTTCCGCAAGGTAGTCCACGAGACCGGGGTACTGGCCGGGCGCCCTGGGGACCGTATTGACCAACGGATTCGATAGAGGAACAACGCGAGAGTGTCTCTCCTGGATGTCAACAATGTCAGCTACTCCTACGACGGCGTCGTCAACGTCCTGTCGGAGGTGTCCTTCACGGTCGAGGAGGGCACGATCGTCGGTCTCGTCGGGCCCAACGGCTCCGGCAAATCCACGCTGATCAAGAATATTTTCGATCTCGTACGCCTTCAGTCCGGGTCAGTCAGGATCGGCGGCCATGAGCACGCCGGGCCCGAGGCGAAGCTGCTGGCCATGTATCTGTCCAGCAACGACTATCTTCCCGAGTTCCTCACCGCCCGCGAATACATTGCCATGGTGGGCAATCTGTTCGGCCTCCGTGTTGACCACAATGAGGCCCTTGGCCTGTTCGGCAAGTTTTCCATGGACGGCCGCTACGACGACCTCATCGAGGACTACTCACACGGCATGCGCAAGAAGACGCAGTTGGTGTCCGCCCTCACCATCCGCCCGCCGCTCATCATCATTGACGAGACTCTCAACGGCATCGACCTGGAAGCACTGCGCTTCGCCGAGAAGGAATTCAGCCGAGCCCGCGGCGAGGGCCGCGCGATCCTGCTGTGCACGCACGATTTCGCCGTGCTGGAGCGCCTGGCCGACAGGACACTCTTCGTTGACCTCGGGCACGTGGTGTACGACGAGCCGACGAAGGACCTGGTCAAAGAGTTCGGATCACTGGCCGCCATGGTGTACGACTATCTCGAAGCGTCCCAGTGGTGACGGCGGTGCGGCTGAGACAATCTGCGGCCCTGGCCCGGATGCTCCTCGTCTTCTTCCGCCGCCGGGTGCTGCGGGCTGGAGCTCTGAAGTCCTTTTCGGTCCGGGTGTTCGTGGCCGTGGCGGCCGTTTTGCTCCTGGGCGCCATGTGCACCGCCTCCTACCTGTTCCTGCGTCCCCTGGCGGGCCAAGCGGCCGTGTGGCGGCTGCTGTTCGACGCCTCGACGGTGTCCCTTCTGCTGTGGGTACAGATCGCGTTCCTGTTGGTGAAGGTGTTGTTCATCAATGCCGAAGGGATGCTCCAGCTCAGCTACCAGCTGCCGGTCACCAACCGGGAACGCACGACGGCGTTTCTCATGTACGAAGCCGCGATGACCGCCATCGTGGCCGCCGTCGGCCTGTTCTCCCTGGCCGTGAGCGCGCTGGTCCTCCTCGGCCCGTCCGCGGTCGGCTACATCACCGCCTCGATCGTCCTGCCCGCCGCCCTGGCCTACCTGGCGCTGTCCGCCCTGTATCAGCTGCTGACCCGGCTGTGGATGCTGATCGGGCTCAGCGGCATGGCCGGCCTGCTCAACGTACTGGCCCTGTTCGCGGTGCTGGCGTACTACAGCGTGCAGATGACCTCGATGATCCAGGGCCTCTCCGGCGCGTACCTGGGCCAGCGGACCGACTACACGTGGGTCACGTCCACGTCCTGGGCCTGGAACGAATACGGGCCCTGGACAGCTGTGGCCGCCACGACGGCGTTGTCGATCGCGCTCCTGGCCGTGACCTTCACGCTCGCCCCCAACCAGCACCTACGCCAGTCCCGCTACCTGAAGCTTCCCGGAAGTGTGCGGCTGCGAGGCGTGCTTGGGCCCTACGACTGGTGTCTGCTGCGCAGCGCGCAGACCGTGGCGACCGCCGCCATGGCACTGGCCCTGTTCGTCTACCTGTTGCTGGCCAAACCTTCCGTGAACCCCCTGTGGGGCCTCTCCGTCCTGTCCTTCGCCGGCCTCTACCATTTCACCGCCACCCAGAAGCTGCGTGCGCTGCCGGGCACACAGGAGTCGGCTTGGCGGATCTATACGCGGCTCATCAGGGCGCAGTTGGTCCTGCTCGTCGTGTTCGCCGTGCCCGCCCTCGCGATCGCGGTGGGCATCGACCCGGGCCGGCTCCTGTCCAGCGGGGTGGCTTTGGCATCCTGCCTGGGCGGAGCGGTCGTGAGTACGTGCATCAGCATCGTGTTCCCGGCGGAGCGGGACAACCCTCTCTCTGTGTTCCTGGGGCTGTCGGTAGTCCTCATCGTCGCGAGCGTGGCAGTGATCGGGCTGGGCCTGCTCAGCCTCCCGCCCTGGGCGGCGGTGGGCTGCCTTCCCGGAGCTGTCGTCGCGTTCGTCTGGTACGCGGTGCAAGGAATCCGCACGAGTGAGTCGAGGAGACAGCATGTTCCAGGCACGGTCGGTAGTGAAGTCCGTCATCGGGGCCGCACTGCTGACGCTGGTCACCGTAACGGTGTCCCTCCTGACCCTCATCTTCTCCACCGGAGCCGATAAGGCCGTCGCACGCCAGGCGTTCTTCGGATCGTTGGTCTTCGAGACGGTAGAGAAGGACAACGGGGCTCTGGCCATCAGCGCGGGCGTCGAGAACCCTGCCCCGCTCATCGTCCTGTTCCTCGTGCTTACCGCTGTCCTGACGATGATCCAGGCCATATACCGGGGATTGAAACAACGTCGTGAGCGGCTCCTCAACGCATCCAGCAGCTGACCTGAAGGTCCATAGGGTCGTCTGGTCAGTAGTCGTACAGGTGTGGCCGCTGCTGGCGTTCGCCGGTGTCCTTCTGGCGACGGCGCTGGTCTGGATGGCGCACTCCGGTGACCCGGTCCCGGCCTCTCTGACATGGATGCTGCTGATCAAACCAGCCGCCATGGGCCTGATTGCCTCGTTTGCGCTGCACGAGTCGGCTCATGTGCTCGTCCTCAAAAGGATCCGCACGGTCACACACATAGCGATCGAGCGGACCGTGTGGCGTACGTCGGTGATCCCTCAGGGGACCATGACCGCAGGGCAAACGGCGGTGGTAGCCCTGGCCGGGCCGGGGGCCTGCGTCACAGTTGGCGCGCTTTTGTGGATCTCCGGCCTCGACCGGTCCTTGGCCTGGTGGCACCTCATGCACATCGTGTTTCTGATGCCGTTCTTCGGCGACGGCCAGGCTCTGTGGCACAGCGTCCAAAAGGCGCTGTCAGGTTGAATACCTGAAGGTCTGCATCCGTCAGTCCTTTGGTGCCGAGCGAGCTGCACGGTCAGGTCCCGCGGCTACGCTGCGGGCCCCCTCACGCGCCGTCGGGGCCTGGGCTAGTGGGGAAGGGTTATGCCCAATTCCCGCATCGCGGAGGAGAGCGGGCCGCCTTCGGACCGTTCCGTCTTGCAGCCCTTGCGGCCGGGGGCCAGGGTGCGTGGGTCGACAGCCTCGGCCGGTGCTCCCGTGGAGTAAAGACCTTGGGGCTCGGCGTCTCGATCGTGTGGCAGGAGCCAAAACACCCGTCGGCGGAAAGTTCCCGACGAACGAGAAGGTTTCGCTGCCGGCGCGAGCAAGGCGTAGCCAACCATGCGGCCGTCGCGGTGGTATGGGGGACGGCTTCGGCGGTTGGGGAGCCGGTCGAGGCTCTGCCGGACGTAGTCCAGTTCGGTGGTGTCCTCAAGCCAGACGAGTTCGGCCTCGTGGCTGATCTCGTCCTCTGCGATGAGGGCGCTCATGCTCTCTCCTCGTCGGCAAGCAAGCCGATCCCAGGGTAATACTTCCGCTGATTGGACAGGATCATCTCCTTGGGCGAGGTGAGTCCAACCACATCACGGACCCGGGCAGCGAAGGCTCGGGATGAAATTGCGGGCGCACCTTCATTCTGACACCAGGACCGGTACACGGCGTAGAGGTGCGCCTGTTCCTCGCGGTGGGCGGGGTGAAGGGTGCAGCATTCGCTGAGGAAGCGGCCCGTGTGGTCTTCCGTTTCCGCATAGGCGTTGGTGGCGATGCGCACCCGTTCAGGGCCGGTGAGGTCCTTGTCCCCGCCGAGGTAGCGGCGCGCGCCGTCGATGAGCCAGTTAAGGATGCCTGGGCCTTCCTCTGTGACGAGGATGTCCGCCAGGTTGTCGATCTTACGGTTGTCGGAGACGACGCGTTCGAAGGGGATGAGGCGCATGCGGCGCCAGAACGCGAAGCCGCCGGTGCCGACCTCGGGCCGGTGGTTGCCGAGCAGCCAGAGATGGTGCGTGGGCGCGAAGCTGAAGAAGTCCTGTCGCATCCGGCGGGCCTTGATGCGGTCTCCGCCGGTGAGCAGTTTGACGCGGGCTTCATCGAACTTGTCTCCCGGTTTGACCTCGCTGCACACGATGACTCGGCGGCCATGGAGTTCGGCCAGGTCTGTGGGGTGGCCTTCATAGGGGCGCGCCATGAGGAAGCCCGGTGGGGCGGCATCGGCGTAGTCCCCCAGCAGTTTCATGAGAACGTCCAGAAGGACGGACTTGCCGTTCTTGCCCGAGCCGAACAGGAAGGGCATGACCTGGCCGCCGACGTCGCCCGTGATGGAGTACCCGAGGAGGACGTGCAGGAAGTCGATCATTGCCGCGTCTTCGGGTCCGTCGCCGAAGGTGTCGGTGAGGAACCGGCTCCACCGCGGGGTGGGCATGGACTGTGGCCCGGCCGAGGTGGAGTGGGAGTGGAAGTCCTTGTTCGGGTCCGGGGTTCGGACCAGGCCAGTTCGCAAGTCGACGATGCCCGAGGGCGTACAGAGGGCGTACGGGTCGGCGTCGAGCAGTGAGGCGTTGAGGACCATGCCAGGGGCGGACTTGGCTTGGGTCAGCATGGCGTTCATGCCGCTGGTGCTGAGCGCTCGGCGCCGGTGTTGCTGTAACGCGGTCGTGGTGTGGAGTCCGCGGGGATCGGTGGTGGCGATGCTCTCTGCCAGGTCTCCGGCGGCCCACAGGACGGTGTCATCCTCGTCGATCTGCCAGCGTGCACTGTCCCAGCGGTACCAGCCAAGACCGGGCACATGCCGGTAGTCGTTGGCGTAGAGCTTGACGAAGAGCTTGGCGTTGCCGCGATCAGTGAGGGTGTCTGGGAGCAGTCCGCCTGACGTGACTGTCCCTGAAGAGGCGGGCACCCTTTCTTGCGGGGGGGCAGATGTCTGATCCAGGATCTGCGCCGCCACAGCTCGGGGATCGAATCCGAGAAGGATGTCATCGTTCCCGTTGAGGGTCATGTGCGGCTTCCAAGGAAGAGGGGGCGCAGGGATCCAGCGCTCATGCCGCTGCTGATGATCGAGTGGGACCGGCGTTCCTGCCCGGGGCGTGCGAGATCAGCGGACGCCTTGAGGACTTGTTCTGCCTCGGCCTCGGTCATGTGCCCCGCGGCGACGAGGCCTCCAGCGGTATACGCGGCGCGGTTGAGCTTCTCCGAGAAGGCTGCCCCCTCTGGCATAGCAGAGCAGTCGGCAACGTCTGCCAGGACCATGGCAAGAGCCCGTGAGGCAGCGTTTCCGCCGCCCCCGGCGGCGACAACTGCCTGTCGGGCGCGGGGTGGTACCGGGCGCGGAACAGGGGTGTGGAGGGAAGGAATATGGCCGGTTCGCCCTAATTCCCCGGCTAACCAGTCGGGCAGGGGTGCCGGCTCTCGGGTGCCGCTGAGCGGGGTGTAGGTGCCAGCATCGGTGACGGTGCCGGGGGCGACGATGTAGCCCCCGTGCGCGCGGACATCAACCTGCCAGGCAAGAGCCCGGTTGGGGCTGGAGCCAGTGGAACACTGCCATCGCTGGCCGCCTTGGGTGCGGTACCACACATGGAGCCCTCCGGACGGGGTGCGCACGCGCAGAGTCGTTTCATCGTCAGCCGGGCTGGCGGCGTCTCGCAGGGCAGCCAGGACTGCAAGAGTGTGGAAGCCATTGGACAGCCCTGTGAGATCGACGCGGTCGGCGATATTGATTCCAGGCAAGACTCGGTCCCGAGCTGGCAGGGGCAGGTGGTGCACGTCAATGTCGATGATCACGAGTCCTGCAGGGCCGCAGGCGACTCCGACGCCGAAGTCGGGATTATTACCCCACCACTGGTCAATGCGGTCAGGGTTAAGGGTAGCGGCGCGGAAACCGTGACACCAGCGACCCTGGACGAGACAGGCGCACCCGGTGCTGGAGTGGCCGTGCTGACGGCACGCTTCACAGTTCCCCGCAGGGGTCTTGCGGCCCGGGGCCAGCGGATGGACAGGCCATCCGTTGCCCGCACACCACTTGGCAGTGGCCAGCAGCGGCGCAGCGGTTAACGAACCAGGGGCTCTCTCGGTTGATTCGCTGCACGAAGGCCGCAGCTCAGGAGCCATGCGGTCCCCCCCATCAGCGACTGAAGCGACTCAATGACGGGTATAGATTAGCGAACCCTTGGGGCTGGAGTGTGCATCCGGGGAGAATAGCGCTGGACGTGCCGTCGGTCGCCACACAGCGACTGAGCCGTCGATAAGACAGCGACGGGAGACCCTTTGGTCGCTGTCGGACAGTCATCGACAAGCTGCAGGTCACAGGGCCAGGGGCGACGCAACAGCGACTCAAGCGACTGAGCTTCTCTGTATATGACGCACACGCACACCCCGGGAATGTCTTCATATATGGCAAGCCACAGTCGCTTGAGTCGCTCCGGTTTCGTTGAGGCGCAGCCTGACCTGCAAACTTGCCCGCCTGACGCGGAGCGACCGTGAGCCGGCCCAGTCGCTGCCGTTGAGTCGCTGTCCCGGCGGGGAGCGCCGATGGCAGCCGATCTACCAGCGCTTCCCCCACTGGGAGCCGCCACGTATGGCGTTGCACTCCCCCGCTTCGTCGGAGCCTGTCGCCTGACGCCAGCACAGGAGATGTGCCCCAACCGCACGGGACGGAACAGTGTCCAACGCTCGCTGGAACGGTGCCTACGGGATCCGATCTGCATGGGTGAAATGCCATGTACGAACCAAGTCAGAGGCCGCCCGCTCAATCCGCGGGCCTGCCGCGTAAACGGCGCCTGCCGGTTGCCGGCGCGAGACGACCAGCAGGCTGCATTGCCCGTGAGTTCAGCCCTCCTCCCTCAACAAAGAGCAGGTGTCACCCGGTTCTGCGGCGCTGGGTCTTAAACGCATTAAACAGGTTTCCTGGCCATTGAGGTTCCCCAGCCGTACCCCACGCCCGTTAACTCTTCATTCAAGCAGAGAATAGAGGATGTGATCCATCTCTAGGGGGCTTCTGAATTTGAGTCAACAACCGCTTCCATATTCGAATATATGTTCATGCGGGGCTAGGCTTTGACTGAACCGTGCTGACCACATCTGGAATAAACTATTCCCTTTTCACTGCCCTACGGCAGCGCGTCGCCATAGGCAAAAAAAGAGGCTGCCAATCACTGGACCTTGAGGAGTGCACTGGCTCGGCAATCCCGAACTTCGACGAGACGAGCCAAGGCTACGGACCATTGCAACCACGGCGGATGCCCCTCGCGGCCATCGGCGCCACCATGTTCAGATCCTGATCGTCCATCTGCTCCACCAAGGGAAGCTGAGAAATTGAAACGTCTCATTTGCCTGACTGGGCATCAAGTGCACGCAGGGGCGCCCCCAAGGCGGGGCCCGCCCCGGCCACCAGCTACCTTCCCCACCAAAGACGAAGCCACCCGCGACACCCCTGCTTTGCAGCGGATCTGTTCGCCTCAGGCGTGCTCGTACTCCACGCGGGAGGAGAGCCCCGCACGCCTTCCTTCGCGAAGTTGCGGGAACACGGGAACTTCGGGAACACGCCCTCCCTCTCGTATTCAACTCAGCATGCGACGGCGGTCAGATGCCGACACTCTTGCCTGCACTCTCGTCGCTACCTACACCGCAGTGCGCCTCTGCGGCATTCACTCGACCCTTACGCCTCGCCGGGGCGGGTGGGACGGACTGCGTGAACAGGCCTCAGGATGCTCACCCTCGGCAGTCGCCAAATGCGTATTTCCCGCGCTGGCCAGTATGTTTCCGTCGGGTGGGAGAAGGCGATTTTCAGGTGTGTCCGGGGTGACGCCTGATGTCTAATTTCACCGTGACCGACTTCATGGCCCCTTTGGGGCCGGAAGGTCCAGGTCCGTCGCCTGAATGGTTGCAGCGTTGCGCTGCCCTGCTCGATGTGGACGGTGCAGCAGTTTCGTTGGGCCGGGGCCTCACTGAGTTGGTGTGCTTCAGCGATGAAAAGAGCGCCCGCCTGGACGACTTGCAGTTCACTCTGGGTGAAGGGCCGGGAGTGGACTCTGCGGAGAATGGTGCTCTGTACCTGGTCGGCGATCTGCAGCAGGATCCTGGCATGAGATGGCCGGTGTTTGCGTCTGAGGCGTCGGCGCAAGGTGTGCGGGCGGTGTTCGCCTTTCCGCTGAGGCTCGGTACAATCCGCCTCGGGACGCTGGTGGGGCACCGGGGCACGGCCGGACCGATAAGGAAAGAGGCGGTCTCATACGGCTTTACTATCTCCGATGCGCTTGCCTTGTTCGTCCTGGCGTATGAAGCACCGGCCAATGAGGGCGGCCGCACCCAGCGGTATTCCCCGTTCGGCGATCTACGCCGCGCGGTGGTTCACCAGGCGACTGGGATGGTCAGTGAACAGCTGGGGCTGCCCCTGCCTAACGCATTGGTGCGGATCCGCGCTTACGCTTTTGCCCACGGCCAACCGATCATGCTTGTTGCCCGCGGCATCGTCGATGGGCGAGTACGTCTACCCAGCTAGTACCGGGTTCCTCGAAGGGTGTGCCATTCCGGGGCCGTAATAGGCGAGTTGATGGTGTTGGTCTCCCCGGATGCAGCGTCTGGCGTGGGCGTTGCTGGCTTGCGAAGGCGGCTTTGCGGCAGATGCGCCGCCAGCGTTCCTGCAGGTTGGGGTCTGAGGACCGTCCGTGCCAGATCTCGGCTGCCGTGACGGTAGAGGTCCGGACGGCGGCCGACGCCTTCAAGCGAGTACCCGAGGCACCAGTACTGAGCGCGAAACCGGCCTGCCTATCACTCATCGACCTCTTGGTCGGCGGCTACGTTGGCGCGGCCGACCTCGGCCGTGTCCTCCCCCGGCCCAGGTCCGCAGCCCCGCGAGCGCGACTTCCAGAGACAACCCGAGGCCGGTGAGTCGGTACAAGACTCGTGGCGGCACGGTCGGTTGGACCCGGCGCGACACCAGCCCGTCGCGGGTGAGGCTTCGCAGTGTCACGGACAGCATCTTCTGCGAGAGACCGGGCATCCGGCGTCTCACAGAAGATGTGAATAAACCTGCCGTCCGCCCGGAAGGCGGACGCAGCTGCACCGGCGAGGTCCCGCCGCGTCCGGCGCCTGGTCGTGATGAGGGCTCTGCTCGGCCGCCTGCCAGGAGCAGAACACGTCTTCGCGGACGGCCCCCGTGGTGGTTCGGCTTCCATGCCGCCCCTGGCCTCGCCGAGTCCGTCCTGGCCGGCAGCGAAGCCCCGTACATCGACTTCTTCGTCGACTCGGGGACGCTCGGGCGAGGCGTACCCGACGACATACGTCCGCGCGGCCTTGGTCCACGCGTACACCGCCCTACCCACCAGTGGCGCAGCAGCTCCAGGACGCCGTCGCGACAGCTCGGCTGACCATGCCCACCATGACCATCGGCTCTCCTTGCTCCTTTCCGAGCCGCCGAGCCGCCGAGCCGCCGATCTGGCGATGTGACCGGAGCGGGGCCGAAGGATCACGGTCGGCGGTTGGGGCGTTCGTCCCAGCGGAGAGTTGTCCAGGACCGCCGGATCAGGCCACGCATCGTGATGAGTGTGGCGGCGAGGTCGAAGAAGGCATCAATGACAGTGACGCGACGCTCGTAGCTCCGGGCGAGACGGTGAAAGGCGTTCTGCCACGCGTGAGTGCGATTGACGTGCCCACGCAGACTCGCCTGAGTGGGCGTCTTCTCCGCCTTGCGCGCGATGCGTCCGTGCAGGCCGCGTGATGGTGTCGGGCAATGGACCGGGACCCTCCAAATGTTTCAGAGTCGGGGCAAGCAGTGGAGAATCGTGGCGTTTGGCACCGGCCAGGACGCGGCCCAGCGGAATGCCGTATCCATCCGTCATGCCCGAGCGCTTCCGTCCCTGTTTGCCGCGGTCGACCGGTGAGCGTCCGGCGGCCTACCCTCCGCCAGGTGCCTTGGTGATCGCTCCGTCGACGGAGATCTGGTCGAGGTCGAGGCCGACGATCCGGTCGTAGGGCTCCAGGGAGAAACGCCCAGTCGTATTCACTCGTCGCGGCGGCCGCGGACTGTGGTGGCCGAGCAGATCGTGTCAGCGATCGCTTCGTAAAAACAGCCGAATCGCAGCAGTTGCAGCATCTGTCGAAGAGGATGCGGTCGCTGATGCGCCGGCGGTGGCAGCCAAGCGGATGGTCCGAGTGGTACACCGGCCGCTCGGCCAGCAGCGCCGCGAATTGGTCCCAGAGTGGTTCAGGCAACCATGATGGCAGCGCGGGCTCAGATCCCCCTCAGTGATCACAGTGCATCGCAACTCCATGATTGCTGTGACCTGTCACCGTTCCGCAATCGACGTCCCCACCGCACCTATTCGCGCAACCTCTACGCCGTCTGGCTTCTCTTCGGAGACAGGGGCCCCCACAAAGCGGGGCGTTGGCTCGCCTGCGTAGAGGCCGCGGCGAGCTCCACCGCCCGGTGACGGACACAGAACGGTCGGCCGAGCAGAGCCGGACGGCCGCAGGGGACTCCGCCGCAGCCCACGCACGTCGTCGCCCTATGTCGCTGTTTCTCCTCACCATCGGTGGATTCGGTCAAATCGTCCATGGCCTCTTCGCGGCACAGCCTGCACAATCCATCTTCCGTAGCCCGACCTACGAGGAAGATGCGAGCACCGCAGCCGCCGCAGGTACCGCGGGCCGGGCCGGAAGCTTCGCGAGACGCAGAGGCTTGGAGCCCTGTCCCTCCGCCATCCGTCACTTCCTTGTGCTGGCATGGCGCGCACGCCCCGGACGGGCCGGGCCGACATCCGTGGTCGGGGCACAGAGGTTGTTCCAGCCCCTGGGCGCGCCGCCGGGATGCGGATTTCTCGGCGGTGATCTGAGCACATGCGTCGCACGGGCGGCCAGTTGACCACATCACCCCCGCTTCGCAGTCCAGGTGCCCGCACCCCCAACGGGGCAGAGCTACGCCAAGGAGCCAGCGGCCGACATCCCGGATCTCTGAGGTCGTGACTTGGGTGAGGCGGGTGGTCAGGCGGTGGCGGAGGCGGGAGGGGTCCATCCCATCGCGCAACTGACGGCCGACCTCTCGGGCGATCTTGCGCTGGACGTACGAGTTGTTCACGCCCTTGAGCAGCCAGTGCACGGGTTCCAGGACGGCGTGGATCTGGGCGCTGAAGGTCAACGGGGGCCCGTCGTAGGGCAACCGAGGTGGTCCCCCTCCCCTGCTGGACCTCTGGTGTTGGCGCGACTGAGGGGAGGAATGGCTGTGATCACCCGCGCGTAGCGCGAGAGTGCCCGCTGTCGGCGGGAGAGCTGAGGCGTCTGGCGCTTTTCTCATCGGTCCAGCGGCCCCAACTACCCGAGTTTCGCCTACGGCGGGTGAGGTACGCGCTCCCCCGTCATCAGGTCGGACAGTCTTAGGGTCTTCCTTATTCGCGAGCCATCCCTCACCAACTTGTGCACCCGATCCCTCATCAACAACAGGAGGGATGCAGGCATCGGCTGGCGATTCGTGTGGTGTGCCAGGCACTGGTTCGGTGCGCCGAAGGGCGACGCTGGGAGGGATCGAGTGCGCGATGTACTGGTGACGGCCCTGCGCTCCGGCTCGGCGCTGCACTGTCAACCAGCCTGCTGCCTCGAGCCCATCGACCACTCCCCCCGCCGCCGCCGCGGTCAGCATCTGACCGGCTCGCTGGCCCGAAGAATGGCGCAACATCCCGGCGAGCTCTAGCAGGGTCAGTGGCATCTGCTGCGTCTGGGCGTACATCAGGGCCGCGTACGCGCGCAGTTGTCGGGGTGTGAGATCTTCAGCTGCTGCTACCGGTAGCCACACGAACCGCTCGGTGGGAGACATCGGGCGCACCCGCCGTCGCGCCGTTGTGCCCGAACCGCCGGGCAGTGAACGCCGGGTGTTCTGTGGCAGTTCCACCACCCCGTCCGGAGCCGGGCGGCGCAGCAGTGCGATCCCGCGCTCGACCGACGCCTTCGACATCCCCAGATAGTCCGCCAGCCGTGCGGTGCCGGCCGTGCATCCTTCGGGGCGCCGCGCGAGGGCCTTGACCTTGACGTAGACGGCCAGGGCGACGTCGCTGTAGAAGGGGGAGGACACCAGCCGCCATGGCACCCGTACGCGTTGACGACGCTCCGGCTCCTGTGGGACCGCGGAACTCCTGTGCGGCTGATGGGGCGCACCAGAGACAGGCGTCTCTTCCGCCACGGAAGTCACCAGTGCCTCCTGGCGGCGCGGGTGGCCATCCTCCAACCCCGCTGCAAGGCAGCAGGTGGTGCGCAATCGATCGGCGGCTGGTCGAGGCGTGGCATGTCCAGGGCGCGCACGGCGTGCGGTCGGCCGGTGGGCAGGGTGTGGCGAGGGCGGCGCGTCGTGTGGTCAGCGGGAGGGGCGAGGGAGACCGTTTGAGCCGATTCAGGAGTCAGTTGTGACACGACTGAGCCAGCCCTCGTGTGGGTAGCTATGATGTGCTCCAGACGAGAGTGAGGAAGGGAAACCCTCACCGCGACTCGGTGCCCGGCCAGGCGATCGCGAGTTCGGTGAGAGAGGTATTCAGTTAGGAGTTCTCTGGCTGGGTATCGCCTCCCCTCGACTATGCGAATGGCCCGGGATCAGTGGTCCCGGGCTGTTTTGCTGTGCGCCGTACGCCGGATGTCTGGGCGCGTAGGGACCGTGGCGGGGTGCTTGCTGCTGCCCTAGGGAGAACGGCAGCAAGCACCCCGAGGATGTGTGCGCCTTGCGGCGGCCTGGTCAGGCGGCGTTCTTACGGCCCGAGGCGCGGCGTCGGCGGGCTTTGAGCTGCGTTATGGCATCGGGCAGTTCGGCGACCCACATGCCGATGGGAATCCGCATGGCGACGCGTCCGCTGAGATGCGCGAGGTCGAACGCGGCGCGCTCGGCGGGCGTGGTGACCAGATGGACCGAGTCCTCCAGGACCCAAAGGACCGTCTCCGGGGTCGTCTTGGTGTCGGACACGGCCTGTCGCGCGGCCTCGACGGCGGAGGACTGCCACAGCTCAAGGTCTTGACGGGCACTGCGGGGGCGGCGCGTGCCAGGCCAGACGATCTGGGAGACGAACGCGTAGACGCGCAGCGCAACGACGGCGTCCTCGAAGTGGGGTTCGTGCAGAACCCCCTGGTTGCGTGCCTTCCAGGCCCATGACTCGCTCAGACCGGCCGCGGTGGCCACGGCGCTGGTGCTGAGTTGGTCGCTGCTTAGCGACATCGCTCGACTCTCCTGACAAGGGTATTGATTGTTGTCACACCCTAGCGCAGAACAGCCCAGGATTTCTGGCGTCACTAGAACTGCGGCGTGTCGCCAAACCAGCCAAGTCGGCTCGGAAGCCCCTATTTTGAGGGCCTTTCAGGAGAATGACGATCGACTGTCACGAGTGATAGCTCTAGTGTCACATGGCTTGCAGGAGCGCATGACAGGTCGTCAGTTTGTTTGATCGTTCGTCATATCGTTGGTTAGAGCGCTGCATGTAAGACAACAGCCAACGCAACATTCAACGTTGCAGCCAGTGATGCAGCCAGTGATGCAACAAAAAGGCGGCGGGCGCCGACATCGTCGTGCGCCCACCGCCGTGCTTGACGCCCACCCCCAGAGAATCAGGTGCGACGTCAGTTGGACCGGCGCCGCCTCTCGGGCCGCTGCAGCGCGCCATCCGCGTGCAGCGCCTGAAGGTAACGTTCCACCAACGCGGAGACCACCAACGTGCCTCGGCGCCCGTAATCCCTCTCCTGCAACGTCACATTGAGGGTCGACACCAGCTCAAAGGCCTGACGGCCCACTCGGTACGACGAGGGCTGGGTCTTGTCCGTGTCCCAAATCCGCTCCCCCGCGAAATCCTGTGCCATCGCGATGAGTTCATCCACATCATCGGGCGCACTGCGCAGCGCCGCGTCGAGATAGTGCCCGATCGCCAGCTGGGAGTTGCCGGTCGTACGGCGGTCAGCATTGATCCGGCTCTTGAGGTCTGCCAGCACATCGGGGGTGATCCGGAAGCCGTACGCCTGCCACGACCTGGAACGCAGCTTGGCATCGGCGAAACTCTCGTGCACCGCGGCATGAGCCCAGCCACTTCCACTGCGCCTTCGGGCGCGGGGTGCCGCGGCAGGAACGGCGGCCCCTCCCCTGGGCTCCGCGGCACCCGCCTTCGGCGATGCCGAATCTGACGAAGAGGCGGACTTCTTGCGGGGTGCCTTGACCTCAGAGGGTGCTGCCGACGGGGAGGTGGAGGACGCGTCTGCGCCGTCCCCCGCCGACCGTGTGCTGGGGTCTGGACCGGATGCCGCGCCGGACTGGGTTGCGGGCGCAGAAGCCGATCCCGTGGCGGGATCGGCTTTCGATGGCTGCGGCGGGAGATGGGAATCTTCACTGGTCTTGGAGGGGGCCGGTACTGGTGAAGGGGCAGGGGCGGCCGGTTGAGGTGGTGCCTGTCCCCCACCAAGGAACGAGCGCCCGGCCACATCGTCAGCACCCGCGATGAGCCCCTGCACAAGTGAGGCACCGGCTGGCTTGAAGGTCTTCTTCGCTTTTGAGCGGGGCTTGCTCTCACTCACCCGGAGCCTCGCTCTCGATGCGTTCCGGCATCTCCCACTTCTCACGAGGCTGCTGGATACGCTCAACGATCTGCCCCATCAGCTGGCCGTACATCTTGCCCGGGCCGTGGCTCGCATACCGGATCACCGACGGAACCCCGAAGGCGAAGGAATCGCTGATCCGGTTGTCCGTGCGGATGTCGGTGATGAACGGGGCCAGGTCGTTGTCGAGCAGGCCGTTGCGCACGTTGACCTCTTGGCTCTTCCACCTGGAAGGCGGGTTGGAGCGGTTCAGGACGGCGCCCAGGAACTGGGGATCGCACTCTCCACCCGTGCGGTCCTTGACGTATCGGACGGTGCCGCGCGTGGCGGCAGCACCCTTGAGGGCCGGGTACTCGGGGATGGAGACCGTGATGACGTAGTCCGCTGCTGCCAAGGCCGTGGCAGAGAGAGAGGACACTGCCGGCGGGGTGTCGATGATGACGAAGTCGAAGAAGTCTTCGACGTCAAGGAGTATCCGCCGCAGGATCGGGGTGGACTGGTACCCCTTCTTGTGGATGAGGTCCTGAGCGGCAGTCATCGTGGATTCTTCGCAGGCGAGCAGATGCAGAGTGCCGGCGTCCTCGAACTCGCTCAGGAGCTCGCTGCGGTCGAACCACAGATTCGAGAGGTCCATGCGCATGCCCTGCAGTCGGGCCTGGATGATCCACCCCAATGAGCGGGCGAGTTGGTCCTCCCCCGAGAGATTGACGCCCACGGCCGTGCCGGCCTGGGCCTGGGGGTCTAGGTCGACAGCGAGCACGCGTGCGCCGGCGAGTGACAGCCCGGCAGCCAGATTGACCGTCGTGCTGGTCTTCCCCACCCCTCCCTTTTGTGTTGCCACGGCGATGACTTTCATCGCGTGTCCGCCTCTCTCCAGTGAGTCATCCGATTCCACAAGTGCACAGGTGTCACCAGGAGTTTGAGTGACGATGCCGACGACTTCCCCCCGGGGTGAACAGCCGATTTGGCTTGTTCGCCCGAGTGTGTCTGCTGCCTTGTCTCGTCAAACGCTCTAGTGACACGGGATATCACGGCATGACGATAACAGGAGTTGCTGCGCGAGTCGGGTGTGACGCGCAGGATCGGCCCTTGCCCCGTGCCCTCTCCTCTATGTCGTCGTTGTGGGTGCGCTTGGCGACGGCGGGGCCACGCGCTAGCGCTCGAGCGGTGGCACCCAGTGGCACCGGAGCCAGCAGCTGGACGCTCGGCGGGATCGAGGGCTTGATCGCTTCTCACTCTGGTAGAGCAGCAGCACGCTTGTGCGCTCAATCGTCGGCATGACCGACGGTGACGGGGATGGCTTGCACGATGGTTGGGCCCGCGGTATGTCCGTGAGCTGAGGAGCGCGGACGATCGTTTGAGCGCTAGCTCCTCGGTACTTGTGATGGCCTGATGGTGCGACAGACGGTGAGAGCGCGTGGTTGACAGAGCCACAGATAGGACGCTCGACCGGTAGACGAGTTGATTGTTCGGCGGAGTGATCGATAACAAGATCGATCGCTACAGAGAGCGCGCGTGTCGTAGTTCGCGCCATCGGTACATCCATCGCTCGATGCATCGATCAGTTGTTAGGCACAAAGTCCGCTCGATCCATACAGGGAGAGAACGACAGATGGATATGTCGTTCGAGCGCTCGTTGGACAAGAACATCGTTTGATCGCTCGATAGACGCATACATGCGTCGCTGCAGACATCGTGTCAGCGATCGCTACTGCCAAGCAGCTATTAGATGTTCTTTAAGAGGTTTGGTAGTTGGCTACTTCCATCCATACATGGTTTGTTGCAGCGTTGCAGATAAACCTGCAAGAGATGTTCTTTCATCTGTAGCAGGTAAGAAAACATTAGTCGTAGCGACAGTAGAGACATACATAGAGAGAGTAGTTGATTCATTGGACACAATATTTACTGAAACATGAGTTGTTGCAGTCATGCATGCATGTATCGTTGTACGCGCAACTCTCTGACCAGCAATGATGCATCTTGGGGTGATCGCCTGTTGTTCAGCGGGAAAGCCGCAACAGGCCTGGCGGCGAGAGGTAGCGAAGACGCGCGACTGAACCACGTCTCCGACGACGGCCTGGCTATCAAGCTGGGGAGGAAAGGGCGGGCCCCTGAAGGGCCTCGCCGCAAGGATCGAAGCCAGCCCACTCTCCCCGTCTTGGACAGTGACCGCCAGGCGGTCTCGAGGTCGGAACCGATCTGGGCCCGACCACCCCACACCCTCCTGTCCAGCTGCAAAGCCATCGAGAACCGCGCGTCGTGATGGAGGCACTGCTCGGCCGCCTGCCAGGAGCAGAACACGTACGAAGCCCCGTACATCGACTTCTTGGTCGACTCGGGGCGCACACGACGCCGGAGGCGGCATGCTCCGTGCAAAGCTCGAAGAGAGAGCCGCCTGGTTTGGGCAGACGTAGGGGTGGTGTCTCGGCAGCTGCCACTCTTGCAGATCGCCCACACCGGCTGGGTCATAGTCGGGGAGAAGTCCCCGCAGGGCAATCGGTGGACGTATATCGGCTGCGACACGGTGCATGACCGTGGTCCCGAGGCAGCTTCCCGCGTCGGTGGCCTGGGTGCGGTACTGGATACTGCGGAGACCGTGGTGGAGTGCTCGGTTGAAGGTGTCGGGATCGTTGAAGTCTCTGCTGGCCCGGGTTGTTCCTCGCAGTACCGACCAGATGCCCTCGACGCGTCTGAGGTCGGGGGCATACGGCGGGAGACAGAAGAGCGTCAGCCAGTCGTGGGCCTCGGCGAAGGCTCGTTGCCGGGCGTCCTTGTGCACGTTGAGGCTGTCCCAGGCCAGGACGATTGGTCCGCGGGCTGTTGGTGGGCACAGGCAAGGAGGTCGCGGTAGCGCTCCAGGTGAAGATGCGCCACTGAGTGTCGTTTGCTCTTCCGCGGCCAATGTGGCAATCGAGATCCATCGTCGTGGACGGCCTCGCACCCGGGCTACTTGGAGTGCAGCCGCGCCTGGACCAGGTCCTGCGGGTCGGCGGCGTCAACGAGAGCCGGCTTCGTCCTCGAAGACGAGCCAGGCTTTCGGGGCCGCCGCGGCGGTTCCACTTGGGGGCAGGTTTCCTTCGCTCAGCCGGTGATTGCGTCCTCGTCGCACTCGTTTGCATGGCGGGCAGGACCTGGTGCGAACAGCCGTGCCGCCGCAGCATCTGGGAGTCCCCGACTGCGTCACGGTCCTTTGGAACCGCCGCCCGATCAGGGACTTGATCCTGGCCAAGGTCCAGGTCTGGTCGCTGAAGCCATGCGCAACCGGGGCTTTGTCCGACTCCTCCTCCAGCGCGGCGAACGCAACAGCCGTAGACACCCGAAAGCTTGGCCAGCGGGCCTGCGTGGAAGCATCGTCCGGGAACTGAAGAGGTGCGTACCGCATTGTCCGGGCGCACGGCACAGGTCGCGCGCTGTCGCTACCCAGCAGACCCGTTCCTTGTGCAAGCTGGGCTGCGTTGAAGGATGAGGGGCACTACCCAGAACAAGAGGATCCGATGTGCTCGATGTGGCCCTCTGAAATGTGAAGTGTTCGATGTGTTCGATTCTTCGCTGTAAGCCGTTCTAAGCTCGCTGGCCTCCTCGGTGCGGAGCGCGGTTTGGCCTCAGCGGCGCAGGGGCCACGTCGGTTTTGGATAGGTGTGGCCCTGTTTCCTGCATCTGCTGCCGTGGTGAGACGGAGGCGTATACCTCAGGACGACTGGGTCGCCTTGGGCCTAGCGTTCCAGGTAGTCGGCCATCGCACGCAGGATCCGGATTCGCCGTGCCTTTCCAAGCGCGTGCTCGCAGTCGGCGCAGACGGGGTCGCGTATGGCGCGTCGCGTGATCGTGGCCCCACGCGTTGGCAGTCATTCTCCAGAACCGTTGGAGAGTGGAGCAGCGGAACCCATGGCGATGATCTCCCGAAACCTCGGGAGACCGGCCAAGTGTCTCTCGGGGTGAGCGGGAGCTACTGGGGCGAGGCACGGCCCTCAAGGCGACGGACCACGCATGCCCGCGGCAACGAGGTGCGGCAGTCCGCGCATTCAACCTGCTTAATGATCACGACCTTCTGGGTGGGTCGCATCCCGCTCGACCACGGGCAGTTGGTGTCCCTGATGACAGCCAGGCTCCTCCGACCGGCGGATCGCCCCGTCCCTCGAAGTGAGGGACGAGCTGGGCTGGTCCGCGAGGAGGGCGAGGGCGACAGTATTACGCCGTAATAGCTCGTCCGAGCGCACTGGTCGGTGCGGGGGAGGAGGCAGGCTATTACGCCGTAATACCTGTCCTCTGAGCGATAGTTGCTGCCGCCGCGTTGACTTGGGCGGACGGGTGGAGACTCTCGTCGTAGGCCTCTCCAACCCGCAACAGTGGAACATCATCCCCATGAAGCAGTTGAACAGGTGGCGCTGGGCGGCGGTGTGACGGTCTCCGGCAGCTCGAATCGGCGGTCGTAGTGGGGGCCCGGCCGCCCGAGGATGCGCCTTCAGGGAGGCGAAGGCCACGTAGCCGGCCAGGCGCTGGTTCGTGACTCTGCGGCTGGTCACCACGTGGCTCTTGCCGCTGGCGCGAGCGACGGGTCCTCAGCGAGGCGTACGCCTTCATCGGGCCGGCGTATAGCGAACCGGCTGCGGTCTTAGCCGGTCTCGGGCAGCATCCTGGATCCGGTTCAAGGGCCAAGCCCTGCAAAGCCTGTGGTGATCGATGTGTCTGGGTGCTGGCGGTCTCGAGCTGCTGAAGGAGGGCGGTAGCTTGCTGGCCGAGTGCCTCCTCGACCTGGGAGTTGGTGGAGGTAGTCGCGGCGGAGAAGTTCGTGGAACTGGTCCGCCTCAGCTTTGATGCCCAGTTGGCGTCCAGCGCGTTGAGCAGTTCCCGTAGCTGGCGGCGTGAGCTTGGCGCCCGGGTCGGCGCCTGTGCAGCGGCCAGGAGGGCGGGGCCTCGCGTGAGCACAGCCCGCGGCAGTGCTCGGCGAAGGCGGCCAGGATCGCGGGGGAGAACTCCCTTGCTGGGAGCGGAGCGTGTTGTGGGCCTGGGCGCGGTCCCAGACCGCGTCCTGCTGGGCCCGTGTGAGCCTGTCGGCCGCCTGGGCCAGCCTGGAGTCCGCGGGCAGCGGCCGGTGGGCGGCCTTGTCGGTGCGCAAGATGTTCGCCAGGGCGGGGGCGTCGATCGCAGCGGACTCCTTGTGGGCGACTGAGTGTCGGTCGCGGAAGAGGGCCACGGCCAGCGGTTGATGGCGAACACCGGTCGCCCAGTCGCCCGCAGCCCGGGAGGAGACTCGATCGCCACCGGAATTCGTTTCTGGCAGGAGCCGGCGGGAAGGACGCGGTTCGCTGGGAAGACGACTCGGTTGAGCGGGGCAAGAGACGATGGAGGCCGCCATGGTCTGGTCCGCAGCGAGCGCGAGATGCGGGCGGATGCCAGTAGAGCGCCGGGGAGTATTACGCCGTAATGGCCATCGTTCCTCGTCTCAACTCGACCGGGGCCTTCGCTGGCACACGGTGATGCGCTCGCCCATGCGGTCCAGAGGCCGTGAGGTGTCGCCCTGGACGAGTAAAGGCTGGCTCCTCGACTGGCTGCGTCCGGAGCAGTTCGCTGTATCGGAGGACGAGTTGGACCAGGAGGCGTGGCGCCCGCAGCGGCAAGGATCGGCGTTGGACGCCGCTGCGGATGAAGACAGCGCTTGGCTGAGGCCTCCACATCACGAGCTCCACATCACGTGCTCCACATCAGTCGTGTGGAAGCTCGTCGTGCTGGGCGCCAACGCAGGGGGCCAGTAGCGCCGACCGTTACGGATCAGCAGCGACCTCATGCGTCTGCTGACTGGCCCCACCAACCTCAGCGGGGCGGTCGATGACCGAAGAGCGCCAGCCGTCCGAGCGGGGCGCTGCAGGGGCAGGACACCAGCTTCCCTCCGGGCAGCGATACGGCGAAATGGCGGGCCTGTTCACGGTGTCGGAGCGCGGGGTGAGCTGATCAGGGAGGGAGGGCGAGAGTGACAGTATTACGGCGTAATAGCTCTCCCGCGCACAACGGCGAGGGGCGAGCAGGCTATTACGCCGTAATAGCCTGCGGGTGCGGGTGCGGGTGCGGGTGCGGGTGCGGGTGCTGGCGATGGGGTGTTGTGGGGGTTGTCATTACGGCGTAATAGCGAGCTGTGAAAACTAACGTGTCGAAGTCGCATATGGGTGACGGACGTTAGTAAGGTGTCTGCCATGAGCTCGCCAGCCAGCGACCGCGAGAAGGTCGTATCCAAACTCCCCAGCCAACTTCGACACGATCTGAAGATCCGAGCTGCCCAGCACCGGTTTGACCTGCAGGATGCGGTAGAGCAAGGCATCGCTGCCTGGATGAGCCTTGCAGCCGCGCCCGCAACCGTCGACACCGCCGGCGCCGACTCCTTCTCCACCTGGCTTCCCCCTGGCCAGTGGGCCTCCTTCGCTCAGGTGGCCAAGGATCGAAAGCTTTCCCTGATCCAGGGACTTGCCCAGTCGGTAATGCTGTGGTTGGACAACAACCCGTCACCCACCGTCCAGCGCCGTAGGTACCCCAAGCGCCGCATCGTCTGCAACCAGAAGGGCGGCGTCGGTAAGACAGCCGTGACATCAGGCCTCGGCGCAGCACTCGCGGAGGACCCGGACTCACTCCATCCGGTACGGATCTCGCGCCACCTGGCCGACCAGATTGCCGCGCAGGAAGCCGCCGCCCTTGATGAAGAGGCAACGCGGGGCTCGACGAAGTCGGCGCTCAAGATTGAGGAGTTGCCCGGCTTGGGGCGCCGCATCCTGATGGTCGACTTCGACCCGCAGCGCCACCTGACCAAGCAGCTTGGGCAGGAAGACATTCCGATGAGCCCGGACTCCGACAGCCTCAGCAAGCACATGTCCGGCGAGGCAAAGGGCGACATTCACGACCTCGTCGTCACCATCAATGATGACCGCTACGGCAGCCGACTGGACCTGCTGCCCGGATGCAAGGACGCCTTCCTCCTGGATGTCGCGCTCTCCAAGGTGCGTTTCCGTGAAGCAGCCCTCGAGCGAGCCCTGGCGCCACTCGAAGGCGAGTACGACGAAATCATCGTCGACTGCCCGCCCAGTCTTGGCCTCAGCATGGACGCGGCGATCTACTACGGTCGGCGGCGCGAAGAGGAGGACACCGGGGTCTCTGGGCCGCTCATCATCGTGCAGGCCGAGGACAGCAGCGCCGACGCCTACGACCTGCTCATCGAGCAGATCGAGGACCTCCGCGAGGACATGGGCATCGATCTCGACTACCTGGGCATCGTCGTCAACCTCTACGACCCGCGCCGGGGATACATCGCCACCTCTTCGCTGGACGCCTGGATCGCCATAAAGGACCCGAGGGTCGTCGCGGTCATCGGCGACCTCGGAGACCAGCGCAAGGCGGTTCGCATGAAGCAGCCGCTGTTGTCGTTCTCGCCGCGTGGCGAGCAGGCCGTCACCATGCGCGCACTGGCAAGGGAGCTTCCATGAGCCGCGTTGCGGACCAACTGGGAACCGGCGCGTCCTTCGGCAGGACTCGTGGCGGAGTGAGCGCCCGGCGAGCTGCAGTGGCCGCAGCCACAGGCGGCGTTCCGACCGAGGGGGTGCCCGACCCGACCACACTCTCTGTCGACCTCATCAGCCCCAACCCCGACAACCCGCGAACGACCTTCGGGGACCTGACGGACCTAGGTAACAGCCTCAGGGACCATGGCCAGAAGCAGGCTGTCACGGTCATGAACCGGGATGCCTACGTCACGGCGAACCCGGCCCGTGAAAGTGAACTTGAGGACGGCACCACGCACGTGGTCGTCGACGGCAGCAGCCGCCTCTGGGCTGCCCGCGAATGCGGCGTCCCCGAGCTGAAGGTGATGGTCGATGACACCCAGGGCAGCACAGAAGACGAACTCCTGGAATCGGCCTTGGTTGCCAACGTCCACCGCCAGGACCTGGAACCGATGGATGAGGCGCGAGCCCTGCAGCGGCTACTGACCATCCACAAGACCCAGACCAAGCTCGCCAAACGGCTGCACAGGTCGCAGGGTTGGGTCTCTCAACGGTTGGCCCTGCTGGGTCTGACCCCCGAACTGCAGCAGAGCCTGGAGGCTGGCACGGAAAGTGTCGATCTGCTCCGGGCTGTGGGTAACAAGCCTGCCGAGCGGCAGCAAGAGGCACTGGAAGAACTGAAGGAGAAGAAGGCGGCCGAGGAGTCCACCCGCCGACGTGAACGAGGCACTCCACGCACCAACGACGAGTCTCATTACGACGTAATAGAGGACGGCACGGGGGGAGCGGGGAAGCCCGACCCGCAGGGTGCGCAGCACCGCGCCCCCGAGGCGAGCCTCTCGGCAGACGACGAGCCGACCGTCCGACGGGAGTATACGGCCCCGGCCACGGCAGCGGCGGCGAAGAACTCGCCAGCGCAGAAGCAGCGAGAGCCACTGCCAGAACTCATCGGCATCAGTTCCATGCCTTTTGGTCGTCCCGAAGCGGTGCTGCGGATCCTCGAGGAGCACATGCCTGCCGAGAAGCTGGAGCAATTGATCAAGCTGCTCAATAACCGGGCCTGAAGCACGGGCGAGAGGAGCGGTCCCGAGCCCAGCTTGGCTGTGGGCACTGCTGGCTACGGTGGGCGAACTCGAGGAGTCGCTGCAACACCGTGGTTGGTTGAACAGACCGCGAGCAGTTTTAGGCAGGCGCTCGGCTGGGGTTTCCCAGCCGAGCGCCTTGCGTCGGCAGCTGTTGATTTCGGCGGCGATCGTGGTGAGATCGGCGCGGGGTGTTGCGGCGACTACTAAGCGATCTTGGTGATGTGTGGTGCGGATTGGGTAAGCGGCCCAGCGGGAGGGGTTGCCATGGCGATGAGGCCGCTGCTGGGGGAGTTGTCGCCCAAACGGGTCGCCGAGCTGCGGCGGTGGTGAGGTTCTTCAGCCAGTGGGTCCTGTAGACGTTGGCCTGGGCGATCGACGTGCTGCCCTCAGGGGGCAGTGGAGGGATTGACCGTTTCCGGAACCTGCCGATAGTCCGCGATGAATCGCTCGATGCGTTTGCTGACTGCTTGGTCCGTCGCCACGACGTGGATCTGGTGCGACTCGTCCGCGCCGGCGTCCTTGGTGCCGAGGAAGACGACGCCCTTGTGACCCCCCTCTCCTGGGTGCCCGGTCCGGGCTGCGGCCAGTAGTGGGCAGGGTCGCCACCATGCTGCAGTTGTTCAACCACCCCAGGGCGCGGGCACCCTTTCCGTGTTGGCCAGTTGGGCTGATGTGTGTGCCCTGTGTCGGGGCGCTCCGGATGACCAGGTGGGGCTGGGTGAGCGCGCGGACGGTGAGCCACGCGATGCCGAGGCTTGGTCCGGTCTGTGATCTGGAGACCGTTGCCTCCCTGCCTGCCTTCCGGGTCGGGCGGAACTACTCGCCGCGCGTGGTCTGCCTGTCTCGGGCCGCGAGGTTGTGGGGTCGGTTCGTCGCGGGCGCAGCGCTCCACGGCCGGGGAGACCGTGCCTGCGCGTAGACCTCGTTGCCCGCTTGCCCGGGCCGTGCGGAGCCGCGGTCTGAACGATCGGGGTGGCCAGCAGACGTATGCCCTGCAGGCCGGTGCCAAGGCAAGGCCGCACCGGAGGAAAGAGGAAAGGGGACGGTCGAAGCGGTGCTGCTTGTGGCGCATACCCGGAGTCCGGTACCAGCGGGCCGGTACCGCCGAAGGTAGGACTCCATGGGTGCGCCAGCACCAGCAGAGCGGGACGCCACGCTGGGGCGGTGAGTTCGGGCGCGCCACGGACAACATGGGTCCACAGCACCACAACTGTTGGGGCATTATGTCACGGAATGTCCTATTCCTATGCTGTGGAAAGGAGCACGTTCATGACACGTGTTCTGCTGATTGAGGCTGATCCAGCCGTACGCCGGGGTGCGGTCTTGGATTTGGGCCGTCGGGGGTACGAGACCGAGGCGGTTGCCACCGGTGAGGATGGATTGGTGGCATTAAAAACCCTCGAGCCGGACATTGTGCTCCTCAATCTGATGCTGCCTGGCATCAACGGTCTGGAAGTGTGCCGACGCATCCGCGAGACCAGCCAGTTACCCATCATCATTCTCTCCGCGCGCGGTGAGGACATCGACGTGGTGGTTGGCCTGGAGGCAGGAGCCGACGATTACGTCGTCAAACCCGCCAGCGGCGAACTCATCGAGGCACGAATGCGGGCTGTGCTGCGCCGTGTTGCGCCCTCTCATTCCGGTGCCGACGAGCAGTACGGACTCTTCGCCGTGGGGGACCTGCAGATCGACCGTGATGCGCTGAGGGTGCGCAAGCACGGACAGGACGTGCCGCTGGCCCCCTCCGAGATGAAACTTCTGCTGTTTCTCAGCGCAGCTCCGGAACAGGTCTTCAGCCGTCAACAACTCCTCGACGAGGTCTGGGCGCCCAGTTGCTACGGCGACGCCCGCCTGGTCGATGCTTGCGTGATGCGGCTGCGTGCGAAGATTGAGGACGACCCAAAAGCACCGCACTACATCCAGACCGTGCGGGGATTCGGCTATCGCTTAGGGCCCCTGTGACGCTGACGCTCCTGCTGACGGCCAAGGACGGCGCCTGCCCATAGCGGGCGAACAGGAGAAGGCTGTCCGCGTGCCAAGCGGATATTCCCGCAGTGGAGCAACCTATGCACCCGCCTGGTTATCGTCTTCCTCCTCGCCGCGGCGCTGCCCACCATGGCCGAGTTTGAGGAAGTTCATTGACCGGGATATGTTCGTGATCACTCGCCGAAACGGTCAGACCGGGCCAAACTGGCGGGTGAATGTAATCAGTTCGCCCGGGGGATGGAGCCGGGGAGCGGTGCGGGGGCCTAAGAGGCCCTAACAAAGGCGTCGGACGTGGCGGTGGGTGATCAGGCAGACGGCGAGGCCGAGGAATGCTTCGTGGATGTCGTCGCGTCTCTCCCAGCGGATGCGTAGGCGGCGGAAGCCGTGGAGCCAGGCGATCGTGCGCTCGACGACGTAGCGGAAGACGCCCAGGCCGGTGCCGTGCGGCTCGCCCCGTTTCGCGATCACGGGGCGGATCCCGCGCTGCCAGAGCAGGCGGCGGTACTTGTCGTGGTCGTAGCCGCGGTCGGCCAGCAGGGCATCCGGGCGCCGACGAGGTCTGCCGACCTGGCCTGCGACGGCGGGGATCTTGTCGAGCAACGGCTCGAGTTGGGTGACGTCGTTGCGGTTTCCGCCGGTCAGCGACACCGCGAGCGGGATGCCCTGGCCGTCGACGATGAGGTGGTGCTTGCTGCCCGGCCGTGCGCGGTCGACCGGGCTCGGCCCGCTTTTGGGCCCCGCCGGGCGGCCCGCACGTGCGAGGAGTCGATCACCGCCCGCTCCCAGTCCAGCTGGTTCTTCGACCGCAGCTTCTCCAGCAGCAGCACGTGCAGCTGGTCCCACACACCGGCCTCGTTCCAGGCCGCCAGGCGCCGCCAGCAGGTCATGCCCGAGCCGAAGCCGAGCTCCTGGGGCAGGTACTCCCACTGGATGCCGGTGTGCAGGACGAAGAGGATCCCGCACAGCGCCTGCCGGTCCGGCACCCGCGGTCTGCCCTCGACCTTCTTCGGCCCCGGCGTCGGCAGCAACGGCTCGACCAGCGACCACAGTTCATCTGACACGATCCACGGCCGCGACTGACGGGTTCCCATACCCAGACCTACGAGGAAAAGGACCGACCGTCTCATGATCAGCAGCTTTCGTTAGAGCCAGTAAGAGCCGTACTCCCGCGATCAGTTGGTCCGGACTGGTGTCCTTGAGGAGGAATCCCAGTGCTCCGGCGCTGAGGGCGGCACAGACGTAGGTGTCGGCGCCGAATGAGGTGAGCATCGAGACAGCGGGCGGTTCGGGCAGGGCGAGCAGTGCCGTGAGGACGGCCAGTCCGTCGACGTCCGGCATGTGAATGTCGACAGTGCGACGTGCGGGCGGTGAAGGCGCGCGAGGGCTTCCGCGTCCGCGCCGCCGCAGGTGGCCAGGACGCCGATGTCGTCGGATGTCTCCAGGATTCGCTGCAGGCCGCTGCGTACGGAAACGTCGTCGTCGACGATCATTATGCGAATCATGCCCCCCACTTCCGACGTAACGGCGCACAGCATAACTGAGCGTCATATACCGCTATAGCAGCGGCCGGTGAGGGATATATCAAGTACAAGGGGCATAAGTGATGTAGGGGGTTTAGCTGCCGGGGAATCCGCCGGTCGGCGGGTGGCGGAGCCACGGTGCACTCGGCAGGGTGATGGATGGCTGGGCACCCCGCGACCGGCGAAGCAACACAACGGAACGCGAGAGAAAGCGCCCCTTAGGAAATCACTTCCGCTGACCGCACCTCACCCAATGCGGCCTCGAGCGAGGATTTTACGTGTCCGATGTCGCCCTGCCCGGGCCAATACGGGCAATCCAGGGAAACCAGGGGGTGGGCCACGCCGACGGCCTGCTCTGCGAGCTCCTGCCCCTTCTTCAGCGTCGCGCATCTTGCCTGGCCCGCGGTCGACCTGGAGGTCAAGGGGGTGACGACGGCATCCGGCCTGGTGGTGATCTGCCTCGACTTCGCCGTGGCTCTCCTCCAGGCGCAATACCTGGCGCGTTCCACCGACCGGTGGAACGCGCGTCTGTGGGCGCCCGGAGAGGACTGCGGATCGATCACTGCTCGGCGGTCGGTGGGCCTGGCCGTCACAGCCGCGTTCATGCCCTGCGCCTGGGTCGCCCAGGATGCGGACCGCCTCGGCAGCGCCCTTCGGGCAAGGCGGTGAGTGCCGTGGTCGCCGTCGCCCTGGCGGTGCGTGTCCTGATAGCGAGGGGGCGGTGATGGAAATGCGGCATCACCATGGGAGACCATGCCAGCGCGGCTCCGGCGCGCTGGCGTTCGCGCTGCTGCCGGGGTGGACGGCCCTCGCGGGCCTGTTCGCCTCGTCGGTGTGGGGCTGGGTGACCTGGAGCGAGCCGGTCGGAGTCGAGACGGCCAACGCCGCGGGCCTGGCCCTACTGATCCACGGCCTGACGGTGGCAACGACGGTCATCGGTGCGGCGGCGACGCTCCTCCTGCTGTTTCCCGGGGTATTCCCGGGGATGCTGACGATCCTGCTGTTCCTTGCCGGAGTGGTGCAGATCTTCAACTGGCAGGCCGCCAGGGCGCTTCCCGGCGCCATGCTGTACAGCGCGCTGGCGGTGCTGTGTGTCCTCGCGGCCGTGACGAGCCTGCTCGCGCCGGGCCAGCTGTCCACCCAAGCTGCGGGGAAACATGTCCGCTGAGGCCTGGGGAGCAATCCGGTTCGTCATCACCGCCGACGGCCTGCACTTCTGCCACCGCAACGGGCTGCGCCCCTCGGCACGGACCGTGGTGTGGGGCGGCGCGGCCGTCTGCGCCGGCGCCCTGGCCCTGGCGGCACCGGCCGGCGCGGTCGCCGGGATGCTCGCCGCTCGCCTGGGCCGGGTCCTTGAGGTCGGCGCGGGCGGCGTGGAGGGACTGGTCGTCGTGATCGTGGCCCTGCGTGCGCTGGCCGCCACCGCTTCCGCGGCCACCCGGAAATCCCGCCTGAGCGTATTCGCCCCAGCCGATCTGCCGGTGTTGCGCGGGCTGGACATACCGCTGTGGGCCGTGCTTGTGGGGCGCGTCGCATGGCCAGGACTGCTACGCCAGATGCTGACCGGACTCGCGGCTGTGGGCGCGCTGTTCGGCATCGCGCTGATGACAAACCGCCCGGTCGGCGCCGGCACGGTTGTGACCGTTGGCGTCCTCGCGCTCAGTGGCGCCCTGGCACCGGTCGCGCTCGCAGGCTGCCCGCCGCGCCGGACGGCACCCGGGCCCGGCCTCCTGGGCTCTGCCATCGCCGCAGCCGTGGCCGCGGTCGCCGGCGCCCTGGGCGGTGCGGCCGCCGCCCACGCCCTGCGGCTCGCCAAGTCGCTGGGACCGGCCGAACTGGGGAGCCGCGCCGATGCTCTCGCCCGGCACGCAGGGGCGTATCTGGCCACCTGGGGCGTCGCCGCGTCGGTGGCCTTGGTGGCAGGCGCCCTGCTCTGGCACCGGCTGGGGCGCACGTCCGGGCAGTGGCGGCCTGACGTCCCGTTGAGCGGACCGGCCCCGACCCGCGACGGCCGGAGACCCCGGTACCCGCTGCTCACCGTCGTCCCCCGCACGATGGCCCGCGGCACGCAGAGCGTGGCCCTGGCGCTGCGCCGTGCCCTGCACAGCATCGCGCTGGCGGGGCTTGCTTCCCTGGGCGCCGGATGCGCCGCCCCCGGCCTGCTGACGGAGCTCACTGGCGGCAACGACCGGCTGTCCGGCGGTGGCGCGCTGCTCGCCGCCGCGACACTGATCGGCGTGCTGTGCGGCTCGGTGGCCGGCCCCGGGGTGCTCCTGCGCCAGCTGCGCTGGACCTGGGAGCAGGGCCATGCGGAGCGCGAGCTGGCACGCAGCCACATCGCCGGCCTGCTGGGACCGGTGGCCCTGGCCATGACCCCGGCCTGTGCCGGAATTGGTCTGCTGGCCGACTCGCCCCTCCCGGCGCTGTACGGACTGTCGCTGGCCGTCGCGGCTACCGCGGGAGCGGTGCTGAGCGACTTGGTCGAAACCGGCCGCCAGGAGAACCCGGACGGCACCGGCGACGCCGGGAACCTGGGCGGCCTCGCCTGCGTGGCGGCCATCGCGGCAGCCACCGTGCCCTGGATGGCGCCCGTGCCCGTCGCTGTTGGCGCCGGGCCGCTGACCGCCCTTGGCTGCCTCGCCCTGGCCGACCGGATACTGCGCAGAAAGATCATCACATGACTGTCTGTCACTTTGCCGCCGTGACCGCGGGCTACCGCGTCGGCACCCCCGTACTGTCCGATCTGTCCTTCCGTCTTGACGACGGTGTGACACTGATCAGTGGCCCCAACGGAACGGGCAAGTCCACCGTCGTGGAACTGATGGCCGGGGCGCTCAGACCGTTCACCGGCACCGTGTGGCTCGACGGCATTGCCGCGCACGACCCGCGACTGCGTGGCCGTCGCACCGTGTGCTGCAGCAGCCCTGCGCTCTATCCGGCACTCTCCCTCGCCGAACACGTCGAACTGCTCAGGCCGGTACGCGACGTTGACGACCATGAGCTGCGCACGCGCACGAGCGCCTACGGACTCCGCCCCTGGCGAAATACACCCACCGGCGAACTGTCCACCGGCAACCTGCGCAAGGCGTGGGTCGTTCTGACCACGATCAAACCCGCCCCCTTCCTCATCTTCGACGAACCGTTCAACGGCATGGACCCCCAAGGGGTGGCCGCGCTGCTCGCGGAGTTCGGACAGTGGCGCCGGCAAGGCCGCGCGGTTGCAGTCGTCGCTCACCACCCGCCGCCGGAGCTGGACGAACTCGTCACCGCCACCATCCAGTTGGCGGGCCGCGGTCCGCTCACCGGGCACGGCGGACGCCTCTCGCGGACAGTCGACAGGAACACCACGTGATCGAAGTCGGAAACCTCACCAAACGCTACGGCGGCCGACTCGACCTCAACAACGTCTCTTTCGGTGTGCCGCAGGGATCCGTGACCGCGTTCCTTGGCCTGGAGCTGGTCGGCCTCGCTGCCGTGGGCCATCAGGCGGCCGGCCGGCTTTCCCTGGGCATGAGCCGACGCATGGGCGTGGTTGCCCGTCGGAACCGGACAGAGGGTGGGGATGGAGGTGAGGGCGTGGTCCGTGGCGAAGACGATGGTGGGCGCGATGCTGTGTCTTATTTTTGAGATCTAATCTTGTTGCCTTTGTTGCACTTAGGGAATTTTCGACGTAAAGCCTTCCATAGGCGGCGTGCGAAAAGCCGCCTGCTCCTATTGTTCTCTCGGCGTCTCCGGTTCTGAAAGTTTGGGATTCTCACGTACCTGCAGATGAATTGGTGTAGACGGGCGGCAGATTCCTGTTTCACGTTGACGAATCCTCTCGTGTCCGGTATCCCATATCCGGCGCGCGGGCCGCGGAAGGTGCACCGCTGGCCGGTGGTACCCAGCTGGCGGCGTCTTATATTTCGGCCATGCCTTTCCAACCCTCGGTAGGGAACTGTGATTCACCCATATGGCTCGCGAGTTTCGGTCACGTCGCAGGTGAGGGCGTGGGCCGGTGCCATGTCGCTCGGCGTTCCGCCGTCTTGACGTCGATGCCAGCCCGCTCCGCGGTCACTGCGCCGCTGGCCCCCTGGGAGGAACGTCCAGCGCGGGCTGCCACTCACCTGGCACGGCCTGACTTCTCAACGTTTCACCGCCTCATCGGAGCCTGTTCGGCCCTCCCGTCCGAAATGAGCTGCGCTTTCTCAGGAACGTGGTGCCCTATGTGAACTGCTTCGGCACGCCCTGGCCTGGCCGGCCCAGAGCGCGCCACCTACGGTTGCCAATTCAGCGACACGGTAAAAACGGGTAACCCGTCGACCAAGAGTCGCTGCGTTCTCGTCTAACCGGTAGAGAAAGAAGCGTCCCTTGGCCACCATGCCTTCAGGACGCGTTGCCGCTGGTGGGCGGCAGGGCGAAGGCGCCCGGGACGTCCTCGGTGAGCCAGCCCTGCCGTACAAGTCGCTTCAGTTTCGACCGCACGCCTCCGATCTCGGAGAACTTCTCGCTGTCAAGCTCGATGCCCGCGGCAATCTGCTTCGCCAGCAATGGCCTTCCGGCACCGGTCAGAAACTCCAGCATGTCCTGATAGGCCGTCGGCAGCACCGACGCGTCCAGCCCGGGCCGCCACGGGGGCACGGGCTGCCGTCCGATCACCGAACCATCCCTCGGCTCCCGGGCCTCATGCTTTTCGCGGGCCACCTCAGCATCCGAGTCGGTCGCGGCGAGGACCTCATTCACCGTCTCCCGGGCAATCTGCAGCCGCGCCAGCCGCTCCTCGGCTGCTGCCAGCTCCTGCTTCAACCCGTCAATCTGGCCTCGCAGTTCCTCTACCCGGGCACGGGCCGACACTTCTCGATGCCCCAGCTCTTCACTCAACGCGCCCATCGCCGCCCCAAAGTCCTGCCGCAAGGGTAGGAGACCAAGCGCGTCACCGCAGCCCGCCCAGGCGTCGTCCCGCTCAGAACATCCCTGCGGACGTACACCCCGTCCTCGCCCAGCAGGATCTTGGAACACCCTCAGACATGGCACCGGGACATCCGGCTTCGCTGCGTGACAACGTGAGCCGGGGCACCTGCCAGCCTCGGGCCCTCGTCGTCATAGAGAGGACGGGCGCTGAGCTGGCCGTAGCTGGGGCTGGCGTTGGGCGGCAGAAGGCTGCGTAGCACGGCGGGCAGCAGCGAGCCTTGGCAGGCGGCCTTCGCCCCTGGGCGGGTTCCGCCAAAGCGCGAGGTCCTTGCGTGCGGCGCGCAGGGCGGAGAGGAGGCTGCTGCCTGAGCGCCCTCCCCGTCACTTCAATCAGCTGGGTGTGGCCTACGAACGCAGTCTGCCAGAGGAAGAGGGCCGAGGGGCCCCACCTCAGATCCCACATACAACTCGTTGGAGGGCACTGCAGAACACGTTTGATGCGGCAGCGGGACCGCTCTTCGCCGGAACCATTCCGCCGAAGGGCCCCACGAAGCGGACGTGCCGTGAAGGTTTCACACGACTGTTTGGATCCTGGCGGGTTTCAGGTGCGGAGGAGCTCGAGCAGGGTGACGGTCTTGCCGAAGCACTGCTCCTTCGGTCACGACGGAGGCTCTCGATCGCCAGTGTGTATCTCGCCCGGCGCGCCCAGGGCGTGGAGGTGCTCAGTCATGGCTGACCGCGGAGCCGTTTCGCTGATCCTCGACACCTATTCCGGAGGCGAGCCCGACGGCGCCCTCGTCCAGCGGACGCGTCCGTAACCTGCTTTCCTTCGCTCTCGTGCGTACCCGCGATGCGGCGGGGGCAAGGACAACGAACGGGGCCCGGTACGCCTGCCACCGCATCGCCCCGCATGGTCGCAGCCCGGGCGCACACGTCGCGTGACCCCGGGGAGCCACCCATGCACCACCAACTCCCGGATGGCGAGCACGACTTCGTCGTGGTGGGCGGCGGTGCTGCCGGGCTCGCATGCGCGCTGGCCCTCAGCCGCCGCGGCTCGGTCCGCCTCCTGGTCAAATCCGCGCTCGGCGACGGCTGTACGACCATCGCGCAGGGGAATCGCGGCAGCAGTGACACTCGACGACAGCTCCGCCAACCATCTGAGCGACACTCTCACCGCGGGATGCAACCTGAGCGACGAGGCCGCCGCCCGTGTCACCATTGATGCCGCACAGTCCGTACTGCGCTGGCTGGCCCGCGTCGGCGTCGGCTTCGACCGATATCCGGATGGGCGCCTGCACCTGGGCCGGGAAGGCGGACACCACTGGCACCGCATCGCGCACGCCGGGGGTGATGCAACCCGTGTAGCCGTCTCAGCGGTGCTGGTGGCGGCGGTGCGGGCGCAGCGCCACGTCGAGTTTCGTCGAGGGGGGTTCGGCGCGACCTGCTCCTCGACACCGCAGGGGACGCGATCACCGAAGTACTGTGCGAACGCAGGGGCGGCGTCGGTCTGTTGGCCGCCGGGCCGGCCGACTCACGACCGCGTCGGGCGCCCCCTCATGCACGGCGTTCACCCGCGGGGTGATCTAGCGCCTCGTGTCGTCGTGGCCCGCGCCATCACCCTGCGCCTGCGCGAGAGCGGCGACGACCATGCCCTGCTCGATGCCACCCGACTGGGGGGCTGGGCCGCCCACTTCCCACAGTCCGTGTGCATTGCATCGCGCACGGCATAGACCCGTCCCGCACTCCTATGCCGGTCGCCCCCGCCGCGCACTACACCTGTGGCGGCATTCGCACGGATCTCGATGGGCGGACCCGGATGCCGGGTCTGTATGCCGCAGGAGAGGCCGCCTGCACGGGCCCTGCACGGAGCCCACCGGCTGGCCTCCAACTCTCTTCTGGAAGCCTTGGTCTGTCTGATCGGCTTCACGGAAATCTTGACTGGGCCAGCTTTCAGTAGCTGTGCCCATCTCCGGTGATGCGTGACGCTGCGTGAGGCCACGCGGGGGGAGCCGGGGAGCCGGACGTGGCCGCGTCCATTTGGCATACGCCGACAAAAGTTGATCATGTCTGGGACTTAAGCACTGTTCCTGCGTGGACACGCCGCTGACAGTCTCTACTGACCCGTTCCTTATGTCAGGGTCGCGATCAAGGTCATCCCGGTGCAGGCGGCCTCCTCCCGTTGCCGCCCGTACCGGGGTGACTTCGCCATTGACAGGGGGCATGCCTGTTCTTCACCGCACAACTGCCAGTTCTATAGCTGCGCTCACATCAAGCGCTCTCCTCCTGGGCATCGCACCCGCGGCCTTCGCACAAGACGGCCCGTCCAATGCCGCCAGGGCGGCAGCCGTCGTGGAAAGGGCCACGGGCACGGGCGACGTGGCCATGAGTGGTCGGGGCGGATCACGTTACGCGGCAGTGGTTGTCACCGACGTCCCGGACGGCGACTCGGTTACCGTCACAGCCCCGAAGCGGTCCGTCGGCGCAGTCGAAGCCACCGGCCCTGGTGGCGCCACTGTGAGGCTAGGCCTGTCAAGCACCAACACGGTCTCCGGGGTCAAAAGCACGGCGGGAACCGTGACGTATCCCGACGCTACCCCGTCCACCGACATTGCGGTCCAGCCCACCACCGACGGCAGCGCTCGCGCTCTGGTGACGCTCAAGAGCTCCGCCGCAGCCACCGAGCAGCGTTTCCAGCTCGACCTTCCGGCCGGGACCGAGGCCATCGGCGATGGGCAGGGCGGGTACGCCTTCGTCCGCCAGGGCGGTGAGGGCGAGCCCGCCGCGCTGGTCGGTGCCATGGAAGCGCCATGGGCCAAGGACGCTAACGGCAAGCACATTCCCACCAGTTACAAGCTGGAGGGGAACACTCTCATCCAAAGCATCAAGACCAACAGCGCCACGGCCTTTCCGGTTGTGGCTGACCCGAAGGTCTCCCTCGGCTGGTACATCTACCTGCGCTTCAGCAAGAAGGAGGTAAAGGAGCTAGCCGGCACCAAACTGGCGTACTTCTCAGTGGTGGCCGCCGCGATGGCCTGCACAAAGATCCCCAACGCCGTGGCCGCCGCTGGTTGTGCGACCGCGACGGCGCTACAGGCGTCGTCCCTGCTGTCACAGGCCAAGGACGCTGCGAGGGCCAAACAGTGCGTGGAATGGAAGGTCACTTACGTTGGCATCATCAAGGGCTGGAAGCGTTACAAGTGCTGAAAGGCACCTCTGGAGGACATATCTCATGACTAAGACACACCGGCCCGTAGTGAAGGACCTTGCGATCCTCCTCGGGGTATTCCTCCTTATGCTCGTGGCGGTCGGAACCATACATTCTTGGTCGACGGCAGTCTGGATGCTCCCCCTCATCCCGGCCATGCTTGCCAGCCGCCTCTTCTTCCACCACGGGTCCAAGGATCGCGCGGGCAAGACACGACAAGACCTGGTCAGCTGACACCCCTTGTTTTTGGCAGGAGTAGCAATGTGTCCCCCCCTGCTGCCCATCGCGATAATCGCGGTTCTTGCCCTCTCGGAGGCTGTCGCGATCCGCCGCCGCTCAGGACGGTCCTTCGTACTCCTGGTGACGAAGGACAGGGTTGCTCTGCTGGTGGTAGCAGCCTGGTGGATATATGCAGTCTACGTGTCCATCCCCGATGGAAATCTATGCGGCGGTGCCCTGTTCGGCTTCCTGAGTGCCTGCCTGGTGGGAACACTCGTCGCGACTGCACGGCGAAGTATCGCCCGCCGACGCGCCACACGGAGCACATCCTGAAACACTGACCGTTGCCCAGAAGCGAATCGAGGGCCAGCACCACACCCAATGTGCTGCTGGCCCTGAGTGTCCCCCCCAGAAGAGGGAGCGGTGTCCGTGTACTCGTCTGAGTGCACCACCGAGTACGCAGTTATGTGCACCACTGCTCAGGCCACTTCGGTGTCCCGCTCGATGGCCTGGAGGCGGTTCTTGAGTCGATAGCTGTTGCCGTTGATCGGGAGCATGAGGCGGAAGAGCGGGCCACGGGCGGGAAGGCTGTCGTGAGCGGATGCGGTGACCATGACGGCCAGGGGCATGCCGCGCAGGTCGACGGCCAGGTGCCGTTTGCGGCCGTTGATCAGTTTCCCGCCGTCGAATTCCACGTGTGCCCGCGCCGACGGTCTCGGCTCCTTTGTTTGCAGCCGTTGTCGTTGACGTAGCGAATGGCGTCGATCACGCTGCAGCGGGGGTGCGGGCTCAAGGCCTGCGTGCGACGCCCGGCCCGTGATGGCGGCCTGGAACGTGCCGCAGCCCTTGCGGCCGATCTTCAAGCCTCCGCCGTCAGCGGCGCACTCGAAGAGCAGGACGGCGCCGCAGGCAAGCCCGTTCCTCGATGAGAGCACAAGAGGAGCGGGAGCCGACCTCTTCGTCGGCGGTCACCAGGATTTCCCCGCCAGCCCGGTCATCAAGCGCCGCAAGGCCGTGAATGGCCTGCACCAGACTGCCGAGACGGCTCTCGATGACAGCAGCAACAACCTTGGCCGATGCGCCCGAGGTCTCAAGGTCACGTGATGGAGATTCAACATTGACGAGTGTCCTGAGGTCTTCGATCACCACGTCAATATCCACGGGAACCGCTTTGTGCTTCGTCATGGCGCGAGAGTACGTGCCACCAGGTGGCGGCAGGACGCCGGTCCAGGCGCGCCTAGTAATCGCCAATGAGCCAGCCCCGATTGCCTCGTAGGGCTCGCTTACGGCATGGCGCAACGAGCCACGCCTCAGATTTAACTGTGCAACAACCAACTTTTCGGCGGTACTTGATTCGTCACTCTGCCCTCCCCCTTTGTGCCAGGGCGTCGCCGGCGACTCATTCAGGAGGTGCAGTTTCAGTCAGCACATGTGGAGAGCTTTGCCCTTCCTGTGGCCAATGTGATCAAGTTCCGACAGCTGAACGCCGAACGCGAGCGCTCGGCCGCTAGGCGTGCGTCGATGTATGGGAACGCACGACAACAGCGCTACCCGAGGAGGAAATTTGAGACTCAAACGAATCGTCACAATTGCCATCATGCTCACCGCCATCAGCGGCGCGCTCAGTGGCGCGACAGCCGCAGCGAACGAACGGGATTCGGGGGACCCCCAGAAAGAAATCACGCCGCCTTCCTTCATGACTATCACCTCAACGACCAAGTACCAGGCGCCTGCGGAAACATCGTTCGCGGAGCGCCGAGCGTGAGGCCGCAGGAGTCCCCCTCCGAGATTCTTGAGCCGGCCAAGGCAGTCAAGTAGTTCTTGGTGGACCTGGGATTCACCGTGTGAGGTACACCCCCGGCACTTACCTGCCGGGGGTGCGCTGCTATCCGGGGGCGAGGTGGCGGCGGCCCCCTGGCGGGCTCTTCTCGATGTGTACTGCGTCTAGCCGGCCGCGCTGACGATATGACCGAACCGGTAGCCATCGTCGTCTCTGCCTCCAGGGCGATACCGACACCGTCCCCGTCACCTGGACGGTGTGGACCAGAAGAGCCTGCGTTTCACGACGGCTGACGTTCCGCGCATCCACGGACGCCCGGTGGGTCCTCCGCGGAGCATCCCCGCGGAGCGCGGGGCGCGGTTCGGCGAGTCGAACGGCGGCGTGCGCCGGGTCGAGCGGAGTAATCCCCGCGGGGGCGGGGTCGACTTGCGGCTCCAGATCCTTCGTCAGCGCACTACCTGAGCATTCCCGCGGCCGCGGGAGCAACGCGAGGCCCCGTGCGGCTTTTGTCCTGACCTGGATCATCCCCGCAGGTGCGAGGCCGACACTCAACAAGAGTGGGCGTGGCCGAACCACGAAGACCCGGATCATCCCTGCAGGCGCAGGGCCGACCCGAAGTGCCGTTCCCCAAGGGGGTACTGGTGTGGAGCATCCCCGCACGCGGGGTCGACGATCTCGGCCGGCTCACCGGCTGGATGGGGGTGTGGCCCTCCCGTTCTTGCCTCGGGGAGCGGCGCGAGGGTGAGCAGTCCGCAGCCGTATGCCTTGGAGGGGCCGATGCCGGCCAGGAGGCGTTCGGCGAGGACGGTGGGGTCGGTGATGCGTAGACGCCCTTCGAAGGTCACGGCGTTCATGACGACGGCGGTTTCCTTCGTGGTGATGGATCCCTTGGCGAAGGAACGGCGTTGACGGGTCGTGATGCGGATGTCGCGGGGTGGTTCGTTGTCCGTGCCATGGGTTGCGTCCAGGTGGGCGGCGACGGGGACGTCGAACCCCCAGAGCGAGGTGCGGGCGAGGAACCAGTTGAGCTGCGCTGCGGCGGTGCGGTGGCCGATGCGGAAGCTGCGCCTGTCGCCGGCGGTGATGCGTTCTTGTTGACGGGGCGTCGGTTTGTCGGGCCGGTTGGTGTTTTGGACCGGATTGGCGGTGAGGCGGAAGGCGAAGGTGCGGCCGGGGGCCAGTTGCTTTAGGAGTGGGGTGTAGTCGCGCACGGCGTAGTGCTCGTCGTCGGCGCCGGGCCATCCTGCCTGTTCGACGAGGTGGTTCCAGTCTGGTTTGTCGGTGGTGAGGACGAACAGCTGGGGGCGGTGGCGGTTGTCCGAGTCGAGCCGCCACAGGGTGCGTTCTTGTTCGGGCGGGCCGGGGAGGCCTCCTTGGACTGCGGCATGCATGGCGCGTGGGCTGGCAAGGAGGTTGCGGCTCGCGGCGCGCAGGGGGTTGATGCGGATGCGGGAGAGATAGGGCATGACGCTCACCAGCCCAGGAGGGCGAAGGGATCGTGGCCGCCGGTGGCCGGGGGCCGTGCAGGGTCGGGGGTAAGGCCGGTTGGGGCTTGGAGGTAGGTGTGGCGAGTTCGACGGGTGGTGAAGGTCCGGTTTGTGGGGGCGAAGGACAGGGGGACGTCGGCGCGGGCTTCGCCTCCTGCCGGGTCGTCGAGGGTGGCAGGCAGGCCGATGTGGGCGGTGTCGCCGTTCTGGCGACTCCAGCGTGCGCGTGCCGCGGGGGTGGCCTGCCAGGGCTCCGCTTGCAGTGCCTCCTCAAGTGAGCCGGTGCGCTGTCCTAGGAGCAGAGGCTGGGTGGGTGGGCAGGAGCGGCGGCCGAGGGCGAGGGGGAAGGCGGGGCGGCGTAGGGCGTGTTCGAGGGTGGTGATGAGGTCGCGGTGGCCTTCTAGGGCTGCGAGGAAGACGGCGTCTTGGAGGTAGAAGCGATGAGTGATCTGTGTGTACTTGTGGGGTGAAGTGGGTTTTTGCTGCCCTTTGGCGGTGACGGCTGCGGAGAGGAGTGGACGGCCGCGGTGGTCGCTGACGGTGTGGTAGTCGCGCAGGAGGCTGCCGGGCTGGTCGACGCGGATGCCGAGTCCGAGGCCGGCGAGGTCGTCGATGGCGGCGTGGCGAGGGCGGCCGACGGCGGCGGCAACGAGGCCCACGACACCGGATTTGGTGGGTTCGGGACGAGTCTCGCGGCGGTTGAAGTAGCTGCGGTCGCCCCATGACTGGAGTGGGGCGGCCAGGCGCAGCAGGAGAACCGAGGTGGGGGCGGGGGTTGTCATGCCTTCTCCCGCACGGCTGCGGAGACGCGGGCCCGGAGCGTGGTGCGCAGGTCGGCGAATGTGAGGGGTTCGCCGAAGGCCCGGGTGAGGGTTTCGGCGGTGTCCTTGGTGAGGGGTTCACGGATGGTGAAGGTGTGGCTGGCTGCGCTGTAGAGGGGAGTGTCGCCCCATACCTGGGTGGCGGTGATGTGTTCTTCGGCGAGGCGGCGGGCGGAGTTTGCCTGGATGCCGACTTCGGCGGCGATGGGTTCTTCGAAGGCGGAGACGAGGTTGACGGGTTGGTCAGTGCGGACGATGAGGGCGACGAGGCTGGGGCGGGTGCGGTGGGCGAAGGAGTTCTGGCAGCCGGTGGGAGCGGAGAGCACGAAGCTTTCGATGAACCGGTCGAGCGCGGCGAGCGCGGCTTCGGTGTCGCCGCCGAGGTTGTCGGTGAGCTGGGCGAAGCCGATGGTGGCGTAGCGGTAGAGGGTGGCGGAGTTGAAGCCGATGGTTCCGATCATGCCGGCTCCGGTCTCGTCCTGTCCGTTCTGGTCGTCGACGGTGGTGAAGTAGTCGAACTCGAGCTGTGTCTCGTGGGTGGACAAGGCGTGTGCCACCTGTACGGCGGCGTCGACGTTGAGTTTGGGAAGGTCGGCGACCATGCGGCCGAACAGGGCGACGCCCACGGGGTGGCCCGTCTCGAAGCGTTCTGCGACGGGCAGTTGTTTGACTGCTGCGGCGAGAGTCTTGTCGTCCAGGGCTGCGAGGTCGGTGGCGCGGTCAGTGACGAGGGCAGCCACGGCGTCGAGTTGGGCATGGCCATAGAAAAGGAGGTAGGCGGTGTCGCCAGCCTTCTTGCCCTGGCTGAGGCCGAGTTGGGAGAGCAGGGCGGTGGCGATGCGGCTGGCGTCTTTGTGCCCCAGGCTGGTGTTGCGGGAGATGCGGACGGTGAGTTCGTTGGTCATGCGCCGGGTGCGGGTGGCGCGCTCGGGCTCGGGGGCCTGGGCGTCGAAATGCTGGCGGGAGGCCCGTTTCCATGCCTGGGAGGAGACGCGGGAGCGGCGCACGCCGCCGTAGATGGCTTCCTTGGGGGTGCCTTGGTCGTCGCGGTTGGGGTTGGCGGGCGGGATGGTCTGGACGACGTGTACGTCGATATACAGGCGCTGGGTCACCGGGTTGCTCCAGGTCGTGTGAGCGCGTGGTTGATCGGGCTGTGGTCGGAGCGAGACGCAGGCGGGAGGTTCGCGGCCGGGCGGAACGGGGGTGTGCCGTGAGTTAGTGGCCGGCTTGTGGAGCTGTGGGTTGCTGGGTCCAGCCGTAGTAGTCCAGGCCCCAGCGGCGGCGCACGTGGGAGCGGGGTGCGGGCCGGTGCCAATGGCGGACGTCGCAGATCAGCTGGTCGTAGTCAAGGGGCTGCTGGATGTCTTTGAGCTGGGTGACCAGGCCGAACAGCCGTCGCTGGAGCGTCTGCGTCGAGGGTGCGGAGAACGCCTGCTGGAAGCGGGTGTCGACGGCCTGATCACAGGTGTGGCTTTGGCTGCGGAGCCGTTGCATGGCACGGCCGAGGCCGTATCCGGCGCGGTGCATGGGGCGGTCCTGGCCCTGCTGATGCAGCCCGTAGAGGGCGAGAGCGATGTGCTCGGCCTCCTGCTCGGTGGAGAACTTCCCCAGGCGGGCGGCGAAGTCGTCGATGGGGCAGGTGTAGAACGGGAACATCTCCAGCACGGTCCCGGAGGGATGGCCCAGGCCCCGGCGCAGCACCGCGAGGTCCTCCTCGGGCGGACGCTCGGCCGCATTGCCGCTTTTGCGGCGCCAGACGCCGTCCGCGGCGATGTAACGGTGCCAGATTCGCTGCTTGGCGGTGAGGGCTTCGGACAAGACCGGGTCCAGACGTGATGAGGGGCGCTGTGGCGCAAGAAGGGGGGCGCTGGGATGCCCGGGGCCGGGGACAGTTGGCCCCGAGGCGGCGCGCAGGGATGGGTGCGGCGGATGCAGCGGAGCCTTGGAAGGGCTCCTCGTGGCCTACGCGTTGGGGGAATTGGGGCAGTGTTGCCGAGCGGCCTGGGCCCGGTGGAGAATCTGAGCCTGGCGCTTGCGGAAGAAGGCCTCGGCCAAGGAGACGCAGTGCGTACGTGCGGGCTTGCCCTCCTGCGGACCAAGGCTTCGCCCCGCGAATGCCGTGACGGGCGCTGCCCGCAGGAGGCGTTCAGCGACCTCCCAGGCGCGGTGCCAGGCAAGCTGCTCCCAGGCGAGCTGGCGATCCTCGATCCGCTTGGTGTCATTGACCGCTCTCACCCCGGTCAGCATCAGCCGCACCAGAGGATCCAGGGCGTGCAGGAGGAGTTCGCCGGGGCGCTGGCCCTTGTCCCAGGGGATCGGTTCGGCGCCCAGAGCGCGCCGTAGGTCAGCCGAGAGGTGGTTGACCGCCGTGGCCAGCTGCTCTGCCTGTTCTGCTACTTCGAGGAGGGCGGAGCGCACAGTGCTGTCTGCATCGAGGGCGGCCAGGGGGAGGGGCAGGGCGTCGAACATCACGTCGTCGATGACAGCCGACTGGGTGCCGTAGGCGATACCGGAGAGTTCCACGCGCAGCGGATAAGTGTCGTCGAGGTCGGGTGCCAGGGAGCCGACCTGGCCGAGGAGGGTGCTCGTGGTGAACCCGCTCGTCCTCTGTCCGGCATCCATGGCCTGGCGCTCAGGGGCCAGCAGTGCGTCGAGTCTGCGCCACGCGGCCCTCCCGGACTGGAGGCGCAGTGGGCGGCGCGGCACGGTCATGCCCTTGTTTCCTCCCGGGCTGCGGCCACCGCTCGGCTCCACGCGCCACATGGTGTGCGGCTCGATGTCGGGGGTGCGGGGCATGCGGTCGCCGGCAGCGACCAGCACACGGGTTACCCGCAGCCCCTGGCCGGTCATTTCGGGGAAGAGTCGGATGCGGCGGGACTGCCAGGTCCACAGGTCCAGGAGCCCTTCGGGCGTCCGCGCCCACCACTGGGGGCTGCTGGCCGAATGAGGATCTGCAGGATCGCATCTCCTCCACTGCGGCAAGTCGGTGGAGGCCGGTGGCGGCCCCACGGGGAGATTCAACAACAGCGTCTCGAACAGCGTTGCTCCCACGAGGAGGGCGACACTCATCTGCCCGAGTGGCCCGGTCGGATTCCCGGTGGTCTTGCCGGCCTTGGCTTTCGGGTCACCCACCGCGCCGGTTTTGATCGCGGCGGTGTCCCAACAGTGTGTGTGCATCAGCCAGTGCGCCGCCTGCGCCGGAGTCAGGGGAAAGACGTCCCCCTCGCAACGCGAAGCGAACAGTGGCACGTTATTGCCCGTCGCGGCGGTCGCAACGATCAGCCCGGCAGTCTTTGTCTCGCCCTTCGCCGTGCACAGCCCGGCGGCCTGCCCGAAGGGCTTCTGCGGATGGAACAGGTCGAACAGCCCACCGTGCGCGTCCAGATACGTATCGAGCCGTGACCGCTGATCCTGCGACCACCGCCCCGGGGCGAACCAGGCCATCCACTCGCGCTCGTCCGCGGGGCGGCCCAGGGCATCAAGGATTACGGGCAGCAGAACCTGCCGGAACACGGCCGGCCGCTGGGTGGGCAGCTCCACCACCAGATCGCCGAACTTGTGGGCCTCCAGCAGTGCGGTGCGAAGGCAGTGATCTACCGCGGGCCCGCCCAGGGCCGGCGGTAATCGCAGCCAGGGTTCGTCTCTCAGGGAAAAGCCATGAACCATCGGTCCCCCCTCAACAGGAGCTTCTCTGCTTGAAGCTAACAAGCAGCTTCGGTATGTACACGTTTTCTTCACAATTGCGTGCAAAAATCCGGGCTGTTGACCCCGCAACTGCCGGAAGGCCGCAGCACCGCGGGGATGATCCCCTTCTCTGGTTGCACGGCAGATCGGGAATCACGTCGACCCCGCGATGCGCGGGGCAGCGAGTCGCCGGGCGCCAGCCCGGCGACTCACCATAATCTCGGGCCTCGCCACCGGCCCCGTCTCCGCTACGCCTGCCGTGGCCCGAAATCGTCGTCGTGCTACAGCCTGACTCAGCCGGGCCCGGTACGAGGCATCCAGCACCAGAGCACGGATGCGGAGCCACCTTGGACGCCCGAGTCAGCCGGCCAATCAGCAGAGTTGGCGCGCCTATTTCGGCACGAACCGACCCCTGCTGTGCTGCTCGTGACAGGCATCCCACCGGCCGGACGTGCGGCAGCTGAAGAAGGACGTGGACCGCGGTGCACTTCTACCGGCAGCCCGGGGCGACACAGCGCTGGTATCCCGCACCGGTTGGGACTGCCCGCCATGCAGGGGGCGTTGGTGGCCGCGGCCCGCACACCCGCGTGATGGGTGGGTCCGTGTTCCTCAAGATCGGGGCACGTCAGGGGTCTGTTCGCCGACCTCGGCCACGGTGGCCTGGGTGGGGCTGAGCGCCCGCCAGGCGATGCCGACCAGGAGGCCGCCGAAGAGGGGGAACACAATGAACACCCAGAGCTGGTCGAGGGCCCAGCCGTGCTGGAATACGGCGGTGGCGAGCGAACGAGCGGGGTTGACGGAGGTGTTGCTGACCGGGATGGTCACCAGGTGCACCAGGGTCAGACTGATGCCGGCGACCAGACCGCCCATTGCCACCGGGAAGTCGCGGGCGGTGGTGGCTAGCACGATCAGCGTGAACACGGCGGTGGCCACGGCCTCCGCAAGGAGGACGGCGGCGAGGTTGTAGTGGTCGGGGGAGTGGGCGCCGTAGCCGTTGGACGCGAAGCCGGTCTCGCTGACGGAGACGATGGTTGACTTGCCGTTTTGGTCCATGGCGGTGAAGCCCGCCTTGCCCTGGCCGATCGACCAGATGAGTAGCGCCCCAAACAGGCCTCCGACGACCTGCCCGCCCAGGTAGGCGGGCACCAGCCGGACGTCGGTCTTGCGGGCCGCTACCATCGCCGCAGTGATCGCGGGGTTGATGTGGCAGCCGGAGACCGGACCGATCAGGTACGCCGCCGCCAGCAGACTGAATCCGAACGCGAGCGCGACGCCGAGCACGCCGGCGCGGTCGGCGTCGAAGACGGCGGTCCCCACGCCGCCGGTGATCAGGATCGCGGTGCCGAGGGCTTCGGCGAGGAAGATGCGTAAGGGGGGCACGAACGCCTCCTGGTCAGGGTTGCGGGGCATGATCACCCTGATTACCCGACCGGGCGCGGGCTTCACGGCGACACTCGTCGCCGGACCCGTCCGGGGGATCACCCGTCACCAGGCCGGGGGAACGGCGCAGCCCAGTCGGGGCCGGCAGGCCGGTGACGATCCGCAGTTTGTAAGAAGCTGTGCCGCATCCCTTGATCGGTGACGCTGCGTGAGACCACGCGGGGGAGCCGGGGCACCGGACGTGTCCGGGACCGTCCGGCAAACGCCGACAAAGGTTGATCACGTCTGGGACTTAAGTGCTGTTTCGGCGTGGACACGCCGCTGACGGTTTCTGCTGACCCGTTCCTTATGTCAGGGTCGCGATCAAGGTCATCCCGGTACAGGCGGCTTCCTCCTGTGGGCGCCCGCACCGGGGTGACTTCGCCATTGATAGGGGAGGGTTCATGCCTGTTCTTCACCGCTCAATTGCCAGTTCCATAGCCGCCGTTACCTCCGGCGCACTCATCCTTGGCATCGCTCCGGCCGCCTTCGCCGCAGACGAACCATCGGCAGCGGCGAAGGCGGCGGCCACAGTGGAGAACATCACCGGCACCGACGACCTCGCTCACACCACTGCTGGGGGCGGTGACCAGGCGGCCAAGGCCGTCACCGACACTGAAGCCGTCAAAGTCACGGTCACGGCCCCGAGCGCATCGACCGGCAAGGTTGAGGCCACCGCTCCCGACGGCACCGGCTTGGGGCTGAGCCTACCGAGTACCAAGAGCACGACAGGTACCAAGGCGGGCTCGGGCACTGTCGTTTACCCGGATGCCGCCCCCTCCACCGACATTGCAGTCCAGCCCACGATCGACGGCGGCGTCCGGAGCTTGGTCACACTCAAGGACGGCAAGGCCGCCACGAGTCAGCGCTTCGAGCTCAGCCTTCCGGCCAACACTGAGATCGCCTCCAACGAGGACGGCGGTTATGACCTCATCCGTGAGATCGGCGACGAAACAGCCGTAGCGATCGGCACGATCGACGCGCCGTGGGCCAAGGACGCAGGTGGCCGGGACCTCCCGACCAATTACAAGCTGGAAGGGAACACTCTCGTCCAGAGCATCGAAACCAACAGCGGCACGGCCTTCCCCGTCGTCGCCGACCCCAAGGTCACCTGGGGCTGGGTGACCGGGACCATTTACTTCAACAGGAAGGAGACCCGCCGGATCGCCCTGGGCGGCGGCCTGGGCGCTACGGCGATCGCCGCGATCCCTGGGGGCTTTACCACTGTCATCGGGGTCACCATGGCTGCCATCACTGCACGAGCATCCGCAGCCTACGATCGTGGCAGGTGCCTCAGGATTAAGCTGCCGCACGTCTACCCGGACCACTACAAGGGCGGCCACTGCCGTTGACATGTCCAGCTGACATCCCTTGTTTCTGAGGAGAGGAGTAGCAACGTGTCCCCACTGCTGCCCATCGCGATCATCGCGGCCCTTGCTATCTCGGAGGCTGTCGCCATCCGCCGCCGCCCAGAACGGTCCTTTGTACTCCTAGTGACGAAGGACAAGGTTGCTCTGCTGGTGGTAGCCGTCTGGTGGATATACGCAGTCGCTGTGTCCATTCCCGATGGAAATCTGTTTGGCGGTGCCCTGTTTGGCTTCCTGAGTGCCTGCCTGGTGGGAACACTCGTCGCGACTACACGGCGAAGCATCGCCCGCCGGCGCGTCACACGGAGCACATCCTGAAGCACTGACCGTTGCCCCAGAAGCGAATCGAGGGCCAGCACCACACCAATGTGATGCTGGCCCATGAGGTTTCGCCGGCAGAGGGAGCGGGCGGGTGTCAGCGCAATGCTGTGAGGGCGAGGCGGATCGTCTGCGGCTGCTTCCGAATGCGTATGGGCTTGGGCTTGCCGACCGCTTTCACCTGGACGACGGGGTGTGGTGACGTGCGCGGTGGGCGGGGAGGACGAGTGAGGCGTCGGGTCATGAGGGTGATGAAGGTCCAGGTGATGTGGGCTTCGCTGTGGGACATGAGGCGTTCGTAGTCGCGGACATTTCTCCCGGCTCTCATGATCCACGAGATGGCGCGCTCGACTCGCCACCGCTTTGCCAGGACGGCGAAGCCGTCCTGGTCCTTGCGGCGGGGGACCGTCTTGAGGTGAGGCCGAGGAAGGTGCGGGCGAAGTCGATGAGGGGTCCGCCGTAGGCGGAGTCGGCCCAGGCGACGGTGACTTCGGGGTGTGAGGCGGAGTCGGAAGAGGAGGTCGCGGGCGGGGAGGCTGTCGTGCGGTGAGGCTTTGGTGACCATGACGGCCAGCGGCATGCCGCGCATGTCCACGGCCACGTGCCGCTTCCTGCCGTTGATCAACTTTCCGCCGTCGAAGCCGCGGGTGTCCTGACCCACGGTCTCGGCTCCTTTGACGGACTGAGAATCCAAGATCACTGCCACGGTGCGGGGATTGAGGCCGTCGTGGAGACGGACCTGCTCGTGGAGTTCAGCGTGGATGCGGGCCAGAGCCGGAAGGCCACCTCGGGGCGCTGGAGCAGCTCGCAGGCCGCCAAGGCCGCCACGGTCTCGTCGGTGGCCAGGTCGCGGATGCTCTCCACCTTCTCCTGCGCCGTCACCGGCGTGGCCGTCGACCAGCCCGCGGCCCGCTTGGCCGCATCCCCGCTCCACCGACGTCGACCCGTGCGTTCATTCAGCGGCGGTCCTTGATCTGCTCATACGCATCTGGCGCGGAGGCCAGGATCCGGTGCACCTCGAACGACACGCCCTCCTGCCGTTGTTCGGCAGGCCACCGCGCGGCCACCCAGCGATACGTGCGGACTGTATGGAACGACAGCCCGATCTCTTCAGCGAAGATCCTGAGCGAGGCTTCGACGCTCAGCGTGTCCTCGTCCTCGATGGGCTGGTGTCCGCCGTGACCACGCAACGGCTCGATCTCTTTACCGACCGGGAGTAGTGCTGCTCGTGATGTCCGTCTGGGCCTGTGACTTGGACGTCACGGGCTCGTTTACCGACCGGATCCGGGACGTCTGTCATGTTCCGAGGTCGGTACGGAGGACGAGTGGCACGGCATGTAGTCATCGGGGACTTGAGGGTCCAGCAGATCGACCGGAAGGACGGACGGCGGTCGTGGACGATCGTCTGGCCCGAGGGCACGGTCCACATGGAAGCGGACCGGTTCCTGCGTGAATACGACGGCTCGGGCACGCAACGAACGTACGCGTACCTGCTGGTGGACCATCTGCGGTGGCTGGAGCGGGAGTGCCTCGCGTTCGCAGCAGTGGTACTGCGGGATCTCGAGCGGTACATGGGCATCGTCGGCGCGGAGGTACGCCTGCCGCTCGGCGAGCCGTGGCGTTTGGGTAAGAGGCCGTACGGACAGGCTGCGCTGTCCACCACGGCGGCCTGCTTGAAGGGCTTCTACCTGCACCTGGCCGCGCTGGGCGTCAACGCCGAACTCGGCTCGGCCCTCAATGTCTCCCGGCTGCCGACCCGGGCCGATCGTGATCGCGCACTGCTGGGGCACGCCACCCGCAGCCTGCCTGCGAACCCGCTGGCTCCGACACGGGTGCGACGGCGACACCCCAAGATGCTCCCCGAGGGAGCCCAGGACCTGCTGCTGGCCGAGGTCCACGCCGCACGGGACCGCGTCCTCGTCAGCTGGCTGGCGGACGGCGGCTTCCGAATCGGTGAGATGTGCGGCTTGCACCTCGCCGACCTGCACCTTCGCGAGGGGGCGGCCTGCGGAGACTGCCGGGCGCCACACGTCCACATCTGCCACCGCGAAACGAACGCGAACCGAGCCCGGGCGAAGACGAAGTACCCCTGGTCCGTGGAGAACGGAGTGGTGACCGGCGGTCTGATCAAGCGCGTCAGTTCGCACACGATCCACACGTACTTCGAGTACATGACCAGCGAGTATCCCCAACACCCCGGCCACGGCATGCTGCTGGTCCAGCTCCGCGGACCGGAACGGGGACAGCCATGGGCGACGGTCGGAGCCCGCAGGATGCTGGGGCGGGCCTCGCTCCGCGCCGGTCTGGGCAAGGTGAAACCCCACGCATTCCGGCACGAGTTCGCCTCCGCCGTACTGGACGCCTCCGGCGGCAACCTCCTGCTCGCCCGGGACGCCGGCGGCTGGGCATCCACCAGCACGGTTGATGAGATCTACGCTCACGTCGACATCCACGACCCTGCCTTCGACGCCGCCCTGCGCAAGGTCTGGGGTGAGCGCGCATGACCGCAGCACCCAGCGGCCTGCGCCTCCTCGCCGAGCACGGTGGCCGCGAGTCCAGGGACCGGCTGGAGATCTTGACCGCGCTGATCAACGGTCCGGGCTTCGACCCGCTGCTGCGGGCCGATGTCATCAAGGTCCCCGCCGAGCATCCGGTCTTCGGCTGGGGATGCCGGGTTTCGCAATGTCAGCGGTCCGCGCACGGCACCAGCGACCTCTGTGACACCCACCGCCAGCAGTGGGTGTCACGCGGCGATGGCGAGGCCGAGCGGGCCGAGTTCCTGCGAACCGCCGAGCCGTTGCCGTTGATCACGGCCGCCTTCACCGGACCATGCAAGGTCACCGGATGCGAGCGGTTCGCCCTCGGCCACCGATACCGGCTCTGCGCTCGGCACGACCACCGCTGGCGCAGGGCCAGTGCGCGCGAGGCAGAGACCGACTTCGACGAGTGGCTGGGAACCGAGGTGCCCTACACGGGCTTCGGTATCTGCTCCGCGGCCTCCTGCCACGACGGAGCGAAATCACCTCTGGGGCTGTGTCCCAACCACGACCAGCGCTACGACCGTGCCGGACGGCCCGGTGGTGCTGAGCTTCCGGAAGGCTGGTTCCACTCACACGAGCGGGATCCGTCATCGATCACGGTCCGCTACCAGGACGAGAAGGTGTTCCGCCGGTGGTGCCGGGACGCTGATCCGATGATGAGGGTCGGCGAGATCAACCTTCTTGGCCTGCATCCACTGCTCAGGGCGGAGATCAAGTGGGGGCTGTTCGCCCACCAGCGGCAGAATCCCCGCACCCGGTGGCTGCCCATCGACGTGCAGAACCTCGTGAACAACTGCCGGGCGATGGACTCCCTGACCGGCTTCGACCTGGACAACTGCTCACGTCGCGCGCGGGGCCTGACCAAGGAGATGCTGCAGTCGCTGCGAGTGGTCTACTTGACGCCCTCGCAGACGCGGGAGGCCGGCTACCTGGAGTTGGATCACTTCGGGGCCAGTTTCCGCGGTTCCAACAGCCACTACGACCTGTCCGGGGTGTCCCAGCGCTGGCTCCGTGACCTGCTCTGGGACTACCTCGCCAACCTGCTGAGAACACCGAGCAGCCCCCGCACCTGGAGTCCGTACAACGACATGCGACGGGCCTGCCTGGAGCTGAGCTGCTTCCTCGAGGTCGATACCGACGGCGGAGGCCACGATCCGGAAGTTCTGCGGGCCGAGCACGTCCACCGCTTCCTTGCTGATCAGCGCCACCGGGCCCGGCACCGGATGCCATCGCTCATCGTGCAGTCGCGCGGCGGCAAGGCCAGCACCGTCACCGAGACGACCCAGTACTTCGTACTGGCCAGCGCACGCAAGATCATGCGCTGGGCGATGGAAGCTGGAGAGGCCGATCGGATCGGCCTGGACCGGGAGTTCATCACGGCCTTCCCGCCGATGGGCACCGGACGCAACCGCACCCGCAGCCCGTTCAGCGACGAGGTCGCCCGGGCCCTGGCCGACGAGAACAACCTCCAGCAGTTCGCGGACACTTACGACCCCGGCGACCGGGGCCTGCGCGAGATCTGGGAGACGATCGTCGTGACCGGACGGCGCGCTGGTGAAGTGATCAAGTTGAGGCTGGACTGCGTCGGCCGCTACGGCCAACTGCCCATGCTCTGGCACGATCAGACCAAGGTCGGCAACTATGACCAGGCCGTCCGCATTCCCGAGTACACCTTCCAACGGATCCAGGAACGCCGGCAGAAGACCCTGGACCGCTTCGAGGGCAGGTTCGGCCGGCCGGCCACCCCGCAGGAGCGGGCCAGGATGGCCCTGTTCCCCGCGCCGAAGCGCAACCCCGGCTTCGAGTCGTCGGTCAGTTATGCCTGGTATGGCTCCTCGTTCCACGACTGGGTGTCCGATCTCGATCTGGGCTCGTGCGTGACCCATCAGGCTCGCCACACTCTGGCGACCAGGCTGCTGGCCAGCGGCGCGGGACTGCACCACATCAAGCGCTACCTCGGGCATCTCTCGGTCCGGATGGCCGAGCACTACGCGAAGGTCGCCGTCTCCGAGATCGAGGGCGTACTGCAGCACGTCTGGGTCACCGGACCGGGCGCGGCCAGCCCTGGCACCGTGCTCTCCATCGGCACCAACCCGCTCGACCGGCGCCAGGCCGAGGCGCTGGCCGTGGATCTCACACGTCGCAGCACTCCAGCCGAGGGCGGATTCTGCACCTTCCAGCCGGTCGTTGACGGCGGCGCATGTCCTTGGAACCTGAACTGCCACAGCTGCGACAAGTTCGTCATGTCCGGCGCCGACCTGCTCTACTGGCGCCGCAAGCGCGAGCAATGGCAGACGCTGGCCGAACGCGCTCCAGACGATGCCACCGCCGACTACCTACACCAGGTCTTCGAACCCACCGCCCGCGCTATCGACGGCCTGGAGAAGGCCCTGGCCGGCCTCGGCCTCCTGCAGGACGCTCTCGCCCTGGACCTGCGCAGACCCCAGGACTACTTCCACCGCATGTGGTCCACGGCCTTCCGCGCTGCCGACCTCGCAGCCGCTGCCGAGCCCGACGAAGACGAGTACGGCGAACCGGCTACGGCCAACAACGAGGAAGCGTGCGCATGAACACCGTCGTCCCCGAACCCCGCACGGCCGCAGCCCTGGCCGCCCGCCGCCGCAAGACCGACATCGCCGTTCAACGAATCCATGACGCCCTCGCCCGACTCCGCCGCGAGAAAGCCCAGATCAGCGTGGCCGCTGTCGCCCGCAGCGCGAACGTCTCCCGCACCTTCCTCTACGACAACCCCGAGGCCAGAACCGCGATCGCCGCGGCGATGGCCCAAGCTAGCGAACACCGGTCACAGCCCCTCCGAGACCAGGACGACGAACGCGAGGCGACCTGGCGTGAACGCGCGCTGAACGCCGAGGATGCGCTCAAGACCGCGCACGCAGAGATCGCCACTCAGCGCATCCGCATTGGCGAACTCCTAGGGGAGGTCCGCGACTTGGAAACCGCGTGGACCGACGAGACCGTTCAGCGGATCACCACCGAGAACACCACCCTCAAGCAGCGACTCCGCCAGATCACCGCCGAGAACCGCACCCTCGACGAGCGGCTCAAGGCCGCCCGTTCCAACCTCCGCTTTCAAGACCGGCGCGTCGCCGACCTCGAAGCCCGCATCGCCGCCCCGGGATCAGGCACGTGATCCTGTTCCGCTGACCACCTCGCGGCCCGTCCACCGTCCCGGTGGACGGGCCGCCCCACGAGACCACTCAGATGAGCTACAACAACGGCCTCAGCTCTCCGTCGCGGACATGTAGTCTATGAATCGTCGCAGTTCAGAGCCGGTTCATGAGCTCCTGCGGTCGGTAAAAACCTCCAGAGCCATATCGCCCACCGCGAACTGGCACCGGGTCATCGCGTGCACCAGCTTCACCGACTCCGCCACCAGCTCCTCGAACCGGTCGCGCAGCACGCTGCCGATCGTCTGGGACACGGCACTCACCCCCAACGGGCCGAAGCGCCGGCACCTTGCCGAGCGGGAAAGGCTTCGGCCCGTACAACGCAGGCTCCGCCGCACCCCCATGGTCACCAGCGCAGACCGAAAGCTCCCCCATCCACGCGCGAAGCATCCCACCCGCGCCCGAACCCAACCCCACCCCGACCTCAAAGTGAACGAACCTGCCCAGCCATCACAGCAGGTCACGGATCAAGGCATGTGGCACAGCTTCTAACCGGTCCGAAGGTGCGGTGCCTGGGCCATGCAGCCCGGCGAATGCGCGACGGTTCACCTGTGGTGCCCATTCAGATTGGCGAGGCATCACGGGGGTTGTTTCGCGCCACGGTGTCACAAAGGGCCTCGTCCGCGACATGCAGCACGTACTGCGAGTGAAGCCGCGTCGGCCGACAGTCGCATTCCCTGCGGGCCCTGGCCCGGAAAGGAGCGGGTCAGCCCGCGCACCGAGACCCTCAACTCCCATGCCAGGACGACCACGTGGCTCCAAGTACCGGAGCCCCGCGGTCCGCTATGAATGGGTTCCCCGCCCATGCGACACCGGTCCGGCGATCGCTGGCGTGGTGTCTTCGAGGAGCGGGCGACGGCGGTGGTGGCGCACCAGAGCCCGCCAGTAGGCCTGGGTCAGGCGGGCATTGAGACCCTCCAGCACCCCCGACAAGCGCAGCGGCTCCAGGAGGTAGTTGGGGGCTCCCGGCTTGACCGATTCAGGGTATAAGGAACCAATGTGGTGGTTTTAGCGTCTTGAGGGTTGGAGTAACTGTAGTGACCGTAGAGATGGGGAAAGTACAGCTTTGGACACCATCGGATCTCATCCAGGGCGACGCGCGATCCTGGCTCTTGGTGCGGGGACCGCCCTGGCTACCGCCATATCGCCCAGGGCCTTCGCCTCAAGCCCTACCGGCGGGGAGCTAGCCAAGCAGTTGAGTGGTCTTGAACAGGAGTACTCCGCGCGCCTTGGAGTGTTCGCCCGCGATACGGTCACCGGCCGGACCGTGACGTATCGCGCAGATGAGCATTTCCCTATGTGTTCGGTTTTCAAGACGCTTGCTGCCGCGGCTGTCCTACGTGACCTCGACCGCAACGGTACGTTCCTTGCGCAGCGGATCAGGTACACCAGCGAGGATGCTATGAACTCGGGCTATCACCCGATCACGGGTAGGCCTGAGAACCTCGCCGACGGAATGACCGTCGGCGAACTGTGCGCCGCTGCTGTCTCTCACAGCGATAACGGGGCAGCGAATCTCCTTCTCCGTGAGTTGGGCGGCCCGACCGCGATTACCCGGTTCTGCCGCTCGATCGGGGACAAGACAACACGGCTGGACCGGTGGGAGCCCGCGCTGAACTCTGCGGAGCCCTGGCGGAAGACCGACACAACCAGCCCTCGTGCCATCGGGCACACATACGCGCGGCTCATTCTCGGGAACGCTCTCGCGGGCGAAGACCGGAGCCGGCTGACCGGATGGTTGATGTCCAACACAACCAACGGCGAACGCTTCCGCGCCGGCCTGCCTGCCGACTGGACCCTTGCCGACAAAACCGGCGGCGGAAAAGAGTATGGAGTGGCCAACGACGTCGGTGTCGTGTGGCCTCCAGGGAAGTCGCCTCTTGTGTTGGCGGTCCTTTCGACCAAACATGCTCCCGAAGGGCCGACTGACAACCCGCTGGTCGCCAAGACCGTCACCTTGTTGGCGGCAGCCCTCACCTGAACACCAGGCGGCGGGCCCCTCCGGCCGCGTCGACGTCCGCGTCCCCCTCCAGGGCCCCACGATCAGGCCGCGCCACCTACCGAGCACGCGCGGCTCACCGCGGAAGCCGAGACTGGCCAGGCCGGACGGCGTATTCGCGCTTCACTCGACTTGGTCGCGGGCCTGGTGATCTTCTCAACCTCCGTCGACATGACCACCGTCCTGCGTCAGATGGCGGGAAAGGTACGGGTGGCCACCGGGGCATTTCGCCGACCCCATCTACTGTCTGCCCCCACAGCTCACGCAAGGAGTCGCTGTTCCATGGTTACCCGCAAGGTTCTGATCCATTCGGTCGTCGTCTCGTCCGTGCTGTTCGTCACCAGTACGGTGTGCGCGGCGGCGCCCGCGCACAGTGCACCATCCGCGGATCTGAAATCACCGCTGAAGGTATGCACCACGGGGGACTACATGCCGCTGACCTCCCGTGACAAGGCAAGCGGGGAGTACAGCGGCTTCGATATCGACATGGCCCAGAGCCTGTCCGAGCACCTGGGGCGCAAGGCCGAATTCGTGCAGACGAGTTGGCCGACGATGATGCAGGATCTGCTCACCCCGGAGAAGTGCGACATCACCATGGGCGGCGTGTCTGATACGGCAGACCGGCGGAAGAAGGCCGACCTGACCGCCGCGTACCTTGTCGACGGCAAGGCTCCGGTGGTCAGGTCGGGTGAGGAGAGCAAGTATCAGACACTCGACCAGATCGACCGCAAGGACGTCCGGGTCATCGTGAACCCGGGCGGCACCAATGAGCAGTTGGTCAAGGACCGTCTTCGCCACGCGACCGTCATCACCTGGCCGGACAATGTGACCATTTTCGACGAGATCAAGAAGGGACACGCGGATGTGATGATCACGGACGCGCTGGAAGGGAAGTACCAGGCCAAGAACCACCCCGGGCTGACGGTCGTGAACCCGGAGAAGCCCTTCACCAGAGTGGAGAAGGTGTACATGCTCCCCAAGGGAAGTCCCCTCACTTCACAGACCAACTCATGGCTCACCGAGATGAAGAAGGACGGGGCCTTCGACGCGCTCTACGCCAAGTGGCTGAAGTGACACGCTGCCATCGTGCGCCGACGTCGTTTCCGTCTCAGTCCTTGGCCCAGGCCGGCCAGACCAAGTCGTCACCGGGGTAGGCGGGCTTTGTTCCCTCGGGCGGGAACCAGCCGGCGAAGAATGGCTTCAGGTCCTTGCCGGAGTGCTTTTCCAGGGAGGTTCGGAAGGCGTCCCAGGCGGTGGGCCGGTCGGCGTGGTTGGGCAGCCAGTCCTTCAGCGCTCGGTCGAAGGCGTTGTCCCCGACCAGCCGACGGAGCGCATACATGGCGACGTCGCCGGTCGTGTACACGTTGGTGTGCTGCCATTGGATCTTCTTGACTTTGTCCCGGTACATCGTGACCAGATCTGCCTTGCGGAACTTCTCCTTCCAGGCCCATTGCAGATAGGTGGGGATGGTCTCCTCCACGTAGTCGTCCTTCGCCTGCACGGCCTCCAGCCAGGTGTGGGCCAGCTCGTGGACCAAGATGTCCTGGGTGACAGGCTGGGTTTCCGCATCCCCCGGATACTCCATGCCCATGGAGATCGTGTTCCAGCCCGTCACGTTTGGCACGTTCGGGTCCTCGAAGTCCAGGAAGGAGACGGTCAGGCTGTCGTGGCGGTACTTCCCGAAGATGCTCGCCTCCCAACTGGCCGCCTCCCCCAGGGCTTCGGCCAGTTTTCTGCCCCGGCCTTCCGCCCCGCTGCCGTAGACGAAGTGCACCGGGGTGCCATCGGGCAGCTTCGTGTCCGACTCGGTCCACTTGTTTCCCACGCCGAAATGCACGTAGCCGGCCCGCATTGGTTCTCGGTTGGCCCATCGGTAGACCTTGTGGTCGCCGTCCTTCACAGGGGTGCCCGCCCGGCCGTTGGAGATCGCGGTCCAGCCGTCGGGGACCCGGGCCTGAAGGTGCACGGCCGAGCGGTCGGCGTCGTCGCTGTTCGCCGGGAACAGCACGCCGGCGGTTTCGAGCGCCAGGTAGTGGCCGCCGTCCTTGGTCGCCGCCCAGGCCAGGTTGTCCTCGCCCGGGTCGTCGAGCGTTCGGCGTGGGCTACCCGCGTAGGCGACGTGCACCTTGACGTGCCGGCCCGGGCTGAGTCGCGCCACCGGCTTCACGTGCAGGGTGCCCTTATCCGCGGAGAATGTGGCCGCTTTCCCATCGATCTGCACTGAGCGTGCGGGCAGTTGCAGCCGGAGATCGAGGGCGTCCCGCCATTCCTTGACGACGAGGTCTAACGTCGCTTCTCCCAACAGGGTTTCCTTGGCCGGGTTGTAGTCGAGTCGGACATCGTAGGAGTTGACGTGGTATCCGGACGTGCTCTGGACCGTTTCCTCGGCCTCTGCGGCGGGCCCGACACTCCGATCGGCCGCCACCGCCGTTCCTATGGGCCCCAGTCCGGCGAGGAGGGTCGCAGCCGTCATAACACTGACATATAAGGTCCTTTTGGCGCACATAGCGACAACTCTAAGGTGCACTGTGTGCTCAGATGATTCCCGGCCGATGATGGCTCTGTGACGCTACGGCTGAGGCCTGGGCTGATGTTGGGTGCGTCCGGCGTCGCGCGGGTGGTTGATGGCGAAGCTGCGGAGGGTGGCCTGTCTCCGGGCCGTACCGCGGGCAACCCGCCTCGAAGGCCGCCGCCGGACCTGGCGGCAGGATGAGGGACATCTCGCTGACTCGGTGGGCCGGGACAGCTACCGGCTGCTGACCGCTTCAAGCATGTTCAGCTTCGCCGCCCGGCGTGCGGGCCACAGAGCGGCGAGCACTCCCACGATGGCGGCGGTGAAGAGGAAGACGGCCATTCTGCCCCACGGGAGGACCAGTTCGTAGGTGCCGAGGGTCTTGCTGATCAGCTCGCCGGTTGCCCAGCCGAAGAAGATGCCGAGGGTGATGCCGAGCACTCCGCCGAACAGGGAGAGGGCAAGCGACTCCAGGCGGACCATGCGCTTGACGTCCTTGCGGTCCAGGCCGATGGCGCGCAGCATGCCGATCTCCTGGGAGCGTTCGAAGACGGACATGGCCAGGGTGTTGACGACGCCGAGCACCGCGACGATGACGGCCATGGCGAGCAGGGCGTAGAGCATGTTCAGCAGCAGGCTGAACGACTGGGCGTTGGCGGCGGTGAAGTCGTCCTTGTCACGGATCTGGATCGATGGGTTGTCTCCGAGCGCTTCGCCCAGCGAGTCCTTGGCCGCGTCACCGGCGGCGGCCTTGGTCTTGACCAGGACCTGCGTATCGGAGATGACGCTCTGGTGCGGGGCCAGGGTGCGGGCGTCGACCATGATGCCGCGGATCAGGTCGTTGTCCTTGTAGATGCCGGAGACGGTGAGCCTGCCCTGCTTGCCGTCCTCGTAGGTGACGGTGAAGGCGGAGCCGAGCTTCCAGCCGCGGCTCTTGGCGGTGTCCTCATCGACGATGGCTTTGTCATCCGAGAACCCGGCGAACGAGCCGGCTGTGAAATCGGCCCTGACCAGGTCCGTGACGGTCGCGCTGTTGAGGCCGGTCAGGGTTTGCGGGCTGCCGTCGGCCCGGGCCGGGGACTGGCGCAGCGGGCTGGTGGCGGTGACCTGCGGGAGCCTGGCGAGCTTCTTCTCGATGTCCGGGGAGAGCGCTGAGCCGCCGGCCATGGAGATGGCGTAGTCCGCCTTCATTGAGTCTGCGCCCAGCTTGTCGAGACCTCTCTGGGCGCCGCCAGCGACCACCGTCATGCCGGTGATCAGGGTGAGGCCGATCATCAGCGCGGAGGCGGTTGCGGCGGTGCGGCGCGGGTTGCGCAGCGCGTTTTGCCGGGCAAGTTTGCCGGAGATGCCGAACAGGCGCAGAGCAGGTGTGAAGGCGGCGATGACAAGCCGGGACAGCAACGGGGTCAACACGCATACACCGATCAGCACCAGGACGAAGCCCAGCCCCGTCGGGGCCTCACCATTGGCTCTCATGCCCGTCCCGGCCAGCACAGACACGGCTCCGGCGGCCGACAGGAGGCCGCCGATGGTGTTGCGGGCAGTCAGGGAGCGGGTGGTGGCGACGGCGTGGACGCTGTTCATGGCGGCGACCGGCGGGATCTTCGCGGCGCGGCGGCCGGGCAACCAGGCGGCCAGCACAGTGACGAGGACGCCGACAGCCAGCGAGGTGAGGATCGCAGCCGGGGAGATGACGAGCGGGCCGTCGGGCACTGTGCTCTCTGTGCCGTTCATCAGGGAACGCAGCCCCGCGCCGATGCCGATACCGGCGAGCAGACCGGTCACGCCGGCGATCGTGCCGACGACGAGCGCTTCGATGAGCACCGAGCGTGTTACCTGGCGGCGGCTGGCACCGACCGCGCGCAGCAGTGCCAGTTCCTTGGTGCGCTGGGCGACCAGCATCGTGAAGGTATTGGCAATGACGAAGATGCCGACGACCAGCGCGACACCGGCAAACCCGAGAAGGGCGTTGCGCATGCCCTGCGACTCTTCGGCGATCAGCTTGGCCTGTTCGTCGGCCAGCTGCTTGCCGGTGACGGCCTCGGTCCCGCGCGGAAGGATCTTCTGGACCGACGCCTTGAGCGCGTCCTGGGATGTGCCGGGCGCGGCCTTGACGCCGATCTCGCTGAACTTGCCCGGCTTGGCGTAGAACTTCTGCGCGGTGGCGGTGTCGAAGAGGGCGAGGCTGCCACCTGCGGAGACATTGCCGTCGTTGGTGGTGAAGACGCCCGTGAGTCTCTGCTTCAAAACGGGGCCGTCCACGGAGATCCGGACGGTGTCGCCGACCTGGTACCCCCCGCGCTCGGCGGCCTTGGCGTCCAGGGCGATCTCGCCTGAACTCTTGGGCGCCCGGCCATCCTTGAGCGGGTAGCGAGCGTCCTTGCCGTCGGTGCCGGGGTAGTAGTTGGCGCCGGAGGAGCCGAAGCCCTCACCGATCAGCTTGCCCTTCTTGTCAGCTATCGCGGCGAAACCGTTGATCGAGGCGGTGGCGAAGGCGGCGCCGGGGGCCTTCTCGGCCTGGTCGAGCATTCGCTGGGTAAGCTCCGGGGCCGCGTCCGGGTGCTGCTTGTCGTCGGCCTGTCGGTGCGCCTGGATGGCGACGTCGACGTTGTCAAAGCCCTTCTGGGAACTCTTCTGGTATGCCTCGGAGATGGTCGAGGCGAAGACCAGGGTGCCGGAGACGAACGCCACACCGAGCATCACGGCGAGTACGGTCATCAGCAGCCTGGCCTTGTGGGCGAGCACATTGCGCAGGGCGGTACGGAACATAGTGTGAGTGGTCCTGAGGTGAGGAGGGGAAGGTCGTGCCCGGTTCCCGCACCGAGTTGCGCAGGAAACCCAGGGCCTCGGCGCGCCGGAGCGGGAGTCGAGGTTTCCCGGCTGGCTCGTCACCGAACGTTGTCTCGGGCCGGAAGGCGAGCGTGCGGCTACGGCAACGGGCTGCTGCTGGCCGCCGGACAGTTGGGCGGGGCGGCGGCTGAAACCGTCCCGAGAGGCAGCACGTCGATGACCTGCTGGAGCCGGGCTTGTCCAGCTTGCGCCGGCCATGCCCATCGGGAGGGCGTTCTCCGGGGGTGTCAGGGCCGGCAGCGGGTTGACGGCCTGGAGGATGAAGCCGATCTTGTTGCGGCGCAGCTGTGTGAGCTGCTTGTCCTTGAGGGAGCCGAGCTCGGTCTCGCCGATCCGCGCGGAGCCGCTGCTGAAGCTGTCGAGGCCGGCGACGCAGTGCACAGCGTCGACTTGCCCGGGCCCGACGGTCTCATGACTGCGGTGAACTCTCCCTGCCGGAAGTCCACGGTGACCTCGTCGAGGGTGACCGCCTGGGTCTCGCCCCCTGCGTAGACCTTGGGCGGATCCATGGCGCGGAATGACATATCTATACCGTTGCAGCTCGCGCTCGCACGCACGTCAGACCCAATAACTGGTCCCAGGGCATTCCACAGAGGTAGCCACGGCCGACGGATGCTACGCAAGGATGACCCTGCGGGGGCCGCTCCGGTATCCGAAGTCGGGGCGGCGGTCTTCATGAGCGCTTCTTGCCCAGACTGTGCGCAAACGATGGCGGCGGGCGGCTGGGTGCTCGGGGGCTGTTGTGCTGGAGGCATGAACAGCACGCACAAGTCCCGTTCCCGTTCTCCTCACCGCCCGGCCCGCTATGCCCTGAGCGCGGTCGCCGCAGTCGCCGCGCTCGGCCTCACCCTGGTCGGATGCGGCGGGAAGGGCTCCGGCGCCACGGACGAGGGGAAGAAGCAGACGCCGAAGAGCACCGGCACGAAGGTCCTCTGGCTGGGCGACTCCATCGCGGGTGCCGAGGCTCCCGCCCTGGGCGCGGCCCTGAAGTCCAGCGGTGTGGAGTTCAAGGATTCCTCTTCGGACGGTGGGGGCACGCTCGTCGACGGCGGTGAGGAGATCACGCGGATGATCTCCGGCGACACCTGGAAGCAACTGACCAAGGACATCGAGGCGTTCCGTCCCACCGTGGTCGCCTACCAAGTCACGACATACGACTGGGGAAGCCAGGATCAGCAGCGGGCTGCCTACAAGAAGGTCGTCGACACGGCCAAGGGCGCCGGAGCCAAGGTGGTGTTCGTTTCGTCCCCGCCCATCAAGATCGACGGGTTCTACAAGCAGCACGAGGCGCAGTTGCGTACCGCTCCCAAGGTGGCCTCAGAAGTCGCCGGGAAGAGCGGCGGCACGGCGGCGTTCTTCGATGCCTCGCAGCTGTGGGGAACCGATGCCTCGGCGGGGCAGGCGCAGCGCGCCGCGGACGGGATCCACAACTGCCAGCAGGGGGCCGCCGCCTTCGCCCAGTGGTTCACCGGGAAACTCGGCGAGCAGGAGCGCTTCAAGCCGGCGTCGGTGGACACCTGGGCCCAGAAGTCCTGGACCGGCAACGAGCGCTACAGCAAGCTCCGCTGTGCCGCGTGACGAAGCGGCCGACTTGATGCCTCCGCATCTCCCGTCGCCTGCGCCTGCGCCTGTGCCTGTGGCTGCGCCTGCGCGCGGCGGCCCGACGCCGGCCCGGCACCGCGCGGCGCGCCCCGGCGGCGTGAGCCGTGCGCACATAGCCGCCCTCGACGGGCTGCGCGGGTTCGCGGTCGCGGCCGTGCTGCTCTTCCACGCCGGGCATCTGCCCGGCGGGTTTCTCGGGGTCGACCTGTTCTTCGCGCTCTCCGGGTTCCTGATCACCGGGCTACTGCTCGGCGAGGCGAGTGAGCGCGGCCAGATCGCCCTGGCCGCGTTCTGGAGCCGCCGTGCCCGCCGGCTGCTGCCCGCTCTCTGCTGTGTGGTGGTCGTGACCGTGGTGGCCACGTGGGCGTGGGGGAGCACGGAGCAACTGCGTTTTGCGCTCGACGACATGCCCTGGGTCGGGACGCAGACGGTCAACTGGCATTACATCACCGAGCAGATCGGCTACTGGAACGCCTCCGACACCCGCGTCTTCGCCCACCTGTGGAGCATCGGCGTGGAGTGGCAGTTCTACCTGGCCTGGCCACTGGTGGTGGCGGTGGCCGCCCGGTGGCGGTGCGGTGAGCGGATCGTGGCCTCACTGGCCGGGGTGGGTGCCCTCATCTCCCTCGCCCTGACCGTCTCGCTCGGTGCCGCGGTGGACACCACTCGCGCCTACGAGGGCACTGACACCCGGGGCGCCGCCCTGCTGCTCGGGGCGCTCGTGGCCGCCGCGCCGGTGCGGAACCTCGTGCGCCGGGTGCCGCGCCGCGCCGCCGACCTGGTGTGCCTCGCCCTGGGGTGCGGGCTGGCGGTGGCGTGGGCGGTGACCGAGGGTGAGAAGGCGCCGCTGCTCTTCCAGGGCGGGCTCTTCCTGCACTCCGCGACCGCGGCCGTGCTGATCGTTCTGATGGCCCAGGTGCCGGGCACCTGGGCGGCACGGATTGCGGGCAGCCACCTGCCGCGTGGCCTGGGAAACCTGTCATACAGCCTGTACCTGTGGCACTGGCCGGTGTACCTGCTGTTGTTGCCGCGACTGTCGGTGCTCGGGGACTGGGGCGGGACCGTCGTCGCGATCGGGGTTTCACTGGCGGCCGCCGCGCTGACGAAGCGGTTCGTCGAGGATCCGGTGCGGTGCCGGGCGGGGTGGGCGCGTGGCAGGCGCGGTGTGATCGCGGTAATCGCGGTAGCCCTGGCGGGAGCCGCCCTGTGGGCGGCGGTGCCCGAGCCGGTGCCGGGGGCAGGCACGGTCGATGTCGACCAGTTGAGGTGACCCAGGACAAGCCGTGCACGCCACACCGCTGCGCGCCCGTAAAGTGGGCGATCCACCTGATAACTCACATAATGCCGGAACAATACGCGCACCGTGGAAGGGCCCCCAACATGCCCCGTGTCCTGCTGATCGAGGACGATCCGGCCGTGCGCCGCGGTGTCGTCCTGGGCTTATCCCGCAACGGGCACGAGACCGAGGCGGTCGGCACCGGCGAGGACGGTCTTGAGGCCCTGGTTGCCATCAAGCCCGACCTCGTACTCCTCGATCTGATGCTCCCCGGCATGAGCGGCCTGGAAGTATGCGGCCGCATCCGCGAGACCAGCCGGGTTCCCATCGTGATCCTGTCCGCGCGCGGCGACGACCTCGACGTCGTGATCGGCCTTGAGGCGGGCGCCGACGACTACGTCGTCAAACCCGCAGGCGCCGCGGTCATCGAGGCCCGGATGCGGGCGGTGCTGCGCCGCGTCGCCCCCGCCCAGGCTGCCACAGGCGCCGGGCAGACCCAGGTGGGCAATCTGGAGATCGACCGCGGAGCACTCATCGTCCGCAAGCGCGGCGAGGAACTCCCGCTCGCCCCTTCCGAGTTGAAGCTGCTGCTCTTTCTCAGCGCCGCACCGGGGCGGACCTTCAGCCGCCAGCAGTTACTCGAGGACGTCTGGGAACACAGCTACTACGGGGACGCCCGCCTGGTCGACGCCTGCGTGATGCGGCTGCGAGCCAGGATCGAAGAGGACCCGCGCCACCCGGTGTACGTCCAGACCGTACGCGGCTTCGGCTACCGCTTCGGCCCACTGCCCGCATGAACCTCGCATTGCGCCGCGGCCTGCGCCCGCGCCTGGTCGTCGCCTTCGTCCTCGTCGCCGCGCTCAGCGCGCTGATCACCGCCGCGCTGACCTTCCGACAGGCCCGCAGCGCGATCCTGGACCGCACCCAGAACGGCGCCGTCCACGATCTGCGCCTCCAGATCGACTCGCTCGCTCCCAACCTTCCTGCCGACCCCACCGACACGGACCTGCGCGCCTTCGTGCGCCAGCTGGACCGTGCCTCGGGCTCGCACGGCTGGCACACGGCCGTCTCCCGCAATGGCGGGCCGCTCATCGGCACCGCGCGTCACGTCAGCAGCTCCCTGCGCGACGCGACCAAGAACGGCGACACCACCTTCTACGAGCGTGCGGAGCACGCCGACGGCCCCCGACTGCTGATCGGCATGCCGATCAGCTACACCGACCGGCGCAAAGCAGCGGAAGAACCGTCGGGTCTTGTCGCCTTCGCCGTTCTGTCGCTGGACGGCGAACGGGCCGACATCTCCGCCCTGATCACCGCGGCCTGGGCAGGCGCCGTCCCGGTGCTCGCCTTCGCCGTCGTGCCCGCCTTGTTCGCGGCCCGCCGGGTGCTGCGGCCCGTACGGCAGCTGCGTACGGCCGCCGAGAAGATCACCTCGGGCGCCCTGGACACCCGCCTGGATGTCGTCGGCAAGGACGAACTCGCCGCGCTGACCGGCACGTTCAACACCATGACGGCCGCCCTGGAGCACAACGACGCCGAGCTGCGGCACATGGAGGCCAACGCCCGCCGGTTCGCCGCAGACGTCTCGCACGAACTGCGGACCCCGCTCGCCGCGATGGCCGCCGTCACCGACGCCCTCGACGAGGACGCCCGCTCCGGCACGCTGCCTCCGGACACAGCCGACGCGGTCCTCCTCATCAGCGACGAGACCCGCAAGCTGACCGGCATGGTCGAGGAGTTGATGGAGATCTCCCGCTTCGACGCGGGAGCGGCGGTGTTGCACCTGGACGACGTGAGTCTGCGCACCGTCCTCCACAAGACGCTTCACCTGCGCGGCTGGCGCGAGCCGGACGAGGTGATCACCGAGCTTGCCGAGGATGACCTGCGCATACGGGTCGACGCGCGGCGCCTCGACGTCGTCCTCGCCAACCTGATCGGCAACGCCCTGCGCCACGGCGCCGCCCCCGTCACGGTCCGGGCGACTGCCACGCAGGACTCCCTTGTGATCGACGTCGCCGACGACGGCCCCGGCATCCCCGACGAGGCCCTGCCGCATATCTTCGACCGCTTCTACAAGGCGGACGCCGCGCGGGCCCGCTCCGAGGGCAGCGGCCTCGGACTCGCCATCGCGATGGCGAACGTACGACTGCACCACGGAACCCTCACCGCCGCCAACGCCCCCGACGGCGGCGCGGTGTTCACCATCACACTCCCGCGCACGCTCCGGCAGGAGGACCAGTCATGAAGCGCCAGGTCACCCTCGTAACCGTGCTGGGGGTACTTTCGGCAGGCTGCAGCATTGGCTCCACCGGCCCGGTCCGGGCCGGCGCCCCGGCGTCCGGCCTGCGCGAACCGGGATCCGCGACCCACCATGCCCAGCTCTACTTCGTCAGCCCGCACGGCATCCAAGCCGTCGCCCGCGAGGTCGACACCGCCGCAACGCCGCAACAGGCACTCGACCTGCTCCTCGAAGGCCCCGACGCCGCCGAACGCGCCCGCGGCCTGGTCACCGAGGTGCCCCCGATCCACGGGCGGCTGGTCGCGCAGGGCGCCGGCGGCGCCGTGGATGTGCACCTTCCGATGCGGGTGGCGAGCATGGCCCGCGACGGCCTCGGGCTCAGCCAGATCATCTGTACCGCGGCCTACGCCGAGGCGACCAACGGCACACAACTCCCCGACGTGGACGTACGGGTCTACGAGGAGGGCTACGGGACGCCGTGGGCCGTCCGCTGCAACGCGGCGGGAATCGTCGTTCCCGTGCCCGAACGTGTCCCGAGCCGGGGTGCCACAAGGGAGTGAGGATAGCTTGCGCCGAGCACGATCTTGCGGACGGCTTTGACCAGACGGAGGACTTCGCGGCCGCCGTCCTCGGTGGTGACCGTGGCGATGACCGCCGTGCAAGTTCCAGGACATGCCGGGCGCATGTTTGTGGCCGGTCGAAGCCGTGGGCGGCCGTTGCTTACAGGGAGGGTGGGAGGGCAGGGCCACCGACGAGGCGTTGAGCTGCCAGCTGCCATGCTTCTTGGCCCGTGGAGGCTTCTGTCCTTGGTGGGTCTGCACACGATGGGCTACCCCACGTCAACTCCGTGGGCACGGGCCAAGCCGTCGAGTCCGTCGGCCCAACCCTGTCCGACTGCGCGGAGCTTCCACACTGGGCGGCCGTTGCCGGATCTGTGCCGGTAGAGCTCCGCGACGACCATTGCGCGGATGGCGGGGTCGGCTGACGGCTGGAAGGTCCAGGTGGCCGTGGCGCAGTCCATGGACAGTTCAGCGTGGGTGAGGGAGCCGCACGTCAGTCCGGTGTCGACGTCCATGTTGATCGCGATCGTCATCCGCTGGACATGCTCGGGTAGAGCTGTGAGGTGGACGGCGGCGCGTTCGACGGTGTGCGCGCCATCGTTCTGCTTGCCCAGTAGCCTGGCGGCCCCTTGGGCGGCGGACGGCTGGTTGTAGAAGACGAAGTCTGCGTCGGAGGCGACCCGGCTCTGTGCGTCGGTGAGGAACAGAGAGAGGTCGGCATCTGCACCGCCGAACCTGAACGCGATGGTCAGTCTTTCCCATGCCTCATCGGGCAGCGTGAGGTTCTGCCCTGGCGTGAGTGCCGTCGGGACAGCGGGCATGGGCTCGCCGAGCGCAGGCGGCTGGACCGTGGAGGATGCCTGGGTCTTCCATTCGGCGAACGTACGGATCCGGTAGTGGTCCGAGGCAGGCACATCGGGGGTGGCGGGGACGTTGGCCCGCAGGTCGCCGTCCAGACCGGCCAGCGTGGAGTCGACCGAGGCGGCCTCGTCCTGGGCATGGTCGAGCAGGCTCTGCAGACCGGGCAGCCGGCTGATGTCCAGCGGCTTGATGGTGCTCGACAGGTTTCCGGAGGCGGTCGTGGCGACGGCGCAGGCGACGTCCTGGCCGATGTCCAGGAAGCGCAGTGAGTCCTCGGGTTGCCGCCAGGGACCTGACTCGATAGCCGGGCGGGTCCACCGGCCGTACGCCACGAACCCCAGCCGCTGGGTGTCCGGCATGCGAGTGATCACCGCAAGGTCGATAGCGTTGATCCCAGGGGCGACTGCGAAGCCCTCCTTGAGCGTGGCGATGACGTTGGACCCCATGGACGTGAGCCACCAAAGGGTCCGGTCCCGCTTGGTCAGCGTCTTCAGCGTGGGGCGCCCGCCGGAGGTGAGGCCCGGCGCCTGATCGGGCAGCGAGTCGATGTCGTGCTGCCGCATCACCACCGACATGACGGAGCCGTTAACCCCGACCGCACAGCCTGCCGCGGGGTTGTCGGAGAAGGCATAGTTGACCGTCTCGCACACGGTCACCTCGTCGTTCGCGAGGAGGGACTGCCACCACTGATGTGCTTCGGTCGTCAACTCGCCGTGGACGCCCTCCAACCTGGAGAGCTCAGCGGCCAGGTAGCCCGGCGCATCCTGCTCTGCCTGTCGTTTCGCCTCCGTGCGCTCAGCGCGCGCGAACACGCCGAGACCTGCTAGGTGGAACGTTTTCGCTTCGGCCAGGGCCCATGGCAACCCGAGTTGTGGGGGCTCAGGCACGACCGGTGGGAGCACGGGGGAGAAGGACTGCAGATGCACGCTGGTCATCTGCTGACGTACCTCCCGTAAGTGCGCGATGGCCGCGTCGCGTTCCGCCTCCTGCTGGGCCCGCTCGGCCTGCTGGCGAGCCCTTTCCAGCTGCTCACCCGAAGGCGCGGCGGACCGCGGACGTGAGCCGGAGCGCGTCGTGCGACTCGTACTGGTGCGGCGCCCGCTGCCCAGAGCGCTGGAGGCGTAGAACGGGCCCATCCCGGACGAGAGTGTGGTCCGCCCACCACCCACATTCACCCTGGCCATCCTCGGCCCGATGGATGTTCGTACCCCTCGGGTCGAGACACGCACGCTCATGCCGGGCACACCGACGCGAAATCCGAAGCCCATGGGCCTCCCTTCTACGGCGACGAGTCTGTCAGTAACCGGGCTTTGACGCGTGGAACCGCGGCAGCCCAAGGGGCATGGCGACGCGCGGGGGCTGGACACGGAGAGTGCAGAAACGGATACTCCCAGCTCATCCCCCTCAGCCTCGCCGAGATCAGATGCCTGATCAATCGCCTCACCGACTGCCGTCCCACCCCGGCCGACGACGTTCTTTCCTGGTCGCTCTGGCGCCGCAGACGACAGCACCAAGCGCGCATCAGCCACTACAAACAACGCGGGCACACGACACACTCACGACAACTGCCCAGCGCTCAGCTTGTCGTTTAAGGTCTGGCGTCGAACGCGGTTCGCACTTGATCAGTGTTTTCGCAGTTCAGGGGACTTTAGAGCGGCCTTCGTCTGATCCTGTGATCCGTCCGGAGTGGATCGGCGCGAAGGCCGTAGTCGTGAGCCTGGATCATCTGGGCGCCCTTCGGGATGCGTACGCGGAAGCGTCACGCTTCCGGAGGGAGTTGTACGCATGCATGACCGCGCCGGGCGACGCGCTGTTCGAGTTTGCGACGCGTTGTTGTGTCCGGACGGGCCGGTGCGGACGGGTGGAGCGCGATGGCGGGGCCGAGGGCCCCCTCCGGCCTAAAACGGTGCCAGCCGACGCTGGTGTGGCCATCGAAGGACGGTTACGGCTTCTGCCTGGACGCTGACGCCCGGAAGGACAGGAACGGTCGGTCGTCGTCACGCCGGGCCTCTCTGGCACCCATCTCCCCGCTGCGGCTACCACCCTGCTACCTTCGGTGTATGACGTCAGCGAAGAAGCAGACCCAGCTCCGGCTCGAAGCCGACGTGCTCGCCGCGGGAAAGGGTGCCGCCGCCGCCCGCGGCCTGGACTTTAACAAGTATGTCGCGACCCTCATCGTTGAGGACACCACCGGCGCACGCGCCGCCGGCATGGCCGCCGCGCAGAAGCTTGTCGACGACCACGGTGCGTTCCTTGACGAACTGGAGCGCCAGCTGGACCAGCCGCAGCCGCAGCCCGCAGCCCGGCCGGGTGCAGCCGCGTGATCCTGCACATCGACGAGTCCTGGATCCTCGAGGCCGCTCAGCGCGCCGCCAGCCGCGATCCCGCCGTCGACGACTACGGCGTACCTATCGCCGCCGTCGCCCGCCACCGCGGTGAGCTGATGGACCACCCCGTCTACGACGGCCCTTACGCGCGCGCCGCGGCCCTGGTGCACACGCTGGGGCGCTGCCACTGGCTGGAAGGCTCGAACCTGACCGTGGCCTGCGCAGTCGCCGTCATGTATCTCGAGGCGAGCAACATCCCCGTCAATCCCACTCGCGAGCAACTCACCGCGCTCGCCCACGAACTCCGCAGCCCCCGCTGCACTGTCACCCGCGTCGCGGAGTTCCTGCGCACCTGGAAACCATGAGATCTGGCTGTCCTCGTCGCCAGCAGAACCGCCTCTCCTTTGGTCAGGGGTTCGCGCGAAACGAAGTGCGCCACCAGCCCGGCGGATCGACGGGCACCCTGAACTCGATGCGGGTGTGGCCGTCGAGCGCCTCTCTTGCCGATCAGTTCGGTAAGGCGGCCTCTCGGCCTGCGGGTTCGCAGGCGAGAGGCCGCGGGCCCTGTCGGGATCACCAGGTGATGCGGACGCCGCCGTTGCCTGCGGGGCCGTTTGGGGTGCCTCCAGCGGCGATGCCGAGGGGAGGGCTGCCGGCGGGGGCGGAGGGAGCGCCGCGCACGCCGGTGTCGGAGGATTCGAAATGGGCTGGTGCGGGATACAGGCTTGGTCCCTGGGCGCCACCGCCACCGCCACCGCCCCCGCCGCCGCTGTAGAGGGCAGCGGACCCGCTTCCGCCTCCGCCTCCGAAGCCTCCGTAGCCGCCGCTGCCAGCTTGCCCGGCGCCGCCTCCGGAGCCGTTCCCGGGGGCGCCAGTGCCGCTGCTGTGGGCGGCGCAGACGCCAGGGGACCCGCCCGCGCCGCCGCCGTAACCGCCGCCGTAGTTGCCGTCGTCGCCGTAGCCGCCCCAACCGCCGCTGCCACCGTAGGCGTTGTTGCCGGGGTCAGTGTAGGTCTGCATGCGGGGGGTTTGGGTGCTGGGGGTGACGGGGTACCAGGTGGTGCCGGTGACCAGGTGTGCGCTGTCTTGTACTTCGCCGGCTGTGTTGAGGGTGGGTGCGGCCCAGGTGAGGCCGTTTTCGTGAGGGAGGGGAGAGTGAGTAGCTGTGCTCAATCCCCTGATCTGTGACGTTCGGTGATGGTTGGCAGAGTCGTTCAGGGGCGTGCCGGTCTGGATTCGTGTTCGGGCGGGACTGGTTGGTTCGGTTGCGAAGCGACGGTTTTCGGGTCGTTCGTGGTGGCCTTGGGGTGGGCGGCGGACTCTGCGAGGTAGCGCGGGCCGGAGTCCCTTTGGCTGGGAGGGCATCGGCCTCTCCGGCCCCCTTGGTGAGGGCGCCGTGTCCGAGGTGATCGGCAGTGCGCCGGGTGAGCGGTTCGAGGCTCTGGTGGATCAGTCGGTGGAGCTGGTCGGGGTGATGACGTGATGTCAGTTCGCGCTGGGGGACATCGCGCTGGAGATAGCTCCGTTGCGCTCCCACGGCGGGGACATGACGCTGGGTGAGGACGAGCTGGGGGTGGAGGGCACCCTGCGTGGGTTCGCCGAGTCGATCGGGCTGTCCTTCCATACTGTGCGCACGTATCGGTGGGTGGCCGCGCGATGGCCGAAGGACCAGCGGCAGCAGGGGGTTCCCTTCGAGGTGCACCGGATCCTGGGCCTCGGCGCCGGACGCGTACGAGCTCATCCAGAGCCCGCCGGTCAACGAGCGGACGGGCCGCAGCGAGTGGAGCGGGGATGCGGCGAAACGGGCTGCGGGCTGGGCGAGCGCGACGCCGGTCACGGTGGAGGAGAAGGTCGAAGCCATCCGGGACCTCGCGGCCGATGAGACGGTGGCGGCCCTGGCGGCCTGCGATCTGCTGCGTCGGCCGGATGTCGCCTTCCGCGCGATGCGGGACCGGCAGGCCAGGGAACTGGTGAACCAGGCCCAGTACGATCAGGCCGAGCTTGTCGAAGAGGAGGGCGAGGAGGACTGGTGGGATGCGCCCGACGCCGAGGACGGCAGGGACGACAGTGATCCGGCCCGGATCGTGCGGGGCTTCCACCGGGCGATGGAGTTCACCGACTTGATCGGGGTCTGTCAGGGCTTTGTTGCCGGGGCGAGCCGGCTGGTGCCGAAGCTGCGGGGCCGGGAGCTCACCGAGTCGCAGCTTGGTCTCGTGACGCGGCAGTTGGAGAAAATCAGGGCGACGGCCGACTGGATCGAGACCGCGGTTTCCACGGGCAGGGTGGACCTGGACGAGGCCCTGGCCGAGTTGCTGCGGGGCCAGTAGCCATGAAGCGGCGGGCGGGACAGCCCGCTCTTGAGCACGGGAAGGCGGTCCGCAGGGCTCTGCAGGAGGCACGCCCGGCCGGGCTCACGTTGAAGCAGCTGGCGAAGGCCACCCGGCGGACTCCGGCGCAGTTTTGGACGGGTATCCGGTTTTTGCGGAAGGTCGCGGTCAAGTCCGATATCCCGCCCGTGACCTATAGCCGCGTCGACGGCCTTCAGCTGTCGGACCAGCCCGAAGTCTGGATCGCTTATGGACGAGCGGTCTTCAAGGCCGAGCTGCACCGCATCACGAACTTCATCGCCGGAATCGTCGCCCCGCACGCCAAACGCGCCCCCGAGGACGAGTGGGCCCGCCTCGTCCTGGACCAGCTCGGCGGCGTCAAAGCCACCCTGGAAGTCCTCACCCGCATGGAACGCTGACCATGATCTGTACTACCGAGGTTCTGGCAGCTCCGGCTGTCCGGCCGCGCCACTACCCGAGCGACACCACGGATGCCGAATGGGCGGTCCTGGAGTCGCTACTGCCGCCGCCGGCCTGCACCCTCCCGACGGGCGGACGACCCGAGGTCCACCCGCAGCGCAACATCGTGGATGCCATTCGCTATGTCAACGACAACGGCTGCAAAGGGAGATCCGTCCCGGTCGACTTCGGTGTCCCCTGGCGGACCGTGTTCGGGTTCTTCCAGCGCTGGCGCAACAGCGGAGTCCTCGCCCGCATCCACAGCGAGCTCCACCGAAGAGTCCGCCTTCACGACGGGCTCAACCCCCGCACCGTCACGGTGATCCTGGACTCCCAGTCCGTCAAAGGAGCCGAAACGGTGGGCGCCGCCACCCGCGGCTTCGACGCCGGGAAGAAGATCAACGGCCGCAAGCGGCACCCGGCCGTCGACATGCGCAGCATGCCGCTGAAACTCATGGTCGCCCCCGCCACCAACCGCGACGACCACCCCGCCCGCGACCTCCTCTTCCGCCTCCGCCTCGCTCACCCCGAAGTCACCGTCGCCTGGGCCGACTCCGCCTACGGCGGCGAACTCGTGCGCTGGTCGAAATCCTTCCTCGGCATCACCCTCCACACGTCCCCCGACGCAAGGACCAGGAGGGCTTCGCCGTCCTGGCGAAACGGTGGCGGGTCGAGCGCGCCATCAGCTGGATCATGCGAGCCCGCAGGAACGTCCGCGACTACGAGCGGCTCATCTCCCACAGCCAAGCCCGCCTCACCTGGACCATGATCACGCTAATGGTCCGCCGACTCACCCGACCGCCCCGGCCCCCGCACACCGAACCCCACCCCGTCGAACGGCCCGATGCCGCCACCACGCCCAGGCCAATCCGCATCCGAACCCAGCACCGGCCGCACACCATCCGCCTCGCCCCACCGCCCTTGCCTGACCAGCCCCGAAATCCACACCGCCCCCCGTGACGTGATCCAGCGCGCTCTCGGCAAGCCTCACGGTGCGTCAGATCGGCTAAGGGCCCGCACACCGAGTGCGGTGCGGGCCCTCAATGCGCTTCTGGGGCAGCGGCCAGCCCTTCAGGATATATTCCGCGCGTCGCGCCAGCGGGTGGTCCAGTCGTCCGATCGTTCCCAACAGGCAAGCACTTAGGAAACCGAACGGTGCACCGACGAGCCCGTCATCCGGTCCTTTCGTACGCGCGAGGTCGTGGTGGGTCAGTGCGGGAGGGTCGATTTCACCAGGTCGTTTGCGGCGATGAGCCCGAGTCCGGGTACCGCATCGCGCAGGGCCTTCACGGCGCGCACATGCTCGTCTGGTTCCACGCCGGCTTCGGAGAGGGTCCTGCGGACCCATTGTCGGATGCGCTGGTCGTCGGTGGCGGTGGCATGGCGGTTCAGGATGTCCAGGGCTGCTTGGAGTCCCGGCCGCCGGTTGTCACTGGCTGTCTCCAGCGCAGCATTGATCTCCGATCGGACATCTTCGAGATCATGCAGGACAACAATGGGCGGCTCGTTCTTGCTGGCCACGGGGTGTACTCCCATCTAGGCGGTGTGGGGGTCTGCTGGGCTGGGCTGCTGGTCAGCCGAAGCAGTAACTCTGCACCCCGGCGATGCCGAGGATCTGGACAGCGCCGTTCTTGCCTGCCTTCTTGGCGTAGCGAATGAAGTCGCCCTTGGTGCGCGCTCCCCACAGGAGCCGTGCCGTTGCCTTGGCGCCGCCGAGCGCCTTGATTGCTTTGTAGGCCTTGGCTGCCGGGAAGAACGCGACGACGACGGAGGCGGCACACTTGGTCCACTTCCACGCAGTGCTCCACAACGGGTCGGCAACAACGGGGAAGGCGGTGTTCTTGTCGAAGTCGATGCTCTGGATGAGGGATCCGTCTTGAACGCGGTAGGAGGTCGGTACCGCATTGCCGTTGGCGTCCTTGGCCCACGGGGCGTCGAACGAGCCGAGGATGTCGGCGTCCTCGTCAGTTCCGGTCAGGACAAGAATCCTGCCGTCCTCCAAATGGTCGGTGACGGCGCCCGCCGGAAGGGCGAGATCGAAACGGTATTCCTTGGCTGCGTTGGCGTTGTTGACGGTGGTCAGTGCACGGACGCCGCCCGCAACTGTCGGTTGCACGGCGAGATCTGCGTCCTTGGCCACGTCGGGGTAGACGACCGTGCCGTTCGGTGACTTGATCCCCTTGGCCTGGCTGGCATTGGACAGACCTATGCCGACTGTCGCGCCATTGGCGGTGGTGCTGATCGTGCCGCTGGCGGTTGCCGGGGTGGTAACGGTGATGGGCTGCCCGGCTTCGGTTGCCGTCACGGACTTCAGGGTCCCATCCGACTGCAGGGCGCTGCCGGCGATGTCCTCCGTGCCGGCAATCCTCTCTACGGCTGCCGCGGTCCGTTCGGCCTTCGACTGCTCATCAGCTGCGGACGCCGTGGGCGCGATGCCAAGGATGAGCGCGCCGACGGCTACGGCGGCTATGGAACTGGCAGATGTGCCGTGAAGAACTGGCATGAACCCTCCCCTGTCAATGGCGAAGTCACCCTGGTGCGGGCGCCAACAGGAGGAAGTCGCTTGCATCGGGATGACCTTGATCGCGACCCCGACATAAGGAATGGATCAGTTGAAACTGTCAGCGGCGTGTCCATGCGGAAACAGGACTTAGGTCCCGCGAAGTCCCAGACGTGATCAACTTTTGTCGGCGTTTGCCGGACGGCCCGGGCACATCTGGTTCCGCCCGCGTGGTCTCACGCAGCGTCACGAATCATGGGATATGACACAGCTACTGACTCAATAGCGGTTCCCTTCACCGATTGGCCGCTCAAGCTTCCGGCCCTAGTTCTGGTCCTGGCCTATTCCTGGTATGGGTGCGCCACCCGCCGGTTGCCCTCGCCTCCCTGGCAGCCGCTCCGCGCCGTTCGCATTCGCCCGCGACACCGGCCTCGCCAAAGGGGCGGGTGGGTGAAGCGCCTCGTCCTGTCCCCTTTTTCTGGTGCTCGGCGCGGAGAGGGTCGCCGTTCGCTTCGGTTGGGGAGTCGCCCTCGCCGAAGTCGGCACCCGCCAGCCCTCTGCGTGGTCCATGTCCGGCTGGCGGCCACCCGTCATGCAGGGCTACTCAGGTGGAGAGCCCGTGGCGCTGTACTCGATGACGCTCATCGCAAGGCTGTGTGGCGTCGGGCCTCGTTCAGCCAGGGGCGGGGGCCACGGCTCGCTGGGCGATGAGCCTGGCGGGCGCCCGCTTATCGGCCAGGCGGGTTCGGCATGCATGCGACGTGAGCCCGGACTGCGGCTTCGGTACGGAACTGGAGAAGACCTGCCTCGATACCGTCCGCCGCACTGCGGTGGTAAGGGTGGTAAGAGGGACCGGTTCGTAGTAGCAGTGAAGCCGGATACTGGCCCGGGCGGTCTGTCCTGGACGCAGTAGGGAAATGCCGGGAGCGCTCGATGATCAACGCGCAAGAAGGACCGGTGAACAGGCCCCTTTCGTCTGTTCGTTGATGAGGTCGGGCGGGTGGTTGTTCAGGAGGTGGCGCCGCTGAGGAGGGTGCGGGCGGGGTGCGCGTTTGGGCACTGCGGCGCCCGTACGGCAGGCGAAAATCTCCAATCCCGGCGTACTCCCGATCTGCCCGCCGTCAACGAACCACTGGCGTCCATCAGGCTCGGGGCACGTCAACCGCCGGTTGTTGGTCCGGTTGTTCTGAGGCCGGCTCGGGGGGCCGGGGCCGGCCTCGGTGCATGGCTACGGCGGTGCCCACGGCGATGGCTGTGACGACGGCGGCCGCCACGATGGCTGTGATGCGGTATCCCGCTGTGAAGGCGTCACGCGCTGCCGAGGTCACTGCCTGGGCGGTGGGGCCGGACAGTCCCTGCGTCGCGGTCAGGGCCTCGCCTATGGAGTCCGACGCGGTGGGCGGGAGCTGGGCGGCGACGGCTGCGGGCGGGGTGAAGTTGCTGGTGTAGAGGCTGGCCATGAGGCTGCCGAGAAGGGCGATGCCTAGGCCGGCGCCGACCTCGTAGGAGACGGATTCGATGGAGGCGGCGGCGCCTGCCTGCTGGGGCGGGGCGCCGGTCATGATGACGTCGGAGGCGACGGTCTGGACGGCTCCGTGGCCGGCACCGATCAGGATCAATGACGTGGTGAGGAGCAGTGAGGCGGGCCGCTCTGCGGAGGTGGCGATGCCGGCGTAACCGATGGCGGCCGCGGTCAGGCCGACGGGGATGACTACCCGCAGGCCGTGACGGGTGGCGAGCAGGCCAGCGAGCGGTCCGGCGGCGAAGGTGGCCAGGGGCATCGGCAGGAGAAAGAGGCCCGCTTCCTTTGGGGACATGCCGTGCACGAATTGGAGATCCTGGGCGAGCTGCAGCTCGAAGCCGACCAGGACCAGGACGGGCACGGTGGCTGCCACCGTGCCCACCCGGAAGGACCGTGCACGGAAGAGGGAGAGGTCCAGCATGGGGTGGGCGGAGGCGAGTTGGCGCCGGGTGAACCAGATGAGAGCCGCGAGACCCGCCATGCCGGGAAGCCACGCCTCCCACCAGGGGGCTCCGCGGTGCGCGAGGGACTTGACGGCGTAGACCACGCCGATTATGCCGGTGATGCCAAGGAGGGGAGAGAGGGGTTCCCAGGGCTCCTTGTGCTGGGCCGGCTGGTTGGTGAGCAGGACGGAGACCAGGATGATCGCCGCGGCGGCCAGCGGAAGGTTGATGAGGAAGACCGCTCCCCACCAGAAGTGTTCGAGAATCAGGCCGCCTGCCACGGGGCCGATCGCGGCACCGCCGGCGGCGACCGCGCTCCACACGCCGATGGCGATGGCGCGTTCGCGGGCGACGTCGAAGACCTGCCGGATGATGGCCAGAGTAGCTGGAATGATCATGGAGGCGCCCACGGCCAGCGCCGCCCGCGCGCCGATCAGAGCGATCGGGGAGAGGGCCAGCGCGCAGGCGGCGGAGGCGGCGCCGAAGACGACAAGGCCGGTCAGCAGGAGCCGTTTGTGCCCGACGCGGTCACCGAGCGGACCGGTTGCCAGCACCAGGCCCACCATCATCAAGGGGTAGATGTCGGCGATCCACAGCACGTCGCGTGCCGATGCCCCCAGTGTCTCGGTGAGGGAGGGGACGGCCACGTTCAGGATCGTCGCGTCTGCCGCCACCGGCAAAAAGCAGCCCGCCACCACCGCCAGGATCAGCCAGCGGTTGCCTTGCGCCGTCGTCGTGCCTGTGGTCACGGGTTTCTCAATCTCGCTGAATGGTGTCGTGGACCTGCTGGACCAGCTCGTGGAATGCCGCCAGTGACGGTGCGTGGATCAGACAGCTGAGCCGCCCGGCGTCCAGTCCGGTCAGTTCGCAGGGCACCACGCCGCTGTCGGCCTGTCCGGGGGCGCAGACCAAGGGGCCCAGCCGCTCCAGCACGTCGGTGAGCGTGCTGCCCTTGGGCAGGCCGTAGAAGTCGTAATTGCCCACGGTGTGGCGCTTGAGGTAGTCCGGTCCAAGGAGCCGTACGCCGAAGTCGTGTACATGGGTGGAGCCGGTGCGCCGGGCGTTGAGGTCCAGCATGTACACCTCGCCGCCCCTGGCGACCGCGTCGATCCCGAAGTGCCCTCGGTAGCCGCGGCGTTGGAGTTCCTGAGCGACTTTCCTGCTTCCCGCGACGAAGGGCTCGTACCAAGCGGCCTCGGCCAGGGAAGCGGAGGTGACGTTGCCGCGGAGCACGGTCGCGCCGTCGAAGAGCATGTCGCAGACGTGAGTGAGTACGGGCTCGTGGGACGGGTCGTCGGGGACGACGTATTCCACCGAGGGGAAGGCGATGGGCCGGCGGTCGCTGCTGTCGGTGCGGTCGATGTACTCCTCGACGACGATGGGGTCCTCGCCGTAGAAGGTGCTCTCCTTGAGGGCCTGGACGATGGTGCTTGTGTCATCCCCGGGCTGGAAGATCAGCAGGCCGACGCCGGCTTCGCCCTTGTCGGCCTTGACGATGCAGGGTGTTTCGTCGCTCAGCAGTTCATCGACGGCGGCCAGCGCCTCGTCGCGGTCGGCGCAGTTCCGGCCGCGTGCCACGGTGCACGCGGCGCCGGTCAGGCCGGTCTCGGCGACCAGCGTCCGCAATCCGCTCTTGGTGTCGAGCAGGTCCCGCAGGCCCTGGTCGCGGCAGCTCTCCGGAAGTTCGGCGATGACGCCGTACTTCAGCCGGAGCAGGTCGGCGAAGGCCCACAGGTCGGGTGTGGTGGTGTGCGGGATGAGCTGGAATCGTCGCCCGGGGCCGACGTACTCCAGCAGGCTCGCCAGCAGCTGGTCGTCGCCGATGAGGTCCGCGAACAGCGAGCCTGAATCGGTGGCCGGGCTGAGGTTGACGATGTCCGGCAGTCCGAGGAACCGCGTTTGCCAGGTCAGGTCCTGGATCGGGCGGGAGGTGATGACGAGCTTCTCGTCCGGCCCCCAGAAGAGGGCCTGGTCCTGCTGGGAGAAGCATTCCGCGATAATACGGTGGGCCGCCTCCGGCGCCGGGGCGCGCTCGGCGATGCCGCGCAGGGTGTCCACGGCGTTGCACACGATGATGGTGGGCAACTCATCGCGGATGGTGGGCTGTTGGGGCGCCATGGCTGCTGTCAGGGGGTCAGTCACGATGCATGCCACCCCGCCTCCCGATCGCACCAGGTCACACACGCTGTCGGTCAGATGGCGGAACAGCTTCTGGCCCAGCCTCCGGGAGGCGCCGGCAGCGGACGAGAGCACCCCGCGGTTCGACATCCTCGCCACATCCAGGGGGTGGACGTACACCCCGGGCCGGGGCGGTGTGTCGTGCTCCGGGCGTTCGGGGCGTACCGTCTGCGGCCGCAAGTACATCATCAGGCTGGTCTCGGTGACCCCGGCGTGCTCGGCGTGCCATCCGGGGAAGTCGGGGAGGTGCTCGGCGATCCAGCCGTCGGCCACCAGGCTCCACCAGCTGAACGCCAGGATCTCGGTGTCGGGGAACGTCTTGGTGGGGCTGCAGCCGTCGATCGCTTCGAAGAGCAGCCCCTCGTTCTCGTAGTGCCCGTTGACGATGATCAGACGGCCGGGCCTCAGTCTGGCCAGGGTCGTGAGGGTGTCCGAGATGGTGTCGATCAGGGTGTTGCCGCGCAGGAACACGGTGCCGGATAAGTGCAGTCCGCCGCCGCTCTGGGGCAGGGAGCGCGCCGAGATGGGTAGCGCGGGCAGCAGCAGGCCGTCGGTCGCGGTGGCGATCTCGGCGCCCAGCGCCTGCGGGATGTCGAGGTCCACGGACAGCGGCAGGTGCGGCCCGTGTTGTTCCAGCCCGCCGATCGGCCAGACCAGTGTGGCCCCTTCGACCGCTGCGGCCACGTCGGCGCTGGTCAGGTCGCCATAGTGCCTGACGTCTACGGTGCGGTGGCGCATGTCCTCTCCTTTCGTTGCGCGCCTGACAGCGCAGTGTCGTGGGGTTTCCCGGACACGCTGCGCCCCACCAACTCCTTGACCGAGGTGTCGTGGACGTGCAGCCAGGACTGGGTGGTGCGGTGGATGGCGGCGAAGGTGTTGTGCATGTTCTTGTGCAGCGCGGTGTAGATCTGGACCACGTCCGCCCCCACGCTGAGGTACTCCACGACGTCGCGGGCCGCTTGGACACCGCCGCCGCCCATGACGGGGATGGTCATGCCGCTGCGGCGCAGTTCGTAGATCTCGGCGAGGACGAGTGGTTTGATGCCGGGGCCTGAGTAGCCATACACGCCGCCCAGCTGGACCTGGCCGGTGTCGGGGTCGACCGCGAGTCCGGCGATGGTGTCACTGAGTGTGATGGCGTCAGCTCCCGCGCCCGCCGCCGCCGCGGCCCGCACGGCGGTGCCCTCGCCCGCCGCCAGCTTCACGCTGAAGGGGAGGGGAGTGCGGGCCCGGACGGCGGCAGCGTAGGCGCTCACTCGCTCGGCGGTGTCTTCCAGGCCGTCCTCCTCGTTCATGCACGAGATGCCCAACTCCAGGGCGCGGCAGCCGGATTCGGTGATCCGATCGGCCAGGATGCCGAGTTCCTCGGGGGAGTCGGCGTGGATGGAGGCGATTACCGGGAGGCCGTCGCGGTCGAAGCCGCGGAGCATCGTGCACCATTCCTCGACGCTGCGGTGCGAGTACATGGTGCTGTTGAGCATGCCGGTGGGGAGCCGGGAAAGGCGCTCGTTGCCCGAACGGGGCGGGGCGGGGTGGATCGTCTTGGTGACCACCGCGCCCGCTCCGGCGGCCAGCAGGCGCCGGATGTTGCGCTCCTGATCGGTGAGCAGGCCGGAGCCGATGACCAGGGGGGAGGACAGGGACAGGCCCAAGATGGCGGCCGCCATGTGCTCGCCTTCCAGGGCGGTGGAGGCCTCTTGGTGGGCGTCGGCGGCGCTCACGAGGCGGCGACCGCAGGGCGCGCGGCACGGGAGACGGATGCCAGCAGCTCTGCCGGGCTCTGAGCCACCGCGGCGACGTCGAACAACGAGACGTCAGCGATGGCGGGCAGCCCTCGCAGCAGGTGGCTGGCGCTGGGGGCCAACGGCTGCTGGGTCACCAGCATGATGGGCTTGCGCAGCGCTGATGCCCAGCCCAGCTCGACGTGCGTGCCGTCCGTGCGCAGCAGTGTGTCGCCACGCACTGGGAGGACCGGTATGAACACATCGCAGCGCTGCATCCAGTCGAAGTCCCGGACGGAGACTTGGCGGGGCGAGAAGAGCGGCGTATCGGCCCCGAACTTCTCGGCGACATGGGCTGAGAATACGGTGCCGCCCGTGTCCTTGACCGCGTCGATGACGCTGTGCAGCGCATGTTGCAGCGGTGAGTAGAAGCCGTCCTCCTCAATGGCGTGCTGGATCGGCCCGCCGACGAAGACGTTGACGCCCGTGAGGTCGGGAAAAGCGGGTTCCTCAACAGTGCCAGTGGGCGCGGGAGTTGCCATGTCATTTACCTCATTCTTGAACATGCCGGGAAATGCTGAAAATGCGGAGAAGAGGAGGAGGGCCCCCGTCGGCCGTCAGTAGCTGGAGGCGCCGGATTGGACGAGATCGTGCCGCTCGGTGCCTTTCAGCGGCGGATTGAAGACACTCACCAGGACCAGATCGCGGTCGCGGCCGCCGCGGAGGTAGTGCTGGTCATGCTGGTCAAGTACGTAGATGTCGCCGGGCCGGAGGGGGTAGACGTTCCCGTCCATGTCCTCGACCTCGCCCTCCCCGGCTATGCAGTAGCAGGCTTCCCGGTGATTGCGGTACTGGAGGAGGGATGAGGTGCCGGCCTTCACGACCGTGTGGCACACGCTGTATCCCATGCCGTCGTCTTCGATGAGGAGCCGGTAACTGCGGCCGTTGCCCCAGTCGACATCGCGATCGGTCCCTTTGACGTCATCAAGGCTTCGTAACTGCATCAAACCCCTTTCAGCGCAGGCCAAGGCGGATGTGATCTGTACCAGGCATCTCAGTTCCGATGGGACTGTGGACTGACCCTCAGCGATCAGTGCTCATGACGTCACGTCAGCCCTCCTCCAGGGCCAGAGAGCTGTTGCGCCGTCATTACGCGTAAACCGGAGGAAGAACGCCAGGTAGGACAGAAGCATTTCGGAGATGAGACGCCGAAACAGGGGGCCAACGTCCTGAACAGCAAGGACCAACGTCCTGGTTGAATGGCTGTCACCCGGGCATCGAGGAGAGCCATACCGCTGGCTGGCCAGGCGGGATCGGTCGGCCCTCGGTGACCACGGCAGCGGCCGCAACCGCGCCAAGTTCTCCTGGGCCAAGATCGTCCGGCATCGAACGGTCCCTGGCAGGGCGACAGATACAGGAATGAAACAGAGCCGAGTGTGCCCAGCTGCAGAGTTGCTGTTCCCTCGCGACGTGCGGTTCATAGCGTCCGAGGCACTGCGGACAACCGGAGCAGACCACCCGAGCAGTCGCCGATACCGCAGACACGTCCCAGATCCGTGCTGCACTGCCTGCTCTGTTGAGGAGTCATGAACAAAATGAGACGAGTCTTGACTATTCCCGTTGCTTCTGCCGTCAGCGCGTTGTGCGCCCTGGCCGTGACCACTCCGGCGCACGCCATCACCAACGGTGACCCGGCGTCCGAGACATATGCGTTCATGGGCTCCGTGCAGTACCCCGGCCAGTCGCCCCGGAGTGACATGCACGGGTGCGGCGCCACCCTCATCAGCGATCAGTGGATGGTGACCGCCGGCCACTGCCTGATCGGCGGCCGCGACCCCAAGCAGGTGCGGATCGGATCCTCCCACACAGACCGGGGCGGCGAACTCGTAGAGATCGAGAAGACCTTCCCGCTGCATCTCACGGTCACGTTCGGCAGCGACGTTGGCCTCATCAAGCTGAAGAACCCGGTGGAGGCCAAACCCGTCACGATCGCGGACCACGCCCCCGCCGCGAACGCACCGCTGCGCGTGCTGGGTTGGGGAGAGACCTCCTTGGAATGCACGGATGACACGTGCTGGCCCAAGGACCTGCGTGAACTCGACACCAAGAGGCTTCCCGCCGAGCACGAGGACTGCGAGGGGACCCTCGGGGAGGAGATCTGCGTAGGCTCTGTGGGCGAGAAGATGCCCTCCGACATGGATTCGGGTGGGCCCGCCCTCAACAAGGAGGACGACGGAACATGGCGGGTGGCCGGTGTCACCAGCGGCCCAAGCTGGACTGAAAGAGCCGTCGGCTACACCGACGTCACCGCGTTCCGTATGTGGGTCAAGGAGACCATGGCGGCCAACAAGTGAACTGACCCGGAAGGGTTGGCCGGGGCGGCGGTGGGTGACGAACACCGGCCCGCGGGTGCGGCCCTTGAGTAGCCGGGGCAGCAGGCGCCGGCGTCCCAGTAGACGGTCACCAGCACGAAGTCCTCGCGCACCTGACCCCGGCGGCGGGACCTCGACTTCGCCCCTTGGGCTCTGACCGGGCACCAGCGGTCGGCGAAGTCCAGGTCCTCGATGTCCACGCCCAGGATTTCCCTCCGAGCGTCCCGCGGCCTCGTACAGCATCCGTCACCGCGTCTTCTCCCGAAGGCGCACCTCGCGCCGCGCGCGATCCGCCGGTCGATGGCCATGCGCGAGCGGGCCGGGGTCTCGGAGTCCGGCACCGCCAGTGTCCCAGCGGGCCCGGGCCACCGCCGCGCTGGTCCTCCTCTACGCGCAACCCGTCACCTGCATCGCCCGCCTCGCAGTCGACGACGGCCTCGACGACCGGGCCACCGTCGCCGTACGGCTGGGGAGATCCCGCCGTCCCCCGCCAGGCCCCGGCCCCCGTCATCGCGAAGGCGCTCGGCTACCACGACAAGACCGCCACCCGCCGGGTCACCGAAGCCGGAGGAACCTGGGCCCGATACGCCCCCGGCGACCACTCACGGTGACGTCAGGACCGACCTCTCCGAGGAATACGCGACACCTCAACATGCGAGCCCACCAGTCTCAACCCCCAAGGCACGCCCAGCTGGCGTGGTCCCGGAGTTGGGCCGACCAGGGCTCATGCGCAGGGTGGCGGACTTGTCTGCACCGTTGGGGCCGAGGAAGGCAGGGCTCCGCTGAGGACCTTCGACGTCACCACGGTGTACGACAAGGCCGTCGATGTCGATCATTTCGCTTCCTCTGACTTCTGGGGCATGCGCGGTGCAGGTGCCGCAGCGGCCCGTGCGGCTTGTGGAACACCTCCGGCCGTCGGCGGCCGAGGGCCGGAGCGCCGCACCGACATATAAGGGCATGGGCCCTCACCACCCGGAGCCCCGGGCGAACGCAAGGCAAAGGAGCACAGCAATGGCGAAGCAGTGGACATCACCGATCAGCACCGGCCTCTCGAGCAGCAACTGCGTGGCGCTCGACGGGTCCGGGTACGCCTACGTCGTTGGCGACGTCGCCGGCGCCGTGTACAAGGTCAATCTGGAAACAGGCAGCAACGGCGGAGGGCCATTGGCCACAGTCCCCGGCTCCCGTGGGCTGGCGGTGGACCTTGACGGCTCCCTCTACGTCGTCAGCCATAGCGCGGCGGCTCTGTACCGGGTGAGCCCGGCAGGTGCGGTCCAGGATCCTCCGATCGCCACGAGCCTGGGCAGCGGATCCCACAGCGTGGCACTGGACGGGAACGGCAACGCCTACGTCACCTCCTCCAGCGGGCTGTTACGGGTACCGCTGGCAGGCGGGCAGCCGGAGCGCGTGGCCACTGGCTTTGGCAACGCCACGGGAGTGGCCTTGGACGGACACGGCTACGCGTATGTCACCAACTACGAGAACGGAAATCTGTACAAGGTCAAACTGAGCGATGGCCACTACGACAGCCCGTTCGCCACTGGCCTCCCGCGGGGCGCGAACCTGGCGTTGGATGCGGATGGCTACGCCTACATCGTCACGGGCTACGCGGGGACGCTGGCCAGCGTGCGCACGGATGGCGCCCCGCCCGTCTCCACTCTCGCCACCGGCCTGTCCAACGCCCAGGGAGTGGCAATCGATGGGTACCGTAACCTCTGGGTCCTGGCCGGCGAGGGTACCTTGAAGCTGTTTGCCGAGGCGGCGAAGTCGGCGCCGATCGGCGCACCCACGATCGCAGCTCCCCTCCCCGATGCGCAGGCCGGGCCGTACATCAAGTTCAAGGGCGCGGCTCCCCTGGATTCAGCTCCGCCCCACACCACCACAGCTACGGCGATCATTGCGCAGAAGCCCGACGGCACCAACATCGGCTCCCAGATCGTGGCCAAGGACGGCTACTGGGCCTGGGCGCTGGGCGAGGACGCCTTGCACGTAGCCACACCCGAAGCCTCGCACGCTCCGGCCTCAGACCGGGGCCTGCCCTGGGACCCGGGCCAGCACACCATCCAATTCGTCACCCACAACAACCTCGGATACTCCGCCCCCACCCCCATCACCTTCACCACTCCCCAAACCTGACCCACCTCCACCCCCTACGTCGCAGTACCCGCCACGGACACCAGGGGGGTGGGCGCCGCGGCCCTCGCGTCGGCTCTTCAGTGGATTGGGCGGTCCGTCTGCCCTGAGTCGGGCCGGGCCAGCCACGCACGAAGTCTGACAGCCTCGCCGCGGTCACGGCATACAGCAACGGACCGTGCCGCGAATACTGCGGCACTGGGGCATCTGGTGCACCGAGGCCGACCACGGGCCTTGACCCCGGATCTTGAACACGTCTATGCGGCTCGGGCCAGGGCCTGGATCTGCGACTTCACCACGTCGTAGACCTTCTCCACGCATAGCGGGTCCGCCAGGTGCGGCTTGAGCTGGAACTGCCGCCAGATCCGGCGCACTTCAGGGGATAGCAGTAGGGGTTCCAGCTAACGACCAACTACTGGCGCAGGACAGTAGCACTGGACGCTCGACTGCGTTCCTTCCTGTCCCTCAGCGGAACGATTCCACCCGGCACCCCTGGAGTGCTTAGCAAGGAGTTGGCTGCTGACGCCCTGTCACGAACTCGAGCTTCGAGCACCGCCTACGAAAATCTTGAAGAGCCGTTCCATTTGCAGTCCCTTCCCGGGTCTGACTCGCTGGCAGGCACGCAGAGGGGGATCGACGGTGCGTGCACATATCAGGTGAGGTATAGGCACGTAGTTCCCACGATTGGGCTGGTGAGGTGTTATGGGTTCGGTATGGGTGGCGCAGGTGGACGCAGTGATCGATTACCGACTCTCTCAGCTTCCGCTGGTGGGGGGTGGGGTGTCGGCGGACGAGGATGTGGAGGTTCAGAGTGTGGGGGTCTTGTGGGCAAACGGCGCCTTGTCGGGAGAACAGGTGAGTCAGATTAATGCGGCGATTGATGCATTCAACCAGATATCCGACGGTGCGTTGCCGCATCTTCCGGTGCAGCAGTTCCCCGGGGAGCAGATGTCGGTGACGGCGACGGTGGACCGAAAAGGTGAGTCGTTTGTCTTGGTGAGTGATCCTCTCTGAGGTGATCGTAGCGGCAGGGAATTGATGATGATCGGGGAGGGCCACCTGGTTGGCGTGTCCAAATGATCGAGTCTTTGGGTTTCATTTCGATTGCGGATCGGCCTGACGTTCGGTGACGTTGGACCGAGATAGGTACGCCGAGTCCACACGTCCACCCGCGTCCGACACGGACGTCCAACTGCGAGGCGATGAGCCGACATGACCATTTCGATTGACTGGGTTCGCGATCACTTCACCAGCGGCGGGTTCACACTGACTGGGCCTCTTCTCGGCCTCGGAAGTCCGACAGACATTCTCTTCAGCGATGACCTTCTTGGTTCGAGTTGGTCCGTCGAGATCGAGCAGAGTGATCCCGATGCTCTAGTAGGTTGGGGTACCGCTCTTGTGAAGGGGGTGAAGCGTAAGGTCGAGGTGCATTTTCTGGGGACTTCGCAAGGAGAGCCTAATATTACTGGCATTGCTATCTATGTCGACCTGAACGAGGACTGGGAATCCAGCATCTTTCCGGACCTTAACGTCGGTGCCCTCAAGCCGTTCGGCTTCCAGCATCCTGAGGCTGCACTGATCGTGGACCCGGATCACCCTTACGAATACCCTTATATTGAGGGTGCGGCCCAGTACGGTCAACCGGATGGACGTCTACCGCGACGTTTCTGCGTAGAGGACTCCGGTGCGGGTTATCTCGACATCTACTCCCGCTTGGGCGTTCAACAACGTCACACCGACTTTAACAGCCTGCTCAGCTCCCTGCCTTTCGCTGGAAAACTGCCATCCTCCGTTAACGTACCGTCAGAAATGCAAAGCATTATCGGCGGCTCGCCTCTCTATTTATCTTCTGTCCAGGTGACACTCGATCAGGATAGCGAGAGCATCGTAGGGGCTAGCATTTCCGTAGAGATTGGTGAGCTTGATCATGACGTAGAAGTAATTCCCGAACTCTTCACCGCACGCGCGCTCACCATCAGCCTGGAGTTGATGGGATCCGAGTTCCTGATAGGAGCGGAATACACTGGAACTATTGGCGGGACCGAGGCTACTGTCTCGGGAGCGTACGCCAGTGGCGGTCAGATACGCCTCCTGGGATCCGTGAAGGATGTCTCCTTGGACGGAAGTATCCATGAGTGGCTCAATAATGCTGTCGGTGCGGACGTAGGGCAGATCCTTCTCGGCTCAACGGTAGAGACGATGTTCGTCGAGACCAATGTGCCGCCCTCGGGCACGGCTGCTCTCACTGCGGGCTTCGTGGTTGAAATTCAAGTGCCCGGTGGTCACGGGAATGCCTACCTATCGCTGACGGCAATTAAACAAGAATCCGTCACGGTAAGGGGTGCGCTCGAGATCCCCATTCCTACGGCCAAATACCCTGGTCAGCGCATTGTCTTTCAAGGATCCGTCGTCCGAGCGAACGACGGCCTCACTTTTTCTCTTGCCTGGGACGGCGACAAGACCTTTGAGGCGTCCGTAGCCGACCTCTTTCACCTTCTTGGGGTCGATGAGAATGCAGACGTACCGTTCGGGGATATTTCCCTAACCAGCCTTGGTGCTGTATACCGCCCAAGCCAGAAGCTTCTCGTCCTTGGCGCGAATCTGCCCCCCCTTCAGATCGTCGTGGTCAACATGGGGGTTACGTGACGACGCAAAAATGCACCTGATGGTGAACGCCAGCCACATCAGACGGGACTCGATTCATTAAGGAATCAGCCATGAGTTTTAAGAGTGATTTCAAGTCGGCCTGCAGCAATCGTACGACTAGGTTCGAAAATCTCGTACCTTTACTGAAGAAGACAGGAAAGGCCGACAGTGCATGGGGGATTATGAAGGTGAGCAATGACAACTACTATGACTATAGATTTCTGTTGGATTCACCTTTCCGTTTCGAAGAGGCGTGCGTGAGATATGACGCCGACCGCGATCCGTTCAAAGCCGATATTAAAGCCGTACGCGACCAAGTTCCTATCACGATCAGACACTACACCAATGGCGATATGGGGCCGACCCGGAAGCCGAGTTTTACACAGATTCTCTCATCTTGGGATCTTGTGAATAGGATTGACTACAGAGGCGGCGGCAACACTGGTGTTGAGGATTGGTGCTACTTCGGTAATCAGAAATTCGTGTTCTCTACTCTTTCCATCCACGATCAACCTGCATACAGAATCATGCCGCTGGAATGCGCTTGGTACACTACAATTGATGAGGATTCTATTGAGTACTGCTGGTGCTCGGCCGACTTTCTCAACCATTTCGATTCGACGATCACTACAGCGAAAAAAGCCAAGGAGCAAATAGAAATGAAATGGGGCGAAGGGTTGGCGGGGCCGGTCTGCCCTCCTTTATTCAGGGCAAAGGCGACCAGCATAGTATCGGCGGCGCTTTCGACGGTGCTTCGCGACACCAAGGAGTCTCTGGGTGGCGACTACGTCCAAAAGGTAATAAGTGCAGGCAATGACCTTGCCGACCCAGGAAACCCGAACTCGCGGGGCAGGAAACTCGCTGTCCAGATTCAAGAATATTTCCAGGAGCTGGAAATAAAAATTCCCCGCGTGATACCAGTTGATGACTGGTTCGAGAATCCTTTGCCCCTGGAATAGGGTGGAACAAAAGAAGAGTCGCCGGGGAAGGCCCGGACGCCCGCCCGACACCGGAACGCCGACAGGCCCCAGCCCTCATGGGTGCACGAACCACGATGAAACTCCTCATGACGGATCGTCAATCGGCATGCCTTCATAGGTGCGTTCGAACGAGGCGCCGCCCAGGAGGAACGCAACGGCATCCTTGGCCGGCTCTACCAAGTCCCGGAGCGAGGAATGGACGTCGTCGTTGATGACACTCAGCGAACCACCCGTGATGCGATGCATATCCTTGGCCCACGGCAGGGGCGTGTTTGTCTCATAGGCGTGGCCGAACATTTGCAGCGGACTCTTGCCTGCACTCAGTTTCGGGGGCTGCGCGGGGAAAGGCCAGCCCGAGCAAATCGCCATGCTTCCGCCTCTGTAGCCGGCCACAGGAAACGTTTGCTTCTGTGCTTCCTTATCCGAGACTTCGAAGTCCCGGGAGCCTTCGGACTCGTTGCAGCCGACTGCCCGGAGTACGAATTCAAGGTCGCCGTCCACCATTTCCTTGCCGAACCCGTTCCCTGACGTGCGTTCGGCCGTATCCTGCGTGGGTGTCTCCGGCGCCTTCCCCGCTGCGATGTCGCGCAGTGCCTGCGCGGCCGGTGCCCACTGGGCTCGAGGCGACTCCAGATAGTCGTTCAGCTCCTCCGCCGTGATCTCCCCCCGCGGTTTGGCCTCGAGTTCTTTCCGAAGGGCCAGCAGCTTGCGGGACACGTCCGAGGCGGTGCTTCCCAGATGAAGAGTGGGATCACGGTCAGCCATCCAGGTGGTGAAGTCCTGGTACAGCTTCTCCTGCGCAGCCAGCTGCGCCTCGCCGCCCTTGTCGTCGGTCGACTGCCCCGGCGCGATGACGGAGTCAAGGACCATGCGGTCGACATGCTCGTCGAACAGGCCGCGATACACAGCGCCCAGCGACGCGCCCCACGAGTTGCCGAGGTAGCTGATCTTCTCTTCGCCCAGGGCGGCACGGATCCGGTCCATGTCTTTGGCCGCGTAGGTCGTGGTCATGGCCCGAGAGAACTCGGGGTCCTTCAGAGCGCATGTCTTCAGCGCTGCAGCGTATGCGTCATTACGGTGTTTTGCCTCGGATTCGCCCGCCTGGCCCGGCGGCGGATGGGGGAAATTATCCGGGTCAAACTCGGGGCATCCCGGCTTGTCGCTGTGGCCTGTACCCCGGATGTCGAAGCCGACGAGGTCGAAGTGCTTCCCCAACTCGCCCATCTCGCTGGAGGTCAGTTGCTCGGGCTCGGAGAGTCCCTCGACACCCGGTCCGCCGGGATTGATCAGCAGGGTTCCTTTTCGTTGCGCGGGGTCGGTGGCCTTGATCCGGCTGACCGCGAGCTGGACCTTCCGGCCCTGCGGCTTGGCGTAGTCGAGCGGCACCGTCAGCATCGCGCACTCGGTGGCCTTATCCGCCTTGTCCCACTCCGCTGCTACCTCAGCGCAGCGCTCCCAGGTAAGTCCAGCCGCTTCGGGTATCGCATCGACGTCGGTGGCGTGGGCTACGGGGGGCACCGCGATCCCGAGGTACGCGATGACCATCGACGCTGCGGCTGCCCTGCGCCTCCCACGCGGTGAAGTGCCTGTTCGTGCTGTCCGGACTGCCGGTTCCATGGTGAAATCCGTCCTTTCTCTGTGGGAAGTGGATCTGAAACCAACGTGATCCGGACATGCGTCAGGTGTGCATCAATCCGGTTTCCGGAGACCCACACTTTCCCTCCAACGCGACCGCACCGATCCCCGTTCGCTGGATCGGGAGCACCGTAGGCCCGGTTGAGGCGTCCTGCGGTTCTCGGGCCGGTGTTCCCGGGCGAAGAAGGCCGCCGCCCAGGAACTCGGTCTCAACCGATGTTCCCGGCTCTCGCGTTCCAGCTCTCGCAGGCGAGCGCGTTCCTGATGTCCGAGAACTTCGAGGCGGCTCAGAGCGGGCAGCCCCGCTCCTTCAGCAGGGCTTTGATGGCGTAGACGTTGCTGTAGTTGGCCGGCCCGCTGCGGGTGTCCTTGTAGAGCGCGTTGTGCTGGAAGTAGCTCATGTTGACCGCGAGTGGGTCTTGCACGAGTTCAATGCGGTAGGTCCTGCCTTCGGTAAGCATGGCCTTGGCGGAAGTAGAGCCGCGCACGGCCGACCAGCTGCCGGTGTTGGGCATGGCGATGACGTGTTCGGTGACGAGTTCGCTGGTGGCATCGTCGTACACACGCAGCATCTTCATGCCGCTGGAGACACCGGTGTTGATCGGACCGCCGACGGCGGCATCGGCCTGCAGGAGATACTCACCGCTGGTCTTCGGAGTGAGGCGGGCGGCGACCTTGTCGCCCGGCGCGGTGCCCCAGCCCGCGTAGTACACGCCGTTCCCGTCGCTGGTCCGCTTGCCGCCGGTCACGTCGAAGTCCTCGCCTGTGATCTCATGGACGCGCTCGGCGTCCGGTCCCCAGTAGCACTCGGGCTTGGCATGCTGGGAGGTGTTGCCGCTGGAGGTGTAGGTGAGGCGGACGCTGTAGCAGTGGGAGACATCTGCCGGCCGCGCGGTCTTGTCGGTCCACGTCTGTGCGCCGGCGGTGACCGGGACGTTCTCGGCAATCACCTTGCCGTCGCGCAGGACGTCCATGGTGGCCTTGGAGGGGTTTTCGTCGCCGATGTCGAGAGCCAGCTGTGTCCGGCCGTTCTCGGCGGTGACGTTCGTGACATCTGGGGTGGTGGGCCCGTAGAGGGCTTCCTTGGAGGAGAGGTCCACCGGCTTCCGCGCCTTCTGCCCCGGGCCGGTCCCGGGCTTGGCGAGTTTGACGATCACGGTGGACTCACTGTCGCCGAGCATCCCCTCGGTGATCGGCGAACCGGCCGGAAGCTGCTCGCCGTCGAGGGTCAGCGACTGTACCTGGTAGGCGCCCCGGGTCGTCTTGCCCACCGGGATGTCGAGCTGGATGTTCAGCTTGTGGCCCCGGTAGTCGAGGCCGTTCAGAGCCGCCCGCTCGCCGAGGGGGAAATAGGTGTCGCGCAGCTGCGCGGGCAGGAACGGCTTGATGTGCAGGCCGTCTTCGCGGGCGTCGATTCCGAAGGTGCTCTGCTGGACCATCGACATCATGCCGGCGACACTCCACAGCTGACGGTCGGAGTTGAGCTCCGTCTTGGTGCTGCCGTCCAGGATGTTGATGTTCTCCTTGTTGGTGGCGAACAGCACCGCGCCCCGGATCAGGGAGTGAGCCTGCTGTGTCGCCACGCCGTCGTTGCCGGTCTGGGCGGCGGCTCGCATCATGTAGGCGGTGACGAACGGCCAGACGCTGTTGTTGTGATACGACGGCGCGCCCTGCTGCTGCGGCCACAACACCGGCGGTCCGTACGCGGTCTGCGGGTAGTTGGCAATGGCCTGCTTGGCCTGCTCCGGTGTGGCGACGCCGGTGAGTACGGCCAATGAAGTGCCCAGGGCGTCGTAGCGGTCGGCCGAGGCGGTGTCCTTCTCGGTGGTGAGCATCTGGGAGAACTGGCCCTTCTGGGGCAGCCAGAATTTCTTGCGGATGGCCCGCATCAAGTCGTCCGCCCAGCGGCGGTACTTGGCAGCTGTGGTCTTGTCACCGGCGTCAGCCGCGAGATGGGACGCTGCGTCGATCGCTGCCCAGTGGGCGACGTTCGTCGACAGGGCGCGGGAGGTGGCGATGGCGCCCACGTCGTCCTTGGTCCAGTCTGCGTAACTCTGCTCGCGCCAGTCCAGGAAGGAGTGCTCTCCCAGGTAGAGGCCGTCTCCCTGGTCGAAGACGGCCTTGCGGTCGTGCTCGACGGTGTTGCGTATCGCCTCGTACGACTTGGTCGCAAACGCCTGCCGTTCGCCGTCGGGAAGCCAGTTGACGATCTCGCTCGCGCCGAGCGCCCACACGACCCGGTCGGTGGAGTTGGGGTAGCTGCCGCCGGTGCCCGTGTCCTGAATGATCTGGGTGTCACCGGACCCGTCGCGCCGCTCGCTCAGCTTGAACGCGAGGGTATTGCGCATCCGTTCGGCATCGACCGCGGTCAGGCCGAGGTCCGCTGAGTACGCCACATCCCGCGTCCACACGTACCTCCATGACTTACCGGTCTGATAGCAGCCGCCCGGGCAGTCGATCGGCTTGCCATCGTTGTACGAGTCGTCGGTCAGCTGGTCCGTCTTGTTTAACTGGGCGTCGTCTTGGGCCATCGCGTACAGGCCGTCCAGCAGCACCGACCCGGACCGCAGGGTCGGCTTACCGGGCGCCTCCTTGAAGACCCGCTTCCCGGACACCGAGCTGACCAGCTTGTACGTGCGCAGGCAGCCCTCGTTGACGTCCGTCACGGTGACCGTGGCCGAATCGGTGCCGTGGTTGAAGCGGCCTGGCTTCTCAGGGACGGCGCAGCGCACGTCGGTGGCGGCTGTGGGGCGTCCGGATGCTGGTGCCGGGGCGGCCAGCGCGGACGGCATGGTGGCCGCCAGTGCTGCGGCGACAGACGCTGTCAGAACGCTCCTGGGCATCGATCTGCCACGAAGAAGTGAGGCACGCCGGGTGCGGCTCCTCGGGCTGCTGCTCACATCATGCTCCTTGTAGTGAGGCGGGGTGTAGTCAGATGGGGTGGGCGGCAGACAACGCCACCGCTCCCTGGCAGGCGGCGACACCGAGCGACACAGCCATACCGAGGAGCCCATGAGCGCGGGCGGCTTGCGGTTGATCCGGTTGGCAAACGCCATCGGGATGACGGTGTCGCCGATGTTGATGATCGAGGTGGTGAAGGAGCAGAAGAACGAGCTGCCCGGGTCGATGCTGACGGACTGCCACAGCGACGCCGAGGGGGGAGAAGATCATGCATCCACTGCCAGGCTTGCAAGCCCGCCGGCGCACCGCGCTGATTGCCGTCGGCCACGTTGTCATTGCCCCAGTTGACCAGCGGCGGGACGGCGATGCCGATGACGACCGCCACCTGCTGGAAGGACGCGAGCTGGCCACAGCACAGCGGCTGTCTGCATCAGGCGAATCCTGTCGGCCGGGCGGTCGCGGTCGCGGCACCAGCACGACAGCCGATGAGGGCAGCTGCGATGCTCTGGGTGAGCGCCGACGAACCGACCTCGCAGCGGCCCCGGATGACCTCGACGGCACCGTTGATCACAGAGCTGTCGTGGAAAGAGGAAGCTGTCCATCGCTGCGGTAGCCGTAATGGACAGGCCCCGGCCGAGGTGCCCGGGCGCGGCCTTGCGGTTCTCGGCCGCCGGGGGGGTGCACGGGGTGGTGCTCAAGGTTTCTCCTTGGCGCTGCCGGGCGGTATTCGGAGGCGTGCAGGGGCGCCAGCTCTCAAGCCCCTTGCAGGAGGCTCGACATGGAGTGGGTTGCCCCAGAGAGTTCTCGCATACAAGCTGTAAACGTATGGTGTCTCTCGTGGCGGCGGGCGCCGAGTCCGGTCTGTGGCGTTGAAGAACCAGCTTCCGGCCGGGTGAAGTGGGCCACGCGGGGCGGTGAACTGCTAACGAGCAAGCCGCATGGATCCCCAACCGCATTGCTCGTCCTCGATCGCCCCGTCGACAGTGCCTGAAACTTAGATTCTCCTCCGTGTCACGTCAACGGAGAGTGAAGGAATGACTTCGGAGAGAGCTCTCGGTCGTTAGTAACTCGAAGCAGTTGCGATGCGCGACAGCTTGACTCGGGGGACCTCCGGCGGACCCGTCCCGCTTATGCTGGCGCCCCGAGGCTGGCCACGGAGATCATTGTGGGCGACGGGTAAATGGCCGTTTCCGCGTCGGCGCCATCTCCCGCGTTGGCCCTTCCCCCTCGCGGCACAGGGGCGCGGTGGCGCGGCAGCGAGGGGCCAGCAGCGAGGGCAGCTGCAGGTCGGCGACCGGAGCCAGATACCGCTCGCGGGTCGTCTCCAGGCATACATGACCCAATGGCCCCTGCGCCATCGGCCACGGATCCCAGTACAGCAGCCGGTAGTCCCGCCGCTCCTGCGGGCTCAGACCGAACCGCTGATCCATCAGGTGGTGCAGGATCACCAGCCTGTCGAGGGCGAAGCTGCGTGGCTCTCGATATGGCCCCGGTGTCTAGCTCAGACACCAGCAGCAAAGTAGGTCGTGGGTAGCGGGACGAGTCCCGTTTCCCGTTCTGGGGCGCCGTAGTTGGCCTGATTGAGTGATCGAGGCCAAAGGGGCGGGCGTGCGCAAGAGTGGTCGCCAGAGGAGCTGTTGGCGAGCTGGACTCTGGTGGACGGCGAGAAGCCGCTGGCGGAATGGCTGGCCGTAGAGGTCTGTTCGGTCGAGCTGGTGGAGGGCCGGCAGCGCGAGGCCCTGGTCGAGTGCCGGGTCCGGAAGATCGATCCACCGGCCGGACCCCGGTCGAGAAGGTCCTCGTTGCGGGGCGGGGCAAGTGGGAGAAGACGTTCTGCGCCCGCACGAGCGGCCGTCTGGGCGAGGCGGGCACGGCTCGGCTGCTGTCGGTGGCTGAGGACAACGAGGCGGGTACCGCCCTGTGGGCCGCGCTCAAGCGCGACCCTGGCGCGGTGGGCCTGGACTCCTGCTCACGGAGATCACAAAGCTCAACGACGTGCGCGGGCTCGGTCTGCCCGAGGGGCTGTTCGCGGACTGCTACTGGGGCTTCACACCTTCACGGTAGGTCTCTCCTGTTGTACGACGGGCAAGCAGGGCAGGCTGTGGCTTGCCCTGCTTGCCCGTTGTTGCCGCGGTCGTGAGTCTCGATTAACTCCAGGGCCAGGCGGCGTCCTGGTTGAGAGTTCCTACCGCCAGGCCTCCCATACAGGCGATCAACCAGGCAGACGAGGACAATCGTGTGAAGAGACGGCTCGTAGCGGCTCCAGCCTGCGCGGGAAGCACACAGCCGAAGAGCACGAACATCAGGAGGTCACTTTCACCCGCGTCCTGGTTCTGGGTGAACCAGTAGCCGGACGTTGTCGCCATGGCGGCAAGGATGAGATTGCGTGCGTCGATGGCGTCCAGGGGTGAGAGAACCGCTCCGTTGGCCCTGCGAACGGCGTAGAGGATCAATACGGCCACTTCGGCTGCGATGGCCGCAAGAGCAATCAGCATGCGTGCCTCCTAGAACTTGCAGGCTGCCTTGAGCACCGGAATGCCCATCAGGGCTTGTACGGCCTTCCGGTGGGCGGAGGTGAGCTTGCGGCGCTTGGCGTACGTCATGATGAGGTTGGCGGTCTTCTTGACGCCAAGCTTCTTGACCAGCTTGACGGCGGTGATGACCCGCTTGGTGGACCCCTGGGGCGTGAACTGCCAAATGAAGGTGGCGATTGCGCCCGCGCACTTAAGGATCTTCTTGGTGGTGGACCACCAGGACGGGTCGATCACGATGGGGAAGGCCGTGTTCGCGTCGAACTCAACGTGCTGGACGAGTTTGTTGCCGACCACCTTGTAACTGGTGGGGAGGTCCTTGCCGTTGGCGTCCTTGGCCCAAGGAGCCTCGAAGAACCCGGCCGGTTCCTTCTGCGGCGCCTGTTCCGCGTTCTCATCGCCCTCGGAGCACAGGGAGACCGAACCGTCGTCGTGCTGCACGGCCTTCATCCCAGCGGGAAAGGTGAAGCCGGTTTCGTAGTCCTTGGGAGCGGAGCTGTTCTTGAGGATGTTCAGCGTGCGCGAGCCGCCATCAGCGGTCGGCTGGGCAACCGTGTCGACGGCGCCGGTGGAGATGTAGACGACGTTGCCGCCGACCTGGGTGCCCTTCGTGCTGTCCTGGGGGACAGACAGTTTGTTAGGCATCTGCCCATTCTTGATGGCGATGCCGTTGTTCTTGCCGTCCCAGGGGATGGAGACAGTGTTCTCCTCGGTCGGCGCGATGGCGGCGTACGTGGAGTCCGAGGAGGTGGCGGCGGTGACGTCCGCGGCGTCGGAGTACAGGTTCGCCAGGCCCAGCGCGTTCTCGGCAGCTGTGGGCTTCCACGAGGTGTCCACCGTGAACCGGACCGGGTCGGACCAGCCATTGGCGTAGTGCGTGCCGTCATAGGTGGTGGTGCGGAAGCTGTAGGTCTTGCCTGAGACGAGTTTCCCGGCCGGCACCATGACTTGGGATGTCGAGTTGGCCGGCACCGCGGCTGCGTTGATCGTGGCGACAACCTTGTTGGTAGAGGTGTCGGTGATCTCGTAGGTGTCTACGATCTGGTCCTCACCATTGGCGTCCACTGTGGAGGACCGCAGCGTCGGGGTGGTCGAGTTCACCTTGAAGATGCCACCCTGGGACAGGAAAGGTGTACCGGCCTGAAGGTTAGTGCCTTTGTAGGGCCGGTAGTTGTACGTCACCTCGAGGGTGGGGATCTGGTCCTGGTTAGCGGCTTCGGAGGAGTAGAACCGCTTCCAGGCGTACGTGTCGGACTCGCTCGCCGCCTTGAGCGCGATGGAACCGGTCTCGGCCTTTGCGGACGACCAGGTCTGCGCGAGCTTGGTGATGTCCGCGTTCACCCAGCCGGCTTTCGAGCAGGTGGCGGACTTCGTCTCGCTGGATGTCGCGATCTTTTCCTTCATGGCCGGCTGCTTGGTCCAGCGCGTGCTCTTGTCGGCCGGGTCCGCGGCCCAGACCTCCCAGTCGCGCTTCTCGCAGGACCAGGAGTGGTAGTTCCACATCTTCAACGTCGCCTTGGAGACCAGCGAGTCGGCGAAGTCCGAGGTACGGAAGGTCAGGAACGAGCGGGCGATCCGCTTGACGGAACCCGAGGAATCACCGGGCCAGCCGAGTTTGAGATCGGTGTTCGCCGACTGGTCCGTCGCATCACCGCCCTGCACAAAGGTGTCGAACAGAACATCCAAGGCCTCTGCGGCCGGGTCGATCGTCACCGGATACTGGGTCTTGGGATCGGCCAGCCTCGCGGCGTCCGGGGTAAGGGTCAATTCCACCGTGTTGCCGCGCTGCGTGACCTTCATCGCGACGGGCTTTCTGTTGGTGTGCTCCAGGGACTTTTCATCCACTGCCGCGTCCCACATCACTGGCGCGGGCCTGAGCATCTGCTGCTCGCCCTCGGCATCGGAGAAGGTCACTGATCCGTCGGCGTTCTGCTTTGCCGTCACCCCACCCGGCACCGTCATCGGGAGGACAATCGGCGCCCCGTCCTTGGGTGCCTCGCTCAGGCGCAGGAACTGCTCGAACCCCGTCCGGGTAGCCTCGACGATCAGATCACCGCCGGGGACAGCGTTCTTGTAGGTGGCGACGTTGCCCTTCAAACTCGGCGTCGGCAAAGCCGCCTTCCACTGCACCGCCAACTGATCCTCACCCGTGCCGATGGTGATGAGGTCCCGCGCTTTCGACGACGGGGCCGGGCCGCGCCCTCGATCGACTTCGGCAACGTGCCGCCCCTACCCGCCAGTCTCAGTTGCTTGGGGTGCGCCTCGGTCGTGACCGTTCCGTCCTTGCCAGTCTTGAAGTCGACGTTGACGTCGACCCACTTGCCGTCCCGCACCATCCGGACCGGACCGGATGCCAACTCCCGGGTCAGGGTGCCGTCAGGATTGGCGTACACGGTGTCGGTCTCGGTACGCATCTGCAGCACCTCAACCTTGCGGTCCTGTGCGGCTGCCGCGGCCTGAGCGGCTTCAACGCTCTCGGCCTCCTTGATCGGACTGCCCTTGTACTCCAACTCTCGCGCAAGGTCATCCAATATCTGCTCGAACTCGGCCTCGTCCTTCTTGTCTGGGGCCGCGGGGTTTGCAATGACGCTAGAGGTCGAGATGAGGACTGCCCCCGCGGTCATCATGGCTATGGCCGTCGTCCGGGCACGCCAACTGCGATTCACGTAGTAACTCCAGGTACAAGGCATAACAGTTCAGCTGCCTCCGAGGTCCCGGGAGGCAGCCGCGCATCACCGTGATCAACTTACGCGCCCTATACAAACTGATGTACGACATTCGAAATAGGGACTTTGGTCACCACCTGACCACTAGACGACCCGCAACGGGCATAGCGCCACGCAACATATTGGATCTCCTCAATCCGGTCTCAGCGCACCGAAGTTCCGCGATGAGCGGTTGCGCGGTGCTGAGCCATGGCAGCCCTCGCCACACCTGCAGCTGAGGCGCCGGTCTGCTCGGCGAGGGGCACCGACGTGCAATTGACGCGCCATCAGCACACCGCAAAGGTAAGTACGTTGGGGGAAATGATCCGTGGCCGAGCGCCTCACTTTCACCCGTACCTGACGCGACGAGCTGTCGCGGGTCCTGAACGGCACCGCCGATAGCGCGGATCACCTGCCGCTCAGACTCTCCGGCCTCACCGCGGACGCCGACCGAAACCTCCAGTTGCGGAGGTCGTCCCAAGACAGGCGCCACCATCGGGGCGTGAACAGGACCGCGATCCAGGCGCGAGCCCGGGGAACGAGCGAGTCGGGAAGGCTCTGCCCGGTGAGGGCGCGGCGGTCCGTGCTCGGGCTCATTGCCGGTACTCACGCATCAGGCGCTCCACGTCCTTGGCGAAGAGCTGGCCGTAGCGGTCGGCTGACATCGTGTGGATGCGGACGGTCAGGATCTCGGCGTCCTGCTCGTCGAGGGCCAGGACGCCGAGCGGGGTGCCGTCCGGGCGGGCGCTGGACGCGTTCCGAAGGCGGGCCCCCGGTCTCCCGCGATGCGGGTACGGGGCACAACACCCCCCATCTGGCAGCCCGTTGGGGGACTATGGTTCTGGGTCGCTTCAGTCGCTGTCCAGGCCGGACTGAGATCCGCTCAAGAAGCGGTGGAGACGAAAGCGACTGAGAGACAGCGACTGGAGCTGCTTCATTACCTGCGCGCAGCTCGAAAGAACCGCAGTTCAGAGGGTATTTGCTCGGAGAACAGCGACTGAAGCGACTCAACTTCTGGGTATGACAAGGCATTTGTGCGTGCCGGCGCGTGCGCGTACTCGTCAGTGATGCGGCACAAGCTTTGGCCTTAGGCGCCCCCCGGCGGCCAGGACTTCGCTAATCTATGTCGGTCGTTGAGTCGCTTCGGTCGCTGATGGGGGGCTAGGTGTGTGCTGATCTGCGGTTTCCGTGCAGCGACTCACAGCAGAGCCCCGGGGGCCGCTGATGACGCCGAGGCCGGACCGGAGCAACGTACTGGTCGACTTCGACGCGGATGTGGCCACGGCGTTACCGGAAAGCGTCGCCACGCCTGACGGACTGCTCCCGGACAGCCTCACCGATCGTGGCAACGCCAAGCTCTTCGTGAAGCTCTACGCCGCCGACTACCGGCATGTGCCCGGCCTTGGCTGGTACCGCTGGGACAGCACGCGCTGGCAGATCGACGAGGACGACACCGTGATCTGGGCGGCAGGCGACCTCGCCGAGGCCATCGCCGTGAACGACCCGCGCGGCACGCACACCACCACGGCGCTGCAGCAGCACCGCAGGCGGGCGCTGAGCACCTCCGGCATGAACGCGATGCTCAGCCAGGCCAAGTCCGCGCCGGGCATGGTGCTCAACGCGGCACTCCTGGACGCCGACCCCTACGTCCTGTGCACCCCCACGGGCATCGTGGATCTGCGCACCGGGCTCGCGCGCACCCCGGACTCCAACAAGGACTTCCACTCGCGCTCGACCGCGGTCGGCCCCCGCCCGATGCCGACCCCGCGCTGGAACCGGTTCCTCGCCGACACCTTCGGGGACGACGACGAGGGCACCGAGATGATCGGCTTCCTGCAGCTGCTGCTCGGCTATTCGGTCACCGGTGATGTCGGTGGCCAGGTCATGCCGTTCTTGTTCGGCGTCGGCAAGAACGGCAAGTCCGTCCTCCTGGACGTCCTGATGAAGCTGCTGGGTGATTACGCGGATGCCGCTCCGCCCGGTTTCCTGATGGCCCGTCCCTTCGAGGGGCACCCCACCGATCTGGCCGAGCTGCACGGCCGCCGGGTCATCGTGTGCTCCGAGGTCAAGCCGGGGGACAAGTTCGACGAGGCGCGGGTGAAGCTTCTCACCGGCGGCGACCGGATCAAGGCCCGCCGGATGCGGCAGGACTTCTTCAGCTTCGCCCCGACCCACAAGCTGTGGCTGCTCGGAAATCACCGGCCCGAAGTGGGCACCGGGGGCTTCGCGTTCTGGCGCCGCATGCGGCTCATCCCGTTCGAGCGGACAGTCTCCGACGACCGGAAGATCGACAATCTCGCCGACATCCTCGTCACCGAGGAAGGCCCCGGCATCCTCAACTGGCTGATCGAAGGCGCACGCCGCTACCTCGCCGGCGACAAGGACCTCACCGGGCCCGAGCGCGTGCGCATCGCCACCAGTGCGTACGCGGAGACCGAGGACCACATCGGCCGTTTCCTCGGCGAGAGCTGTGTGCTTCACCCGGATCAACGGGCAGAACAGGCACAGCTGTACGCGGCGTACAAGGCGTGGTGCCACCACGAGGGCGTGCCGGCGATGACGTCCCGCTCCTTCGCGGCTCGTGTGCGCGAGACGGTCGGGCTCGCGTCGCCCAAGCAGATGATCCTGTCGAACCAGCGCAAGCACTACCCGGGCATCGGACTGCTTGCCGAGGAGGAGGATGCCTGATGACGGTATCGAGCCAGGACAGCCGGCCGCCCGTGGCACCGATTGCCATACTTTTGCATCCTGATGGGTATCCGGCCCATGAACTCCACCAGGCGGCGTCGGACAGGGCACGAGAAGGTAGGACAGAATGAGCGCGCTCATCGACCAGGATGAGATCCGTGAGGAGACGGATATCGTCTGGCTCGAAGACTCCACCGCGCTGGACTACGTCCGTCAGAACCTCGACCGGCTGCCGACCCGCAAGGGCAAGCCGGCCTACCACCGCGACGGCCGCATGGTCGGGTACGCGGTGCTCGGCCCCGGCGCCAAGGCGTCCCGCTCGTCGGGTACTTTCCGCCGCCGGGTCTTCTGGCTCCTTCCGCACGACCGTGACACCGATCCGAGCGGTCTGTACGCGACCGGGGCCCCTGCCGAGGCCGTCGACCCCCGCACCCTCGCCCCCGGCACCAAGGGGTACAAGACGGAGCGGTCGGAGGGCGGGCCGCCGTCCTCGGCGATGCGGGAGCTCGGGATCACGCTGCCGCTGTAGGACGTGGGGCCGGCGACGCCACGCCACAGGGGGCCGGTGAACTCGGTTGCGGGACAGCCGAGAAGTCGCGGGGCAGCCGAGAAGGAGACTCCGCCGCCGCTCGACCGGGGTGCGATGCACTGCGTCCACCGCCCCCGACCGAAGGCCCAGAGCCGCGATGACCTCCGCCCCCGGGGCCAGCCCCCGCGCCAAGCACACGCCGCCCGCTCGCCGGACGTTCGCCGCGCTGTCCGTGCGCAACTTCCGCCTCTTCGCCGGTGGTCAGCTGGTGTCCGTCGCCGGCACGTGGATGATGGTCGTCGCCCAGGACTGGCTGGTGCTCTCCCTGACCGGCGACTCCGGCACCGCCCTCGGTATCGTCACCGCCCTCCAGTTCGCCCCGATGCTGCTGCTCACTCTGCACGCCGGCGGGCTCGCGGACCGGTACGACAAGCGACGCCTGCTGATCGTCTGCAACCTCATCTCGGCTGCCCTGGCCCTCCTGCTTGCCCTGCTCGTGCTCACCGGGCAGGTGGGCCTGTGGCACGTGTTCCTGTTCGCTCTCGGTCTCGGCACCGTCAACGCCGTCGAGGTACCCACACGGATGTCCTTCGTCAGCGAACTCGTCGGCACCGATCTGCTGCCGAACGCGTCCGCCCTGAGCGCCGCCTACTTCAGCACCGCACGCGTCGTCGGCCCGGCGCTCGCCGGACTACTGATCGGCTGGTGGGGCACCGGGCCGGTGATGCTGCTCAACGTGGCGAGCTACCTGGGTACGGTCGTCGGTCTTCGGATGATGCGGCCACGCGAGCTGCACCGAGCGGCGAAGCGGCCCGAACGGGCGCCTGTCATGGACGGTCTGCGTCATCTCGCCTCCCGGCCCGACCTGGTGCTGCCGATGCTGCTCGTCGCTGTCACCGGCATGCTGGCGTTCAACTTCCAGCTCACGCTGCCGCTGCTCGCCAAGACCGTGTTCCATACGGACGCCGCATCGTTCGGGCTGCTGACGACGGCGCTCGCGGCGGGTTCCCTGGCCGCCGCGTTCCTCAACACGCGGCGGCGTGGGCGGCCCTCGTTCAGCCTGGTCGTCGTGGCGGCTGTGGGCTTCGGGCTTGTGGAGGCCCTGGCCGGGCTCGCCCCCAACTACCCTGCTGCCGCAGTCTTGTTGTTCCTCACCGGCTTCGGCTCCATCTCGTTCTCGCAGGCCGCCAACCACCGGATCCAGCTGGGCACCGAACCCGCCTACCGAGGCCGTGTCCTGGCCCTCTACACGCTGGCCTTCCAGGGCACCACGCCCCTGGGCGCCCTCCTCATCGGGTGGCTCAGCGAGCGCGCGGGCGCCCGCGCCGGGCTCCTGGTGGGCGGCGCGGGCACCGTCGCCTTCGCCCTCGCGGTGCTCGCCGCGGAGGCGGTGCGCCGCCGCCGGGCTTCGGACGCCGGGCTGCTCGACCCGCGCTCGACCGGCTGTCGGCGCTTGGGTGCCACACTCCGATCATGAACGAAGCAGCAGACAGGACCGGCGCCTGGCTCCGGCGCTGGATCACTGCACATGGCGGGGTGGCCGGCACCGTTCATGCGCGGCGGGGCGACGACATGGTTCTCGCCGCCGCGGTGAACATCCCCCCGCCCGTCGTCGCGGTGGTGGGCGTCGTACCGAAGGGCAAAGGCATGGCGGGCCTGGCCTTCGAACGCGACGCGGCGGTTTCCACCTGCAACCTGAAGACCGACACGACCGGTGATGTACGGCCGGGAGCCAGAGCCGTGGACGCGAGCGCCGCGGTGGCGATTCCCGTCCACGACGAGGCCGGTGAGATCCGAGGCGTCGTCGGGATCGCCTACCAGGGGGAGCGTGCCATGGACGACAGCGAGCTCGCCCTGCTGACGCGTGAAGCCGAAGCGCTGCCGTCGGCATAGCGGACCGGGCACGCGAAAGCCTCCCCCGAGCGGCACTCGGGGGAGGCTGTGGCCGGCGTGCGCCCGCGCGCCGGGTCATCCGTTCAACTGCTGGGGCTATACGGCTACTTGGTGCTGTACGAAGCCGGAGAGCTCGGTGCTGAAGGCCTGGTGGCCGTCTTGGTGGCCCGTCACCACGACGCTGAACATGCCCGGTTGCTGTACGGGCAGGGGGACGGCCTCGATCCAGCAAGGGGTGCCGAACTCGACGTACCGCTGGAAGCGGTTGACCGTCTGAGTGGGGACCATCGTGGTACCCGGTCCCAGCAGGGCGCACGCGCCCTGACGTGCGGCCTCGAGCAGGACCATGCCGGGGATGTGATCGCCGCCGTGGTCGAACATCACGGGGTGGGTGGGGTCGGGGTTCAGCCGCCAGATGGTGGGCTGGTCGGTCGGGGCGAGGACCAGGTCGTTGGGGAGCGTCCGGCCGAAGTCGGCCGGCACCTGGCCGGTGGGGCGGTAGTCGATCGCCGCTTCGGCGGCGGTGCCGCGCAGACGGCGGTAGGCGGCGGGGGAGACGCAGGTGAAATGCCCTTCGCCCACCGCCACTACGTGGTCGCCGCGGCGGATGGTGACGTTCACGCCGGACAGCAGGTCGCGCCGCTCCGAGGTCCAGATCGTCTCGATCTTGAGGTCACTGGGTGTGTGCCCTATCCCCATGTGCTCGGGGTAGGTGGTGGCGGATATGTCCCGCATCACGAAGTGATTTCCGAGGGGGACACCGAACTCGGTGTGGGCGAGATACAGGCCGATCTGACGGACCGTCTCGACGGCTTGCAGGTGGTCGTGGCTCCGACCGTCAGGGCTGTTGAAGAAGGTATGGGCGCGCGGCCACTGTCCGGTGAGCGAGAAGATGTGTCCGCCCGAATTCTCACAGCTGGTGAGGAATACCTCTGCTAGCGAAGCGCGGTGCACGTATTCCTTGGGCACGGTGGTGGTGAGCCTGGGAAGTTCACTCGGTTCGTTCCGGTTGGATCTACGACGGGTTCCACTGAGGCCCCGGTGATCTTTCGTCTGAGGCGCTACCGCACTGCTCATGAACCTTTTCCCCCCGGGAAGCGATTAGAAGCGTTGCAAAGATACATACTCACCGGTTTCATTTTCAAGAGGTTCTGTCGCCGCCTTAGTTCAGGCACGAATTCCGTGACACCGGGTAGCCAGATTCGCTGTGCGACTTCATTGAGTGACGCCAGGGCACCCTGATGTGGTTTTCTTCCGAACGGAAGTTGGCTGTTGCGAGACCGGGCGTGCGGTTATTGGGCGCTCGGAGTCGATGTTGTGCCCGCGCGGCCACGGGGGCTGTCCCGGTCTGTCGGACGACCCTCCTCAGGTGCCTGCGCGGGGACGTCAGATCGGGCCGACCTCACACTTTGGGGGGCTGTGTCGTCGGAAGGGTGTAGCGGTATCCACCACGCATTAGGGAGTTCGTTATGAGTGTTCGTCTGAATCTTTTCGGCAGTGAGATCGCCGGCAAGGCCATGAAGGGGATCAACACGGCGAGCATGGCCGTCATCAACAGTGGGCTGCTGCCGAAGGCGACGATCGACCTGGTGCTGCTGCGGGCGAGTCAGATCAATGGCTGTGGCTTTTGCACGGACATCCACAGCAAGGACCTGGCGCACGCCGGTGAGGATGCCGCACGGGTCAACCTGGTCGCGGTGTGGCGTGAGGCAACGGTGTTCACCGAGGCCGAGCGGGCCGCGCTGGAGGTGGCCGAGCAGGGCACCCGGATCGCCGATGCTGCCGGTGGTGTCCCCGACGATGTGTGGACCAATGCCGCCAAGCACTACGACGAGGAGCAGCTGGCCGCGCTGACCTGCCTCATCTCCCTGATCAACGCCAGCAACCGGCTCGGCGTCATCACCGGCCAGCCCGGCGGCAACTACCAGCCCGGCCAGTTCGGCTGACCCACACCGCACCCCACCCGCTGGTGACGTCGGCGGACACCAGCACCCCCGATGCCCTGGGCACCACACACCGGAGCCCAGGGCATCGCTCTGTCGCTCGTCAGCCTGTCCACGGCCGGAGCTTGTCGGGGTTGAGCACCGCCCAGATGTGCTTGATCCGATCTCCTGCCATGTCGAACGCCAACACGGACACGGTGACGCCCCCGCGTTGAAGCACCAACCCGGGCTGGCCGTTGACGTGGGACTCCACGATCGTCAGGTCGGGGGCGTTCTCGGCGGCGTTGACGAAGAAGCGGGCGACCTGCTCGCCGCCCTCGATGGGCTGGAGATGGGCGCCGACGACGCCGCCGCCGTCGGTGATCGTCGTGGCGTCGGGGTCGAGGAGGCCGATGAGGGCCTCGATGTCCTGGGCCTCCCACGCCTGCCTGAAGTCCCTGACCATGCCCGCGCGTTGAGGGGTCGCGGTCGCTGGGGCACGCTGCGCGTGCACGCGGTGGCGGGCTGAGGAGGCCAGCTTGCGGCACGCCGCCGGCGTACGGCCGACGATCTCCGCCACTTCCACGAACGAGTAGTGGAAGACGTCGTGAAGGACGAACACGACGCGCTCGGCAGGGGTCATCGAGTCGAGCACGACGAGGAAGGCCATGCTGACCGACTCGTCGAGGGTGACCCGGTCGGCCGGGTCGGCGGCGCTGCCCGACCGGCCGCTGATCCACTCCATGCGGTCGGGCAGGGGCTCCGGTACCCATTCGCCCACGTACCGTTCCCGCTTGGCTCGCGCGGAGCCGAGCAGGTCGAGGCAGATACGGCCGGCGACCTTGGTCAGCCAGGCGCCGGGGGACGCGATTTCCTCCTGCTGCTGTCGTGACATGGCGTACCAGCGCACGTACGTCTCCTGCACGACGTCCTCGGCATCGGCCACGGATCCGAGCAGTCGGTAGGCGAGGTTGATCAGTTGACGCCGTTCACTCAGGACCGCACTCAGCCCCGCGTCGATCTGATTCTCTTCCTGCTCTGACTGTGTGCTCACTGTCGCCCTTTCCCTTTCTTGCCATCACGCCCTGACCTGCGCACAGTTCCGAAAACCTCCTGATTCTCACCGCTGGGACCGGTGTGCAACATCGGAGTTCCGACGTTGCACACCGCGTTCTGGTCGATTTCTGCGTCTACCGCCCTGGAGCTCCAGGAAAAGCCGAGTCCGAGTTGAGTGCTGAGGCCGACGGTGATCCGGAGAGTAAAGGGAGGGAGATCTCGTGGACGGTGCCGAAAGCAAGGACGCTCTGCTCAGAATCGAGCGTGGTCAGGCAACTGAAGAAGAACTGGCCGCGGTCGCCGTGACCCTCCTTTCCCTGGCCGCCGGGCAAAGGGAGACCGAGGAAGAGGAGAGCGGGGGACGATCCGTCGCCCTCTGGCGCCGACGGGAACGGACCAGCGCCTACCAGGCCCCGCACAGCTGGAGATGACCCGTCCTGCGGCTGGCGAACGGGTTGACCGGCCTCCTCTCACGCCTCACGCCCACGAAGAAAACCGTACAGGCGGTTGGTTGTCGGCGCATACGGTCCCTCCGGCCCGGCCCGCGCCGCCCACAGGAAGGTGACTGTCATGACGATGGTGGTGGAGCCCTCTGCGCTCGAAGCGGGGGAGGCCGGCGCGCGGGGCCGCGTGGCCGAGTTGGAGGCACTCCGTGCGCGCGCCGAGGCGGGGCCCAGTGAGAAGGCGACCGAGGCCCAGCACGCCAAGGGCAAGCTGACCGCTCGTGAGCGGATCGAGCTGCTTTTGGACGCGGGTTCGTTTCAGGAGGTCGAGCAGTTGCGTCGGCACCGGGCGACCGGTTTCGGCCTGGAGGCGAAGAAGCCGTACACGGATGGTGTGATCACCGGCTGGGGCACGGTCGAGGGGCGCACGGTCTTCGTGTACGCCCATGACTTCCGCATCTTCGGCGGCGCGCTGGGCGAGGCGCACGCGACGAAGATCCACAAGATCATGGACATGGCCATCGCGGCCGGTGCCCCGCTGGTGTCCCTGAACGACGGTGCCGGTGCCCGTATCCAGGAGGGCGTCTCGGCGCTCGCCGGATACGGCGGGATCTTCCAGCGCAACACCAAGGCTTCGGGCGTCATCCCGCAGATCAGCGTGATGCTCGGCCCGTGCGCCGGGGGAGCGGCCTACAGCCCGGCCCTGACGGACTTCGTATTCATGGTCCGCGAGACCTCGCAGATGTTCATCACCGGCCCGGACGTGGTCAAGGCGGTCACGGGCGAGGAGATCTCCCAGAACGGGCTCGGCGGCGCCGACGTCCATGCGGAGACGAGCGGTGTCTGCCACTTCGCGTACGAGGACGAGGAGACCTGCCTCGCCGAGGTCCGCTATCTGCTGTCGATGCTTCCGCAGAACAACCGCGAGAATCCGCCCGTCGCGCGGTCGGGAGACCCGGCGGACCGTCGCTCGGACGTCCTGCTCGACCTGGTGCCGGCGGACGGCAACCGCCCGTACGACATGGCCAAGGTGATCGAGGAGCTCGTCGACGACGGCGACTACCTGGAGGTCCACGAGCGCTGGGCCCGCAACATCGTCTGCGCCCTGGCCCGTCTCGACGGGCGGGTCGTCGGCATCGTGGCGAACCAGCCGCAGTCGCTGGCCGGGGTCCTGGACATCGAGGCCTCCGAGAAGGCGGCCCGCTTCGTCCAGATGTGCGACGCCTTCAACATCCCGATCATCACGCTCCTCGACGTGCCCGGCTTCCTGCCGGGCGTGGACCAGGAGCACGGCGGGATCATCCGGCACGGCGCGAAGCTCCTGTACGCGTACTGCAACGCCACGGTGCCCCGCATCTCCCTCATCCTGCGCAAGGCGTACGGCGGCGCGTACATCGTCATGGACAGCCAGTCCATCGGCGCGGACCTGACCTATGCGTGGCCGACGAACGAGATCGCGGTGATGGGCGCCGAGGGCGCCGCCAACGTCATCTTCCGCCGGCAGATCGCGGCGGCCGAGGACCCCGAGGCCATGCGGCAGAAGATGGTCAAGGAGTACAAGGCCGAGCTGATGCACCCCTACTACGCCGCCGAGCGAGGCCTGGTCGACGACGTCATCGACCCCGCCGAGACCCGCCGGGTCCTCGCCTCCACTCTGGAGATGCTGCGCAACAAGCACGCGGATCTGCCGTCCCGCAAGCACGGCAACCCCCCGCAGTAGACCCACCGGGCACCCGACACTCCCCGGAAACAATCCAACTTCGCTGTTTTTCGGGCCAGATGGAGGCTTGGGGGCGGCTGGAAAGGGGTGCCCTCCTCTCCCCGCAGGCACCCTGGGCAGGGGTTCATCCCCTGGGGCCGCGCTCATGGGTGCACGGGTGCCGCCGAGTGGCTGGTTCGTGAATAGAAACCAGCTATCCGGTTTTGTATTGACAGGACGCCCTGGAGCCCATTGAATCTGTGTGCGGTAGGGGGGCCGCCCCGCCAGCGGCACCGTCCAGGTACAGGGGAGAGACGCTGTGGACATCGAAGTGCTCGGCTCGTTGTCGGTGCGGGAGAACGGAACGTCCATCACGCCAACGGCCCCCAAGCCACGGCAGGTTCTGGCCTTGCTCGCCTTGCACGCCGACCGGATGGTGCCCGTCTCCTCCCTGATGGAGGAGCTCTGGGGCGACACGCCGCCGCGCAGCGGCCGTACGACACTGCAGACTTACGTCCTTCAGCTGCGTGAACTCATCGCCGCGGCTCTGGAGAAGGGCGATGGCGGGGAAGGTGAGCGCCCCGCCGCCAAGGACGTACTGGTGACGATGCCCGGTGGCTATCTGCTGTCCAGCGGCGACGGGCACAGCGACGTGCGCACGTTCGAGCGTCTTGCGGGCATGGGATACCGGGCCATGGACGCGGGCGACTTCGCCGGTGCCGCACGGCAGTTGCGGGAAGCGCTGATGCTGTGGTTCGGCACCGCCTTCGCGGACGTGCAGGCCGGGCCGCAGCTGGAGATGGAGATCCAGCGCCTCGACGAGAGCCGGCTGTGTGCCCTTGAACAGCGCATCGAGGCCGACCTGCGGCTGGGGCGGCATCGTGAGGTGCTGGCCGAACTGACCATTCTGGTGAACCGCTATCGCACGCACGAGAGCCTGCACGCCCAGTTCATGCTCGCGCTGTACCGCTCCGGGCGACGCAGCGAGGCCCTGGACGTCTATCAGCGGCTGCGCGCCACGCTCGTACGTGACATCGGTCTGGAGCCGTCCGCAGGGCTGCGTCGGCTGCAGCAGTCCATTCTCGCGGCCAACGAGGGGCCCGCGGCAGCGGAGTCCGATGCCGATGCCGCCAAGGACCGGCTCGTTCCCGTGCGTTGAGCGATCACACCTTTCCTTCTCTGATAGTCCCTTCTCTGATACGTCGGCGCGCTCGCCCGCAGTCCCGGGCCCCGATGCGTAGTTTCTGCGTCGTCCGCATATCGAGCCCCGGTGAGGAGACTCGTGAAGATTCACGTTCTGGGTGCGTTGAGGGCTGAGGTCAACGGGGAATCGATCGTTCCGACAGCGGGTAAGCCGCGGCAGATTCTTTCCCTGCTCTCCCTCTATCCCGGACGGGCGATGCCCGTCTCCACGCTCATGGAGGAAATCTGGGGGGTCGAGCCGCCGCAGAGCGCGCTCACCACCTTGCAGACCTACATTCTTCACCTGCGCCGGCACCTCGGTACCGCGATGGGGCCCGATTCCCCCCACACCGCCAAGGAGGTGCTCGCCACTCGGCACGGCGGCTATCTGATGCAGATACCGGCCGAGAGCGTGGATGTGCACCAGTACGAGCGCATGGTCGCGGAGGGGCGGACAGCCTGCGACGCCGGGGACGACGTCACCGCGGCCGATCGCTTCCGGCAGGCGCTCGCGCTCTGGCGCGGGCCCGCGCTGGTCGACGTACGGGTCGGTCCGATCCTCGAGATCGAGGTCATGCGCCTGGAGGAGAGCCGCCTCGGCACCGTCGAGTGGCGGATCGACGCTGATCTGCGGCTCGGACGGCACTCCGAACTCATCGCGGAATTAACAGAACTGACGGCACGTCACCCCCACCACGAAGGGCTGCATTCGCAGGCCATGGTCGCGCTGTACCGGTCGGGGCGCCAAGCGTCGGCTCTCGAGGTCTACCGCAAGCTGCGCATCCGGCTGATCGAGGGGCTCGGCGTCGAGCCCTCGCCGCAGGTACAGCGGCTGCATCAGGCCATACTCGCCGTCGACCCCAAGCTGGACGTCGCCGCGGGACCGCGGCGCGGCTCGACCTTCGACCTCTACGCCGCCTGAGGCCCCAGCCGGACTTGAGCCGTACGCGTCCAGGGGTCGAGTGACGCCGGACAGGCTCTGCTGACTGCCGCCGTCTGCCAGGCACGACCGCGTGCCCCGCACCCAGCACAGTCGGGCGGCCTGTCCGATGAGAGAAGGTGGTCCCGGTGCCGGGTGAGCGTGTACGCCGTCTTTCACACACCGTCGATGTGGCGGCACCCGCAGGAGTCGTCTACACATTGCTCGTCGATGCCGAGCACCGCCCGTTGTACTTTCCGTCGAATGTGTACGTGGAGCGGCTCGACTTCTGCGGCCCCCGCGAACGGCTGCGGGTCTGGGCCCTCGCCGACGGGCAGGTCAAGTCCTGGACGTCGGCCCGGGTGCAGGACTCCGCGCGGCGCTCGCTCTCCTTCCACCAGGACCGGATCATGGAGCCCGCGGCGTCGATGGGCGGCACGTTCTCCGTGCAGCCCCTTGGCCCCGACCGTTGCCGGCTGATCGTGGACCACGAGTTCACCCCCCTGGACGGCCGTCGCGACAACATGGAGTGGCTGGAGTGGAACGTCGCCGAAACCAACCGCTCCGACCTGCAGCACCTGAGGTTCCTGGCGGAGCGCTGGACACGGCTCGACGAACTGCTCCTGTCGTTCGAGGAGTCGATACGCGTCAAAGGGCCCGCCGAGCTGGTGCACAGCTTCCTCTACGACGTGGAGAGCTGGCCCGGACAGCTCTCCCACGTGCGCCGGGTCAGCCTGGACGAGCCCCAAGTCGGCGTACAGAAGGTCGCCATGGAGCTAAACGCGGCCGACGGCGCCGTCCACGACATCGCGTCCGTGCGGCTGTGCTTCCCGCACGCCGGACGCATCGTGCACAAGGAGACGACGCCCAGGAAGCTGCTCGCGGCGCACTGCGGCGAGTGGTCGGTCGTCTCCGACGAGGAGGGCGTCACCGTGACGTCCCAGCACCACGTCGTGCTGCGGGAGCAGGACATCGAGCACGTGCTCGGCGCGGGAGCCACCCTCGAGGACGCCCGCCGCCGGGTGCGTCAGGAGCTGGGCGACGAAAGCCTGCAGACGCTGTACTCGGCCCGGAAACACGCCGAATCGGCCGTACGCGTGCTCTGACGCCCGGAGCCGTCCTCGACAGCTGGCCCATGCGCGCCCGGGAACGACTTGTGAGAGGGCCGCCACTCGATCGGCCGCCCGCGATCCTTCGAGCAAGGCTCCGGTGGCTGCCTCTTGCATGGGACATCCCCACCGGCCCGCTCCCGGCAGGCCGTCGTGAGACCGCCGCACCCGCAGGAGAGGGGGTGGGGTCCGCGCCTTCGTCCCGCGCGAGGGCATGGGCCCCGAAGAGACGATGACCGTCACACGCGACGTGACCGGTTCGGTGACCGCGGTGCTCGCCCTCCACGGCGCCGAGCAGGGGGACCCGACCACTCTCGAACTGCACGGCCCGCTCGACCCGTTGCTCCTCGACGCCGCCCTCGCCCGCGTCGCCGTCGACCGGCCCGAGCTGCGCGAGGTGCACCCCCGGATCGAGAGGCACGGCCCCGGTCGCCATTCCCTCGAACTCGCGGCGCCCTACCCTGTCGGCGTCCTCGCCGACATGCTCACCGCCGCCGCCTGCGCACCCGGGCCGGCCGGTGGGCTCGCCCGGCGGTGGTCGGTCACGGACCTGCCGGAGCCGCTGGCACTCACCCCTCTCCAGCGGGAGCTCCTCACCGGCGCCGCGCACCGCCCTCACCAGCAGGTCGGGCAGCTCTCCTGGCGGTGGCACGGCCCGCTGGACACCGCCCGGTTCACCGCCGCGTGGCGACGCGTCTTCGACCACGAGGCGGTGCTGCGCGCGGCGTTCGCCTGGGACCCCCAGCCCCGGGTCGCCCTGCATGCCCGTGCTCACCCCGACGTCGTACGCCACGCATACGGCACCCTCACCCGACAGGCCCTCATGGAACAGGAGCGGGCGCGCGGCTTCGACCTGAGCCGGCCCGGGCTGCTTCGATTCGCCCTCCTGGACGGGGCACCGCAGCAGGCACCCCCAGGCCAAGTCCCGCCCACAGACGTCGTACTCACCTACCACCGTGGCCTGCTCGACAGCGCGAGCGTGGGCCTGCTGGCGCGGGAGTTCTACCGCGGCTATCTCGCCGAGGCACCCTCACGCGGCGGCGAGCGCCGCCCCGACCTGCGGGACTACCGACGCTGGCTGGACGCACAAGACCCGGCACCGGCCCGGGACTTCTGGACCCGCACGGGCGGCGACCTGGCCGCAGGCCTGCCCCGCGCCCGTCCCGGCACCGTCACCGGCCGGCACGGCACGGGCCGCTCCCAGGTGCGGCTCACCCGTACCGAGACGACGCGCCTCGCGCAGTGGGCGGCACAATGGGGGGCCACCGAGAGCAGCGCGCTGCAGGCGGTCTGGGCGATGATCCTCTTCCGTTCGGACATCGCGGCCCGTGGCCCGGCCCCGGTGAGCTTCAACGTCAGCGTGTCCGGCCGTGGCATCCCGATGGAGAGCATCGCGTACGTCCCCGGGCCCTTCGACAACCCGCTGCCGATGGCCCTTGAAGTGGACCCGGCGGGTACGGTGCCCGGTCTGCTGCGGGCGGTACGCGACCGGTACCTGGGCATGGCCGAGCACGAGTGGGTCACCGCCGGGCAGGTCAGGCAGTGGCTCGGGTACGACGCTGACGCGGCGCCTGCCGAAACGCTGATCTCCTTCGAGCGCCGGCTGAGCCCTCTGAAGGGACTGAGCACGGAACTCGCCGCGCAGGGCGTCGATGTGGCGGACGTCGACCCGGCGGGCGGGGGCACCGCGTTCGCGATGAGTGTCGTCGCCCGGTTCGACAGCCGTGGCGGACTCGTCCTGACCGCGGTCCACGACCGCGGGCGGCTGCGCGACGACCACGCGAGGGGGATGCTCGCCCACAGCGCCCGGCTGCTGCGCGAACTGCCCGACGGCGTCGAGCGCTCGACCACCGTCGCCGAGGTGCTGGGGGGCCTTGCAGGCGCCGATGTACCGCGCCTGCACGAGCACCCCGCGGGCCAGGACGCCCAACGCCTGGTGTGGTTGCGCGAGCCGGCTCGCCCCGGTGCCGGGGCCGTGTGCCTGATCGCACCGCCCGGGGCACCTGACCGAAGCCATGCCGCGCTGGCCCGGTGGTTCCCGGGGCCCGAGGCGGTCACCGTGCTGCGGGTGGACCCGGCCAGGATGTCTGGGGCCGCGGCGGCTCTGCGGCCCCTGCTCGCCGCGGGCGGGCGCCTGGTCCTGGGCGGATTCTCCGGGGCCGGAGCCCTCGCCTGCCAACTCGCCCGGCACGTCGCGGCGCACGGGGGCAGAGCGCCGCTGGTGGTACTCGGCGCGGGTGGCGCGGGCGGTGACGGCGGTGATGGCGGTGATGGCGGTGACGGCAGGGTGCACGACTTGGCACGTGCGCTCGCCACCGCGGCCCGGCAGGCCTAGGGCCGAGCGGCTCACTACGCTCCAACTCCCGCCCCCTGTACGCGAGTTCACTGACTCCGAGCCGAACCCGGCCCGCCTGTGCGGTAGATGGCCACGTCAGAGGCTCAACCCTGCGCGACGCTGCGTAACGTGACCCAAGTCACTTCGAAGAGTTCTTGGCTCGGCGGCATCTGCCGTGTCACGATTTCCGCACTTCCCCCCTGCCCGAAAACGGCAGCGGGGTTGTTCTGTTTTTCGATGCTTCCCCCGGGCGGCGGTGAAGCATGAGCGCCCAGGCGCGCTCCACAGCCCACCGTTTCGGCAGGGAACCCCCGATCCGGGGCTGTGTCCGACGATCGTCGACTCACACCACTTCCGCCGTACTGGACAGGTCGGCGCCGGCTGCAACGTGCCCACCCCAGACCTGGCAGTCCATCCGCGCGACACCTCCACCGGCATCCGTGCCCTGATCCGCACAACGGAACGGGTCCGAAGCCGGACTCTAGAGAAAGTGGACTCCGATATGCCAAGGCTTTGCAAGCCCTCGGTGAGAGTGCCGGAATACGTCATCACAGCGGAAGAGACCCTCGCATTCGCTGAAAGGGTCCACGCCGGGAAGCCGCAGCTCCCTCTGGCGCTTCGCCTGATTCGGAACACGGGGGTGTTGAAGCGGCATATCGTACAGCCCATCGAGAAGACGCTCCAGCACCCGGGACTGACCGAGCGCAACCGCATCTACGAGATCGAATCCAAGAAGCGGTGCCCCGAAGTCATCGAACAAGCCCTGGAAAACGCCGAAGTGACGGCGAACGACATCGACGCCATCATCTACGTGTCGTGCACCGGATTCCTCATGCCGTCGCTGACCGCGTGGCTGATCAACCGCATGGGATTCAGGAGCGACACCCGGCAGATACCCATCGCGCAGTTGGGATGCGCCGCGGGTGGCGCAGCGATCAACAGGGCCCACGACTTCTGCACGGCGCACCCCGGCACCAACGTCCTGATCGTCTCGTGCGAGCTGTGCTCGCTGTGCTATCAGCCCGACGAGGACGACATCGGTTCGCTGCTGTCCGACGGGCTGTTCGGTGACGCGGTCGCGGCCGCCGTGGTCCGGGGCAGCGGTGGAACCGGCATCGAGCTGGAGCGCAACGCCGCCTACCTCATCCCGAACACCGAGGACTGGATCTCCTACGCCGTGCGGGACACCGGCTTCCACTTCCAGCTCGACCGCCGGGTGCCCGGCACCATGGAGCCGCTGGCCCCCGTGCTGCGAGAGTTCGCCGCGAGCCACCAGTGGGATGCGGGCAACCTCGACTTCTACATCGTTCACGCCGGGGGCCCCCGCATTCTGAACGACCTCGCCAAGTTCCTCGACGTCGACCGCAAGGTCTTCCGGCACAGCCGGGCGACCCTGACCGAATACGGGAACATCGCGAGCGCGGTCGTACTAGACGCCGCTCTCAGGCTGTTCGAAGAGGACACCCCGATGCTCGAAGCCAGGGGCCTGATCGCGGGCTTCGGTCCCGGCATCACTGCCGAGATGGCATTGGGCACATGGAACAGCGGCGACGCGTCGCGAATCATCGATTGAGGCCGGCGAAGCGACCGTCGCCCACCTCCGAGCGGAATCTCGAACGGAAAAGGAAGTGACCGAATGACTGGCCTCATCGTCCCGCCGGGTCAGGGACGAAAGCTGATCACGCCGGCGCAAGAGGTGACCTTCAAGGCTACTGAGGCGCACGGCTCGTCGATATCGATATTCGAGGTGGTTGTACCGCCCGGATTCGATGTCGGGGCTCATGTGCACAACCATTCCCAGGAGTTCTTCTACGTTCTGGAGGGCGAGCTGGACCTCCTGGCGTTCGAGCCGACCAAACGTACCGAGGAGAGCTGGCAGGACTGGGAGTCCTCCGGCGGGGACCACGTCGTCCGCGCGGGCGAGGGCAGCTGCATGTTCGTTCCCCCGGGGACGCCGCACGCGTTCAGGAACGGCACGGACAAACCGGCACGCATGCTGTTCCAGAGCTACCCCTCGCCCGATCACGAGCACTACTTCGAGGAGATCGTGGAGATCTTCTCGGCCCCGACGGTGGATCCCGAGGCCGTCGAGGAGATGCGTCGGCGTTACGACGTCAGTCAGATCACGCCGCTGCGCTACGAGCCCCCCGCTCTCCACGCTGCCCGGACAGCCGAGCCTGGAGGGCAGGCCCGGTGAACGCGACGGACGCAATCCCCCTGGTGCACGCGAGCCTCGGTGAGCGCGAACTGGCGGCAGTGGCCGAGGTGTTCGCCTCGGGGTGGCCGGCCGGTCAGGGGCCGAAGGGCAAGGCGCTTGAGGCTCAGCTCGCCGAGCGCTACGGCGTGGGCGACGCGGTCGCGGTGAGCAACTGCGGGGCCGCGCTCCACCTGGCCCTGATGGCGCTCGGCGTCAAAGCCGGTGACGAAGTGATCGTCGCTGACTACACGTTCCCGGCACCTGCCCACGCGGTGCGGTACCTCGACGCGGTCCCGGTCTTCGCCGACGTGCGCCCCGACACCGGCACCGTGGACCCGCAGGCGGTGGCGGATTTGGTCGGTCCGCGGACCGTGGGTGTGATCGCCGTGGACACCGTCGGCCTCCCCGCGGACTACGCGCAGCTGCAGGCGATCGCGGATCGCCACGGCCTGTTCCTGGTCGAGGACGCCGCCTGTGCGGTGGGCGCCACGTACCAGGGACGTGAGGCCGGTGCGCTGGCCGAGGTGGCCTGTCTGTCCTTCCACGGACGCAAGGGCGCCACGAGTGGCGAGGGCGGTGCCCTGCTGGCCGCCGACCCGGCCATCGGGGCGGACGCGCGACTGCGGTCGTCCTTCGGCATCGGGAGCATCTTCGACCAGTCCCAGGTCGTCGGCCTGCCGATCCCGGAGTTCACCGAAGTCGGGTACAACTTCAAGCTCTCCGACATCGCCGCGGCCATCCTCCAGGTGCAGATCGGCCGGATCGGCGAGCTGCTGGCACGCCGCAACACCATCGCCGGGCAGTACGGCCAACTCCTTGCCGACGAAAGCCTGCTGACGGTGCCTCATGTTCCCGAGGACCGTACCCACGCCTGGCAGTCCTACGTCGTCACGCTGGACGCGAGCGTGGACCGCGCCGCGGTCGCCGCTGATCTGCGCGCTCAGGGCATCGGCTGCGGTCACGGCACGTGGGCGACGCACGTCCAGCCCGTGTTCGCGTCGGAGCACAAGTGCCCGGTGTCGGCTGATCTCTTCCAGCGCAACCTCGCCATACCCATGCACGCGGAACTCAGCGAGAACCAGGTCGAGCGGGTCGTGGACGCCCTGCGCGCCTCGCTGCGGGCCCACTCGGCGTCCACCCTGATCCCAGGAGGGGTCGCATGACGGACAATCAGCCGGCACCGGACGGCGTACTGCGCCTGATCAACGGCTACTGGGCCACCGGCGTACTCGGCGCCGCGGCCACGCACTCGCTCTTCACCCACCTCGAGAACGGCGCGGAGACGGCCGATGAGCTGGCCACCCGCGCCGACATCGCCGAGCGCGGCGCGCAGACCCTCCTCGACGGACTCGTCAGCCTGGGTCTGGTCGCGCTGCACGCGGGCCGGTACCGCAACACACCGGAGGCCTCCGCGTACCTCGTCGAGGGCAAGCCCGCCTCCCTGAGCAGTTTCGCCAAGCTCAAGCTGAAGCACATGGGCGCCCTGGTCGCCCTGCCGGACGTGGTCCGCGCCGGTGGCCCGGTGACGGACCCGACGACCGAGGTGGCCGACAACCCGCACTGGGAGGAGGTCGTCCCGGCGATCGCCGCGCAGTCGGTGCCCGCCGCGACGATCGCCGCCGAGGTGCTCGGGCTCGCCGACGCGGGCGAGGTCTCCATCCTCGACGTGGGCGGCGGTTCGGGGATCTACTCGGCCATCTGGCTGGAGGCCAACCCGGCGGCCCGCTCGACCCAGCTCGACTGGGAGCCGATCAACGCGATCGCCCGCCGGCTGCTGGCCGAGCGCGGGGTGGCCGACCGGTTCACCTGCATCGACGGTGACTTCCACACCACCGACTTCGGCACGGCGAAGTACGACATCGCCCTGTACTCCCACATCGCTCACCAGGAAGGGCCCGAGGGGAACGTGGAGGTCTTCACCAGGCTCCGCAACGCCCTCAAGCCCGGCGGCGCCGTCGTGATCTGCGACTACGTCGTCGACGACGACCGCAGCGGTCCGGCCTTCCCGCTGATCTTCGCCTCGGAAATGCTGCTCAAGAGCAAGCAGGGCGGCACCTGGCGGCAGAGCGACTACCGCGACTGGCTCGTCAAGGCCGGCTTCGAGGACGTCTCGTTCCACTCCGCACCGCCCGCCACGCTGGTCGTCGCCCGGTAGCAGCGCGCGGGCCGGGCATCGACCGGAGGGCGCCCCGCAGGCCGGCGGCGTCCCCCTGGTCGACCCGGAGTCCGGTCGCAGCGCACATGGAACTCCATCAAGGAAGGGATGCCAGCCGTGGAACCCGTGAACGTCGCCATCGTCTACTACAGCGCGACGGGCAGTGTTCATGCCCTGGCCAAGGCCGCCGCCGAGGGGGCGGAGAAGGCCGGCGCGACCGTGCGCCTGCGCAAGGTCCGCGAACTGGCCCCGCCGGAGGCGATCAACGCCAACCCGGCCTGGGCCCAGCACATACAGGACAGCGCCGACACCGCCGAGGCCGTTCTCGACGACCTGGGCTGGGCCGACGCCCTGCTGCTCGGCACCCCCACCCGTTTCGGCAACCCGGCAAGCCAGCTGAGGGCGTTCCTCGAGACGACCGGCCCCCTGTGGGCCCAGGGGAAGCTCGCCGACAAGGTGTGCTCCGCCTTCACCGCGAGCAACACCCCGCACGGCGGCCAGGAGTCCACCATCCTGGCGCTGTCGAACACGTTCTACCACTGGGGCGGCATCATCGTGCCGCCCGGCTACACCGACCCTATCCAGTTCAAGTCCGGTAATCCCTACGGCACTTCACACGTAGCGGGGCGGGGCGCGCCAAGCGACGAGACCTTGGCGGCAGCCCGTCACCAGGCTCGGCGCGTCGTGGACACCGCGGCAGCACTCAAAGCCGGCCGCGCCACCACCGCCTGAGGACCTTCACGCCGTGCACGTCCATACAAGGAGACAACTCTCGTGAACATCGCACTGTGGATCGTCGCGGTCGTGCTGGGCGCAGCCAGCCTGGCCGGAGGCGCCATGAAGCTGCTCCAGCCCACGGAGAAGCTGGCCGCGGCCGGCTTCGGCTGGGTCGAGGACTTCGACCCCCGCGGCGTCAAGGCCATCGGCGCCCTCGAAGTGCTGGCCGGAGTGGGCCTGATCCTGCCCGCCGTGCTCGACGTCGCGCCGGTTCTGGTGCCGTCGGCCGCCGCGGGCATGGTGCTGCTGATGGTCGGCGCGGCCATCACGCACTCCCGTCGGCAGGAGGCCCAGGCGATCGTGGTCAACGTCGTCCTGCTCCTGGTGGCGGGCTTTGTGGCATGGGGCCGCTTCGGCCCCCACTCCTTCTGACCCGGCGCGGTTCCTGCGGCGCCACCTGATCGGCGCTTCGCGTCCCTCGCTCACCGCTAAGGAGAAGTCCCCATGAAGGGCTCCATCGCCTACAAATCGATACAGAAACGCGGGCTTCACATCGGCCTCCTGCCCGAGATGGCAGCGGCCGTGAACGCGTCGACGCCGATCACGCTGGATCACGACCTCGACGTCCTGCCCAAGGCGGGACGGCGCCTGACGGTCACTCAGTACGCCGAGCACGTCGACGACCTGGCGGCCCGGCTGTGGGCGGCCGGTGTCCGGCCCGACGAGCACGTCGCGCTCTACAAGAGCGCCAACGCCGACATCTGGATGCTCGCCGCAGCCGCGGCCCGCATCGGCGCGGTCCTCGTGATGCTGTCGCCCGCCCTGAACCCCGAGACCGTCGCGGCCCTGCTCAAGCGGGTGGACCAGCCGAACCTGCTCACCGACGGACACAAGCTCGACCTGCTGGCCGGCATACCGCTCGCGGACCTCACCCAGCGAGTCATCACCGCGAACGGAGAGCGGCCGGGCGCCGTATCGCTCGCCGAACTCGCCGGCGCCCCGCGGGTCAGGCCGGTGATCCGGCCGATCGACGAGGCCGCCGTGATCACCCACACCTCCGGCACCACCGGCATACCCAAGCTCGTGGTGCACACTCCGCGCACCCAGGGCCTGCGCCTCATCCCGCAGTGGCGACTCCTCTCCCTGATGCGGAAGAAGGACACCGTCGCGATCCACGTCCCCTTCGTGCACTCGCGGATGGTCGCGGCGACATCTCTGGCGCTCCTGCGGGAGTCGCCGGTCCTGCTCCTGCGGGAGTCGGATCCGGCCGAGGTCGCCGAGCAGCTCATCAAGCACCGTCCGGCACTCGTCGAGGCGCTTCCCAACTCCCTGATGGAGTGGGAGGGACTGGCTGACGACCCGCGCGCCCCGTTCGGGTCGGTGAAGGTCTTCAGCAGTACGTTCGACGCGATCCACCCCGGGACGATGAGCAAGCTGCTCAAGGCGTCCAACCGGCGTAGGGCCCTGTTCTTCCAGATCTACGGCCAGAGCGAGGTCGGCCCGGCCGTCGGCCGCGCCTACTTCCGCAACTTCGCCCACAAGGCGAACGGCCGCTGCGTCGGCTGGGCCATGCCGAAGGGCGCCGCGAGGATCCGGGTGGTGAGCCGGGGCGGGCAGCCCCCGAGCGAGAAGAGCCCCGGCTTCATCGAGGTCGCGTGGGACGGCCTGGCGAAGACCTACTTCGCCGAGCAGGACCGCTACGACAGCAACCGCAACGGCGACTGGTGGCGGACCGGGGACGTCGGCTACCGCACCAAGCTCGGATGTCTGCACATGCTCGACCGGGAGATCGACATGATCCCCGGGGTGCGCAGCTCCCTGGAGGTCGAGGACGTCGTACTGAGCAAGCTCGACGAGCTCAGCGAGCTGGTCGTGGTGCAGGGCCCGGGCTCCGAACCCATCCCCGTGATCTGCACCGTCGACGACGCACCACTGGACCGCGCCCGCTGGCGCGCGGCCGTCGCCGACTTCCCCCAGCTGGCCGACCCCGTCCAGATTCCGCAGGCCGAACTGCCCCGGACCGCCACCTTGAAGGTGCAGCGAACCGAGCTGTCCAGCCGGTTCCAGAAGCAGCTCGAAGACAGGACCTGACGAGCTCATGCACATCTGGCCATGGCCCTGACCACGTTCTCGAACGGCTCGGCCGGGCAACCACATCGAAAGGGATCACTGCAATGACGTCAGATGCCACACTCGCGCGGTTCCGTGAATACATGGTGGGCCCCTCGCGGTTCATGAGCCTGCTGTCCTGCTTCGAACTGGGCATCGTCGACCGGCTCCGGGAGAGCCCCGGTCTGACCGCGGACGAGCTGGGCAAGGCCGTCGGCGCCAAGCCGGACGCCGTGGAACAGCTCCTTCTCCTGCTGGTCAAGGAGAGCTTCATCGCGTACGACGAGGACTCAGGCGCCTACACCCTCGACGCACTCGCCGACGTCGCCGAGAGCGACCTGCGGCGAGCACTCGCGTACATGAACCTCATCAAGGTCACGGCGCTCCGGCAGCTGTTCTACCTCACCGAGAGCGTGCGCAGCGGCACGATCGTCGGTCTCAAGGAGCTCTACGGGGCCGAAGGCACCTTGTACGACGCCGTGGCGGACCACAGGGATCTGCGGGACGCCTGGTCCAAGCTGATGGACACCGTCACCGCCAACATCGACCCCTGGTTCTTCGGCAACGTCGACATACCCTCCGGCGCCCAGGTCCTCGACCTGGCCGGCAACACCGGCCTCGGAGCGATCCACACCTACCGGCACAAGGCCTCTGAGGGTCTGAAGGTCACCACCTTCGACCTGCCGGAGAAGGAGAACGAGGCGCTGGAGAACTTCAGGACTCACGGCGTGGGGGAGCACTGCTCCTTCATCGGCGGCAACGTCTTCGACGAGATCCCCAAGGGCTTCGACACCGTACTGATCAAGCACTTCCTGGACATGTTCGACAAGGACGACGTACTCAAGATCCTCGGAGGCGTCAACAAGGCGCTTGAGGTGGGCGGGCAGGTCAACATCCTGGTGCCGGTGTACCCCGAGAACATCAAGGACACCGACAACTACAACGTCGACTTCTTCCCCGCCTTCTTCATCGGCGCGGCGATGGGACAAGGCGGCCCGCAGAAGCTGTCGACCTATCAGAAGTGGCTGGAGGAGAGCGGGTTCAAGGTGACGAAGGCGATCACCAAGGACGCCGCCGACATTCCACGGGACGTCATCCCCGTTCAGGCCATCCTGAGCGCGACGAAGGTTGCGTGAACCATGTCCCGTCGTCTGTTCACCTCGGAGTCGGTGACCGAGGGGCATCCCGACAAGATCGCCGATCAGATCAGTGATGTGATCCTCGACGCGCTGTTGCGTCAGGACCCGGCGTCGCGCGTCGCGGTGGAGACGCTGATCACCACTGGCCAGGTGCACATCGCGGGTGAGGTCACGACCTCCGCGTACGCCGACATCGCCGCGCTGGTGCGGGAGAAGATCCTCGAGATCGGCTACGACTCGTCGGTCAAGGGATTCGACGGCGCCTCCTGCGGCGTTTCGGTGTCGATCGGTGCGCAGTCCCCGGACATCGCGCAGGGCGTCGACACGGCGTACGAGTCCCGGGTCGAGGGTGTCGGGGATGAGCTGGACCGGCAGGGCGCCGGTGATCAGGGTCTGATGTTCGGGTACGCGACGAACGAGACGCCGACGCTGATGCCGCTGCCGATCGAGTTGTCCCACCGTCTCGCGCGTCGTCTGACGGAGGTCCGCAAGGACGGCACCGTGCCGTATCTGCGTCCTGACGGCAAGACGCAGGTCACCATCGAGTACTCGGGCAGCCGGCCGGTCCGTCTGGACACGGTGGTGGTGTCCTCGCAGCATGCGAGCGACATCGACCTGGACTCGCTGCTCACGCCCGACGTCCGGGTGCATGTCGTCGAGCATGTGCTGGCGGAGCTGGCGCAGGACGGTATCCAGCTGGAGACGGAGGGCTACCGTCTGCTGGTGAATCCGACGGGCCGCTTCGAGGTCGGTGGTCCGATGGGTGACGCGGGCCTGACCGGCCGCAAGATCATTATTGATACGTACGGGGGCATGGCCCGCCACGGCGGGGGTGCCTTCTCCGGCAAGGATCCCTCCAAGGTGGACCGTTCGGCGGCGTACGCGATGCGCTGGGTGGCCAAGAACGTGGTCGCGGCGGGTCTGGCCGACCGGTGTGAGGTGCAGGTCGCGTACGCGATCGGCAAGGCCGAGCCGGTGGGCCTGTTCGTGGAGACGTTCGGGACGGCCACCGTCGCGGTCGAGAGGATCGAGGCGGCCATCGGCAAGGTCTTCGACCTGCGTCCGGCCGCGATCATCCGTGATCTGGATCTGCTGCGGCCGATCTATTCCGCGACGGCTGCCTATGGTCATTTCGGCCGTGAGCTCCCGGAGTTCACCTGGGAGTCCACCGACCGTGCCGACGCCCTGCGCAGGGCGGCGAAGGCGGTCTGAGGGAGCAGGAAGTGCTGCCGGTCCTTCCCGGCGCCACAGCCGGCGGTGCGTGGTCCTCCCCCGGCCGCGCACCGCTTTTCCCGCCCGATGCGGGCCTCGACGAAGCCGCCGCTTTGAGTGACCTGCATCACCTCAAGTGGCTCTATGCGTGAGAAGGCACCCGTGTCACTATTCCCCTACATCACCCCTGCCCGAAAAGTGCTCCGCGTGCATGCCGACGGACCAAGTCCGCCCCGGCGCCGCTGAATTCCCGCAAAGCCTTCTCGCGACGAGCCGGAGCACGGGCACTTCTGATCAGACCGCCGGGCCCACTGTGCGAGCACCGCACGGTGACGTCGCCCGGCAACTCCCCTCGCGCGAGCCGGAGTTCGACTCCGCCGCGTCATCGAGCCATCGATCGGCCTCGTCGGCCTCGGCCATGTCGCGTGCCCCCTCGCGAGTTCAGCGCGCACTCCCAGCAGGCCGCATCTCTGACCGAAAGGCAGTGCGCACATGGCAGAACACACACCCGTGGCCGACATCAACGGTGCACCGCAGCGCCCGGCCACGCTTCCCTCACTGACCGGCATCAGGTTCCTCGCGGCCCTGCTCGTGTTCCTTGCACACAGCACCATGCTCTTCAACCCGCTGCAGCCGACCGCGCCCTTCACCTTCTTCGCCGACCAGGACGTCGCGAAACCGCTGGCCGACTTCTTCGATTCCGCCGGAAACATCGGCGTGTCCTTCTTCTTCGTGCTCAGCGGCTTCGTCCTTGCATGGTCCTCGAAACCCGGCGAGCGGGTCACGAGTTTCTGGCGGCGCCGTGCGCTGAAGGTCTATCCCAACCACATCGTGACCTGGGCGCTGGCCATGTGGCTCTTCGCCTCCGCCACCCCGCTGCACGCCTGGCTGCCGAACCTGTTCCTGGTGCACACCTTCAGCAACAAGGTCGACACCGTGCAGAGCGTCAACTTCCCCTCCTGGTCGCTCTGTTCGGAGCTGCTCTTCTACGCGCTCTTCCCTCTGTTCATCGTTCTGGTGCGACGGATCGCGGAGCGCAGGCTGTGGCTGTACGCCGGCGGCATGGTCGCCGGTGTGGCGAGCGTGACGCTGGTGACGCGGTTCATCCCCGGCGACGCCACACTGCCGGGGCTCGAACTGACGGTGAACCAGCAGTGGTTCAGCTACGCGTTCCCCCCGCCGCGGCTGTTCGAGTTCGTCCTGGGCATGATCCTGGCCCGCATCGTCGTCGCGGGCCTGTGGCCGCGCATCGGAATGCTGCCCTCGGCGGTCGTCTTCGCCGGGGGGTACTACGCGGCCATCGCCGCCCCGGCCCCGTACAGCTTCAGCCTCGCCACCATCGTTCCGATCGGCATGATCATCTGCGCCGCGGCCTCGTCCGATCTGCGGGGCGGGAGCGGCTGGCTCGCCGGCCGGACCATGGTGTGGCTGGGCAACGTCTCCTTCGCCTTCTATCTCGTCCAGGTCCTGGTGATCTTCTACGGCAGGCCGGAGTTGCTGGAGGGCCGTACCTTCGGCACCGCCACGGCCCTCGGGCTGCTGATCGCGCTGTTCGCCGCGAACCTGCTGGCCGCCTGGCTGCTCTACAGCCTGGTGGAACGGCCGGTGATGCGCCGCTGGAGCCGCAGCAGGAAGCCGCCCGAGCAGGGTGAGCCGGAAAGGGCGGCGCAGAGCGTGCCGCGAACCACGGAGTACGTGCCGACCGGCAAAGCCGTCTGAGCCGCGCCGGCGGCCCCCACGACCTCCAGAACTCCGGATCTGCGATCCCCATGCAGAAGCGACAAGGGAGCTGAGCGCGTTGACTCTACCGACTTCGGCGGAGGGGGTATCAGAGAACTACTGGGTGCGTTCCATCGGCACCGGCAGCGCCCACGCCAAGGCCATTCTGCTCGGGGAACACGCGGTGGTGTACGGCGCTCCGGCGCTCGCGCTGCCGGTTCCGCAACTGAGGGTCATGGCAAGCGCCGGCTGGTCCCCGGCCCCCGCCGACGACCAGTACGACGTCCTCTTCACGATGACCGGTTCCGCATCGCGACCGATGATGACGGAGGCCTCCGGCAGCCTGGGCCGACTGGCCGCCGAGTTCAAGGCCTTCGTAGGAGCGCCCGAAACACCGAATCTCGACGTGATCGTCGACTGTGCGATTCCGCCGGGCCGGGGCCTCGGGTCGAGTGCGGCATGCGCCCGCGCCATCGTTCTCGCTCTCGCCGATCTCTTCGGCCGTGAGGTGTCGGAGAGCACGACGTTCGACCTGGTGCAGACCGCCGAGCGCGTCGCGCACGGCCGGGCGAGCGGCGTCGACGCCCGGGCCGTCGGCGCGTCCGCCCCCCTGCTGTTCCAGGCCGGGGAAGTGCAGGAACTGCCCATCGGCTGCGACGGATTGTTCATCATCGCCGACAGCGGCGACGTGGGCAGGACCAAGGACGCGGTCGAGCTGCTGCGTGAGGGATTCCAGCGGCATGCCGGAGCGCGGGAGAAGTTCGTGCGCGGGGCCTCGGACCTGGTCGAGGAGGCCAGAGGAGCCCTCGCCGACGGCACGCCGAAGAAGCTCGGCAGGTGCCTCACGGACAACCACGAACTCCTGCGCGCGGCCGGCCTCAGCACCGCCCGGATCGACGCCCTGGTCGAGGCCGCGCTCGGTGCGGGCAGCCTCGGAGCCAAGATCACCGGAGGCGGCCTGGGGGGCTGCGTGATCGCGCTGACCCAGATGGAACAGGCGAGGGAGGTCACCCGGCGGCTGCACGAGGCCGGCGCCGTGCAGACATGGGTCGTACCGCTGAGAGGGTCTGGCCACCATGCGCTCTGAACACAGGGTCACTTCGGTCCGCTCCCAGGAGCGGGGCACCGCCGCGAGTGCCACTGCCGTCGCGCACCCGAACATCGCGCTGATCAAGTACTGGGGCAAACACGACGAGCGGCTCGTGATTCCACGGACCGACAGTCTCTCGCTGACCCTGGACATCTTCCCGACGACCACCCGCGTCCAGCTCGCTCCCGAGGCGCAGCACGACGCGGTGACGCTCGACGGAGTACCCCTACGAGGAGAGGCGCAACGGCGCGTCATCGCGTTCCTCGAGCTGGTTCGTGAGCGGGCGGGATCGCTCCAACGCGCCGTCGTGGACACGGAGAACACCGTCCCCACCGGGGCGGGCCTCGCGTCGTCCGCGAGCGGGTTCGCCGCTCTGGCCGTCGCCGCCTCGGCCGCGTACGGACTCGACCTCGACGCCACCGCGCTGTCGCGTCTTGCCCGGCGCGGATCCGGGTCCGCCTCGCGGTCGGTCTTCGGTGGCTTCGCCCTGTGGCACGCGGGCAGCGCCACCGCCACGGCCGCGGAAGCGGACCTGGGCTCCTATGCCGAGCCGGTGCCCGTGGGAGACATCGACCCCGCGCTGGTCATCGCCGTCGTCAACGCGGGCCCCAAGTCCGTGTCCAGCCGCGAGGCCATGCGGCGGACCGTGGACACGTCGCCGCTGTACGAGGCGTGGGCCGTGTCCAGCAAGGACGACCTGAACGAGATGCGCGCCGCGCTGCACCGGGTCGATCTCGACGCGGTGGGAGAGATCGCGGAACGCAACGCCCTTGGAATGCACGCCACCATGCTCGCGGCGCGTCCGGCGGTGCGCTACTTCGCCCCGGCCACGCTCACCGTGCTCGACAGGGTGCAGCAGCTCAGACGGGAGGGGACACCGGCCTACGCGACCATGGACGCCGGACCCAACGTCAAGGTGCTCTGCCATCGGCAGGACGCAGGGCGGGTGGCCGAGGCCGTGCGCGGCGCGGTCCCCGACGGCACGGTTCTCATCGCCGGGCCGGGGCCCGCGGCCCGCCTGCTGCACGAGGACGGCCCATGACCCGCCCGCCGAGCGTCGTCCGGCACGCGCCGGGCAAGTTGTTCGTCGCGGGCGAGTACGCGGTGGTCGAGCCCGGCACCCCGGCGATCCTGGTCGCCGTCGACCGGTACGTCACCGTCACCGTCTCCGGATCCGGAAACGGTGACGGTGACGGTGACGTCGTCATCTCCTCCGACCTCGGCCCGTACCGGACGCACTTTCAGTGGCGGGAGGGCCGGCTCGGCAGGCACGGCGCGGGCGACGGATGGAGCCCGCACGGTGCCAGGTCCCATGTGGTGTCCGCGACCGAGACAGTGGGACGCCTGCTGACCGAACGCGGCTTGTCCGTACCCGCGTTGAGCATCTCGGTCAGCAGCGCTCTGCACGAGGGCGGTACGAAGTTCGGGCTCGGTTCGAGCGGCGCGGTGACCGTGGCGACCGTCGAAGCCGTGGCGTCCTTCTGCGGCCTCGCGCTGACAGCCGAGGACCGGTTCCGCCTGGCCGTGCTCGCGACGGCGGGCATCGACGCCAGAGCCTCCTGCGGTGATCTCGCCGCGAGCACGTGGGGCGGCTGGATCGAGTACCGCTCGCCCGACCGGGCCGCCGTCCTCGACCTCGCCCGGCGCCGGGGAGTGGAGGAGACGCTGCGCGCGCCCTGGCCCGGTTTCGCCGTACGCCGGCTGCCACCGCCCCAGGGGCTCTCACTGGAGGTCGGCTGGACCGGAAAACCGGCTTCCACCACGTCCCTCGTGTCCGGCCTGGACCGGCGCAGGGCCTGGCGGGGCAGCACGTCCCACCAGAGGTTCCTGGAGACCACCACCGACTGCGTGGACACCGCGATCGCCGCGCTCCGGCGCGGTGACCGCCACGACCTGCTGCATCGGATCCGGCGCGCCCGGCAGGAGTTGGCGCGCCTCGACGACGAAGTCGGCCTCGGCATCTTCACCACCGAGCTGACGGCGCTGTGCGACGTCGCCGAGGCCGAGGGCGGCGCCGCCAAACCCTCGGGAGCCGGCGGCGGTGACTGCGGCATCGCCCTGCTGGACACCGAGGCGTCGTCGGACACCGCTCGCCTGCGCGAACGGTGGACCGAGGCCGGGGTGCGGCCCCTGCCGATCCGTCCCGCGATGGAAAGGAACGAGGAATGATCGGCCAACGCAAGGATGACCACGTCCGCCTCGCTGCCGAGCAGCAGCGTGCGCACAGCGGAAGCAACCAGTTCGACGAGGTGTCGTTCGTCCACCACGCCCTGGCGGGCATCGACCGGCCGGACGTCTCGCTGTCCACGGCCTTCGCCGGCATCTCCTGGCAGGTGCCCCTCTACATCAACGCGATGACCGGCGGCAGCACGAAGACCGGGATCATCAACCGGGACCTGGCCATCGCCGCCCGTGAGACCGGCGTGCCCCTCGCGTCGGGATCCATGAGCGCGTACTTCAAGGACCCCTCGTGCGCCGGCACGTTCAGCGTGCTGCGCACGCAGAACCCGGACGGGTTCGTCCTGGCGAACGTCAACGCGACGGCCTCGGTCGAGAAGGCACAGCGGGCCGTCGACCTGCTGCGGGCCGACGCCCTGCAGATCCACATCAACACGGTGCAGGAAACGGTGATGCCGGAGGGCGACCGGTCGTTCTCGTCCTGGGTCCCGCAGATCGAGAAGATCGCGGCGGCCGTCGACGTCCCCGTGATCGTCAAAGAGGTCGGCTTCGGACTGAGCCGTGAGACCGTCCTGACACTGCGGGACCTGGGCGTACGGGTGGCGGACCTCGGCGGCAGGGGCGGTACGGACTTCGCCCGCATCGAGAACGGCCGGCGGGAGTTCGCCGACTACGCGCACCTCCACGGCTGGGGACTCTCCACACCCGCCAGCCTCCTGGACACGCGGGACGCCGGCATCCCCGTACTCGCGTCCGGCGGCGTCCGTAACCCCCTGGACGTCGTGCGCGCACTGGCGCTCGGCGCCAGCGGAGTCGGCGTGTCCGGGGGATTCCTCCGCACGCTCCTGGACGACGGCGTGACGGCGCTGATCGCGCAGATCACGACCTGGCTCGACCAACTGGCCGCGCTGCAGACGATGCTCGGCGCGCCTACCCCCGCCGATCTGACGCGCTGCGATCTGACGGTCCACGGAGACCTCCGCACCTTCTGCATCGACCGAGGCATCGACACGAGGTCGCTCGCCCGGCGTTCCCGCTCTGTCGGGGCCCCCGACGAACTGATGGGAAGTACACGATGACTGACGCACACGCGACAGCAGGGGTCCCGATGAAGTGGGTGGGGCCCCTGCGCATTTCGGGGAACGTCGCCACCACCGAGACCCACGTCCCGCTCGCCACCTACGAGACGCCGCTGTGGCCCTCCGTCGGTCGCGGGGCGAAGGTCTCCATGCTGGCCGAGAACGGCATCGTCGCCACCCTCGTCGACGAACGGATGACCCGGTCGGTGCTCGTCGAAGCGGTGGACGCGCAGACGGCGTACACCGCCGCGCGGACCATCGAGGCGCGGATCGAGGAGCTGCGCGACGTCGTGCGCACCTGCAGCAGATTCGCCGAACTGATCGGCATCCGGCACGAGATCACGGCCAACCTGCTGTTCATCCGGTTCGAGTTCTCCACCGGCGACGCGTCCGGGCACAACATGGCGACACTCGCCTCCGACGCGCTCCTGAAGCACCTGCTGCAGACCGTACCGGGAATCTCCTACGGATCGATCTCGGGAAACTACTGCACGGACAAGAAGGCGACCGCGGTCAACGGCATCCTCGGACGCGGCAAGAACGTGGTCACGGAGCTCCTCGTGCCGCGCGACGTGGTCGAGGCAGTGCTGCACACGTCGGCCGCGAAGGTGGTCGAGCTGAACATACGCAAGAACCTGCTCGGCACCCTGCTCGCCGGTGGTATCCGCTCGGCGAACGCCCACTTCGCGAACATGCTGCTCGGCTTCTATCTGGCCACGGGCCAGGACGCGGCCAACATCGTCGAAGGATCCCAGGGCGTCACCATGGCCGAGGACCGCGACGGCGACCTCTATTTCTCCTGCACGCTGCCGAACCTGATCGTGGGCACCGTGGGGAACGGCAAGGGTCTCGGATTCGTGGAGACCAACCTGACCCGGCTCGGCTGCAAGGCCGACCGCGTCCCCGGGGAGAACGCGCGCCGCCTCGCGGTCATCGCGGCGGCGACCGTGCTGTGCGGCGAACTCTCGCTCCTGGCGGCGCAGACGAACCCGGGTGAACTCATGCGCGCACACGTCCAACTGGAACGCGACAACAAGATGAAGGTCGGTGCAGGACATGGCCAGTGACGCCGCCATAGGAATCCACGATCTGTCGTTCGCGACATCCGAGTTCGTCCTGCCGCACACGGCGCTCGCCGAACACAACGGCACCGAGGTCGGCAAATACCATGTGGGCATCGGCCAGCGGTCGATGAGCGTGGCCGCCGAGGACGAGGACATCGTGACCCTGGGCGCGGCCGCCGCCGCGCCCATCATCGCCCGCCACGGCACCGACGAGATACGCACCGTCGTGTTCGCGACGGAGTCGTCCATCGACCAGGCCAAGTCGGCCGGTGTGTACGTCCATTCACTGCTCGGGCTGCCGACGGCCACCAGGGTCGTCGAACTCAAACAGGCCTGCTACGGAGCGACGGCAGCCCTGCAGTTCGCCATCGGACTCGTGCACCGCGACCCCACGCAGCGGGTGCTCGTGATCGCGAGCGACATCTCCAAGTACGAGCTCGACAGCCCGGGCGAGGCGACCCAGGGCGCGGCGGCGGTGGCCATGCTGGTGGGTCCGGACCCCGCTCTGGTGCGCATCGAGGGACCGTCGGGCCTGTTCACCGCCGACGTCATGGACTTCTGGCGGCCCAACTACCGGGAAGCCGCCCTGGTCGACGGGCAGGAGTCCATCACCGCGTACCTCCAGGCGGTGGAGGGCACGTGGAAGGACTACACGGAGCGGGGCGGTCACGCGCTCGAGGAGTTCAGCGCGTTCTGCTACCACCAGCCCTTCACGAAGATGGCCTACAAGGCGCACCGCCACCTCCTGAACACCTGCGGATACGACACGGATGACGCCGAGATCAAGCGCGCCATCGGACAGACCACGGCCTACAACGCGGTCATCGGCAACAGCTACACCGCATCGGTCTACCTCGGCCTCGCCGCGCTGCTCGACCAGGCGGACGACCTGACCGGCAAGTCCATCGGCTTCCTCAGCTACGGATCCGGCAGCGTCGCCGAGTTCTTCGCCGGGAGCGTCGTCCCCGGATACCGGCAGCACCTGCGGACCGAGGCACACCGTGAGGCGATCGACCGGCGCCGGCCCCTCGACTACGCCGCCTACCGCTGGCTGCACCAGCGGTCGTTCCCGGCCGACGGCGGTGACCACCCCACCCAGGAGCAGACCAGCGGGACGTTCCGGCTGGCGGCGCTGCGCGGCCACAAGCGCATCTACGAACGGCACTGAGCGAGATTCCAGAGGTTCCAGCCCACTCAAGTCCCCCTGAAAAGAGGACAGGCGCATGACCGACATCGGGATTCTCGGTACAGGGGCCTATGTGCCGGACCGAATCGTCTCCAACGACGAAGTCAGTGCGGCAGCAGGAGTCGACGACGCCTGGATCGTCCGCAAGACCGACATCCGCGAACGGCGCTGGGCCGCCCGCGACCAGGCCACATCGGATCTGGCCACGGCAGCCGGGCGTGCCGCGCTGGAGTCGGCCGGCATCAGCGCCGACCAGTTGTCGGTCATCGTGGTCGCCACCTCCACCCCCGACCGGCCGCAGCCGCCCACCGCGGCCTACGTGCAGCACAACCTCGGTGCGACGGGAGCGGCGGCCTTCGATGTCAACGCCGTCTGCTCCGGTGAGGTGTTCGCGCTCTCCGCGGCCGAGGGCGTGCTCGCGAGGCACGGCGGCCACGCGCTGGTCATCGGCGCCGACCTCTACTCGCGCATCCTGAACCCCGCCGACCGCAGGACGGTCGTGCTGTTCGGCGACGGTGCCGGTGCGATGGTCCTTGGCCCGGGCGGCCGGGGCGCGCGCATCCGGCACCTCACGCTGCACACGTTCGGCGAACTGACGGATCTGATCCAGGTGCCCGCCGGCGGCAGCCGGCTGCCCTGCGACCAGGCCGCCCTCGACGCGGGGTTGCAGTACTTCGCGATGGACGGGCGGGGGGTGCGGCGCTTCGTCGAGGACCGGCTGCCGTACCTGACCAAGCAGTTCCTGCACGACGCCGGTGTCGTCCCCGACGACATCAGCCACTTCGTCCCGCACCAGGCCAACGGCGTCCTGCTCGACACGGTCTTCGCGGAGCTCGCCCTGCCCAAGGCCACCATGCACCGGACTCTGGCGCGCTACGGCAACACGGGCGCCGCATCCATCCCGATCACCTTGGACGGGGCCGCCCGCGCGGGCGCCTTCCGCCCGGGCGACCTCATCCTCCTGGCCGGCTTCGGCGGCGGCATGGCGGCGGGATTCGCACTGGTCGAGTGGTGAAAGGGCGGTAGGCCCCGGCGCGCCTGACGTCTCCGTGCGTCTCCGTGCGTCTCCGTGCGGAGCAGGGCCTTCGTCCCCGTGCCCGATATCGGCAGAAACGGTTAGTCATGACAGCGAGACATCACACGGTGTGCGTCATAGGTGTCGGACCGCGCGGACTCTCCGTGCTCGAGCGACTGTGCGCCAACGCCCGTTCGGAGCCCCAGGACGGCACCGTCCACGTCCACGTGGTCGACCCCTACCCGCCGGGGCCCGGCAAGGTGTGGCGGACCGACCAGTCCCGTCACCTGCTCATGAACACCGTGGCCGGACAGATATCCGTGTTCACCGACGCCACCGTGGACATGAGGGGCCCGCTGGAGCCGGGACCGAGCCTGCACGAGTGGGCCGTGACGCTCGTGTCGGGCGAGCTGGGCGGCGACCACCCGGCGCACGTACTGCAAGAAGCCCGCGAGCTGGGTCCCGACACCTACCCGACGCGCTCGTTCTACGGCTGGTACCTGCGGTGGGCCTTTCAGCGCATCGTCGACTGCGCACCCACGAACCTCACGGTCACCGTGCACCGTTCCCGCGCCGTAGCCCTGGACGACGATCCGGAGGCCGGGGACGGGACGCGCCAGACCGTGGTGCTGAGTGACGGAGCCCGGCTGACCGGTCTCGACGCCGTCATCCTCTGTCAGGGGCATCTGCCGGCAGGACCCGACGCCGCCGAGCGGGAGTTCGCCGCCCGGGCCGCGCAGTGGAATCTCACCCACCTCCCGCCGGCCAACCCGGCGGACGTCGACCTGGACGTCCTCGCGCCGGGCATGAAGGTGCTGCTGCGCGGACTCGGGCTGAACTTCTTCGACTACATGGCCCAGCTCACCGTCGGCCGCGGCGGCTCCTTCACCCGGATCGGCGGACGGCTCGTCTACCACTCGTCCGGTCAGGAGCCCCGGCTCTACGCGGGGTCGCGGCGCGGCGTCCCCTATCAGGCCAGGGGCGAGAACGAGAAGGGTGCTCACGGCCGTCACGAGCCGCTCCTGCTCACCGCCGAGCACGTCGCGCGGTTGCGCAGGGCCGGGGGCCGCTCCGGTCTGGACTTCAAGGACGATCTGTGGCCGCTGATCTCCAGGGAGGTCGAGGCCGTCTACTACGCGACGCTGCTCAGGTCGCGTGGAGACACCCACCAGGCACAGCGGTTGAAGGCCGACTACCTCGAAGCCCGCGGGGCGGAGCGGCGGACCGACGCCGTCCTCGAGGCCTACGGCATCGGTGACAAGGACCGCTGGGACTGGGAGCTGCTCGCCCGTCCTTACCTGAACCGGGAGTTCGCAGGACCGCGGGACTTCACCGGCTGGCTCCTCGACCACTTGCGCCAAGATGTCACCGAAGCCAGGTCCGGGAACGTCAGCGGCCCGCTCAAGGCGGCACTCGACGTGCTGCGGGACCTGCGCAACGAGATCCGTCTCGCGGTCGACCACGGTGGTCTGCACGGTGATTCGTACCGCGCCCACCTGGACGGCTGGTACACCCCGCTCAACGCGCACCTGTCGATCGGCCCGCCGGCCCGGCGCGTCGAGGAGATGATCGCGCTGATCGAGTCCGACGTCCTGCGGATCGTCGGGCCGGGCATGCGGGTTCAGGCCGACCGCACCGGATACACCGTCAGTTCACCGCTCGTGCCCGATTCGGCGGTCCGGGTGGACGCGCTCGTGGAAGCGCGCCTGCCCGTGATCACGCTGACCCGCACGGACGACACGCTCCTGCGCCATCTGCGGGACACCGGACAGTGCACCACCTACCGCATCCGCAAGCGGTCCGGACAGATGTACGAAGCCGACGGCATGGCCGTCACCGAGCGGCCGTTCCGCCTGATCGACGCGGCGGGGCATCCGCATCCGCGCCGCTTCGCCTTCGGGGTGCCCACGGAGTCGGTGCACTGGGTGACGGCCGCGGGCATCCGGCCCGGGGTCAACTCGGTGACGCTCACGGACGCCGACGCCATCGCCCGCGCGGCACTTGCCCGCGGTAGCGCACACGGACAGGACGTTCACACAGGACGGGGACTCATTCATGCCAAGTGACACCTACCTCGCCGCGGGCGCGGCCGGCGCGGCTGCGGCGCAGCTGGACTCCGGTCTGCTCTCGCCGGTCTGGGCGGATGCGCCCATCGTGGCCGCGGTGTCCGACAGGGCGTGGCTCCAGGCCATGCTGGACGCGGAGGCGGCGCTGAGCCGGGCGCAGGCCCGGCTCGGCACGGTGCCCGAAGCGGCCGCACATGTGATCACGGAGTTGGCGCAGGCCGACCGTCTCGATCTGCCGGCCCTGGCCGCACAGGCGCGCCAGTCCGCCAACCCCGTCGTGGCACTGGTACGAGAGTTCACCGCCCTGGTCGCGACGCACGACCCGGACGCGGCCGTGTACGTGCACCGCGGGTCGACCAGCCAGGACATCCTCGACACGGCGACCGTACTGGTGGCCGAGCGGGCCCTGCGACTGATCCGCGCCGATCTCGAACGCGTCGAGGAAGCACTGGCCGCCCTCGTCGGTACACACCGGGACACCCTGATGGCGGGCCGCACCCTGGCCCTCCACGCGGTGCCCACGACCTTCGGCTGCAAGGCCGCGGGCTGGCGCCACCTCGTCCTGGACGCCGTGGAGAAGCTCGACCGGATCAGGGCCGATGGGCTGCCCGTCCAACTCGGCGGAGCAGCCGGGACCTTGGCCGGATACCTCGAACACGCGCGGGGCGCCGAACCCGCCGCCTACGTCGAGGACCTCACGGAGTCGTTCGCGGCGGAACTGGGGCTGTCCGCCCCGCTGCTGCCGTGGCATGTCCTGCGTACCCCTGTGGTGGATGTGGCCACGGCCGCCGCGTTCACCTGTGGCGCCCTGGGCAAGATCGCGGTCGACGTGCTGTCACTGACCCGGACCGAGGTCGGGGAGGTGCACGAGCCGGCGCCCGCGGGCCGTGGTGCGTCCTCGGCGATGCCGCACAAGCGCAACCCGGTCCTCGCCACGGCCATCAGATCCGCCGCTCTGCAGACTCCGCAGCTCGCGGCGACCGTGCTGGGCTGCATGCTGAGCGAGGACGAGCGGTCCGCCGGTGCCTGGCACGCGGAGTGGGAGTCGCTGCGCGCCCTCCTGCGGCTGGCCGGCGGCGCGGCGCACCAGGCGGTGGAGCTCACTTCGCAGCTGTCGGTGGACACCGAACGCATGCGTGCCAATACCGAGATCACCGGGGGGCAGATCGTCTCCGAGAGGATCGCCGCCGTACTGGCCCCACTGCTGGGCAAGGCGCAGGCGCGGGAGTTGCTGAACGAAGCGTCCGTGCGGTCGGCGCGCACCGGCGAGTGTCTGGCCGACGTACTGAGGCAGGACGACCGGGCTTCGGCCGTCCTCGCGGAGGCCCGGCTCACCGACCTGTTCGCGCCCGAGGCGTACACCGGGGCCGCGGGTCCGCTGGCGAAGCGGGCGCTGTCCCGGTCGCTGCCGCCGAGGCACTCGTAGCGGGGAGGTCAGCGCCGGCCGCCCCGCAGGGCGATCGCCGTGAGCTCCTCGATGTCGAACTCCGAGCGGCCGGGGGTGCCGTAGCGAGTCAGCTTCCCCCGGCTCACCCACTTTCGGATGGTGGCTTCGGACACGCCCGCCGCGAGGGCCGCGACATTCGTCGGAATGAGCCGGTGACGTGGCGGCGCGTTCATGCGGCGTCCTCGCGTTTCCGGTTCATCAGTTGCCGCAGTGTGAGCCATTCACGCATCTCCCATGAATGTCCGGAGGAGCATGTGATGCTGCTCTTCGTCGAGTTCGCGTAATTCTGCGGTGAGGCGCTGATCTTTCCCGTGCAGTAGTCCACGACGCACTCGGCGACGAACGCCCGGTGGCTGCCGTGGCCCGGGTCGATGATGCGCAGCAGGTCAGCACGGAGCGTCTCGGTCTCTTCCGCGAAGTCCTTGGCCAGGGGCTGAGCCGTCAGCCACTGAAGGTTGTCCGTCAGGAAGCGGACCAGGTGCGAGACCGAACGGTCCGGCGCGTCGATTCCGACCTCTTCCACGATGATCTCCGACCAGGAGCTCAGCACGGCGAGGATGTTGTGCCGTGTGTCGAGCGCGGACACGTTCAGGTGATCGCGCTGCCGGCTCCCGGACACCTTCGTCGGGTTGCTCGTCCGCCTGGCCGAGGACGACATGTGATGCAGACATTCCTGGTGGAGGCCGGGAAGTGCCCGCAGGCTGCGTTCAAGCTGCTTGGTGCAACGGGCACAGAGGGTCGACCCGATGACGGTGCGCATTTCCTGAGTATGGCTCCTGGGGCATGCCTGAGACTCCACTGGGGCTCCTTCATGAGGCGAGCGAGAAAAACGGAAAGTCGTTGCGATTGCGACCGGGTGATTCTGGTCACCAGATTCCGGTGGCGCGTTCCGTTACCCCGATGTCGTGCACCTCCACTTGGCGCTCCTCATGCATTTCTATGAGGGAATTTGAGCGTTCCACGAGCGATCGTGGGTGTCAATGAGCGTCCCGAGCGGCGAGAGCGAGAATCTAGCGGCGTAAAGAGCCCATTCGATCGCCGTCAAAGGCAAATCCTAGGTCTATTCAAGGCGCGCTGTTGTCCGGCTCTGCGAGGCACGGATACCGTTCCAGACGCTCCAAGGCGCGGCCCCGATCTCGCTGCCGTAGCCCCCCCGTCACCAGCGAGTCCGTCGAGGACAGCACGGACAGTGGAGGAGTGCCGCCATGCCGACCCCGCAGCCGCACGCGCACAAGGCCGAGATCGCATCCCGGGCCTGGGACGAGGCCCGCGCCATGACGGGCACGGCCCCGGTCCACATCCGCGGCGCCTGTGGCGAGTTGACGGCCGCCGCTCTCAAGGCGTACGGCGCGCTCTCGGCCGGGACCGGACAGCATGTCCCGTTCACCGGGCTCGGGTTGGGCGCCGACGGCATGCGTGGACTCGCGGTCTTCCTCACGGTGTACGCCACCGAGCGGGAGGAGCAGGAGCGGCAGCTTGTGCGCGTGCACCGCTGAGGGCGCCCACGGAGGAGGACCGCGTGACGAGGGCCGACGACTTCGAGGAGCAGCGGCCTGTGCTGTTCGCGATCGCCCACCGCATCCTGGGCAGTGAGAGCCAGGCACGCGACGCGGTTCGCGAAACCCGCTCCCGCTGGGAGGCATCCGGGGTGCCCCCGGCATCGGCCGGGGCCTACCTGCCGGCGGAGGTCGCCCGTGTCTCGGCCGAGGCCCTGCGGTCGGCCGAATCGTCGTCTGCGGCCACCTTGTTGACGCTCGAGCGGCTGTCCCCCCTGGAGCGCGCGGTCTGTGTACTGCGGGAGGTCTTCGCCTGCAGCCTCCCGGACATCGCATCGGCCGTGGGGTGTTCGGAGGCAGCGTGCCGCAGGCTCGCCGCCACCCTGCCCGCGGCCGGTGACGGCAGCGGCCGGGTTCCGGCCTGGCCCCGGCGCGTCGCCGGGGCCGAGAACGTGGCCCGACTGCTTGCGGCGACCATCCCACCGCTCGTGCAGATCGGCATCACCGTGGAGCAGCACCGCGTCCGGGGCCGGCCGGGTGCGATCTTCCGCGACCGGAACGGAAAGATCCTCGACAGCGCCATGGCACTCGACATCGTCGACGGCCGTATCCACACCATCCGGCTGGTGCCGAGCCCCGACGTAATCGGTCAATAAATTGTCCGGCAAGAGCCCCGGTCGAATTCCCCTGGAGTGTTCGTCGGGCGGTCCTTGATATCTATTGCGGACGCTTTCCGGGCGGCGCAAGATTGGTGACGGCGTCAAGCGGGGCAAGGGAATTGCCTGTCACATCTCATGTATTCGCCGACGAGGCGGCAACGGCGGCAACGCCAAGGGCCGTCACCGCTGGATCGGAGCGTCATGGAAGACGTCATGCGGGGGATTCGTACGCGCGGGGCATTGCAGCAGCCCGATTGGAGCGACCTTCTCCAAGTACGCGCGGTGGGCGAGGCACTTGCCGCACGCCCCCCACTCGTACGCGCCCACGACGTCTCCACGCTGCGGACGCTCCTGGGTGAAGTGGCGCTCGGCCGGGCCATGGTGCTGCAGTCCGGGGACTGCGCCGAGGACCCGGCGGAATGCACACGCGAGCACGTCGCACGCAAGGCCGCACTGCTCGGCCTGCTCGCCGAGACACTCGGCCTGATCACCCAGAAGCCCGTCGTGCGTGCGGGACGCATCGGGGGCCAGTTCGCCAAGCCCCGGTCCAAGCCCACGGAGGTCATCGACGGCGTCGAACTCCCCGTCTTCCGGGGCCACATGGTCAACGGCCCGGATCCGGACCCCGAACAGCGCCGGCCCGATCCCCTGCGCATCCTCACCGGTTACATGGCCGCGGGCGACATCGTCGAACATCTCGGCTGGCGCGAACCCGCCCTGGGGGACCACCCGGTGTGGACCAGCCACGAGGCGCTTCTCCTCGACTACGAGATCCCCATGCTCCGCACCGACGAGTCGGGGCGGCTGTTCCTCGGCTCCGCCCACTGGCCGTGGATCGGTGAACGCACCCGCCAGGTCGAGGGCGCCCACGTCGCCCTGCTCGCCGAGGTGAGCAACCCGGTGGCGTGCAAGGTCGGTCCCGCCACGGAGCCCGACGAACTGCTCGCGCTGTGCGAGCGGCTCGACCCCTGGCACGAACCCGGGCGGCTCACCCTCATCGCGCGGATGGGAGCCGACGCCGTCACCGACCGGCTGCCGCGCCTCGTCGAAGCCGTACGCGGCGCGGGCCATCCCGTCATCTGGCTCAGCGACCCCATGCACGGCAATACCGTCACGGCGCCGGGCGGCCACAAGACGCGGCTCGTGCGGACCGTTTCGCTCGAGGTCTCCCGCTTCGTCGAGGCCGTGCGCGGCGCCGGCGGCGTCCCCGGGGGACTGCACCTGGAGACCACACCCGACGACATCACCGAATGCGCCACCACCCAGGCCGACCTCGACTTCGTGGGCGAGCGCTACACCTCGCACTGCGACCCCCGCCTCAACGGGTGGCAGGCCAGAACCGTGGTCTCGTCCTGGACCGCCTGAGCCACCCAGGAAGTGGAGCCATGACCGGCATACCCTCCATCAGCCCGTACCCGCTGCCCGCCGAGGGCGACGTGCCCCCACCCGTCGTGCGGTGGACCGCCGAACCCCACCGGTCGGTCCTCCTCGTACACGACATGCAGCGGTACTTCCTCAAGCCGTTCCCCGACACGCTGCGCCGTCAACTGGTCAGTAACGCGGCTCTGTTGCGCGACCGCTGCGCCGCCCTTGACGTCCCGGTCGCCTACACCGCACAGCCGGGCGGCATGACCGACGAGCAACGCGGTCTGCTCAAGGACTTCTGGGGCCCCGGCATGCGACCCGAACCCGAGGACCGCCAAGTGGTCGACGCCCTCGCGCCGGCCGAGGACGACTGGCTGCTCACCAAGTGGCGCTACAGCGCGTTCTTCCGGACCGACCTGCTCCAGCGGATGCGCGCCGAGGGCCGCGACCAGCTCATCCTGTGCGGCGTCTACGCCCACGTGGGTGTGCTCGCCACCGCCGTCGAGGCCTTCACGAACGACATACAGCCGTTCTTCGTCGCGGACGCCACGGCCGACTTCTCTCAGAGCCATCACCGTTCGGCACTCCACTACGCCGCCGAGCGCTGCGCCCTCGTCACCACGGTCAAGGGAGTGTTCGCGTGACGTACGGTCAGCCCGCACCCCCCGGGCACGAGACAGCAGGCGACCTGCTCGACCAGGCGCTGAACGGGCAGCCGGAGGCCTTCGCCCTGCTGCACAGGCCCGGCACCGGGCCCGGCGTCGTGGAGGTCCTGACGGGCTCGGTGACCCTGCCCGCCACGCTCGCCGACATCCCGCTGCCCCCGGCCCAGGGCCCCGGCGCACACCATGAGGTCCTGGTCGTCCTGCCCTACCGGCAGCTGGCCGAGCGCGGCTTCGCCTGTGCCGACGACGGGACGCCCCTGGTGGCGATGACCGTGACCGGCCAGCAGCACCTCCCGTTGGGCGAGGCGCTGGCCCGCCTTCCCGATGTGCCGACCCCGCTGGCCGGTGGCGAGTTCGACGTCGACGACCAGGCATACGAGGACGTGGTGCGCCGCGTGGTCAAGGAGATGATCGGGACAGGGGAGGGCGCGAACTTCGTCATCAAGCGCACGTTCGTCGCCGACATCACGGACTACGGGCCACGCAGCGCCCCCGCGCTGTTCCGCCGGCTCCTCGAACGCGAATCCGGTGTCCACTGGACGTTCCTGATCCACACCGGCACCCGGACCCTGGTCGGCGCCTCCCCCGAACGGCACGTGAGCCTCCAGGGCGGCACGGCAGTGATGAACCCCATCAGCGGCACCTACCGCTACCCGCCCTCGGGCCCCACGCTGTCGGGGGTGCTGGAGTTCCTCGGCGACCGGAAGGAGACCGACGAGCTGTACATGGTGCTCGACGAGGAACTCAAGATGATGGCCCGGATCTGTACGGCGGGCGGCCGGGCCGTGGGCCCCTACCTCAAGGAAATGGCCAGGGTCGCGCACACCGAGTACTTCATCGAGGGCCGCACCGACCGCGACGTGCGCGACATCCTGCGCGAGACGATGTTCGCGCCCACGGTCACCGGCAGCCCACTGGAGAGCGCCTGCCGGACCATCCACCAGTACGAGCCGGGCGGCCGCGGCTACTACAGCGGCGCCGCCGCGCTGATCGGGCGGGACGCCGACGGACAGCGCGTCATGGACTCCGCGATCCTCATCCGCACCGCGGACATCAGCCGGGAAGGGCGCATCGGCATCGGAGCGGGCGCCACCATCGTGCGGCACTCCGACCCCGCATCCGAGGCCGAGGAGACCCGCGCCAAGGCGGCAGGGCTCGTCGCCGCGCTGAACGGCGGCGGCAAGGAGCGCTTCGCCGACCATCCCAGCGTGCGCAGGGCACTGCGGCTGCGCAACGAACCCATCGCCGACTTCTGGCTCTCCGGCACCGGGACACGTACGCCGCCGCCGAGCCAACTGGCCGGGCGCAGTGTGCTCGTCGTGGACGCCGAGGACACCTTCACCTCGATGATCGACCAGCAGCTGCGTTCCCTGGGGCTGCGCGTGACAGTGCGACGCCATGACGAGGAGTACGCCTTCGACGGCCACGACCTGGTCGTGATGGGGCCGGGTCCCGGGGATCCGCAGGAGGCCGCGCATCCCAAGATGAGGCACCTGCACGCGGCGGTCGGCACATTGCTGCGCGAACGCCGGCCGTTCTTCGCCGTGTGCCTCAGCCATCAGGTCCTCGGCCTCCGGCTCGGCCTGCCGCTGCGCCGCAGGGAGGTGCCCAACCAGGGTGTGCAGAAGCGGATCGACCTCTTCGGCGCTGCCGAGCAGGTCGGCTTCTACAACACCTTCTCGCTGGTCGGCGACCACGACGAGTTCGTCGCGGACGGCGTGGGCCCGGTCCGGGTGAGCCGGGACGCGGCCACCGGGGAAGTGCACGCGCTGCGCGGACCGGACTTCGCCTCCCTGCAGTTCCATGCCGAGTCCGTGCTCACCAGAGGGGGGCCGCGCATCATCGGCACGGCCCTGACCGGTCTGCTCACACAGGCGAGGGTCCCTCGCGCGGCCTGATCCGGCTCAGCAGTCGCCGGCGGCCGCACAGGCCGCCCGCACCCTTACGACGAGTGGGAGAAGTGATGCACACGTACGTAGTCGTCGACGCGTTCGCGCGCCGGCCCCTGACCGGCAACCCGGTGGCTGTGTTCTTCGGGAGCGACGACCTGACCGCCGAGCAGATGCAGCACATCGCACGGGAGATGAACCTCTCGGAGACGACGTTCGTGCTCAGCCCCCGGCAGCACGGCGACGACGCGCACGTGCGGATCTTCACCCCCGTCAACGAACTCCCTTTCGCCGGCCACCCGTTGCTCGGCACCGCCATCGCCCTGGGGCAGCGCACCGACGCCGACCGGCTGCGGATCGAGACCGCCATGGGCGTGATCCCGTTCGAGCTGGAACGCGCGGACGGGAAGGCCGTCGCCGCGAGCATGCGCCAGCCGGTGCCCGTGTGGGAGCCCTTCGACCGCGTCGAGGAACTTCTCGAGGCGCTGGGCATCAGCGAGTCGGCGCTCCCGGTGGACATCTACCGCAACGGCCCGCGGCACGTCCTCGTCGGCCTCGAAAGCACCGAGGCACTGGCGAAGCTGGACCCCGACCACCGCGCCCTGTCCCGATTCCTCGACATGGCGGTCAACTGCTATGCGGGAGAGGGGAGTTCCTGGCGCAACCGCATGTTCTCGCCCGCATACGGGGTCGTGGAGGACGCCGCCACCGGTTCCGCCGCCGGGCCCATCGCCATTCATCTCGCCCGGCACGGCCTCGGTGCCTACGGGCAGCGCATCGAGATCACTCAGGGCGTCGAGATCGGCCGGCCCTCACCCATGGGTGCGCTCGTGCACGGCGAGGGCGACCGGGTCGACTCCGTCGAGGTCTTCGGCCACGGGGTCGTAGCGATCGAAGGGGTGCTCCATGTCTGACCTGACGTCCACGCGATCCGAGTCGCTCACCGGCACGGTCGAGGCCGGCTTCCCCGAGTTCCTCGCGCCGCCCGCCCGGCCGATGGAGCTGCTGGCCGCGTGGCTGGACGACAGCGCCGCGCAGGGGGTGCGGGAGCCGCGCGCCCTGGCCCTGGCCACCGCCGACGCCCGCGGCCGCACCTCGTCGCGCACCGTGGTGGTCTCCTCGGTCACGGGCGCCGGCATCGTCTTCACGACCCACGCAGACAGCCAGAAGGGCCGCGAACTGGCCCAGAATCCCTGGGCGTCCGGCGTCCTGTACTGGCGGGAGACCAGCCGGCAGATCACGTTCGCCGGCCCCGTGCACCGGCTGCCCGACGCCGATGCGGAGGCCCTGTGGTCCGCGCGCCCCGTCTTCACCCACGCCATGACCACCGCATCGCGGCAGAGCCGGCCGGTGGCCGGCCTCGACCACCTCGCCGAACTGCGGGCCGCGGCCCTGGAACTCGGCGAGCCGCAGCGACCGCTGCCGCGCCCCCCGACGTACGCGGCCTACCGACTGGCCCCCGCCTGCGTGGAGTTCTGGGCCAACGGCACCGACCGGCTGCACGAACGGCTGCGCTACGACCGCACCGACATCGGCTGGGAGATCAGCCGGCTCCAGCCCTGACAGCGGCGACCACGCGAAAAGGCCCGCGCCGTCCGGCCGAAAGGCTGGACGGCGGGGGCCTTTTCGTCGTTCTCCCGTGGTGCTCAGCCGGCTACGACCGCCTCGGCCACGGACGCGTGCGGCGAGGGCTCCAGGAAGCGGGTGACCGAGAATCCGGCCGCCGTGAGCAGCGCCTCGTACTCCGCTCGCGTGCGGCCCCTGCCGTTCAGGACCGTCATCATCAGCATGTCGATGGTCTTCCCCGGGTGGGGCTCGTTGCCGGCCGGGATCATGGCGTTGACGGCCAGCAGCCGTCCGTGCGCGGGCATGGCACGGCGGCAGGACCGCAGGATGCTCACGCACCGCTCGTCCGGCCAGCTGGCCAGCACGTGCTTGAGGAGATAGACGTCGGCGCCGGCCGGCACGGAGGTGAAGAAGTCACCAGGCTCGGCCTTCCAGCGTCCGGCCAGTTCCGGGGTGTCGAGGACGTGCCCGGCCACCACGGTCTCCAGGTCGAACAGGGTGCCCGTCAGATGCGGGTTGCGCCGCAGGACCGCGCGCAGCAGACCTCCGCGCCCGCCGCCCACGTCGACGACGCTGCGCGCCGCGGAGAAGTCGCAGGCCTCGGCGATGCCGTTGCTCAGCGCCTCGGAGAACGCCGCCATGCTGGAGTTGAAGGCCGCGCCGAAATCCCGGTCAGTGGCGACGTAGTCGTAGAAGGGGGTGCCGTAGAGATCCTCGAAGGCGGTGGTGCCGGTGCGTACGGCGTCGTGCAGGTGGCCGGCCGACTGCCAGAAGGGCGCCTCGCCGCGCACCATGATGTAGTCGCGCAGCGACCGCTCCGTGTGCGTGCGCAGCGGCTCGGCGAGCGGGGTGAGGTGGAAGCGGCCCTCCTCGTCCTCGCGGAAGACGCGCTTGGTGGCGAGGAACCGCAGGAGCCGGTACAGGTGCGGGCCGTTGACGTCCGTCGCCTCGGCGAGCTCGGCGGCGGTGCGCGGGCCGTCGGCCAGGTGGTCGGCGATGCCGAAGCGCGCGGCGGTGTGCAGGGCCGCCGAGTACACGTAGCCCAGGGCGAGTTCGAGCAGCTCGCTCGTCACCTGCTCCGCGTCGGTGGCCTGACCGGTGCCGTGCGGGGTGCTGGACGTCTTCGGGACTTCTGTGGTCCCGGGGCGAGCGCCTGCCATCGGTGAGATCCCCTCTTGTGCCGAGCGAATTGTGCCGTGCGAAGTCCAGGGGTGCACAGGTCGTGCACGAGGCCCGGCGTGCGCGTCCAAGCCTCCCCCCGGCCCATCGCGTTCCGCTTGAGCGGCGCGTGAGCGCGGGCCTCTCCCGGCCGTGGGCGCTCGAACACCGCTCGACCTGGCCCCGAGGCGCGGGAACGATGATTCCGCGTGTTCGGCAGAAAACACGTCGCTTGGGGGATCCATGGCTCAGGACGCACCGCACGGCTTCACCGACGCCGCCGACCTGCGGCGCAAGAACCGTGCCACCGTCGAGAGGTATCTGGCGGACACGAAGGGGCAGGCCCGTCTGAACCGGCACGAGCTGTTCGTCGAGCACGGCAGCGGCGGTCTGTGGACCAACGACACAGGCAAGCCCATCGTCATCAGCGGCCGTGACCGGCTCGCCGAGCACGGGGTGTGGTCGCTGGAGATGTTCCCGGACTGGGAGTGGTACAACATCCAGGTCTTCGAGACGCAGGACCCCGACTTCTTCTGGGTCGAGTGCGACGGACACGGAAAGATCCGCTTCCCCGGCTATCCCGAGGGCTACTACGAGAACCACTTCCTGCACTCCTTCGCGCTCGACGACGGAAAGATCGTGCAGAACCGTGAGTTCATGAACCCCTTCGAGCAGTTGCGGGCGCTCGGCATTCCCGTCCCGACGATCAAGCGCGAGGGAATCCCCACCTGACCGGCGACCGGACCCGGCGGCGATGCACGCGCAGGCGCCGCCACCAGGTCCGGCCGGCTGACGAGACGTCAGCCGATCAGATAGTTCTGGATCGTCGGGGAGAGGAGCTCGATCAGCTCCTCGGGCGACGCCGACGCGATCGGCTCGAGCTCCAGGACGTAGCGGTACATGACCACGCCCCAGACCTGCGCCGCCGCCGCGTTGATGTTGATCACCGGCACGCCGAGCGTCTCGGCCACCTGGTCGATGTCCATCGGCCGGTCCTCGAGCGCGATGCCCACCTGCGCGAAGAGGAACGAGTACAGGAACGTGCGGAGCGCCTCCGCGCCTTCCTTGGTGTTGGTCGCGTGCGCCAGGTTCGCCAGGAGCTTGGGCCGCATCTCGGGGTTCTCCCACCGGGCGAGAGCCGACTGCAGGAGGCTCTCGCCCAGCCGTTCGCGCGGGCCGCTGAGCGACTGAGCACTGGCCTTGGCGAGCGCGTCCCCGAGCTCGTTCAGGGCGGCAGTGCTCTCGGTCTTCGTGGTCTCGGACATGTAAACCTCTCTAGTCGTCACGCGACCTTCGTCGCGCAGAGAATCGCCTCCACAGGGAGGGCGTTCTTCGGCATCTCGGCGGGGTCCTCGGCCAGCGCCTTGGTGACCTTGAACCCGCACTCCTCGATCCAGCGCTGCCACGTCGACAGCTTCTGCGGCCCGCCCTGGCCCATGGCGCAGCCGATGAAGAAGCTGGGGTAGAAGTCGACGGTGTAGTTGTCGGGGTCCTTGAGGTTCTCGGGGAACACCGGGACCAGGACATTGATCGTCCCGCCGGCCTCCAGCGACCGGTGGACGCCTTCGAGGATCCTGAACACGTCGCTCTTGTCGAACATGGGCAGGAAGTGCTTGATCAGTACGGTGTCGAAACCCTTCGGCACTTCCTTGAAGACGTCACCGCCGATGAACGAGCAGTGCTCCTCGACGCCATGGGTCCGGAAGTTCTCCAGGCACTCCTTCTCCTTCGCCGGCAGGTCGAAGGTGGTGACCTTCAGTCCGGGGGAGGCCTTGTGCCGGTAGGTGTGGATCGCTCCGAGGCCCGTGTTGCCCGCGAGGTCGAGGACCTGGGCGCCGGAGGGTATGTCGACGTTGCCGAAGAACCAGGGGTCGATGTGCGCGGTGGCGGTGTTCATCAACCGCGCCCAGGACGCGCGCAGTTCGTCGTGCTCGGCCAGCGCGTTGTAGAGGTCGCCCTCGGAGCCGTAGATCTCGCGCAGACCGACTGTGGTGCCGCTGCGCACGCTCTCGGTGAGGTAGAAGAGCTGCCGGAGCGTGACCATCTTGATCATGTCCATATCGGCGAGCACGAGCCGCGTGTCGTTCTCGCCGAGGTCCGCGAGTGCGTCGAGGGTGTAGGCGCCTGAGTCCTCGTCGTACGCGATGAAGCTCTCCTTGACCAGCAGGAGAAGGAGCTGTTCCACGGCGTCCGGCTTGGCGCCGACGGCCTTGCCCAGCTCGTCCGCGGTCAGACCGGGGCTCTCCCGGAGCCGGTCGATGATGCCGAGCTCGAAGCAGGACAGCAGGCTCATGAACCGCGAGGGGCCCACCATGTATTCACGGAACCGCGCGAGTGTGGCATCTGACGTCATTGCAGTGATCCCTTTCGATCCCGGTTTCGATCCCGATGCGCACCTCGACGAGGAGCACGTGGTCGACGGCGTGTACCGCCGCGCCGTTCGCGGCGCGGCGGGTCCGGCCAACGCAAAGGACCGGGCAGCCCGCGGTACACGGGCTGCCCGGTCCCTTCCGGCGTTGGACCTGCCGGCAAGGTGGAACTGTGTTCAGCTCACGCCGGGTCGGCGGCGCCGAACCAGCGGTGCAGGGCCTCGGAGAGGCCTGCCGGGTCGGAACCCGCCCAGGCGACGTATCCGTCCGGGCGGACCAGCAGGGCCGTGGCGCCGCCGAAGGTCTCCGGGGTGGGCGGCGTCCCGGTGACGGTGGTGACCCGGTCCTTCCAGCCGTCCACGGCCGCCCGCAGCCCGGCGTCGTCGGCGAGGTCGAGCAGGACGCCCTGCGCCGCGTGCAGCAGCTCCGGGGTGCGGACCTGGCCGCCGGCGGTGTCCAGCGTGCGCGGGGGCAGCCGCCGGCCGACGAGCGGATGGCCGTCGGGGTCGATGTCGTAGCGGATGTCGATGTGGCTGACCGCGCCCGCGAGTTGCTTCTTCACCTCGTCGAGGGCGATCAGCTCGGCGTACAGCTCACGCAGCGCCTGGGACTCGTCACCGCCGAAGATGGCCTGCCCCTGGGCGCGGGTGTTCGACAGCAGCCGCGCGCCCACCGGGTGGCGCTCGGCGTGGTAGGTGTCAAGGAGGCCCTCGGGGGCCCAGCCCTGGACGGTGGCGGCGAGTTTCCAGCCCAGGTTGACCGCGTCCTGGACACCGGCGCTCATGCCCTGACCGCCCACCGGCAGGTGGATGTGCGCGGCGTCCCCGGCCAGCAGGACACGGCCCTTCTGGTACTCGGCTGCCTGACGGGTGGCGTCGGTGAAGGAGCTCACCCACTGGGCGGCGCCGCCCGAGATGTCTTCGCCCGTCACCCGCTCCCACGCCGCCGCGATCTCGGCGAACTGAGGATTCTCACCGGCCCCGAGCAGCGAGGTGTCGTACTCGGTCAGGATGATGCGCTCCACGCCGCCGGGCAGCGGGAAGACCTGCACCAGGCCGCCGGGCAGCCGCTCGCCGTGCGGGCGCGGACGCACGCCGCAGCCGACCACGTCGGCGAGGTGCATGACCTGGCTCCCCGACGTGCCCGGGAAGTCGATGCCCGCGGCCTTGCGCACCGCGCTGCGCGCGCCGTCGGCGCCCACCAGGTACCGGCCGCGCAGTTCCTCCTGGCCGCCGTCGGGGGTGGCCACGGTCACCGTGACGCCGTCCTCGTCCTGCTCCAGGGCGAGGAACTTCCGGCCGCGGCGCAGGACGGCGCCGAGTGAGCCGGCCCATTCCTCCAGGACCGCCTCGGTCTGGGACTGCGGGATGCCCCGGGCCCCGAAGTTCGCGTCCTCGAGCACGGTGTAGTCGAACGGAATGCCGCCGAAGTGCCCCATCGGGCTTGTCTCCAGGCCGGGGAATCGTTCGACCAGCCCCCGCTGGTCGAACGATTCCAGGGCGCGGGTGGTGAACCCGAGTGCGCGCGACTGACCGCTGGGCTTCTCCAGCTCCTCGGCCACGATGACGCTCGCCCCGCCCAGACGCAGCTCCCCGGCCACCATCAGGCCGGTGGGGCCGCCTCCGACGACGATGACGTCGGCATCCAGCTTCCTGGCCATGTCATTCCTTTCCTCATGTCTGTCAGGTACTTGGTGGGGCGTGGCGGAACGCAGCGATGCCCTGGGCTCCGGTGTGTGGTGCCCAGGGCATCGGTGGTGCTGGTGTCCGCCGACGTCACCAGCGGGTGGGGTGCGGTGTGGGTCAGCCGAACTGGCCGGGCTGGTAGTTGCCGCCGGGCTGGCCGGTGATGACGCCGAGCCGGTTGCTGGCGTTGATCAGGGAGATGAGGCAGGTCAGCGCGGCCAGCTGCTCCTCGTCGTAGTGCTTGGCGGCATTGGTCCACACATCGTCGGGGACACCACCGGCAGCATCGGCGATGCGGGTGCCCTGCTCGGCCACCTCCAGCGCGGCCCGCTCGGCCTCGGTGAACACCGTTGCCTCACGCCACACCGCGACCAGGTTGACCCGTGCGGCATCCTCACCGGCGTGCGCCAGGTCCTTGCTGTGGATGTCCGTGCAAAAGCCACAGCCATTGATCTGACTCGCCCGCAGCAGCACCAGGTCGATCGTCGCCTTCGGCAGCAGCCCACTGTTGATGACGGCCATGCTCGCCGTGTTGATCCCCTTCATGGCCTTGCCGGCGATCTCACTGCCGAAAAGATTCAGACGAACACTCATAACGAACTCCTTTAATGTGTGGTGGTTACCGCTACACCCTTCCGACGACACAGCCCCCCGAAGTGTGAGGTCGGTCCGATGTGACGCCGGTCACGCCCTTTGGCGGGCGGCTGAAGTCACACGCTTTCGCCGGTGACTTCGTGCAGCAGATTCCGCAGCAGGGGGGAGAGGCGGATATACGGCCCGAGATTCAGGTGCTGCCCGGACGGGGACCATTTCAGGGCCGCGATGATGAACGGACGGTCGGAGTACGTGCACCGCGTGTTCCGCACGAACTTCTCGATCCGCGGATCGAGGGACACGGGAAGCACGGACGGATCCCAGTCGCGGACCGGTGCGGGCGCGTAGCAGATCTTCTCGATCCGCGGGGACTGCCAGCCGAGGGTGACATAGGACCTGAACGACCTCTGCGCGAACTCCAGTGACTGCCCTTCCGGTTCCGCCAGGCCCAGTTCGCGGTTGAGCGACTGGATGTTCCCCTTCTCACGGAAGGCGTCGGGCAGATGGGCGAAGTACAGATTGACCGTCCTGCTCCGGTAGTTGATCCCCATCATCGCGACCTTGTCCATGTGGTGACGCGCGAACAGGTCCGCGTTGTCGGCGACCGAAGGCGGCATGGAGGGGATGGCCGCGAGCTGCGCCACGGTCAGCATGTCGCCCGGGAAGTGCGCGTACACCTTGCTGAAGCCGCTGACGATGCCGCCGTCGATGAAGTATTCGCTGACGGGGACGCGCGACTTGAGGTCATCGAGCAGGTCGGCCACGGGGTGGTCCGATGCCGTGACGAAGCCCTCGGACAGTGCGACGGCGTAGGGGTCGGGGCCCCCGACCGGCACCGTGATGGTGTAGTCGAGGTCGTCCGTGGGGCCCCTGCCGGTCGCCACGCTCAGCACCATTCCGGCATCCGCGAGACCGTTCCCGTACGCGGTCAGGATCGGCCAGATCTTCTCGCGCGAGCAGGGCACCCCCAGCAGTCGAGCCGACTCCTCGATGGTCGAGTACACCTCTTCGACCGCGATGGCTCCAGACATTTCTCCTCCTCCAAGTGCCTGACATTTCCTGTTTGCGGCAGGCTTCGGCTCAGCTGGGACGCATGAGGCAGGACGCTTCGGACGCGGCGCGGGCAGGGGCGGGCGGTTCTCGAAGGGAACGAGACGTCTTCGAAGCCGGCCCTCGTCGTGGCGACGGAAGGGTCGTGACGGCCAAAGGGCGGGCCGCCAGGGGCCGCGGCCGCGGCTCTCAACTCGGCTGCCCACAAGAGAATTTGGGCAGGGTTGGCGTGCTGGAAGAGTGACATGGATGACGCCGCTCCGCCAAGCGTGCCGCAAAGTGAGGTGGGTCACTCGGTGAGGTCGTCCCTGTCTCGACCGAGCCTCAAGAGGTCTCGAGCAACAATCGAGCCGTTGCCGATGTCCGCGGCTGAATCACGCACAACGCATAGGGAGAACACCATGGCACTGCGCGTTTCCAAGGCGGAGCTCTCCGACGAGCTCACGGAGAACCTGATCAAGACGTTCGGCGTCGTGCCCGAGCCCGTCGCGGTGGCATGGCACAACCCCAAGGTGGCCGAATCCACCCTGGAGTTCGGGGGCAGGGCGAACGAGTGGGACGCCGTCGACGAGGGCCTCAAGACGTTCGCGCACATGGCCGTCGCGGCGCAGGTCGGCTGCAACTGGTGCCTCGACATCAACTACTTCCAGGCGCTGAACCAGAACCTGGACGTGACCAAGGCGAGCCAGGTGCCGAACTGGCGGGACTCCGAGGTGTTCACCGCGCTGGAGCGGGACGTCCTCGAGTACAGCGAGGCCATGACGAACACGCCGCCGACCGTCACCGACGAACTGTCCGGGCGACTGCTGGGCGAGCTCGGTGAGGCCGCGTTGGTCGAGCTCACCGCGTTCATCGCTTTCGCCAACCTCGCGACCCGGAACAACAACGCCCTCGGCATCGACTCGCAGGGCTTCTCGGAAGCGTGCGAGATCCCGCTGGCCAAGCGTCCGGGGAGTGCCGCGGCGCCGTCCGCGTGACCACGAACGCAGCGTGCCTGCACCACGGTTGCGGGGGTTTCCGTGGTGCAGGCGGTGCGGTCCGGCCGGGTCAGGAAGCCGGGAACTTCAGGAGCTGACCGTTGGTGGTCAGCGAGTTGTTGGTGACGTACATGGCACCGGCCGAGTCGATGTCCAGGCCCGTGGGCAGGTTCAGCGTGGTGCCGGTGCTGATCGGCGTGAGGGCGCCCGTCGTCTTGTTGATCCGGGTCAGGGCTCCGGTGTTCGGCTGGCTCGTCGTGTCACCCGTCGCGTACGACAGGGCGACCAGGTCGCCGTCGGGACGCACGGCGAGGTCGATGGCGCCCGTCAGGCCGGTGGTGAAGACCTTGGGGTCGCTGCCCGGCACCCAGCGCCAGATGCGGCCCTGGCCCTTGCGGATGCCGCTCATGTCGGCGATGTAGTACGCGCCGTCCGCGCCCTTCACGAGGCCGGTCGGCACCGATTCGGCGTCCCCGTTCTTCGGGAAGACGAACTCCGTCTTGACGGTGCCGTCCGGGGTGACCCGCAGCAGGGTGTTGCCCGCGGCGTCGGTGGCCAGGAAGTCGGTACCGACCTTGACCGACCGCTGCGGGTTGGCGAGGACCTCGCCGCCGTCGGGGTTCTGGCTGCTCTCGTGCGTGGTCAGGTCGCCGAGCACCTTCCCCTTGGCGATGGCCAGCGTGCCGAGCGGCTTGGCGCCCGTACCGAGCGCGGTGCGTGAGTCGGCGGTGCCGCTCAGGCTGTAGGTCACCCGGTAGGTGCCGCTGCCGGCGGAGTCGGCGTGGTTCGCCCCGGCGATCACGTTGCTGCCGTCGGCGCGGACGATCATCTTGGAGGGCAGACCGGTGACGACGCGGCCCTTGACGGAGCCCTTCACCCGGTAGATGGAGCCGGTCAGGCCCATGCACTGGGACCCCGGCGTCGTGCAGGCCGTCGCCGGGCCGCTGCCGGCCTCCGCGACCAGGACCGAGCCGTCGGCCTGGACCGAGACGTCACGCGGGTTCTTCAGGCCGCCGGCTATGACGGTGGCCGCCGCCTCGTCCGCGCCCGCGGCCTGGCTCTGGCTCGGAATCACCATCGTCGTGAGGCCGCCCACGACTGCCGTTGCCAGGAAGGCCCCCGCCCAAGACTTGCTTGCTCTGAACATGTCTCTCCTCAACTTGGCACGCCCCCGCAGTCAGGAGCGAATCAAACCGGCAACACCGTAGACACAGGAATTGGCCGGAATGGAGTGTGCAACATCGGAAATTCCGCAGTTGTGCACCAGCTCTCCGGGAAGCCGCGCAATTCATCGCTCACCCGCGCCGAGGAATCACCAGTTCCCTTACACGCAAAGGAAGTTGGCCCTCTCCGGAAGAACTCCTCAAGTACTTGATAACGAGGGAGCGGATACGCTTCGATGTGCTCTGTCAGCTCGAAGTGTTCTGTCAGCTGATCCCCGCGAGGCGCAGCAGCAGCGACTTCACCTCGGTGGCGGCGAGCGTGCCCTCGACCTCGCCAGGCCGTGAGCAGAGCAGCACCGGGCCGTCCTCCGGTCGCTCGGGAAGCCTGCCGTGGCTGCCGCGAACAGGTGACGGGTCAAGGGGCACGACCGCCATGCGGTAGCGCATGCCGAGCTTCTTGCGGGCCAGCGCCTTGGCTGCCTTGACCTTCACATACGGGTCGAGCGGGTCCATGAACAGCTCGGCGGGGTCGTAGCCGGGTTTGCGGTGGATCTCGACGAGCTGCGCGAAGTCGGGCGCGCGGTCGTCGTCGAGCCAGTAGTAGTACGTGAACCAGGCGTCCGGCTCGGCGACGGCGACGAGCTCGCCGGAGCGCGGGTGGTCCAGGCCGTGGGCCTTCTTGCCCTCGTCGTCGAGGAGTTCACCGACCCCGGCGAGGCCCTCGAGCACCTCCCGCACACCGGCCAGGTCCTCGGCCCTGCGCACATACACGTGCGCGAGCTGGTGGTCGGCGACCGCGAAGGCGCGCGATGCCATGGTGTCCAGGTACTCCATGCCGTCCTGGGTGTGCACTTCGAGGTAACCGGCCCGGCGCAGCGCCCGGTTGATGTCGACGGGCCTGCTGACCTCGGTGATGCCGTACTCCGAGAGGACGACCACGGTGCGTCCCTCGGCTTCGGCCTCGTCGAGGAGCGGGGTGAGCGCCGCGTCGAGGTCGGCGGCGGACTTCAGCGACCGGGGGTCCTTCGGGCCGAAGCGCTGCAGGTCGTAGTCGAGGTGCGGCACGTAGGCCAGCGTCAGATCGGGGTGCCGGGTGCGGTTGAGGTGCCGGGTCGCGTCGATGATCCACTTGCTGGAGACCAGATCGGCGGTCGGCCCCCAGAAGTTGAACAGCGGGAACGTCCCGAGGCGGGCGTGGAGTTCGTCGTGCAGCTCGGGGGGCCGGGTGTAGCAGTCGGGCTCCTTGCGGCCGTCGGCGTAGTAGACGGGGCGCGGCGTGACCGTGATGTCGGTGTCCGCACCCATCGCGTACCACCAGCAGACGTTGGCGACCGTGTAGCCGGGGTGCAGGCGGCGGGCCGCGTCCCAGAGCTTGTCGCCCTCGACGAGCCCGTTGTGCTGACGCCACAGCAGTACGTCGCCGAGTTCGCGGAAGTACCAGCCGTTACCGACGATGCCGTGCTCGGCGGGCAGCGTGCCGGTGAGGAACGTCGACTGGGCGGCGCAGGTGACGGCGGGCAGGACGGTGTCGAGGCCGGCGCGTGAGCCGCGGCCGGCGAGCTCCCTCAGCCGGGGCATGTGGTCGAGGAGCACGGGGGTCAGGCCCACCACGTCCAGAACGAGCAAGGGTGTGGGGGTCTTCGTCACTGCTGCTCCTTGAGTCCGAGATCGGTCAACAGGCCGCGGGCGAGGTCGAGTTCGGCGGCGATTCCTTCGGCGAGCCGGGCATCCGTGGTCGGCCGCGCCTCGGCGGGCAGGGCCTGCCAGGTGTAGGTCTCGACCTCGAAGTGGTGGCTGCGCGCCGTGGGCCCGCCGACCAGAGCGGTGAGCGTCTCGCGCAGCACGCCGAGGGTGGAGGCCAGCGGCGGGGCGGGCGGGGCGTGCAGCGGTACGTGAAAATGGGAGCGCCACGGCACGGTGTCCGGCAGCGTGCCTTTGGCCAGTGCCTCGCCGAGGTCGTCGGTGCCGTGCAGGACCGCGCCCGCCTTCGCGCGGGTCTGGTGCAGGAAACGCGGCTCGTCGAAGGCGGCGAGCGCCGCGCGGACCGCCGGGTCGCGCGGGTCTTCGGCGTGCAGGGCCGCGGAGAGCTGCACCTTGGGCACCGGGACGCCCGCGCGGGCCAGACCGGCGAGTGCCGCCGCGGGCTCCTCGAAACTTGTCGCGAGGTGGCAGGTGTCCAGACACAGGCCGATCCGGTGGCCGGGCAGGGCGGCCAGCGGGGCCAGCGCGTCCGTGGTCGTCTCCACCGCGCAGCCGGGCTCCGGCTCCAGGGCCAGCCGGATGGAGCGGCCCGTCTCCTGCTCCAAGTGGTCCAGACGGCGGGCCAGTTCGAGCAGGGCCGTGTGCGCCGAGGCGGCCGCGGCTTCGTCGTAGCCGGTGCGCCAGGCCAGCGGCAGGGTGGAGATGGTGCCCTCGGTGACGTCGGGCGGCAGCAGCCGGGTGAGCAGCCGGGCCAGATCGGAGGTGTGCTCAAGACGCAGCGGGTCGGTCCAGTCGGGCCGGTAGACCCGGTACTTGACCTCCTCGGCCCCGAAGCCCTGGTAGGGGAAGCCGTTGAGGGTGACCACTTCGAGGCCGCGCCGGTCCAGTTCGGTGCGCAGCCGGCGCAGGGCTGCGGGGTCGGCGTTCAGCGCGCGCACCGCGTCGCGGGCCAGCCACAGTCCGATGCCCAGACGTTCGACGCCCAGGCGCCGCCGGACCGGTTCGCAGTGGGCGGCGAGCTGGGCGATGACACCGTCGAGGGTCTCGGCCGGGTGGACGTTGGTGCAGTACGCGAGATGCACGGTCGAGCCGTCGGGGTGGGTGAAGCGCATGGCTCATTCGCCTCCGCGCAGCAGGGAGTTGCCCTCGTGCAGCGCCTCGGGCTCGGCGGGATCGAGGACGAGCCGGCCGCTCTGCCCGTAGAACGCGACGGGGTTGCGCCACAGCACCCGGTCCACGTCGTCCTCGCCGAAACCCGCGTCGAGCATCGCGTCGGCGACCCTGCGGGTCTTGAGCGGATCGCTCTTCCCCCAGTCCGCGGCCGAGTTGACCAGGACCTGTTCGGGGCCGAACTCCTTCAGCACGGCGACCATGCGGTGCTCGTCCATCTTGGTGTCCGGGTAGACGGAGAAGCCGAGCCAGGCCCCTGAGTCCTTGGCCTCCTTGACCGTCCTCTCGTTGAGGTGGTCGATCAGGACCGCCGCGACGGGCAGCTTCGACTCGGCCACCACGTCGAGCGTGCGGCGCAGGCCCACGAGCTTGTCGCGGTGCGGGGTGTGCACCAGAGCGGGCAGCCCGTGCTCGGCGGCGAGTTCAAGCTGCGCGGCCAGCGCGGTGTCCTCGGCCGGCGTCATCGAGTCGTAGCCGATCTCGCCGACGGCCACCACGCCGTCCTTGACAAGGTAGCGCGGCAGCTCGTCGAGCACCGGCACGCAGCGCGGGTCGTTCGCCTCCTTGGGGTTGAGGGCGATGGTGCAGTGGTGCGCTATCCCGTACTGCGACGCCCGGAACGGCTCCCAGCCCAGCAGCGCGTCGAAGTAGTCGAGGAAGCTCTCCGGCGAGGTGCGCGGCTGGCCGAGCCAGAAGGCGGGCTCGACCAGCGCGCGGACCCCGGCCTCGTACATCGCCTGGTAGTCGTCGGTGGTGCGCGAGGTCATGTGGATGTGCGGGTCGAAGATGCGCATCAGGCTTCCTTGGCGGTCAGGGCGAGTACGTGGCTCAGGTCGTCGGGGACGGGCCGCCTTGCGGCGGTGCGCTCGGCGGCGAAGTCACGGAGCATGCGGGCGAGTTCGCCGTCGCCGCGGGCCCGGTCCGTGAGCCCGGCGACGGCGGCGGTCGGCACCCCGGTGAACAGGCACTTGAGGACGGCGTGCCGCCAGGTGTGGTCGTCCAGGTGCGCGGCGGCGCCGTTGCCGACGGCCGCGGCGACGAGCCCGGTGTCGTTGGCGCGCAGCGCGTCCTCGATCAGTGGCACGACGTCGTCGGGAGCGAGCGGCAGATGCGGCAGGGCCAGCAGGACGGCACGGCGCTCCGCGCCGGTTCCCCGCTCGTAGATCCGGGCCACCGTGGCCGCGCCGGGGCGGGCCGCATGCAGCAGGAGGACGCGGACCGCCTGGGTCGCCTCGGGCGATCCGCACTCCCGGCCTGCCGCCGCGAACCGCAGCTCCCACTCCGGTGCGCCCCGGCCCGTCGGGGCGCTCGGCGCGGAGCGCGCGGCCTCGGCGGCGGCGAGCGCGTCCGCGATCCAGGCGGAGCCCTCGGGACCCGGGCGGGCAGGCAGGTTCTCTTGGGCGAACAGCATGCGCGATTCCCTACGCGTACGGTGCCGCGAGGGCGGCGGTGGGTGCGGAGTCGGTGGCGCGGGGGAGCGCGGTGAGCTGTGCGCGCAGGAACTCCATGGAGGACCGGGCGAGTTCGGGCCCGGCGTGCGAGTGGCGCGGCAGTTCGACCACGGTGAGGCCCTGGTAGCCGGTGGCGTCGAGCGCGGCGAGCACGGGCGGAAAGTCGATCTCGCCGTCGCCGAAGGGCAGATGCTCGTGCACCCCGCGCCGCATGTCCTCGATCTGCACGTGCCGCAGCCACGGTCCCGCGGCGGTGACGCAGTCGGCCGGCGGCCGGGGCTCCAGGCACTGGCAGTGGCCGATGTCGAGGGTGAGACCGAGCAGCGGGTGGTCGTCGAGCCGCGTGCGCAGCCGGTGGAAGTCGGCGAGCGAGGCGAGGAGATGACCGGGCTCGGGCTCGACGGCGAGCGGGACGCCGGCCGTCTGCGCCGCTTCGATGACGGGGCCGAGGGAGTCGGCGAGCAGCTCCCAGGCGGTGTCCTCGTCGACGCCCGCGGGCCGGACCCCGCTGAAGCAGTGCACCGCGTGGGCGCCCAGATCGGCGGCCACCTTCACCGCGGTGACCAGGAGCGCGGACCGCGCCGCCCGGGCCTCGGGCTCCGGGTCGAGCAGGGTCGGGCCGTGCTTGCGGCGGGGGTCGAGGACGTAGCGGGCGCCGGTTTCGACGGTGACGCCGAGGCCGAACGCGTCAAGCCGGTCCGCGACCCGGGCGACCCGCCCGGCGAGGCCCGGACCCAGCGGGTCGAGGTGCATGTGGTCCAGGGTCAGGCCGACACCGGCGTAACCGAGTTCGGCCAGGACCTCCAGGGCGTCGTCGAGCCGCAGATCGGTCAGGCCGTTCGTGCCGTAGCCGAGGCGGATGCTCATGTGGGACTCACCTTCCGGGCCAGCCTGCGGGCCACGGGGACGAGTCCGGTGAGCAGCGCGGCGGAGGTGAGCGCGCCGGAGCGCGCCGCGAGAGCGGCCTGCAGCGGGATCATCGCGCGGATGCCGCCGCCGACGGCCCGCTGGGTCAGCGGCGGCGACGGGTTGAGCGCGGCGTGCAGGAACGGCCGGGCGGCCGTCGCCGCATAGGCGCCGGCCAGCGCGGTGCGGGCGAACGCGCGCCGGGACCCGATCCCGGGCCGGTCCGGTCCGGCACCGGCCAGTGCTCCGATCACGGCCGTCGCTCCGAGCGCGGCGAGCGACCTGCCCGGCGCGCCGCCCCGGGTCTCGGTGCGGGAGACGGCGGTGACGGCGTAGGTATGGGCGCCGAGCGCGGCGGCGGGCAGCAGCGAGCGGCGTACCGCGTGCCCCGAACTCACCGTACTGGTGCGGGAGTTGGCAGTCGCCACCGCTCCGAGCAGCAGGTCGAGACCGCGGGCCGCCGCCATCGCGGCCGGGCCCGCGGCGGTGTGCTTGAGCCGCAGGTCGTACGCCCAGACGGTGCCGGCCAGGGCGGTGGCGGTGAGGGCGGCGGGGCGGCCCGCGGCGAACGCGAGGCCGAGCCCGGCCGTGGTCAGCGCTGCCGCCGCCGTCAGCGCCTGCGCGGGGGCGATACGGCCCGAGGGCAGGGGGCGGTGGGGGCGCTCGGCGGCGTCCTCCTCGCGGTCCGCCCAGTCGTTGAGCGCCATGCCCGCCTCGTACAGGCACAGCGAGGCACCGGCGGCGAGCGCGGTGCGGGCCCCCGGGCGCAGCCCGCTCGCCGCGGCCCCGGCGAGCGCGTCGCCGGGGACGGTGAACAGGGCGGAGACACGCAGGAGTTCGGCCCAGTCGCGGGGGCTGCTCACCGGGCCGCCTCCAGGCGTGCGGCGAAGCCGAGGAGGGCGGCGTACTGCTCGGCGAGCGCCGGTGAGCCGCCGTCCGGGTCCTTGAAGTAGAAACCGAGTTCGGGCAGCGGCCCGGTGATGCCCGCCTGGTGGGCGCGGGCGGCGAGCCGGGCGAGGTCGAGCACGAGCGGCGCGGCGAGGGCCGAGTCGCAGCCCTGCCAGATGGTCTGCAGGATCATCCGGGATCCGAGGAAACCCTCGAAGGCGACATGGTCCCAGGCGGTCTTCCATTCGCCGAGCGCGGGCACGTCGTCGATGTGCACCTCGCCCTCGGGCAGCGTCCCGAGGTTGTCCTCCAGGACCCGGTTCTTGCCCGCGTTCTTCGCCGCGGCGGCGGCGGAGTCGGCGAGCGCCGCCCCGTCGCCGCCACCGAGCAGATTGGTGCCGGACCAGGCCCGAACGTCCAGGGCGCGCTGGCGGAACATGGGCGCGAGCACCGCCCGCAGCAGGGTCTGCCCGGTCTTGCCGTCCCGGCCCGCGTAGGGCACCCCGGCGGCCTGGGCCGTTTCGGCGAGGGCCGGGTGCCGTATCCCGGTCGACGGGGTGAAGTTGACGTACGCGCAGCCCGCGCGCAGGGCGGCCGCGGCGTACAGCGAACTGGTGGGCAGCCTGAGTGCGCCATCGGCCGGGGCGGGCTCGGTGGAGGCGACGTTGACCACGACGGTCCGTGCGACCCCTGTCCGGCGGGTGAAGTCCTCGATGTCGGCGGCGAAGGCGGCTATCAGCTCCTCGTCGGAGCGGGTGTCCCCGGCCGCCGGTCCGCCGGCCTGGATCTCCCGGTCCGCGGCGGCCAGTTCACTCTGCACGGCCCGGGTGAGGCCGTGCGGCAGGACGCCCTGCTCGGCGAGGGCCTCGGCGCGCTTGGGCAGCGGCCAGTCGACGGTGTCGTGGCCGCCGAAGACGAAGGAGGACAGGGCGGGCAGCGCGGCTGCCGCGAACCGCTCGGTCTCGGTGACCATGCCCGTCGGCGGGCAAAGACCGGCGGCGAGCGCGGCGCACCCGGCGACGGCGGTGGTGGCGACGGAGCCGCGGGCCCCGATGAACCACACCCCCGTGCCCCTCCCGCCTTCGGAACCGGTGCGGGGACCGGTCGGCTCGGCATGCTCGGACACGGAAGGCCTCCTGAAGTACGTGGGTGCTGACAAGCGGGGTGCGCGGCCAGGCGGGCTCTACTCGGCGCGCTGTTGGAGCTGCAGGGCCAGCTCGCTCCACGTTTCCGCGCAACTGCGGGCGAGGTCGGCGACCTCGGGGGCCCAGTGGCAGGGCAGCCCGCGCCCGAGGGTCTCGATGCTGTCGCCGTCGACGGAGTAGTGGCGCAGAAAGCGCAGGGCGCGCCGGCCGGCTTCGGTGTGCCGCAGCGAGGGGTCCTCGCTGAGCTTGGCGAGCAGCTTCTGCCGGTCCACCACGGACGTGGCGCCCACCGCGCGAGCGGGCGGCCGCTGCCGGGCCGGCGGGGCGACGGAGGGGGCGGTCTCGGTGCGCTCGTCGGCCGGGGTGGTGCGGTAGCGGCCCGGGACAGGGTCCTCGCCGCGGTCGATGCGCTGGCGCACATCCCGCACCGTGGCGGGGGAGAGTCCGGTGGCCCGGGCGACCTCGCGCAGTCCGGCGTCGGGCCGTTCGAGGAAGATCGCGGCGGCGCGACGGCGGTGCTGCGCGCTGTCCACGGGGCGCACCCGGCCGTCCCGGCCGATCCGCGTGCCGGAGTGCACGGCGTCGTCGGCCGGTGACTGCGCGCGGATACGGGAGACGGTCTTGTCGGAGATCCCGGTGGCGGCGGCGACCGCGCTGTCCGACCACTGCGAGTGGGTCCGGATGATGCGTGCCGCCGCCGCGGCACGGTCGGCGCGGGAGAGCGGCAGACCGTGGGTGACGTTGGCCTTGACCGACAGGACGAAGGCGTCCGCCGGATCGCAGTCCAGCAGCCTCGCGGCGATCTCGGTCCGTCCGTTGAGCAGGGCCGCGCGGACCCGGTGCGCGCCGTCGATGACGCGCAGGGTGGGCCGGTGCACGGTGATGGGGGGCAGACAGTCCCCGGCCTCGGCGAGCATCCGCACGTGGTCCGGGTCCTCCGCGTCCAGGCGGGGGGAGTCCGACAGGACGAGCGAGTCGATCCGTACGCGGACGGGTGGCTGCGATTCGATCCAGATGGCCGACGGCTCGACCTCGTCGATGTCGATGTCGATGTCGATGTCGACAGTCGGGTACGTCAACTCTTCGGCCAGAGACAACTTGCCCCTCCTGACAGCAATCCTCTGTTGGCGCACATGTGGAAGGTCTTCCGGATACGAGTCCATGAGCGGCGTCGGCCACCGCGAGCCCTCGTGCACCGGTCGTCGCGTGGGAAGACCGGGCCGGGGGTTCGGTGTGTGGTGGCTGGACGCTTGCGCTTCGTCGCCGGAGCCCGACGTGCCGTGAATCCATCGTGAGAGTACCGTACGGCCGGTTTTTTTGTAAACCACTGTCTCGCTGTTCTGTGGGCCACAGCGCTCCTTCGCCGCCCCCTCCAGAGCCGGGGGCCATGGCATGCGAACGAGGCTCGAGAGGAAACACCGCCGCCGCTCAAGCCGACTCAACACCCCCTGTGGTACGCCGTGTTGGCTCTCCACCTGGGGTGATGCCGTTCGTCCGCGCGGGATGCCGTACCCGCTGCGGGGAGGGCGCGGGCTGGATCCGGGCGAGCTCGGGCGGGGGCAGCGCCTACCCTCGGTCGAGGCGTCACCTCGCGCCACGGGAGCCCCAAAAGCAAACCGGTAGGACTGTTTACGGGTGCCGGGTCGTGACCATCAGGGACCCGGGTCGTGCCGACCGAGCGGGGCGGAGTCTCCAATTCCGGCCAATGGGCCGGGGTGGCTCAACCGTCCTCGTGCGGGCGACCTGTCGAGGTGACCGCCCTCTTCGGGGGTGTGTCCAGGGAGTGCGAACGAGTCGCGCTCTGTCACTGATCGAGCTCGATCTCTCCCAGAGCTGGCTTTGAAACCGGCGAGTTGGTTTTATATCTACCAAGTAACCCCCTCTGTAGCGGGAGAGCCAACAGTGAGCCAACAGGAACGGGCCGCCCGTACCCACAACGCACTCATTCGCTCGGCGGCCGAGCTGTTCGAGCGGCACGGCTATGAGAAGGCCAGCCTGAACGAGATCAGTTCGGGTGCCGGGGTCAGCCGTGGTGCCCTGCACTTCCACTTCGACACGAAGGCCGAGGTGGCCGCCGCCGTCGAGAGCGCCGCGGCCCGCGCCCTGCGTCGCGCGGTGGAGAGTGTGCCGACGGGGGACATGAGCGCCTTGCAGGGGCTGACGGACCTCTCGCACCGCCTGGTCCAACTGCTGCTCTGGGACGTGGTCGTGCGGGCCGGGTTCATGTTGAGCTGGGAAGCGGGGCAGCGCACCCGTATCGACCTCTGCCAGGAGTGGCATGCCCACGTGCACCGGTTCGTCGCCCGGGCCGCGGACGAGAAGGCGCTCGCGCCGGGGGTGTCGCAGGAGGGCGTCGTGAACGCGGTGGTGGCCACGACGGTCGGTCTCGCGGTGCTGAGCCGCGCCGACAAGGAGTGGCTGACCGACCAGACGCTCACCAGCTTCTGGCAGGTGCTGCTCCCCTCGGTGGCCGAACCGCGGACGGCGGCCGGGCTCAATCCGTTCGGCACAGAATCGGCCCACGACGGCTCGCTGCGCAGCCCGGTCCCTTATCCCGGCTACGTCCCCAGGCCCCGCTGACGGAGCGGTTTTCCGGAGTCAAGGATTCATCCTCGGATATCGAACATGGACGCTACGCTTCGGGACGCTGAGGCGCCGGTACACCGGCGCCTGGAGCGCAGTTGCGTTGCGCCGTGGCAACACGGCGCCGGGGCAAGGGGGATGGGGAAGCATGACTCAAGGACAAGGTTCGCTCGAGGGGAAGGTCGCCCTGATCACCGGTGCGAGCAGCGGCATTGGCGCCGCGGCGGCCCGGGTGTTCGCACGCGAGGGGGCACGGGTGGTCCTGGTCGCCCGGCGCGAGGACCGCATCGCGGAGCTTTCGGCCGAACTGCGCTCGGACGGGGCGCAGTCCTCGTACTGCGTGGGCGACGTCCAGGTCTCCGCCGACGTGGAGCGGGCCGTGTCCCACGCGGTTCAGACGTACGGGCGCCTCGACGTGGCCTTCAACAACGCGGGTGCCGGAGGCGACGTGGCCCCTCTGCACCTCCTCGACGACAAGGCGTACGACCTGGTCATGGACACCAACGTGCGCGGCGTGTGGAACTGCCTGCGTCACGAGATCAGAGCGATGACCGAAGACGGGGGCGGCGGCTCGATCGTGAACACCAGCAGCGTGGCGGGCCTGGTGGCCAGCTCCGCGCCCGCGCCCTACATCGCGGCCAAGCACGCCGTGGTCGGCCTGACCAAAGCGGCCGCGGTCGAGTACGCGTCGAGCGGGATCCGCGTCAACGCGATAGCCCCGGGCCTGACCCGGTCGGAGATGGTCGAGGACTGGTTCGCCCGGGTTCCCGGGCGTGAGGCGAAGAGCATGGCGTCCGCCCCGCAGAACCGCATGGCCGCACCGGAGGAAGTCGCCGAGGCGGCCGCGTGGTTGTGCAGCGACCGGGCCTCGTTCGTCACCGGAGCCACGATGCCCGTGGACGGCGGGCGCACCACCTGGTGACGGCCCGCGGTCGTCCGCGGGGGCGTCGGTGAGCCCCCGCGGACGTGGCGGCCGGAACTCAGCCGGCCGTGCCGACGGGGGTGGGCTGCTCCGCGCCCTCGGTCTCCGTCTGCGCCGTCTCCATCTGTGCCGCCTCCGTCTGCGCGTACAGGCGAGCGCCGCGGTCGGGCGCGAGGTCGAGGCGGGCGAGGACGGCGGGCATGGCGATCGTCGGGATCAGGTGCTCGTACAGCACGGAGATCCGGAGGTTGACGTCCGCCAGGCCGGTCTCCAGCTGGGAGAAGAGCTGGACGCCGTGGAACGTGCTGGTCAGGAGCTCGGCGGTCTGCTGCGGCACGACGTGACCGAGGATCTCGCCGCGCTCCTTGGCCTCCGTCAGCGTCCGCGCCGAGCGCTCGATCAGGGCGGGCCAGGCGCTGCCGTAGTGCTCCCTGCCCAGGGGGTCGGACGAGAGCACGGCGCCCGCGCGCACCACCGGATCGCGCGGCAGCAGGTACGCGAGCAGCAAGCCCTGGTCCACCAGTTCCTGGACCTTGAGCTCCTGGGGCGGAAGGGGCAGCTCGACCTGCGCCTCGACCACCCCTCGCGCAAGGGCTTCCTTGGAGTCGAAATGGAAGTACAGGGCGCCCTTGGTCACGCCGGCGACCTTGAGGATGTCCGACACGGTGGCCGTCGCGTAGCCGTACTCCGCGAATACCCTTGCTGCGGCCTCCAGCACGGCGCGGCGGGTCCGGACTGCACGTTCTTGTCGCGCCAACGAGACCATCCCTTTGTGCTCAGCGCCCGCGTCCAGTGAGCGGTGGACAGTGAAAAAGAAACCGTCTAGAGGGTACCTTATATGCTCACGTTGTCACGGCCGCGTCCGGGGCAGGGCCTTCCGGGCGGTGGAAACCAGCATTTCGGTCTGAAAACAGGCGGTCGCCGCGTGCTCAACCGATCTTCATCGTCGCCATCATGCCCATGGCCGAGTGGTCGAGCATGTGGCAGTGGTAGACGTACTCGCCCTGGTAGGCGTCGAAGGTGGCCTGCAGCTTGACCGTCTCGCCGGGCAGCAGCCGCACCGTGTCCTTCAGGCCCGCCTCCGCGGGTCCGGGCGCGGCCCCGCCCCTCTCCAGGACCTGGAACTGCACCAGGTGCATATGGAAGTTGTGCGGCGCCTTCGTGTTGGCGTTGGTGACGGTCCAGATCTCGCTGGCGCCGGGGCGTATGTGCGCGTCGACGCGCGCGGGGTCGTACAGCTTCTCGTCGATGTACGCCTTCGGGTCCGCGCGGCCGTCCTCGTCCATGCGCAGGACGACGGTGCGCTCGGCGGTGGGCGTGGGAAGGCGCGGCAGCGTCCGCAGGACGGCCGGTACCGAGCTGTTGTCCTCGGCGGTGCGCACCACGTCGAAACGCATCACCTGGCTGACGTCCTCGACCACCCCGAACCCGGTGTTCTTCAGGACGAGCTTGGTGCCGACCGGGTAGCGGGAGAAGTCGATGACCACGTCGGCCCGTTCACCGGAGGTCAGGTAGATCGCCTTGGTGGTGTGCGGGCGCGGCAGCAGCCCCCCGTCGGACGCGATCTGCACCATGTCGCCGTTGTCCGCCAGACACAGTTCGAAGAAGCGCTGGTTGGAATGGTTCGCGAAGCGCAGCCGATAGGAGCGGGCGGCGACCTCGAAACGCGGGTGCGGCGCCCCGTTCACGAGGAGCGTGGTGCGCGCACGGTCGCTCATCCGGTAGACGAGCGCGCCGGTGGCGGCGTCGAAGTTCGCGTCGCGGATCGCGATCAGTACGTCGTACTCGCCCTTGGGCAGCGGCAGCGCCTCTTCCTCGTCGTCGGTGAGCAGATAGCTGCCGTGCATGCCGCGGTACACGTTCTCGGACTCCACGTGGTGGGCGTGGTCGTGGTACCAGAGCGAGGCGTGCGACTGCTTGTTGGCGTACGTGTAGCGGCGTGCGGCGCCGGGCGCGATGGTGTCCATCGGGGAGCCGTCCTCGCTCGGCGGCACCGAAGCACCGTGCAGGTGCATGGAGGTGTCCACGCCCAGCTGGTTGCGCTGACGGATGACGACGGGCCGGTTCCTGCGGGCCTTGATGGTCGGACCGGGGAACTGCCCGTTGTAGGTGCGCAGTTCGGTCTGGATGCCGGGCAGTATCTCCTTGCGCACGGTGCGCATGGTCATCTCGTACCTGTCCACGGAGCCGATGGTGGACACCGGTGCGAGGACCGGGACGATGGGCATCGCCGCGGCGAACAGCTGCACCGCGGCGGCGCCGGCGGCCGGCACGCCGGGAGCGGGGCCCGCGGTCGCTTCCCGCGCGTTCAGGACGGGCAGGAGCGAGGCTCCGGTGAGCCCTACACCCGCGACGGACAGTCCTGCACCGAGCACTCGGCGACGGGTGGGCATGGTGGATCCTCCTGCGGGGTGTACGGGTCGAGAGGTGCGAGAGCAGATCAACACGCGGAACTAGGGCTTCGCTCGCACACGGCCCGCGCCGCCTCCACGCGGCGGCTCGGGCGGGATCGTCGCGGGACGCGCTCGACAGCCGCTCGACCCACGCACGGGCGCGGCGGCTGACGCTGAACTCCGGCCCACAGAACGGAGATCCCATGTACGCGGAGGTGGCGGGGTTCTACGCCCGCCAGATGCGGCGCCTGGACGAGGGCGATGCCGAGGGGTGGGCGGCCACCTTCACCGAGGACGCGGTGTGCCGGCTGTCCACCCGCCTGGAAGCGATGCGCGGGCGCGAGGAGCTGATCGCGGGGGCGCGCGCGGCGGCGACGGCGATCGAGGCGGCCGGGGAGCTGCGGCGCCACATGACCGGCATGTTCGAGATCGAGGAGCGCCCCGGCGGGTTCCTGCACGTGCGCGCGAACACCATCGTGTACGCCACCGCGGCGAGCGGTGCGTCCCGGGTGCACCAGGTCTGCACCTGTACGGACACACTGGTGCGGGGTACGAAAGGCGGACGCGAACTCCTGGTCAAGGACCGCTGGATCGTCGTCGACGGCACGTGAGAGTGACGGCACGTGAGAGTACTGTCGGCGGCCTATCCACCGACTCATCTGGGGGACACCTTGCCTGGACGGTTTTCGCACCTGAACCTGGTCGCGGTGAACATAGACGGCGTACTGCTCAACGACAGTTTCAGCCCGATCATGCGCCGCCTCGTGGAGTCGCGCGGGGGCACCTACAGCGCCGGCTTCGAGCGTGAACTGCTGTCGCAGCCGCAACTCGTCGCCGCTCAGCGGGCCGCGGACGAACTGGGCGGCACCGCGGAGCAGTTGCTGAAGGACTACTTCGCCGAGCGCGAGGAGTACGTGCGGGAACATCCGGTGCACGTGCTCGACGGCGCGGCCGAACTGCTGGCGACGCTGCGTTCGCTGGACGTGCGCACGGTCTGCTACGGAGGGCTGGAGCGGTCGCACTTCACCCGCCATCTCGGTGAGTTCGCCGACTACTTCGACGAGCCCGGCTATGTGTGCACCAACGACTTCCGCCCCGGCATCCGGGAGATCACCGAACTCTTCGGGCTCCGCTACGACCAGGTCCTCTTCATCGACGACGTGGCGCGCGTGGCGGAGACCGCGCGGGAGCTCGGGACGGCCTTCATCGGACACCCCGGCGAATCCGGTCACGGCTACCAGCGGCAGATGATGGAGAAGAACGGTGTGCGGCACATCGTCGGCACGCTGAGGTCGATCGACGAGGCGTTGCTGCGGGCCGTCGACGCCGAGGCGGCCGCCGGAGACATCTGGGACTGACCGTATCGGGTTCCTTTCTTCAGCGGGTTAAGATCCCTCTGAATTCCCCGGATCTCTGTGGAATGGAAGTCCTCTCGAGGGCGGCTGGAGAAAATCGGGAGCGCCCGCAATTTTCGCTACTGTGCTCGCTGCGGCAATGAGAGCCGTCGAGGACGAATTTCGCGATACGTGGGGGTGTCCGTGGAGATTCAGGTGCTGGGATCATTGAGCGCCGAAGTCAACGGGGGAGCGATCGTCCCGAACGCGGCCAAGCCGCGGCAGATCCTCTCCCTGCTCGGGCTCCGCCCGGGACGGGTCGTGCCCGTCCACACGCTGATGGAAGAGCTCTGGGGGGCCGATCCCCCCCAGAGCGCCCGCACCACCCTGCAGACGTACATCCTCCAGCTGCGCCGACGCCTCGGCACCGCCATGGGCCCGGACGTCCCCGGCGCCGCCAAGGACGTGCTCGTGACCCGGCACGGCGGCTATCTGCTGCAGGTCCCGCCCGAGTCCGTGGACGCCTACCGCTACGAACGGCTGGTCGCGGAAGGGCGCGCCGCCTTGGCGGACGGCGACGACGAGGTGTCGGCGGGCTGTTTCCGGCGGGCCCTCGACCTGTGGCGCGGGCCGGCGCTCGTCGACGTACGGGTCGGGCCGGTCCTCGAGATCGAGGTGCTGCGCCTGGAGGAGAGCAGGCTCGGCACCATCGAGCGGCGCATAGACGCCGACCTGCGCCTCGGCCGGCACTCCGAACTCATCTCCGAGCTGACCGAGTTGACGGCCCGGCACCCGCAGCACGAGGGGCTGCACTCGCAGGCCATGGTCGCCCTGTACCGGTCGGGCCGGCAGGCCGCGGCCCTGGACATCTACCGCAGGCTGCGGACGCGCCTCATAGAGGAGCTGGGCGTCGAGCCCTCGCCGCAGGTGCGGCGCCTGCACCAGGCCATGCTGGCCGTCGACCCCAAGCTGGACGTCGTCGCCGGTCCGCAGCGCACCTCCACCTTCGATCTCTACGCGGCCTGAGACGTCTCAGCGCCGCTCACCGCTTCCACGTCGGTGCCCGCAGCCGCCAGGTGGTGCAGCGCCGTCCGGTCGGCGAGAGCGGGCAGCTGAAATCCCCAGAAGGCGGCGATGGTGTGCCGCGACAGCCACGCGAAGTCGTCGCGCCCGAGCACCTCGAACCCCACGGTCGATGACATGATCGCCCCGGCGGCGCTCTGCCGTGACAGGTCAGGGACGAGCGTGTTCTCCCGCGCCGCCTCCGTGAGAAGCCGCTGGATGTGGGCGTGCCACTCCTGCCGCAGATCAGGGCGGCGCCCGTGGCCCTCCTGATTCAGCAGGACGCCTGCCTTGACCACGCTGTCGGACCGCAGGAGCGCGGCGATCGCGTGCGACGCGTCGATCAGCCGCTGGAGAGCGCACGTGCGGCGGCGATGGACCGTGTGGAGCGCTGACCGCAGGGCGCCCACGGCCTGGCTCACGACCGCCGCCGCGAGCTCCTCCTTGTTCTCGAAGTGGAAGTTAGAGCGCGCCGGTACTGACACCTGCCTGCCGGCTGACTTTTGTCAGGCTGGCGCGAACGAAGCCGTTCCGGTTGAAGACGTCGGCTGCGGCGGCGATCAGCTGGGACCGGGTGCGGGCGGCTCGCTCCTGCTTGGTCATATGGGTTCCTGGTGAGGTCGGCATGGGGCGGAGGGCAATCTCAGTAGTAAACCGCAAGGTCGGTTTAATGACCAGTCGTCAGGGGGAAGGCCTGTCTGGGTGAGTCTGGGTGACCGCCCTGGCCCGCCCGTTATGGACGCCATGGCAGGCCTTGCTGCGGGTTTCGGGGGCCTCGCGGAGTGGCCGTACTCGGGTGTCGCCCCCTTTGGTAAACAGCGATGTCGGTTTGATCACGACACAGACCCTCAAGGAGACAGCCAGACATGACGACCCGTGAGGTTGAGCACGAGACCACCGTCGCCGCCCCGGCCGCCGATGCGTACCGGCTGCTGGCGGACGTGGAGAACCTGCCGCAGATATTCCCGCCCACCATCTTCGTGGAGCAGACGGAACGCACCGGCGACGAGGAGCGCATCCGCGTCTGGGCCACCGCCAACGGCGAGGCCACGAGCTGGTCGGCCCGCCGCACTCTCGACGAGCGGGCCCTGCGCATCGGCTTCGAGCAGGACGTGTCCCCCGAGCCCATCGCATCCATGCGCGGCACCTACATCATCGAGCCGCTGGGCGACGACAGCTCGCGGATCCGCCTGCGGCTCGACTACCGGGCCGTCGGTGACGACCCCGAGTCGCTGAAATGGATCGACCAGGCGGTCGACGAGAACGCCGGCTCGCAGCTCGCCTCACTGAAGGTCAGCCTGGAACGGTCGCACGCCGACCGGGACCTGACGTTCTCCTTCGAGGACACCGTGCGCGTCGAGGGCTCCGCCAAGGACGTCTACGACTTCATCAACGAGGCGCATCTGTGGGAGGAGAGGCTGCCGCACGTCGCCGCGGTCCGCCTCGTGGAGGACGCGGCGGGCCTGCAGACGCTGGAGATGGACACGCGTGCCAAGGACGGCAGCCTGCACACCTCGAAGTCGTACCGCGTCTGCTTCCCGGACTACAGAATCGCCTACAAGGAGGTCAGGAGGCCCGAGCTGCTGAGCCTGCACACCGGCTACTGGACGTTCGAGGACATCGGCGACGCCGTGCTGGCGTCGTCGCAGCACACGGTCGTCCTCGACGCCGCCGGCATCACCAAGGTCCTCGGGCCGCAGGCGACCGTGGCCGACGCCAGGAAGTACGTGCGCGACGCCCTGAGCTCCAGCAGCCGGGCCACGCTGGGGCGTGCCAAGGCGTACACCGAAGGCAGGCGCTGAGCACGGTCGCCTTCTCCCGCGTCGGGCGCAGACCCTCGTACTTCATTCAGTACGGGGATCTGCGCCCGACGTGCGTCACGGGCGCCCGGAGCGCCGTGACTCAGGGGTGACCCAGGCGGAATCCGACGCCGCGGATCGTGATGATCCAGGTGCTGGCGCCCAGTTTGCTGCGCAGGCTGCTGACGTGCGTGTCGATGGTGCGTCCGGGGCGGGACCAGGAGTCGTCCCAGACCTGTGTCATCACCTGCCGACGGGATATGACCGTTTCGGGCTGCGCGCAGAGCAGGTGCAGGAGGTCGAACTCCTTGCGGGTCACGTCGATGTGCTCGCCGTTGAGAGACACCTGCCGGGTGCCCGAGTCGATGCGCAACGGGCCGCGCTGGATGACCTGTTCGGGAAGCGGCTGCGGGCGGACCCTGCGCATGATCGCCTCGATCCGGGCCATGAGCTCGCGGAAGCCGTACGGCTTGACGATGTAGTCGTCCGCCCCGGCCTGCAGCCCCAGTACCCGGTCGAGTTCGGAGTCGCGCGCCGAGACGGCGATGAGCGGTGTGTCGCAGCTGGCGCGGATGGAGCGGCAGACCTCGATGCCGTCGAGATCGGGCAGGTCGAGGTCGAGCAGCACCAGGTCGGCGCTGTGCTTCATCTGCAGTGCCTTGGCGCCGGTGGTGACGCTCTCGGGGCGGTGTCCGTGCCGGCGCAGCCCCTGGACCAGGGCTTCCGCAGCACGCGCCTCGCTCTCCACGACGAGCACCCGCAGGGCGCCGCGCTGTGCAGGCCCGGTGGTGGGCCCCGGCGGGATCTCCTGGTCGAAGTAGTACGAGGGCTGTGCATGCGCGGCGTCCGCGTGATGGTGCTGAGATGCCCGCGGTTCTGAGAACCGCATGGTCTTCCGGTCCATCTGTATCCCCCAGCCGTCTGCCGCCAGACACGTGTAGACGTTCGCCAGAACATTACAAACCAGCAGACCGGTTTGTCAAAGCCTCCAGATCGTCCTGTAGCTGCTGTGTAGCGACCCTGAGGTTCGTGCTCAGAGTCCCTCACCTGGGCGGTTCTGGCCGGTGAGGGCTGGGTTGACGCTTGAGGGGTGCAGTGTCCGAGGAGTGTGCGACGATGGGTAACAAACCAGCGCGTTGGTTTGATCATGGGAGAGGGAGGGGGTAGCGGATCGACGACGTCCCGACGTCATTCACGGACGCCTTTCAGGTGCGGTATCGCTAAGGCCCCGGCAGATGTCTGAAGTAACTTCACTCAGTTCTGAAGTTTTTTCCTTGACGTTCCCTTTCGCGCCCGCAGAGACTCGTCAGGAATCCCGGCAGGTGGTCGCTGGAGGCACCGGATGAAACCTCTTCAGCTCTGGAAAGCCGTCATCTCTATGTGATGAGGAGTTAATTCCATGCGATTCAATCTGATAGGCCCGTTCGAAATCGTCGCCGATGACGGCAGGACCTATCGGCCGGGAACTCCGAAGATGTGTCAGACTCTCGCGCTGCTGTTGACGAGGGCGAACGAGATCGTCACCGCGGAGTCGCTCATCCAGGAACTGTGGGGGGACAATCCGCCGCGCAGCGCCGTGACCACGCTGCAGACGTACATCTACCACGCACGCCGGATGTTCGTCGGCGAAGGACTCGCGCCGGCCGACCGCGAACTGATCGTCACGAGCGCTCCCGGATACGCCATCCAGATCGGTGACGACGAGGTCGACGTCAAGATCTTCGAGCGCCTTGTGACGCGGGCCCGCGGCGAGCTCAACGACCAGGACCCGGGCGCGGCGCTGAGCACCGTACGTCAGGCGCTCGCCCTGTGGCGCGGCCCCGCCCTGTCCAACTCGCCCGCCGGAGACCTCCTCAGGGGGCACATCGTGCACCTGGAGGAGCTGCGGATCCGCGCCTTCGAGCTGCGGATCCAGGCCGAGGACCAGCTCGGCCGGCATCGCGAGTCCATACCCGAGCTGCGGAAACTGATCAACGACTATCCGCTCAACGAGTGGTTCCACACCCAGCTCATCGCCGCCCTCGGCGCCTCCGGCAGGCGCGCCGAGGCGCTGCAGGCCTACCAGGACGTGCGCCGGCTGCTCGCCAAAGAGCTGGGACTTGAGCCCTCGTACGAGCTGCAGCAGATGCACATCCGGCTGCTCGGTGTGAAGTCGACCGACCCTTCTCGGCCCCGCACGGCGCTGGACGCCCCGGCGCGGGTGCGCCCGGCGGGCGGTCTGCTGCCCCGGGTCGCCGTCCGCGGTGCCTGACGGCTACGTCAGCCCCTCCCCGCCCCAATTCCCCTGTGAGAATTCGCCCTTGGGCGAGGAAAGGCCGGACGCATGACTGTCTCTCCACCCGACGCCCCCTACGTCTCCGTGGAACTCTACGCTCAGGTACAGGAGTTCTACGCCCGCCAGATGAACCTGCTGGACGGCAGCACCGCCGATCCGGTGGCGTGGTCGCGGACGTTCACCGAGGACGCCGTGCTCGGCTCGAACTTCCAGGACGCACCGGACACCGGGCAGCCCGCCATTCTGCGGTCCATGCGTGAGGCACTCGCCCACATCGCCGCGCAGGGGACCGGCGACTTCCGGCACTGGCTCGCCATGCTCGACGTACAGCCGCAGGCGGACGGCAGTGTGCGCACGCGGTACTACGGCCTTGCGATGGCCACTCCCCCGGGCGGGTCCCTGCGGATCCGCGGGCACGTGCTCTGCCATGACGAACTCGTGCGCCGCGCAGGCCGCTGGCTGGTACGGCGGCGTCACCTGGAGGCGGACGGCGTACCCGCCTGACCTCCCCTCAGCTTCCGTCGGCCACCTCTGGCCCGGCGGACACCGGAGCGGCCCGTGGATCGGACGTCGAGCCATGTTCCAGGCGACGTCCCGACGATGAATGCCGCTCAGCATCGGCCGGCGCGCAGACCTGCCCCCGGCGAACCGAACGCGACGATCTGGGATGCCTCATGTACGAGAACAACAGCGCCGCCGAGATGTACGACCTGCTGTACCAGGACAGGAAGGACTACAAGGCCGAGGCCGAAGAAGTGGCCGGCCTGATCCGGGAGAAGAAGGAGGACGCCGACAGTCTGCTCGACGTCGCCTGCGGCACGGGCGTCCATCTGGAGGCCTTCGCCGGGCACTTCGCACGGGTCGAGGGGGTGGACCTGTCCGGACACATGCTGAAGGTGGCGGCGCAGCGACTGCCCGGAACCCCGCTGCACCAGGAGGACATGAGGGAATTCGAGCTGGAGAATTCCTTCGACGCGATCGTGTGCATGTTCAGCTCGATCGGCTATCTGCGGACCACGCAGGACCTGAACGCGGCACTGCGCGCCTTCGCCCGGAACCTGTCCGCGGGCGGTGTGGTGGTGATCGAGCCCTGGTACTTCCCCGAGACGTTCCTCGACAACCACGTCTCCGGCCACGCCCTCACCAACGAGGGCCGCACCATCACCCGTGTCTCCCACTCGACGCGCGTGGGCAACATCGCGCGCATGGAGCTCCACTACGTCCTCGCCGACCGCGAGGGCGTACAGCACCGCAGCGAGATCGACGAGCTCACGCTGTTCACCCCCGACGACTACGAGGCCGCCTTCAGCCAGGCAGGTCTGAAGGTCGACTACGTGGAAGCCGCAGGCGGCCGCCCCGGCTACTTCGTCGGCACCGCGGCCTGAACGCGGGGGGGAGGAGACGGCGATGCCATTCACTGACCTGGAACTGGCCTATCTGCGCGAGGCGCAGCTGGGCCGGCTCGCCACTGTCAGCCCCAAGGGGCAGCCCCAGACCCGCCCGGTCGCGTTCTCGGTCAACACCGAGACCGGCACGGTGGACATCGGCGGCTACACCATGGGCCAGACCCAGAAGTTCCGTAACATCGCGGCGAACCCGCTGGTCAGCCTGGTGGTCGACGACATTCCCTCGACGGACCCCTGGCAGGTGCGCTGCGTGGAGGTCCGGGGGTGGGCCGAGGCGATCACCGGTGCCCCCACCACCGGATACAGCAACGACATCATCCGGATCCACCCGACCAGGATCCTCACCCTCGGCCTGGACCCGGAGCACCCCGCCACCCAGGCCCGTGACGTCGCCGGCCCCGCGCAGGACGGTGCCCCGTCGCCAGAGCCCCGCGCCAGGCGCTGAAGGAGACACACGCATGCATCTGTCCGTCATCGACCAGTCACCCGTACCCGACGGGTTCAGTCCCGCGGAGGCGCTGCAGCACAGCCTGGAACTCGCCACCCTCGCGGACGAGCTCGGCTACCACCGCTACTGGGTCGCCGAGCACCACGCCTCCCCGTTCCAGGCGGGGGCGGCGCCGGAGATCCTCACCGGCCAGATCCTGGCGCGGACCAGCGGCATCCGGGTCGGCTCCGGCGGCGTACTGCTGCCGTACTACAGCCCGTTCAAGGTCGCCGAGGTCTTCCGGGTGCTGCACGCGCTCTATCCGGACCGGGTCGACCTCGGGGTGGGCCGTGCCCACCTGTCCAGGGAACCGGCGGTCCGCGCGCTGCGGCGGGACGCGGCCGATCCCCTCGACGGCAGCGACTTCCTCGACAAGGTCCAGGAGCTGCGCACCTTCGTCGGCGGTGAGGACTTCCCCGAGGGGCACGCCCATGAAGGGCTGCGTCCCTCGCCCGAGATGCCCGGCAGCCCCGACGTCTGGGTGCTGGGGGCGAGCGTGTCGAGCGCCGAGGCGACGGCTCGGCTCGGACTGCCCTACGCCTACGCCCACTTCCTGGGTCCCGACCAGACCGAGCAGGCGGTGCGCCGGTACCGCGAGGCGTTCGTGCCGCACACCGCGGGCGACCGGCCGCGCGTCATCCTGGGCATCGGGGTGTACTGCGCGGAGACGGAGGCCGAGGCCCGCGCACTGTTCTCCGGCCACCGGCTGTTCCGCAAGCGCATGGAGGCGGGGATCGCCGGGCCGGTCCCCTCGCCCCAGCAGGCGATCGAGGAGCTGGGCGAGGAGGCCGCGCTCGCCCCGGACCCCGGGCCCGGACACGACGGGCACGACGCCTACGTGCGCAACGCCGTCGGCACGCCCGAGCAGGTGCACTCCCGCATCACCGAACTGGCGGACACCCTCGGCGTCGACGAAGTGGCCGTGATCAATTCGATCCACGACCACAAGGCGCGGATGCGCTGCTACGAGCTGCTCGCCGAGGCCTTCGGCCTGAAACCGCGCGCCCAGCACCGCTGACGCCCGCGCGCTTCGGCGCGATTCGCTCCCCCCCGCAGGCCTTACGGCCTGTGACCCATGCCCTATGAGAGGACCCACATGAAGACCCAATCCGCCCTGCGCATCGCGGCCGTGGCCGTCGCGGCGGTCGTGACGGCAGGTACGGCCACCGCCGCCTCCGGCGCGGAGCAGACGGCCGGCACCGACCTGGGAGTGCTGCCCGGTGGAAACAACAGCCTCGCCTTCGACGTGAACAACGGCGGTCTGGTCGTCGGTTACTCGAACAACAGCGAGGGCTCCAACCGCGCCGTCCTCTGGGACAAGCAGGGCAACGCCGACGCCTTCGGCACGCTGCCCGGGGACACCGACAGCGTCGCCTACACCGTCAACGACAAGGGCACCGCGCTGGTGGGCCGGTCCTACGTCCCGAACGGCGCCCAGCGGCCCGTGAAGTGGAACCGCACCGGCACCATCACGGAGCTGCCCGCTCCCGCCGGTTCGACCATAGCCAGGGCGTATGCCGTCAATGACGCGGGGACCGTGGTCGGTTTCGCGACCGGCAGCGACGGGCTTTACAAGGCCGTGCGATGGAGCGCGGACAACAAGCTGAGCCTGCTTCCCCCGCTGCCGGGCGACCAGGCCTCGGGCGCCGCCTGGATCACCAACACCGGGACGACCGCCGGTTACTCCAAGGACGCGCAGGGCGGCAGCCGCGCGGTGCTGTGGAACCGTGCCGGCGACGTCACCGCGCTCAACGCGCCCAAGGGGCACACCGGGGCCCAGGCGATCTCGGCCAGCGACACCGGTATCACGGTCGGCAACTCCGTCACCGGAGAGACCTCGCACGCGCTGCGCTGGAGCCGCAGCGGCAAGGTCACCGAGCTGGCGCCGCTGCCGGGTGACGCCTCGGCCCAGGCGTTCGGCGTCAACGACTCGGGCACGGCGATCGGCTTCTCGGTCGCGCCCGACGGCCAGCGCAAGGCGGTGCGCTGGAGTGCCGGCGGCACGCCCACCCACCTGACCGGGGGTGTGGGTCACGCCGCGGTGTACGGCATCAACGACTTCGGCTCGACGGCGGGCTTCACCAGCACGACCGACGGCAAGAACCGCTCGACCCTGTGGGAGGACTGACGTGCTGTCCCACCCTCTCCCCGTGAAGCAGGCCGCACCCGTCCGCACAGGGGGCCGGGGCTCTCTCGTACGCCGCGTACTCGCTGTCGTCGCGGCGGGCGTGACCCTGGCCGCCACCCCCCTCGCCTCGGCTCACGCCGCGCCCGCCGGCACCGTCCTGGCCCCGCTGCCCGGCGGTACGTTCAGCACGGCCTACGGGATCGACGACAACGGCGTGGTCGTGGGCTACGCCGGGACCGCCGCGGGACACACCCACGCGGCGCGCTGGAGCGCGGACGGCCGCCGCGTGAAGGACCTGGGCACCTTGCCCGGAGACACGGAGAGCATCGCGTACACCGTCCGTGAGGACGGCACGATCGTCGGCATGTCGGCCGGCCGGGACAAGGTCGAGGACGCCGTGAAGTGGACCCGGTCCGGTGCGGTGGTCCGACTGCCGGGCCTGCCGGGCGCCACCGAGACGCGCGCCTACGGGATCAACGACAACGGCGCCGCCGTCGGCATCTCCAGCACCCCGACCGGTGTGCACCGGCCGGTCAGGTGGAGTGCGAGGGGCGAGGTCACCGCGCTGACCACGCTGCCCGGCGACCCGGCCGGAGGCGTCGGCGGCATCAACGACCGCGGCGTGTCGGTCGGTTACTCGGGCACGCCCGGCGGCGTACTCACTTCGCTGCGATGGGCCGCCGACGGGACGCCCACCGAGCTCGAACCCCTGGCGGGGGACAACTCCAGCCATGCGAGCTGGATCAACAACGCGGGTGTCGCCGTGGGCCATTCGTACGTGGCAGGCGCCCATCCGCTGATCCGTCCGCTGCGGTGGGAGGCCGACGGCACCCCGGTGGCGCTCGAACTGCTGCCGGGGGACACCGGCGGCTCCAGCTGGGGCATCAACGACGAGGGATACAGCACCGGTTACACCTACGCCCCGGGTGGTCAGACGCACGCCGTGCGGTGGGCACCCGACGGCACGGTGACCAAGCTCGGCGTCCTGGAGTCCGGTGCCGGTGAGGGCTACCAGATCAACGCCCATGGAGCCGTCGCGGGCTATACGACCTCGGACGACGGGGCCACGCTGGCCGCGCTCTGGAAGGACTGAGCCCCCTACCATGCCGACAAAATCCGAAGCGCCGCCCCTGGGCCGGCCGTTGATCGTCCTGGCCGGTGTCCAGATGGTCGGCTCGTTCGCCGCTCTTCTGGACGCCACCATCGTGACCGTCGCGCTGGACGCCACCTCCCGGGAGTTCGACGCCTCGGAAAGCGCGGTCGCCTGGGCCAGCACGGCGTATCTGCTGACCATGGCGCTGGTCACCCCCGTGGTGGGGTGGGCCATCGACCGCTTCGGCGCCAGACGCATGTGGATGTCCGCCCTGACGGTCTTCCTGGTCGGGTCGGTGCTGTGCGGCCTGGCCTGGTCACTGGAGAGCCTGGTCGCCTTCCGGGTCGTCCAGGGCATCGGGGGCGGCCTTGTGCTCCCGCTGAACATGGCGATCCTCGCCCAGGCGGCGGGGCCGGAGCGCTTCGGCCGGATCATGAGCATGGTCGGCATCCCCGGCCAACTGGCCCCGATCATGGGGCCGGTGCTCGGTGGTGTGATCGTCGCGGCCGCCGGATGGCGTTGGATCTTCTTCATCAACATTCCGCTGTGCCTGCTGGCGCTGGTCCTGTCGTGGCGGGTGCTGCCCGCCGGACTCCCGCCGGGCAAGGCACCGCTGGACCGGGTGGGTCTGGCGCTGCTGCCGCCCGGCCTGGTGCTGCTCGTGTACGGCTTCTCCCGCATCGCCGATGCGGGGGAAGCCTCCAGCGCGATGCCCGCGCTGTGCCTGGCCGTCGGTGCCGTGCTGCTCGTCGCGTTCGTCGTCCACGCGCTGCGCGTGGAGGCTCCCCTGATCGACCTGCGGCTGTTCGTCCACCGGACGTTCACCGCCTCCTCCGTGATGACCTTCCTGCACGGCATCGCGGTCTACGGCCCCCTGCTGCTGCTCCCGCTGTTCTATGCGCGAGTACGGGGCTACGACGCGGGCGAGGTCGGCTGGCTGCTCGCGCCGCAGGGCATCGGATCGCTGATCGGTATCTCGGTGGCAGGGTCGCTGGCCGACCGGTACGGGGCCCGGCCGCTGGTGATCGGCAGCACCGTCCTGACGTTCGTCGGCACGCTTCCCTTCACCCAACTCTCCGCGGATCCGCCGGTGTCGCTGCTGAGCGCCGCCCTCGTGGTGCGCGGATTCGGGGTCGGCCTGCTCGGGGTAGCCATCGTCACCGCCGCCTACCGCGACGTGCCCGCGGAGCGGATCTCCCGGGCGACCGGCACCATCAGCGTCGTCCAGCGGGTCGGGGCCTCGTCCGGCACCGCGGTGATCGCCCTCGTCCTGGGGCTCCAGCTGGCGGACGCCTCCGCCGCGCCGGCCGCCGAAGCGGGCGCCTACGGCAACACCTTCTGGTGGTCCGCGGGGCTGACCCTCGTGGCCCTGATCCCCGCAGCCCTGTTGCCCCGCATGCGACCGGCGGCGGATCGACAGGACGCGGGCGGTGCGGACGCCGCGCCGCGGCAGCGGTCGGACTCGGGCCGTCCGGCCTCGTGAGCGTCTCGTGCGCTTCTCGAGGAGACGTCGAGAGGCGCCGGGCAGTCTCTGCGCCGGTAGCCGTCAGCTCTCACGGTGTCTCATCATGGAATCGAGGTCGACGCGATGCGCGTGCTGTTCGCCGTCTCTCCGGGACTGGCCCATCTCTATCCATCGTCCGGTCTCGCCTGGGCGTTCCGCGTCGCGGGTCACGATGTCGCCGTGGCCACTTCGGGTGTCTCCACCGAGGCCGCGGCCCACGCGGGTTTCGCGGTGCGTGAGGTGTCGCCCGGTGCCGATTTCGCCGCCGTCTTCAGGCGGCCGGGATCGGCTCAGGAGCGGGCGCGCGCCAGCCGGGAGCTGGGACTGGCCGTTGCCGAGAACCCGCGGACGCCGGACACCATCCTGGAGAAGTTCTCCCGGGTCAGCGATCTGATGCTGGAGGGCACCCTTCGCTTCGCCGAGGCCTGGCAGCCGGATCTCATCGTGTACTCCCGGCTGCAGGGGGCGGCACTGGTCGCCGCGCGGGCTCTGGGCGTGCCGGCGGTCGACCACGGGTTCAGCTTCATGCGCGAGGGAGCGCTGCCCGAGCGCTACCTTCCGTACCTGACTCCCCTGTACGAACGGGCGGGCGTCCCGGCCGAGTTGCCCTCCATCACGTCCTTGTACTTCGCTCCCCAGCACATGATGCACGGAGAGGGCGAGGGATGGCCCATGCGGGCCGTCCCCTTCCAGGGGGGCGGCACCCTGCCCGACTGGATGGCCGAGCCCAAGAGCCGCCCCCGCGTCTGTGTCACGCTGGGCACCACGGTGCCCCGTGTGAGTGGTGTCGGCAGCCTGGAGAGCGTGCTGAACGCGGCCGGTGACGTCGACGCGGAGTTCGTGCTCGCGCTCGGCGACGACCCGGAACTCGACACCCTGGGCACGCTGCCCGACAACGTGCGGCTCGTCGGCTATACGCCGCTCAGCACGCTGCTCACCACGTGTGACGCGGTCATCCACCACGGCGGTGCGGGGACCACTCTGGCCTCCTCCCACGCCGCGGTTCCGCAGCTGGCGATGCCCCACGGCGCCGACAACTGGCTCAACGCCGCCATGATCGAGCGGTGCGGGCTCGGCCTGAACCGCGAGCCGGGCGACGTGGACGCGGCGCTGCTCAAGACACTGCTGCACGACGAGGGGCTGCGCGCGTCCGTCCGGGACGGCGCGCGTGCGCTGACCGCGGAGCCGGGCCCCGACCAGATCGTGCCGCGCCTGCTCGACCTCATCGGAAAGTGATCCAGGTCACTTTCGATGATCCCGATCCACCTTGACCTCAAGCCTGCTTGAGGTCGGACACTCAGTACAACAGCTATCAAGGAGTATGACGTTGAGCGACAACAAGATCATTCTCGTCGTCGGCGCCACCGGGAACCAGGGTGGCGCCACGGCCCGCGAGCTGCTGTCTCGCGGATGGACCGTGCACGCACTGGTGCGTAACCCCGACAAGCCGGAGGCGCGGGCGATCGAGGAGCAGGGCGCCGTACTCGTCCAGGGTGACCTCGACGACGTCGAGTCGCTGCGTCGTGCCATGGCAGGCGTGCACGGTGTGTTCAGCGTGCAGGCGCTGGCCTACGAGCCGGAGACCCTCGCCGACGAGGTGCGCCAGGGCAAGACGGTGGCCGATGTGGCCAAGGAGAGCGGCGTCGCGCACCTGGTGTACAGCTCCGTGGACGGTGCCGAGCGCGGCAGCGGCATCGACCACTTCGAGAGCAAGGCCGAGATCGAGAAGCACGTCCTGTCGCTCGACATCCCCACCACGATCCTGCGGCCGGTGTTCTTCATGAACAACCTGCTGTACTTCTCCGTGGAGGACGGCGAGCGAGTGATGAAGCTGCCGGTGAAGCCCGAGCGGCCGATGCAGTTCATCGCCTCCGACGACATCGGCTTCTTCGCTGCCGAAGCCTTCGACAAGCCCAAGGAGTACATCGGCCGCCAGGTCGCGCTCGGCGGTGACGAGATCAGCTTCTCCGAGGTCGCCGCGGTCTACGAGCGGCTCACCGGTACGCCGACCCGCCTTGAGCCGCAGCCCATCGAGGACCGGATGTTCGTGTGGTTCGCCGAGGAGGGCTACCAGGCGGACATCCCGGCGCTGCGAAAGCAGCACCCCGGCCTGCTGACGCTGGAGAAGTTCCTCTCCCAGCGGCTGCCCGCCGCCTCCTGACCCGGCCCGGCCGCGCACCCCGCGCCCGTGAGCCTCGGCGACCCCCGCCGAGCGCCCACGGGCGTTCGCCGTTCGCCGCGCGGGCCTTGGGCACACCTCGACCGTTCCTCCAGGGGTCCTGGCGACCCTCGACGAGGCAGTGCACCGCAGCAGCCCCGAGAGGCAGCAGCCCCGAGAGCGGGAGGACCAGGACACATGGCAGTACACGAGCAGGCGGCGCGAGCCGCGCACGAGGTCAAGGTGGCGGCACCTGCCCAGCAGGTCTACCGGCTCCTTGCCGACCTCGACAACTGGCCCTGGATGTTCCGGCCGTTCGTCCACGTCGAACTCCTGGGAACCGAAGGGGACTTCGAGCGGGTAGGGATGTGGACCACGACCGGGGACGAGGTCGGGCACTGGATCGCCCTGCGGCGCCTGGACGAGGCCCGGCTGCGCATCGACTTCCGTCCCCAGACGCCCGAGGCCCCGCTGGCGACCATGCAGCGCACGTGGGTCGTCGAGCCGCTGTCCGAGCGGGAGTGCACCGTCCGGCTGCTGCACCGCTACACCCTCACCGAGGACGATCCCGCGGCGCGCGAGGCCACCGACCACGTGATCGACACGATCGCCGGCGCCGAGACCGAGGCCGTGCGGACAGCGGCCGAACTGGCGAACGAGACACCGGAGTTGCTCGTCACCGTCACCGACACCGTCGACATCGAGGCGCGGGCCGGCGAGGTGTACCGCACCCTGTACGACGTGCGTGCCTGGCCCAGGATCCTGACGCACGTCGCGCGGGCGAAGACCCTGCAGGATGCCGAAGGGCTGCAACTCGTGGAGATCGACACGGTGGAGGCGGCCGGCGGGCTGCTCGCCATGCGGACCGCGCGGGTGGGCCGCCCCGCGCACACCATCGCGTACAAGCAACTCGTGCTGCCGCCGATCGGCAGCAGTCACCATGTCCGCTGGCACATCGCACCGACGCCGAAGGGCGCCCGTGTGACGTCCGAGCAGACGGCTGTCATCGACCGGGACGGCGTCGAGCGGATGCTGGGCCAGGGCAACAGCACGGCCGAGGCCACGTCCTTCGTACGGCGCGAGCTGAGCGCGAAGGCCCGGTTGCTTCTCGGGGGCGTGAAGGAGCACCTGGAGACGCGGTGAGCTCCGGTACGCGTGTGGCCCGCCCCTCTCAGCTGGGGCGGGCCACACGCGTACCGCGTACCTCAGTCGAGCGTGAGGACGATCTTGCCGTGTCCGTGCCCGGTCTCCAGGGCCCGGTGCGCGTCCGCGGCCCGCGCCAGGGGATAGGCGCCCCGGATGTGCAGCTCGATGCGGCCCTGTGCGTACAGCTCGACCAGCTCGCGCAGACGCGTGGTCGACCGGGCGGGCGCGAGGAGGGGCACCCCCAGTTCCTGGGCCGTCTCATCGGCGACCATGGTGCGGATCCGGTTGCGGTCCTTGACCACCTCCACGGAGGCGCGCAGGGCCTCGGGACCCACGTTGTCCATCGCGGCGTCCACGCCCTGCGGTGCCACGGCCCGCACTCGGTCGGCGAGACCCTCGCCGTACGTCACCGGCACGGCACCGATGGACCGCAGATACGCGTGATTCGCCTCGCTGGCCGTACCGATGACCGTGGTGGCCCCCCACGCCTTGGCGAGCTGCACCGAGAACGTGCCGAGCGCCCCCGCGGCAGCGTGGATCAGCACGGTGTCGCCGGGGCCGACCTTCATGTCCTGCAGAGCCATGTGCGCGCCCTGGCCGTTGCCGGAGAACCCGCCGGCGATCTGCCACGGCATGTTCGCCGGCTTGTGCACGACCTTGGCGACCGGCGCCACCACGTACTCGGCGTAGCAGCCCAGGGTGCTGAACCCGAGCACCTCGGCGCCCACCTCGAACTCCGTGACGCCTTCGCCGGCTTGGTCGACGACGCCGGCGAACTCGTTGCCGGGCACCACCGGCGGCTCGACCGCCTTCAGATAGGGCGGCGTCCAGCCGCCGCGGATACGGGCGTCGAAGTGCTGGACACCCGCGACCCGCACCCGCACCCGCACCTCACCTGGACCGGCCTGAGGAGGGGCCACGTCCGACAGCGTCAGGACCTCAGGTCCGCCGAACGTCGTCAGGGCTGCAGCCTTCATGGCGATCACCGCGCATTCATCGTCGGTTGGGGAATCGGGATTCGGGATTCGGATCATGATCTCTCGAACGGGTCGAGGCCGTTTCGAGAACCGCTCGATACGCGGTCACCGAAACGGCCTCGGCACCCTTCAGCCCCGCTGGGACACCTCGGCGAGTGTCCGCAGGACGGCGGTCTGCTTGGCGTCGCGCTCGCGCACCAGCTCCTCGAAGGACCGTGCGCCGTACGCCTCTTCCGCCTGCTCGATGAGCGATTGGATGGTGGCGTCGTCCATGGGCGGGCGGCCGAGCAGCTCCCAGCCCTGCTCGAGACCGGCGCCGAGGGTGGTCAGCCACTTGCGCAGACCGCCCTTGCCGCCGCCGAGATGGAAGGCGAGGAAGGGGCCCACGGTCGCCCAGCGCAGCCCGATGGAGTGGGTGACCACGCGGTCCAGCTCTTCGAGGGAGACCACGCCTTCGCGCACCAGGTGGACGGACTCGCGCAGCAGAGCCGACTGCAGCCGGTTCGCGGCGAAGGCCAGGATCGGCTTGCGCAGCACCACCGGAACCCTGCTGACCGACTCCAGGAACGCGACTGCCTCCTCCACGGCGTCCGGCGCCGTCCGCTCACCCGCGACCACCTCGACCAGCGGCACCACGTGCGGCGGGTTGAAGGGGTGGCCGACGACCAGGCGGCTGGAGTCCGCCATCCTCGCGCCCATGTCATCCGGGTTCAGGGTGGAGGTGGACGACAGGATCAGCGCGTGTGCCGGGACGGCCTTGCCGATCCGTTCGAAGAGCTCCTGCTTCAGGGCCAGGTTCTCCGGGGCGTTCTCGACGACGACGTCCACGTCCGCGACGGCCCGCTCGATGTCGGGCTCGAACTCAAGCCGCTCGCCGAACGTCGCCGGATCCGCCGTGCCCTCGGGGAGGTACGGGGCGTACAGCTCAAGTGCCTCGGCCACGATGGCCTCGGCGTCGGGCCTGCGGCTGTTGACCCGCACCCGCAGACCGTGCCCGAGGAACAGGGCGATCCAGCCGAGACCGATCGTGCCGGCACCGATGACGGCGACCGTGGGCCGCTGTGCGGTCCCCATCAGCGCCCCTCGCCCAGCTTCGGGATGACCTGCTCGGCCATCAGCCGCATCGTGGTCGCCGCGTCCTCGAAGGACAGATGCCCGGAGTGCACGCCGAGGCTGATCGTGATGTCGTCACCGAACCAGTCGGAGATCTGCTCCAGTTGACCGCGCACCTGCTCCGGGGCGCCGATGAGCAGCTTGTTCTGCTCCAGCTTGGACTCGAAGTGGGAGTGCTTGGTGGCCTCGAAGAGCTTCTCGTACCCCGGGTAGGCGTCGGATCGCGTGGTTCCCCAGGCGGCGACGGCCTGATGGATCGCGGCCGAGTTGCGGTCGTCGTCGTGGCGTCCCTTGACGCGGGCCTGCTCGCCGTCGGAGTCGACGACACAGGGGTAGCTGAAGTGGATCTGCTCCGTGCCCGGGGTGCGGCCGGAGGCCGCCCACTGCGCGCGGTACAGCTCGAGCCGGGACTGCAGCTCCTCGGTCGACATCACGTTGGGCACCGTCTGCAGGTGGTGGCCGTTGCGGCCCGCCTCCGCGCAGGACTCGGCGCTGCGCGCCGTGGTCACGAACACCGGCGGGTGCGGCTGCTGAACCGGCCGCGGCAGCAGCGTCACCGGACCGAACTGGTGGAAGCGGCCGTCGACGACGACGTCTTCCTCGGACCACAGCCGCTTGATCGCGTCGACACCCTCGACGAAGCGGTCCTTGGACTCGTCCATGGAGATGCCGAAGGCCTTGAACTCGTCGGGCAGGAACGCCCGTCCGAAGGCGGCGTCCACCCGGCCGTTGGAGATGTTGTCCAGCATGGCCAGCTTGCCCGCGAGCTTCACCGGGTGCTGGAACGCCGGGATGGTGGCGCTCGTGCCCAGACGCACCCGCCGGGTGCGGCCTGCCGCGGCAGCCAGGAAGGTCACCGGGTCGGGGCTGTAGCCGCCGTAGGCGAAGAAGTAGTGCTCCACCATCTTCACGTGGTCGAAGCCGAGTTCCTCGGCGAGGTCGACCAGGCGCAGCGACTCGTCGAAGTACTGCTGTGCGGGCTTGTCGGCGGGGCCGACGGTGGGGAAGAAGACAATCCCGAATTTCACGAAAGCTCCTCAGCGAGGTCAGTCACGGCCGGAGCCGTCGTGGTGCAGATCGCGGTGGCGGACCTGCCAGCTGCCGTTCACATTCACCAGGTGGTCGTGGCAGATCACACTGGCGAAGATGTCGAGGGCGCCTCCGCGTGGAGTGCGCATGGCCAGCGCGTACGCACGGGTGCGCAGTGAGCCGTCGTCCTCGCGGGTCACGTCGAGCATGCCGAGCCAGTGCCTGAAGTCGACCTTCTCCTCGTCGAGCCGCTTCTTGCGGGCTCGTGACGAGGCCCGGATGGCGTCCCGGCCGCGCAGCGGTTCGGACAGCCGGCTGGCCTCCTGGAACACGCCGTCCTCGGTGAAGGTCTCGGCCCATTCGTCGGGCCGGCCGTCGTCGATCAGTCCCATCTGGCGGGCGTAGAACTGCTGCACCTGTACGTACAGTTCGGCGGGGACGGCTGCGTCCGGGGCCGTGCCGATGGTGTCGGGGATCGAGTCGCTCACGCGAACCGCCTTTCGTCAGTGAGCCGGCTGGCCGGCTCGGGTACGTCGTCGAGGTCCGCGGGGCTCACAGAGCACCCGAACCGTCCAGGAGTTGGCGCCCGTAGGCGCGGGCCGCAGGGTCGAAACGCAGCGCCACATGGCTGGCCAGGCTGTGCACGTCGCGCCAGACGCGCTGCACCGGATGACCGGCGAGCTGGCCCGCGCTGCCCGACGCACGCAGCAGCGACTCGACCACGTCCACCAGCTGTTCCACGGCGTACGCGCAGTCCGCCGGGGAACGGACCAGTTCCAGGGGCGTGGCCTGAGGCGCGTCGGCCACTCGCGCGGCCCGTTCGAGCAGAAGTTGTGCGCTGTCCACCGCGATCGTCGCCCGGGCCAGTGCCGAGAGCGGCCCGGTCTCTTCCTCGGCCGCGCCGCGGGCCGAGTCCTCCCACGCGCGCAGCGCGGCCCGGGCGGCCCCCAGCGCCGGTGCGCCGAAGACGAGCCCGCTCAGGAGGCGCAACGGCGCCGTGTGGCAGCGGGCGTCGGAGCCGACGCTACGGCCGACGAGCATGTCCTCCCGGAGGAATCCGCGCTGCGCCGGCACGAAGACGTTGTCCGCGAGCAAGGTGTTGCTGCCCGTGCCGCGCATCCCGAGCGACGTCCAGGTGTCGGCCACCCGGTAGTCCTCGCGCGGAAGGGCGAAGAACCAGGGCACCTGCTTGCCGTCCTCGGGAGCAAGCGCGCAGACGAGGGCCCAGTCGGAGAAGTCCACGGCACTGGTGAAGCTCCACTCGCCGGTGACCCGCCAACCGCCCCTGACCGCGGTGGCGCTGCCGCGGGGGATCAGCGCGCCCACGACGGTGCTGTCCGCGCCCTTCGCCCACAGCTCCTGCTGCGCCTCCTCGGGCAGGTAGGCGCCCATCCGGCCGGCGGCGGCGATGACCGACGCGCACCAGCCGGCCGATGTGCAGCCCTGTGCGAGGGCGGACACGGCCTCCAGAAGTTCGACAGCCGAGCCGTCCCGGCCGCCCCAGCGGGCGGGAACGAAGTGCCGGGCGAATCCGGCGTCGCGGATCCCCTCGGCCACGGGCCCTGGCAGCAGGCGTTCGGCGTCGGCCCTGTCGGCATGGCGCGCGGCGACGGTGGCGAGCTCCTGCGCCCGAACGCGCAGTTCCGTACCGGTAGTCGGCCAGCTTGGCATCAGCAACCACTTTCCTCGCTCGTCGTGGTGGTGCCGCAACAGGGGCGGGCAGTGCACCGACTGTCGCCGTGGGGGATCCAGACACGCTGGAAGGCTGCTCAACGTCGTGGCGGGGGTGCTCCGCGCGGCCACGACTCACCTTCGACCGAGGCCTCCCATGCTCGGTGGGCCAGGAGTTGGGGACGGCCCAGAGCAGACGACGACACGAGGTGACATCCGGTGAAAGGCATCATCCTGGCCGGGGGCAACGGCACCCGGCTGCACCCCATCACGCTTGGGGTGTCCAAACAGTTGTTGCCCGTCTACGACAAGCCCATGATCTATTACCCGCTGTCCGTGCTGATGCTGGCGGGCATCCGGGACATCCTCGTCATCTCGTCGCCGCGGGACCTGCCGCAGTACCGGACCGTACTCGGCGACGGCAGCTCGCTCGGAATCAACCTCTCCTACGCCGAGCAGGCCCAACCGCAGGGTCTGGCGCAGGCGTTCACCATCGGCGCCGACCACATCGGTGACGATTCCGTCGCGCTGGTCCTCGGGGACAACATCTTCCACGGGCCCGGCTTCTCAACTCTGCTTCAGGAGCATGTGCCGCACACCGACGGCGCCCTGCTGTTCGGCTACCCGGTGCGCGATCCCGAGCGCTACGGGGTCGGCGAGGCGGACACGCTGGGGCGGCTCACCTCGCTGGAGGAGAAGCCCGTCAACCCGCGCTCCAACCGCGCCATCACCGGCCTGTACTTCTACGACAACGACGTCGTCTCCATCGCCCGTCAGCTGCGGCCCTCGCCGCGGGGCGAGCTGGAGATCACCGACGTCAACCTGGACTATCTGGCCCGTGGCAAGGCCCACTTGGTGGACCTCGGCCGTGGATTCACCTGGCTGGACACCGGCACCCACGATTCGCTCCTCGACGCGGGGAACTACATCCAGGCCCTGGAGCGCCGCCAAGGGCTGCGGATCGCGTGTGTCGAGGAAGTGGCCCTGCGCAAGGGATTCATCAGCGCCGACCACTGCTACCGCCTCGGGGAGCAGCTCGGGCAGTCAGGTTACGGCCGTTACGTCATGGACGTCGCCGCATCGCTGCGCGGCGCGGGACCCGAGCGACGCGGCGGGTCCATCGGTGTGGAGCACGGCATCCGAGAGGCGGAACCGGCCGTGCTGTGAGGCACCACGGCCTCGGCTCACATCCCGGGCGCCACCCGGCAACCACGCCTCTTCAAGCAGTTCTCCAGAACGGTCGGGGACTGTCTATTCAGCTGAAGCAACAGGAGGAACCGTCGTGTCCCGTCGTCTGTTCACCTCGGAGTCTGTGACCGAGGGGCATCCCGACAAGATCGCTGACCAGATCAGCGACGTCATTCTCGACGCGCTGCTGGGCCAGGATCCCGCTTCGCGTGTCGCGGTCGAAACCCTGGTCACCACCGGTCAGGTGCACATCGCGGGTGAGGTGACGACATCGGCGTACGCCGACATCGCCGCGCTGGTGCGGAAGAAGATCCTCGACATCGGTTACGACTCGTCGGCGAAGGGTTTCGACGGCGGCTCCTGCGGCGTTTCGGTGTCGATCGGCGCGCAGTCTCCCGACATCGCGCAGGGCGTGGACACGGCGTACGAGTCTCGTGTCGAGGGCGCCGCGGCGGGCGGGGAGAGCGACGATCTCGACCGGCAGGGCGCGGGCGACCAAGGCCTCATGTTCGGGTACGCCACGAACGAGACGCCCGCCTTGATGCCGCTGCCGATCGAGCTGTCCCACCGTCTCGCGCGTCGTCTGACGGAGGTCCGCAAGGACGGCACCGTCCCCTACCTGCGCCCCGACGGCAAGACCCAGGTCACCATCGAGTACTCGGGCAGCCGGCCGGTCCGCCTGGACACCGTGGTGGTCTCGTCGCAGCACGCCGCAGACATCGATCTGGACTCGCTGCTCACCCCCGACATCCGCGAGCACGTGGTCGAGCACGTACTGGCGCAGCTCGCCGATGACGGCATCAAGCTGGAGACCGAGGGCTACCGCCTCCTGGTCAACCCGACGGGACGCTTCGAGATCGGCGGCCCGATGGGCGACGCGGGCCTGACCGGCCGCAAGATCATTATTGACACGTACGGCGGCATGGCTCGCCACGGCGGCGGCGCGTTCTCCGGCAAGGACCCGTCCAAGGTGGACCGTTCGGCGGCGTACGCGATGCGCTGGGTGGCCAAGAACGTCGTCGCCGCCGGCCTCGCCGACCGCTGCGAGGTGCAGGTCGCGTACGCGATCGGCAAGGCCGAGCCGGTGGGCCTGTTCGTGGAGACCTTCGGCACGGCCACCGTCGCGGTCGAGAAGATCGAGGCCGCCATCGCCGAGGTCTTCGACCTGCGCCCGGCCGCGATCATCCACGACCTGGACCTGCTGCGTCCCATCTACTCCCAGACCGCGGCGTACGGCCACTTCGGCCGTGAGCTGCCGGACTTCACCTGGGAGCGCACCGACCGCGCCGACGCCCTGCGCAAGGCGGTGAAGGCGGTGAAGGCGGCGGCCTGACGGTGCGGCGCCGCCGGGGACACCCCGGCGCCGGAGCCAGCGGTGCACGGCTCCCCCCCCGGGCCGTGCACCGCTTTCCCCGTGTGGTGTCAGCCACCGGAGCTGTTTCGTTCCCGATGTCGGCCTCAGGTTCAAGGAGTGCTTTTCGTGCGTATCGCCGTGACTGGATCGATCGCGACCGACCATCTGATGGTCTTCCCCGGACGCTTTGCCGAGCAATTGATGAAGGAACAACTGGAGCGGGTCTCCTTGTCGTTCCTCGCCGACCGGCTGGAGGTGCGCAGGGGCGGTGTCGCCGCCAACATCGCCTTCGGTCTCGGTCAGCTCCGTCTCGAGCCGATCCTGGTGGGTGCGGCGGGAATCGACTTCGCCGAGTACGACAGCTGGCTGCGGGCGAACGGCGTCGACACCTCGGAGGTGCGGGTCAGCGAGAGTCTGCACACCGCGCGCTTCGTGTGCACCACCGACGACGACCAGAATCAGATCGCCACCTTCTACGCCGGCGCGATGGCCGAGGCGTCCCGGATCGATCTGGCCGCGATCATCGCCCGTACGGGGAAGCCCGAGCTCGTCCTGGTCGGGGCCGACGACCCCGAGGCGATGCTGCGGCACACGTCCACGGCGCACAGCCTCGGTGTCCCCGTCGCCGCCGATCCCTCCCAGCAGCTCGCCCGCCTCGACCGGGAGCAGGCGCGTCAACTGGTCGACGGGGCCGGGTGGTTGTTCACCAACGAGTATGAGGCGGCGCTCCTGCTCGAGCGCACCGGCTGGAGCGAGCAGCAGCTTCTCGGCCGGGTCGGCACCTGGATCACCACGCTGGGCGACGCGGGTGTCTCGCTGGCCCGGTCAGGTGACCCCGTGGTGCGGATACCGGCCGTGGCCACGGACAGGATCGCCGACCCCACGGGTGCGGGCGACGCCTTCCGGTCGGGGTTCCTCGCGGGCACGGCATGGAAGTGGCCCCAGGAACAGGCCGCCCGGCTCGGCTGTGCCCTGGCCACCACGGTGCTGGAGTCGGTCGGCACCCAGGAACACAAGCTGGTCCCCTCGGACCTCATCGACCGTATCGACCAGACATACGGCAATGACGTGGCCCGTGCCATCGAGCCACGGTTGGCAGGTCTGTCATGAGTACGGCAGAGCGCCGGCGCGTCGATGCCTTCCGCGAAGCCCTCGCCACGCGTGTGGTGGTGGCGGACGGTGCGATGGGCACGATGCTCCAGGCGCAGGACCCGACACTTGAGGACTTCCAGCAGCTTGAGGGCTGTAACGAGATCTTGAACGTGACCCGGCCGGACATCGTCCGCTCGGTGCATGAGGAGTATTTCGCGGTCGGTGTCGACTGCGTGGAGACGAACACGTTCGGCACGAACTTCGCCGCGTTGAGCGAGTACGACATCCCCGAGCGCAACTTCGAGCTGTCCGAGGCGGGTGCCCGTATCGCCCGCGAGGTGGCGGATGAGTTCACCGCGTCGACGGGGCAGCAGCGGTGGGTGCTGGGTTCGATGGGTCCGGGCACCAAGCTGCCGACCCTGGGTCACGCCCCCTACACGGTGCTGCGCGATGCCTATCAGATCAACGCCGAGGGCATGATCGCGGGCGGTGCGGACGCGCTGCTGGTGGAGACCACCCAGGACCTGTTGCAGACCAAGGCGGCGATTCTGGGTGCCCGCCGGGCTCTGGAGGCCACCGGCGCGAACCTCCCGCTGATCTGCTCGGTGACGGTCGAGACGACGGGCACGATGCTGCTCGGCTCGGAGATCGGCGCCGCGCTGACCGCCCTGGAGCCGCTGGGCATCGACATGATCGGCCTGAACTGCGCGACGGGCCCGGCGGAGATGAGCGAGCACCTGCGCTACCTCGCCCGCCACTCGCGCGTCCCGATCTCCTGCATGCCCAACGCGGGCCTGCCGGTGTTGGGCAAGGACGGCGCGCACTACCCGCTGACGGCCCCGGAGCTCGCCGACGCCCAGGAGACCTTCGTACGCGAATACGGCCTGTCCCTGGTCGGCGGCTGCTGCGGCACCACCCCCGAGCACCTGCGCCAGGTCGTCGAACGCGTCCGCGGCGTGGAGACGGTGCGCCGTGAGCCGCACCCGGAGCCGGGCGCCGCCTCGCTCTACCAGACCGTGCCTTTCCGCCAGGACACCGCGTATATGGCGATCGGTGAGCGCACGAACGCCAACGGCTCGAAGAAGTTCCGTGAGGCGATGCTGGAGGGCCGCTGGGACGACTGTGTGGAGATGGCCCGCGACCAGATCCGCGAGGGCGCGCACATGCTCGACCTGTGCGTCGACTACGTGGGCCGCGACGGGGTCGCCGACATGGCCGAGCTGGCGGGCCGGTTCGCCACCGCCTCCACCCTGCCCATCGTCCTTGACTCGACCGAACTGCCGGTTCTTCAGGCGGGGTTGGAGAAGCTGGGCGGCCGCGCGGTCATCAACTCGGTCAACTACGAGGATGGGGATGGTCCCGAGTCGCGGTTCGCGAAGGTGACCGCGCTCGCCAAGGAGCATGGTGCGGCGCTGATCGCGCTGACCATCGACGAGGAGGGTCAGGCCCGTACCGTCGAGCACAAGGTGGCCATCGCCGAGCGCCTCATCGACGACCTGACCGGCACCTGGGGCGTTCACGAGTCGGACATCCTCATCGACTGCCTGACCTTCACCATCTGCACGGGCCAGGAGGAGTCACGCAAGGACGGCATCGCCACCATCGAGGCGATCCGCGAGCTCAAGCGCCGCCACCCGGACGTGCAGACCACGCTGGGCCTGTCCAACATTTCCTTCGGTCTCAACCCCGCCGCCCGCGTCGTCCTGAACTCCGTGTTCCTGGACGAGTGCGTCAAGGCGGGCCTGGACTCGGCGATCGTGCACGCCTCCAAGATCCTGCCCATCGCGCGTCTCGACGACGAGCAGGTGAAGGCGGCCCACGACCTGATCTACGACCGCCGCGAAGAGGGCTACGACCCCCTGCAGAAGCTCATGGAGCTGTTCGAGGGCGTCAACATGAAGTCGATGAAGGAGGGCAAGGCCGAGGAGCTCCTCGCGCTGCCGCTGGACGAGCGCCTGAAGCGCCGCATCATCGACGGCGAGAAGAAGGGCCTGGAGACCGACCTCGACGAGGCCCTGGAGACCCGCCCGGCGCTCGACATCGTCAACGACACCCTGCTTGAGGGCATGAAGGTCGTCGGCGAGCTCTTCGGTTCGGGCCAGATGCAGCTGCCCTTCGTGCTGCAGTCCGCCGAGGTGATGAAGACCGCGGTGGCGCACCTGGAGCCGCACATGGAGAAGTCGGACTCCGAGGGCAAGGGCACCATCGTCCTGGCCACCGTCCGCGGTGACGTGCATGACATCGGCAAGAACCTCGTCGACATCATCCTGTCCAACAACGGCTACAACGTGGTCAACCTCGGCATCAAACAGCCGGTCGCCGCGATCCTGGACGCCGCCGCCGAGCACCGCGCCGACGTCATCGGCATGTCCGGTCTCCTGGTGAAGTCGACCGTGATCATGAAGGAGAACCTGGAGGAGCTCAACCAACGCAAGATGGCCGCCGACTTCCCGGTGATCCTCGGCGGCGCGGCACTCACCCGTGCGTACGTCGAGCAAGACCTCCACGAGATCTACGAAGGCGAAGTCCGCTACGCCCGCGACGCCTTCGAAGGCCTGCGCCTGATGGACGCCCTCATCGCGGTCAAGCGCGGCGTCCCCGGCGCCACGCTGCCCGAACTCAAGCAACGCCGCGTTCCGAAGCGGGAGGTGGTGCTGGAGGAGCCGCAGGAGATCGGACGCTCGGACGTCGCGACCGACAACCCCGTCCCCGAGCCGCCGTTCCGCGGCACCCGCGTCGTCAAGGGCATCCACCTCAAGGAGTACGCCTCCTGGCTCGACGAGAACGCCCTTTTCAAGGGCCAGTGGGGGCTCAAGGGCGACACCATCGAGAGCGAGGGCCGGCCGAGGCTGCGCATGTGGCTCGACCGGCTGCGTACGGAGAATCTGCTCGAAGCGGCCGTGGTCCACGGCTACTTCCCCTGTGTCTCCAAGGGTGACGACCTGATCATCCTGGACGACGACGGGAACGAGCGGACCCGGTTCACCTTCCCGCGCCAGCGCCGCGGCCGGAACCTGTGCCTCGCGGACTTCTTCCGCCCGGAGGAGTCCGGCGAGACCGACGTGGTCGGCCTTCAGGTCGTCACCGTCGGCTCGAAGATCGGCGAGGCCGCCGCCGAGCTGTTCGCCGCCGACTCCTACCGCGACTACCTCGAACTGCACGGTTTGTCCGTGCAGTTGGCCGAAGCCCTGGCCGAGTACTGGCACTCCCGCGTGCGCACCGAGCTGGGCATCGACGGAAGTGACCCGTCCGCGATGGAGGGCATGTTCCGTACCGAGTACCAGGGGTGCCGGTACTCCCTGGGCTACCCGGCCTGCCCCGACCTGGAGGACCGCGCCAAGATCGCGGATCTGCTCGGCCCGGAGCGCATCGGCGTCGTCCTTTCCGAGGAGTTCCAGCTCCACCCCGAGCAGTCCACCGACGCGATCGTGCTCCACCACCCCGAGGCGAGCTACTTCAACGCCGGCGGAGGCCGCTGATGCCGACATTCTCCTTCGAGTTCTTCCCGCCCAAGACCCCCAAGGGGGAGCGCACGCTGTGGGAGGCGATCCGCCGCGTCGAACCGCTCGCCCCGGACTTCGTGTCCGTCACCTATGGCGCCGGCGGATCCTCCCGGGACCGTACCGTCGAGCTGACAAAACGGGTCGCGGCCGAGACGACCATGAGCCCCGTAGCCCATCTGACCGCGGTCGGGCACTCGGTGGCGGAGCTGCGCCGCATCGTCGGCCAGTACGCCGACGCGGGTGTCCGGGACGTCCTCGTCGTGCGCGGCGACCCGCCCGGCGACCCGAACGGTCCTTGGATCCCGCACCCGGACGGCCTGACCTACGCCCACGAACTCGTGTCCCTAGTCCGGGAGTTGGGCGACTTCACGGTCGGTGTCGCGGCCTTTCCCGAACGTCATCCGCGTTCGCCGGACTGGGACTCGGACATCCGCCATTTCGTCGCCAAGTGCCGGGCCGGTGCCGACTACGCCATCACTCAGATGTTCTTCCGGGTGGAGGACTATCTGCGGTTGCGCGAGCGGGTGGTCGCCGCGGGCTGTGACACCCCGATCATTCCGGAGATCATGCCGGCCACCGATGTGCGTCAGATCAGCCGCTTCGCCGAACTCAGTGGCGCCGCGTTCCCCGAGGACCTGGCGCACCGCCTCGAAGCCGCGCGCGACAACCCGGCCGACGGACACCGCATCGGCGTCGAGTACGCCACCGTCATGGCCGAGCGGCTGCTGGCCGAAGGGGCCCCCGGACTGCACTACATCACGCTCAACCGCTCGACGGCAGCGCTTGAGATACACCGCAACGTACTGAACTCAAGGAGTGGACCGTATGTCCTCGCAGATCACCGCTGACTTCACGGACTTCAAGGTCGCCGACCTGTCGCTCGCCGAGTTCGGCCGCAAGGAGATCACTCTCGCCGAGCACGAGATGCCCGGCCTGATGTCGATCCGCAAGGAGTACGCCGCCTCCCAGCCGCTGGCCGGCGCGCGGATCACGGGGTCGCTGCACATGACCGTGCAGACCGCCGTCCTCATCGAGACCCTGATCGCCCTGGGTGCCCAGGTCCGCTGGGTCTCCTGCAACATCTTCTCCACCCAGGACCACGCGGCCGCGGCCGTCGCCGCCGCGGGCATCCCGGTCTTCGCCTGGAAGGGCGAGACCCTGGAGGAGTACTGGTGGTGCACGGAGCAGGCCCTGACCTGGCCCGGGCAGGTCGGCCCGAACATGATCCTGGACGACGGCGGCGACGCCACCATGCTCGTCCACAACGGCGTCGACTACCAGAAGACGGGGGAGCTACCCGCCGCGGACAGCGAAGAACTCGCCGTGGTGCGCGCCCTGTTGGAGAACAGCTCCCTCGACTGGGCCCAGCTCGCTTCTGAGATCCGTGGCGTGACGGAGGAGACCACGACGGGCGTCCACCGCCTGTACGAGATGCACCGCGACGGCACCCTGCTGTTCCCGGCGATCAACGTGAACGACGCGGTGACGAAGTCGAAGTTCGACAACAAGTACGGCTGCCGCCACTCGCTGATCGACGGCATCAACCGCGCCACGGACGTCCTGATCGGCGGCAAGACCGCCCTCGTCTGCGGCTACGGCGACGTCGGCAAGGGCTGCGCCGAGTCCCTGCGCGGCCAGGGCGCGCGGGTGATCATCACCGAGGTCGACCCGATCTGCGCCCTTCAGGCGGCGATGGACGGCTACCAGGTCGCGACGCTCGACGACGTCGTCGACCAGGTCGACATCTTCGTCACGACGACCGGCAACAAGGACATCATCATGGCCTCGGACATGGCCAAGATGAAGCACCAGGCGATCGTGGGGAACATCGGTCACTTCGACAACGAGATCGACATGGCCGGTCTGGCGAAGATCCCCGGGATCGTCAAGGACGAGGTCAAGCCGCAGGTCCACACCTGGACGTTCCCCGACGGCAAGGTCCTGATCGTCCTGTCCGAGGGCCGCCTGCTGAACCTGGGCAACGCGACCGGCCACCCGTCCTTCGTGATGTCCAACTCCTTCGCGGACCAGACGCTGGCCCAGATCGAGCTGTTCACCAAGCAGGAGGAGTACCCCACCGACGTCTACGTCCTCCCCAAGCACCTGGACGAGAAGGTCGCCCGCCTCCACCTGGACGCGCTCGGCGTCAAGCTCACCACGCTGCGCCCGGAGCAGGCCTCGTACATCGGCGTAGAGGTAGAGGGCCCGTACAAGCCCGACCACTACCGCTACTGAGCCACCCGGCAACACCGAAGCCCCCGGCCTCCGGAATTCATCCAGAGGCCGGGGGCTCCTTCACGGGGAGACCAGAACCGTGGTCAGGGCGCGGTCTGCGCGGGAAAGTCGGTGGTGCGGGTCAGGCTGTCCCATGCACGCCACTCGACCAGCCGCCGGCGCAGCACCTGGGGTGCCAGGTCGGCCGCGCTGTTGCCCAACAGCAGCCGCAGCGGCGGCTCTTCGGCATCGACGAGCTTCAGCAGCGCTTCACCCGCCCTGCGCGGGTCACCGGGCTGCAGATGCGCATAGGCGCCGGACAGCCCGTGGCGGCGCTTGGCCAGCACCTCGTCGTACTCGGCCATGGGCGTGGCGCGCACCATGCTGCCCGCGCTCCACTCGGTGCGGAACTCGCCGGCCTCGACCAGCGTGACCCGGACACCGAACTCCGCGGCTTCCTGCGCCAGCGTCTCGCCGACCGCTTCGAGGGCCCACTTGCTCGCGCTGTACATGCCGAGATTCGGATAGGTGGTGACGCCGGCGATGCTGGACATCTGCAGCAGATGGCCCGCACCCTGCTGGCGCATGACCGGCAGTACGGCCTGGGTGACCCACAGCGCGCCGAACAGGTTCACGTCGAACTGGTCGCGGACCTGCTGCTCGGTCACCTCCTCGACAGCGCCGGAAAGCCCGTAGCCCGCGTTGTTGAGCACCACGTCGATGCGGCCGGTCCGTTCGACGGCCTCGGCCACCGAGGCGAACACCGCCGCGCGGTCCGTGACATCGAGGGCCAGCGGGACGACCCGCTCGCCATGGGCTTCGACCAGACCGTCCAGCGCCTCGACACTGCGGGCCGTGGCCACGACGGTGTCGCCGGCGTCCAGCACGGCCTCGGTGATGGCCCGGCCAAGGCCACGGGAGGCGCCGGTGACGAACCAGACCCGCGGGGCGCGGGCGTTCACCGTGCCACCCGCTGCTCGGCGTGGTCCTTGGCGTGGCCCAGCGTGGCGCGGCTGTTGGTGCTCAGCGCGGCGCGCACGTACTCCTTGGCGTCGGCGACGGTGGCGTCCGGGCCGAGGACCGCCGCGATGTTGGCGGTGTTGATGGTGACGGTGTGCTGCGAGGAGGCGGCGACTCCGGCCTCGTTCTCCGCGAAGGTCCAGTACCCCGTGTGCAGCGTCATCAGCGCCGGCAGCGTGGTCTGCTTGTAGGCGATCTTGTGGTGCGGGAACGTGACCCGGTACGACTTCGTGGTGTGGACCGACCCGTCCTTGGCGCGGGTGTCCATCTCCAGCTCCTGCAGCCCCGGGGTGTCCTCCTGAAGGCGGACGGTGGCCACGTGGGGCAGCCGCTCGGACCAGAGCCCGGCCTGGTCGATGAAGTCGAAGACATCCTTCGCCGATCCGGCGATCTGGACGGTGTCCTCGAAGGAGAACGTCAAGTCCTCGGAGGCGTAGGCGAGTTCGACGTTCTGCTGCAGGGCCGCCAGCTCGGAGCGCGAGTTGCGGTCGACGGCCCGGTCGATCCATTCGAGGCTCTCGGGATCGTCGTCGACGGCGCGGTAGTCGTGCAGCAGCCGTATCCGGGACGAGTCGGCGGAGACCGGTTCGATGACCCAGGCGCCGCCCATCGACGCGACCGGGGGAGCGGAAACCTCCTGCCGGAACGTGATCCGCAGCGCCTCGGGATCCAGCGTGCGGCGCGACGTCCAGGCCTTGGCCTCGCCGTTGGCGGTGGCCCAGATCCGGATCAGCTCCTCGTGCTGACCCTGGGGGGCATGGTCGACGTAGATGGTGGGAGGGAAGATCCGTGGCCAGTTCCGCACCTCGGCGATCAAGCTGTACACGGCGGCGGCCGGCGCCTGGACCGTGATCTCGTGCTCCACCTCACGGGTCGTCATGATGGGTGTTCCTCCGACGAGTCGATGGGATCAGAAGTTTCCGAGGCCGCCGCAGACGTTCAGGGCCTGCGAGGTGAGGGAGGCAGCGGTGTCGGAGGCCAGATAGCCGACCAGGCCCGCGACCTCGTCCGGGGTGGAGTAACGGCCGAGGGGAATCTTGGCCTGGAACTTCTCCAGAATCGCCGCCTCGGTGGTGTCGTAGGCGGCCGCGTAGCCCGCCCGCACCCGCTGGGCCATGGGGGTCTCCACATAGCCGGGGCACACGGCGTTGACGGTGATGCCGGTCGGGGCGAGCTCGTTGCCCAGCGCCTTGGTGAAACCGACGACACCGTGCTTGGAAGCGGAGTACGGGGCGCCCAGGACGACGCCCTGCTTGCCCGCCGTGGACGCGATGTTGATGATCCGGCCCCACGACTTGTGCCGCAGCCCACCGGTGGTGAGCGCCTCGCGTGTGACCCGGAAGACGCTGTTGAGGTTGGTGTCGATGACGTCGTTCCACAGCTCGTCGTCGATGTCCGCGGTCACCCCGCCTCCGGAGCGGCCGGCGTTGTTGACGACCACGTCGACACCGCCGAAGCGGTCCACGGCACCCTGGATCCACGCCCGTACCTGTTCCGCGGAACGCACGTCGAGAACCGAGCCGTCCACGTCCAGGCCCTCGGCCTGCAGTTCCTTGACGGTCGCGGCGACCTCGTCGGCGCTGCGCGCGCCGATGAACACCCGGTGATCCTGAGCGGCCAGAAGACGGGCCACCGCCAGACCGATCCCGCTGGTGGCGCCGGAGACCACAGCAACCCGCTTGCCCTGATCCGTCATGACATCAATCTCCTCGACCTCGGCACACGTGACGTACGTAGAGGGAGGCTCGGGGCCGGCCCTGGAAAGGCACTCGAAGCCGCCTCGGGACGGGCCCCGGCGCCGGAGCGCACCGCGGGCCGAGGCGGCTGTTCCGGCCGGAACACCACCAGCCTTCGACCCCGGGTCGAGCGGGTCTTTCCACGCTCAGGGGGGTCATCACGACGTGAGAGGCGGCTATGATCAATCTCTTCCAGCCCCAGGTAGGGGATGAAGAACTCGACGCGGTTGCCGGGGTGTTCCAGGACCGGTGGCTCGGTCACGGGCCCCGTACGAAGGCCTTCGAAGCGGCGTTCGCGGCACACCTCGACGTTGCGCCCGAGCACGTCGTCTTCATCAACTCCGGTACCGCGGGCCTCTTCCTCGCCATGGAGTCGCTCGACCTGAAGTCCGGCGACGAGGTAGTGCTGCCCTCGCTGAGCTTCCTCGCCGCCGCCAACGCGGTGGTCAGCACCGGGGCCCGTCCGGTGTTCTGCGACGCCGACCGGCGCACCCTCAACCCCACCCTCGAGGACATCGAGCGCGTCCTGACCGAACGCACCAAGGCCGTCGTCGTACTGCACTACGGCGGCTACCCGGGTGACATCGTCCGGATCGCCGCGCGCTGCCGTGAACTGGGCATCACGCTCGTCGAGGACGCCGCCTGCTCCGTCGCGTCCAGCGTGGACGGACAGGTCCTCGGCACCTTCGGTGACCTCGCCATGTGGAGCTTCGACGCGATGAAGGTCATGGTGACCGGTGACGGAGGCATGATCTACGTCAAGGACGCGGAACAGGCCGCCCGGGTGCGACGCCTGGCCTACCACGGGCTCGCCCAGGCCAGCGGGTTCGGCTATGCGAAGGTCTCCGCACGCTGGTGGGAGCTGGACATCCCGGAACCGGGCCGGCGCGTCATCGGCAACGACCTGACCGCGGCCATCGGCTCCGTGCAACTGCGCAGGCTCCCCGAACTGGTGGGCAGGCGCAAGGAGATCGTAGCCCTGTACGAGCGTGAACTCGCCGACCTGCCGGGCCTGTTGACCCCTCCTCCGCTGCCCGAAGGCCACGAGTCCACGCACTACTTCTACTGGGTCCAGATGGATCCCCGGATCCGGGACGAGGTCGCGGGCGACCTGTACCGCGCGGACATCTACACCACCTTCCGCTACGCCCCGCTCCACAAGGTCCCGGCCTACGGCGCGGCCGGCGCCGAACTGCCCGCGTCCGACTGGGCCGCCGACCGCACCCTGTGCCTGCCACTGCACCCGGGCCTGAGCGACGCCGACGTGCGCACCGTGGTCTCCGTGCTGCGTGCGGCCGTCGCCGTCAGGACGGCAGCCGTCACTCCTGAGGCAGCGGCCGCATGACACTCGAACCCGACGAAGGACACCCCATGACCCGTCGCGTCGTCATCACCGGAATAGGCGTGGTCGCGCCCGGAGGAGTGGGCACCAAGGAGTACTGGTCCCTGCTCACCTCCGGTACCACCGCGACCCGCGGCATCAGCCTCTTCGACGCCTCCCAGTTCCGCTCCCGCATCGCGGCGGAAGCCGACTTCGACCCGCTCCGGCACGGCTTCAGCCTGGAAGAGGCGGCCCGTCTCGACCGCGCCGCCCAGTTCGCCGTCACCACCGCCGCCGAGGCGATGGGCGACAGCGGACTGAGCATGGCGGAGCTTGAGCCGACGCGCACCGGCGTCACCCTCGGCAGCGCCGTCGGCTGCACCATGGGGCTCGACACCGAGTACGACGTCGTCAGCCGCTCGGGCAGCGGCTGGAACGTCGACCACACCCTCGCCGTACCGCACCTCTTCGACTACTTCGTGCCCAGTTCCATGGCAGCGGAGGTCGCCCGGCGCCAAGGCGCGCAAGGCCCGGTGTCCATGGTTTCCACCGGGTGCACTTCCGGCCTCGACGCCGTCGGCCACGCCGTGGAACTCATCCGCGAAGGCAGCGCCGACGTGATGATCGCGGGCGCCACCGAAGCCCCCATCTCGCCCATCACCGTCGCCTGCTTCGACGCCATCAAGGCCACGTCACCGCGCAACGACGAGCCCGAATCGGCCTCCAGGCCCTTCGACGCCACCCGCAACGGATTCGTGCTCGGCGAGGGATCGGCCGTCCTCATCCTGGAGGACCTGGAGCACGCACGCCGCCGGGGCGCCCACGTCTACGCGGAGATATCCGGCTTCGCCAGCCGCTGCAACGCGTACCACATGACAGGTCTGCGCCCCGACGGTGTCGAGATGGCCGAGGCCATCAGGGTCGCCCTCGACGAGGCCCGGCTCGACGCGAGCGCCGTCGACTACATCAACGCACACGGCTCGGGGACCAAACAGAACGACCGGCACGAGACCGCGGCCTTCAAGCGCAGCCTCGGCGAGCACGCCCGCAACGTCCCCATCAGCTCGATCAAGTCGATGATCGGCCACTCGCTCGGGGCCATCGGCGCCCTGGAAGTGGCGGCCTGCGCCCTCGCGATCGAGTACAACACGGTGCCGCCCACCGCGAACCTGCACCAGCCCGACCCCGCCTGCGATCTGGACTACACGCCGCTCACCGCGCGCGAACAGCCCACCGACACCGTGCTCAGCGTGGGCAGCGGGTTCGGCGGCTTCCAGAGCGCCATGATCCTCACCCGCCCACAGCTGGGAGCGGCAGCATGAGCACCGAGACCCTGGACATGCCCTCCACCGGTACCGCGCCGGCGACGGCCTCACCGGTCGTCACCGGCATCGGCGTCACCGCGCCGAACGGCCTGGGCACCGAGGCCTGGTGGGCAGCCGTGCTGCGCGGTGAGAGCGGCATCCGCCCGCTGACGCGCTTCGACGCCGATCCGTATCCGGCCCGACTCGCCGGAGAAGTACCGGACTTCGACGCCGCACAACACCTGCCGGGCCGACTGCTGCCGCAGACCGACCCCATGACACGGCTCGCACTGGTCGCCGCCGACGAGGCCCTCGTCAATGCCGGAGTGGACACCGACCGGCTCCCCGACTACGCCGCGGGCGTCGTCACCGCCAGTTCCGCGGGCGGCTTCGAGTTCGGCCAACGGGAACTCCAGGCGCTGTGGAGCCAGGGCGGCCAGTACGTCAGCGCCTACCAGTCCTTCGCCTGGTTCTACGCCGTCAACACCGGCCAGATCTCCATCAGGAACGGGCTGCGGGGGCCGAGCGGAGTGCTCGTCACCGACCAGGCAGGCGGACTCGATGCCGTCGCCCAGGCCCGACGGCAGCTGCGCAAGGGCGTGAAGCTCCTGGTCACCGGTGGCGTCGACTCCTCGATCTGCCCCTGGGGCTGGGCCGCGCACCTGGCCGGCGGGGAACTGAGCACCAGTGCGGACCCGGCCCGCGCCTACCTTCCGTTCTCCGCCGACGCCGACGGCCATGTCGTCGGCGAGGGCGGCGCCCTGCTCGTCCTGGAGGACGCGGCGTGGGCCGCCGAACGCGGCGCCCGCAGCTACGGCTCAGTCGCCGGATACGCGGCCACCTTCGACGCGGCCCCCGGCGGCGCGGGCGGCGCACGACTGGGTGCGGCCGCCGAACTCGCCCTGCGGGACGCCGGGGTGAGCCCCGCGGACGTCGACGTCGTCTTCGCCGACGCCGCCGGGCGGCGCGGCGCGGACCGCGAGGAGGCCGAGGCCCTCACCGGCCTGTTCGGCGAGCGAGGCGTTCCCGTCACCGCACCCAAGACCATGACGGGCCGCCTCGCCGCGGGCGCCGCGTCGCTCGACCTGGCCGCGGCGCTGCTCGCCCTGCGCGACCAGGTGATCCCACCCACCATCAACGTCCAGGACACGGCCGCTGACTGCCCGATCGACCTGGTGACCCGCACCCGCCCCGCACCGGGGCTGCGCACCGCCCTGGTCCTCGCCCGGGGCCGTGGCGGATTCAACTCGGCCATGGTGGTCCGTGCGTCGCCGTGACCCTCACCAAGGAGCGGGGCAAAGACCCCTCGCATTCCCCGCGCGTGGCCGCGCGTCCGCGCCCGCCACGGTTCGTGAACCAGGGGAGCCACATCGCAGTATTGAGAGCCAGGGAGGACCGTTGTCCGTCATCGACCCCTCGGAGTTCGCACGCGCCATGGCGCATGTCCCCACTCCGGTCACCGTGGTGACCACCTTGGACAGGACCGGGCGTCGCTGGGGATTCACGGCGAGCTCGTTCAGCTCGCTGTCCCTCGACCCGCCACTCGTCCTCGTCTGCCCCGCCAGAACGGCCTCCTGCCACGGCGCGTTCGTCGCGGCGGACCGGTTCCTGGTCAACGTCCTGTCCGTGGACCAGTCCGCCGTCGCCCGGCACTTCGCCCGCTCGGGCCACGACAAGTTCGCCGACGGCGACATGGAACCCTGCGAATACGGCCTGCCCGGACTGAGCACCGCCGCGGCCCGCGTCGCCTGCACCCTGCACGAGGTCCTGGACGGCGGTGATCACAGCATCCTGGTCGGCCGGGTCGACGCGGTGTTCATCGGCGGTTCGGAGCCGCTCGTCTACTACAACCGTGACTTCACCCGGCCCGAGAACCTCGCCCTCACCGCGGCCGGTTGACCGCGGTCGACGTGCCGGGAAGCCCTGCAGCCTGGAGACAGCAGTGATCCACGAGCCCCGCCTCGCCGCGCATCTGCACGAGGTCGCCGAGCATGTGTACGCGTACGTCCAGCCGGACGGCGGCTGGTGCCTGAACAACGCCGGTCTGATCACGGCCGGCGGCCGAGCGGCACTCATCGACACCGCCGCGACCCTGGACCGCGCGCTTGCCCTCAGGGACGCGGTCGCCAAGGTCTCGCCACGGGGCCCGGGTTACGTCGTCAACACACATCCGCACGGTGACCACACCTTCGGCAACAGTGTCTTCGCCGACGACGCGGTGATCATCGCGCACGAGGGCACCAGGGCCGAGATGGAGCTCGCCGGTCTCCATCTGACCGGCCTGTGGCCCGACGTCCGCTGGGGCGACATCACGGTGGAACTCCCGAGCCTCACCTTCCGGGAACCCCTCACGCTGCATCTGGGCGATGTCCGCGCCGAACTCATGCATCTGGGGACCGCCCACACCACCAACGACACCGTCGTGTGGCTGCCCGAGCAGCGGGTCCTGTTCACCGGGGACGTCGTGATGTCCGGCGCCACCCCGTTCTGTCTCACCGGATCGGTCGCCGGTTCGCTCGCCGTGATCGGGAAACTGCGCGCCCTCGCGCCGGGCACCGTCGTCGCCGGGCACGGCCCGGTCGGCGGGCCCGAGCTCCTGGACGCCACCGAGAACTATCTGCGCTACGTCCAACGCCTGGCATCCGACGGCATCGCCGCGGGGCTCACTCCGCTGCAGGCGGCGCACGAGGCGGACCTGGGCGAGTTCGCGGCGCTCCTGGACAGTGAACGCCTCGTGCCCAACCTGCACCGCGCCTACGCCGAAGCGGCCGGCGCGCTGCCGGGGCACCAGCTGGACATCGGTGAACTCTTCTCCGAGATGATCACCTTCCACGGCGGGCTGCCGGTCTGCTGCGCCTGACACGCCACCACCTGAGTCCCCCGGCCCGACAGGGCCGGGGGACCTTTCGTGTTCGAGCGGCACCGGAACGGTCGTATCAGCCGTCCTTGCACTTCTCTGTAGTTTCTCTCACCTGCCGTGATGCCTCGTGCGAAGGCCTGAAGAAACATCACCCGGACCTGACCGGCGGTGCCTTGAAGCACATGCGCCGGGCGAACAAGCTCGTAGTCAACATCCGCCGCTCTGTCCTGAGCCGCCGTGTGAAACCCCCGACACGAGGAGAGGCCACCAGTGAACCGACGGGTAGTGATCACGGGCGTGGGCGTGCTCGCGCCGGGCGGCACCGGCATCGAAGGTTTCTGGGACCTGCTGAGCTCCGGCCGCACCGCGACCCGGGGCATCACCCTCTTCGATCCGAGCCCCTTCCGCTCCCGGGTGGCGGCCGAGATCGACTTCGACCCGGCGCGACACGGGCTGACCCCGCAGGAGATACGACGCATGGACCGCGCCGCCCAGTTCGCCGTGGTCAGCACCCGCGAGGCCCTCGCCGACAGTGGGCTCGAAGGCGCCGGGTCCGCACCGCACCGCACCGGCGTCAGCATCGGCAGCGGAGTCGGCGCGGCGGGGGGACTCGACGCCGAGTACCGCGTGGTCAGCGACGACGGACGACTCGACCTCGTCGATGTCCGCTACGCCTCGGGGCACCTGTACCGGCACGCCGTGCCGAGCTCGTTCGCGGCCGAGGTGGCCTGGACCGCCGGCGCCGAGGGACCCGCCACCGTCGTGTCCACCGGCTGCACATCGGGACTCGACGCCGTCGCCCACGCGGCCGATCTCATCAGGGAAGGCTCGGCGGACGTGATGATCACCGGTGCGACGGACGCGCCGATCACGCCGATCACGCTGGCCTCCTTCGACGCGATCAAGGCCACAAGCACCCACAACGACGAGCCGCAGGCCGCTTCCCGCCCCTTCGACGCCGACCGCGACGGTTTCGTGCTCGGTGAGGGGGCCGCGGTCTTCGTCCTGGAGGAGCTGACCGCGGCGCGCGCCAGAGGCGCCCGGATCTACGCCGAGATCGCCGGCTACGCCACGCGCAGCAACGGCTTCCACATGACCGGACTGCGCCCCGACGGACGGGAGCTGGCCGAGGCCATCACCGTCGCGCTCGACGAGGCGCGGACCAACCCCGAGGACATCGACTACGTCAACGCCCACGGCTCGGGCACGAAGCAGAACGACCGCCACGAGACCGCGGCGTTCAAACGCGGGCTCGGCGCACACGCCCACCGCACACCGGTGAGCTCCATCAAATCCATGGTGGGCCACTCGCTGGGCTCGGTCGGCTCCCTGGAGATCGCCGCGTCGGTACTGGCGATGCGCCACCACGTGGTGCCGCCGACCGCGAACCTCCATACCGCCGACCCACAGTGCGACCTCGACTACGTCCCCCTGACCGCGCGTGAGCACCGCACCGACACCGTGCTCACCGTCGCCAGCGGATTCGGCGGATTCCAGAGCGCGATGGTGCTGGCCCGGCCGGACAGGAGCGCGGCATGAAGATCCGGACCCTGGTCACCGGCATCGGCGTCGCCACCCCCCACGGAATGGGTGTGGCGGACTACTGGGCCGCCACACGTGTGGGCAAGAACGCCATCGGCCGGATCACCCGCTTCGATCCCTCGCCCTACCCGGCCCAACTCGCCGGTGAGATACCCGACTTCACCCCGCAGGACCATCTGCCCGGCCGGCTCGTCCGGCAGACCGACCGGTCGACCCAGCTCGCCCTGACGGCTGCCTCCCACGCCTTCCAGGACGCAGGCGTGGACCCCGGCGCGCTTCCCGAGTACGACGTCGGCGTCGTCACCGCCGCGGGATTCGGCGGCGTCGAGTTCGGCCAGCAGGAGCTCAGGAAACTGTGGTCCCAGGGCAACAGATACGTCAGCGCGTACCAGTCCTTCGCCTCGTTCCACGCCGCCAACAGCGGGCAGATATCGGTCCACAACGAACTGCGCGGTCACGCCGGAGTGCTCGTCGGCGACCAGGCGGGCGGCCTCGACGCCCTCGCCCAGGCCCGCCGCCACATCCGCCGCGGCAGCAAGCTGATGGTCAGCGGCGGCATCGACGCGTCCCTGTGCCCCTGGGGGTGGGTCACCCACCTGGCAGGCGGCCACGTCTGCGGCAGCGACCGCCCGGAGCGCGCCTACCTGCCCTTCGACCGTGCCGCCGACGGCCACGTCCCGGGCGAGGGCGGAGCGCTGCTGATCCTGGAGGCCGAGCGGAACTCGATCGAGCGTGGCGCCGGCAACGTCTACTGCGAGATCGCGGGCCACGCATCGACCTTCGACCCCCGGCCCGGCAGCGGGCGGGCACCCGGCCTGCGCCGGGCCATCGACCTCGCGCTCACCGACGCCGCCCTGCCCGCCTCGGAGATCGATGTCGTCTTCGCCGACGCCGCGGGCACCCTGCGACTCGACCGCGAGGAGGCCGACGCGCTGACCGCGGTGTTCGGCGTGTTCGGCGTCCCGGTGACCGCGCCGAAGACCACCATCGGCCGGCTCTGCGCAGGGGCCGCGCCCCTCGACGTGGTCTGCGCCGCCCTGACCATCCGGGAGGGCCTGATCCCTCCGACCGCCCACGTGGAGCCATCGCCCGAATACGACATCGACCTGGTCACCACTCACCCGCGCACCGCCTCGGTGCGCACGGCGCTCGTCCTCGCCCGCGGGCACGGCGGATTCAACTCCGCGATGGTCCTGCGAGCCGTCGACTGAGCCACCTGCCGGCGTCCGCTGCCGTCTTCCCCCGGCCGGCAGCGGACGCCCCCCACGCGCCCCGTGTCCGCGTACCCCGGATGCGGCAGACCGATGAAGGGACCCACATGTCAGAGCAGGAATTCACCCTCCAGGACCTCACCCGCATCCTTCTGGACGGGGCGGGAGCCGACGAGAGCGTGGATCTCGACGGCAACATCCTGGACACCGACTTCGAGGTGCTGGGCTACGAATCCCTCGCGCTCCTCGAGACCGGCGGCCGCATCGAACGCGAATTCGGCATCGAGCTCGATGACGAGGTGTTCACGGACAACACCACCCCTCGCGCACTCGTTGCCGCGGTCAACGCCCAGCTGGCCCGCCTGGCCAGCGCCTAGCTCCTCCCGACGGCCGCCGCGCCCCCTGCGGCGCGCCGGCCGTCACCGCCCCTGGACCCTCCTCGATCTGGGAAGCCCTGATGACAGCCCAACGGACGCCGGACACCGAAAGCCCGCGCACGCTCGTGACCGTCCCCGACCGCGCCGCACTGGCCACGCTCGGATACGACGAGCGCCGCCGGGCCCTGGACACGTACGTACGCCAGGAGTTGGGGCGGTTGCTGGGCATCGACCCGCACCAGGTCGACACGCAGGCCAAGACCATGAACAGCCTCGGTGTCGGCTCCATCGCCGGCATGGAACTCCAATACCGGATCGAGAGCGCACTGCACGTCCAGCTGAACCTGCAACGGGTGCTGCTCGCCAACAGCGCCGCTGAACTGATCGACTGCCTCACGCGCCAGCTCGGTCCGGATACGGTGAACTCTCCGTGTGGGTTCGGCGAGTCGGTATGAATCGGCGCGAACTGCCGGCCCGGACGGGACCGCCCGGGCCCGGCCTCTCCGGATTCACCGTGTCGCCGGACCGGGTCGACCTGTGGCTGGTGGCCACGCCGGACGGTCCGGGCGCCGAACTGCTCGACGGTTCCGAGCTCGACGAGCACGAGCGCGAACGCGCCACCGCGTTCGTCAGGCCCCCCGACGCCCTCCTGTACACGACCGCTCACGTCGCCCTGCGCCGTCTGCTCAGCCGGTACACCGGCATTCCCGCCCGGGACATCCGGTTTAGGCGCGAACCGTGCCCCGGCTGCGGTGAGCCCCACGGCCGCCCCAGCCTGTCGGCCCTGCCCCCGGCCCTGCACTTCTCCCTGTCGCACAGCGGTGAGGTGGCCCTGGTCGGGATCGCGGCCGTACCGCTGGGTGTCGACGTGGAACAGCTCCCCGGGGCGGAGACCGTCGAGGTGTGCTCACGCGCCCTGCACCAGGACGAGCAGCGGGAACTGGCGGCGAGCGAGGAAGGCCCGGCACGCAGCGTCGTGTTCGGCCGCATCTGGACCCGCAAGGAGGCCTACCTCAAAGGGCTGGGAACCGGTCTGAGCCGCTCCCCGGGAGCCGACTACCTCGGCGCCGACACCGACCGCCACCCGCAGGGCTGGTCCGTGATCGACATCCCCTGCGGGCCGGGGCACGCCGCCGCGGCCGCGGTGTGGGGCCCCGCCCCCGCCACGATCGACGTCCACCGGTTCCCCGAGGCATGGCTGCGCCCGCCCGACAGCGGCCGACCCCGGCCGGACACCCCGCCGAACCACCACGAGGAGATCTCCATGCAGGATCTGCTGTTGTCACACGGGGCCCCGGCCCGGACAAGGCCCCGGGGGACGCGATGAGACTGCTGGTCACCGGCGGCGCCGGATTCATCGGCTCCCACTTCGTACGCACCCTGCTCGACGGCGGTTACGCGGGCCACGAGCACACCGACGTCACCGTCCTCGACAAACTCACCTACGCCGGCAACCGCGACAGCCTCCCGGCGCACCACCCCCGGCTGCACTTCGTCGTCGGCGACATCTGCGACCGTGCGCTGCTCGACGACGTGCTGCCCGGTCACGACGCCGTGGTCCATTTCGCCGCCGAGTCCCACGTCGACCGGTCGCTGGACTCCGCGGCCGAGTTCGTCCGGACGAACGTGGGCGGCACCCAGACGCTGCTCGACGCCTGCCTGGCCGCCGGCGTCGAGCGGTTCGTGCACGTCTCCACCGACGAGGTGTACGGCTCCATCGAGGAAGGCTCCTGGACCGAGGAGTGGCCGCTGCTGCCCAACTCCCCCTACGCGGCCTCGAAGGCGTCCTCCGACCTGATGGCGCGGGCCTACTGGCGCACCCACGGGCTCGACCTGTCGATCACCCGCTGCTCGAACAACTACGGCCCCTACCAGCATCCCGAGAAGCTCATCCCGCTGTTCACGACCAACCTCCTGGAGGGCGTGCCCGTTCCGCTGTACGGCGACGGGAGCAACATCCGCGAGTGGCTGCATGTGGACGACCACTGCCGGGCGATCGAACTGGTCCTGTCCCGCGGTCGCGCGGGCGAGATCTACAACGTCGGCGGCGGCGACGAGCGGACCAACGCGCACATCACCGAGCGCCTCATCGACCTGTGCGGCGCCGGCCGCTCCCTGATCCGCCGCGTCGCCGACCGCAAGGGCCACGACCGGCGCTACTCGCTCGACGAGACCAAGATCCGCGAGGAACTCGGCTACGCCCCGAGGATCCCCTTCGACCGAGGTCTTGCCGACACCGTCGACTGGTACCGGGCCAATCCGTCCTGGTGGAAGCCCATGAAGCACCCGAGCGACGACGGCGGCGCCCAGCGCTGGGAAGGAAGCACCTCATGAACGCCCACAAGGACCTCGTGCTCGACGCGACGTTGAAGTTCCACCTGGAGGCCCAGGACGATCGCCCCTTCGTCCCCGGCACCACCGAGATATGGCCCGCCGGTGCCGTTCTGGACGAACACGACAGGACGGCCCTGGTGGAGGCCGCCCTGGAGATGCGGATCGCCGCCGGCACCAGCTCACGTAAATTCGAGTCGCGGTTCGCCCGCAAGCTGGGGCACCGCAAGGCGCATCTGGTCAACTCCGGCTCGTCCGCGAACCTGCTGGCGATGACGGCGTTCACCTCGCACCTGCTGGAGGACCGCGCGCTGCGTCCGGGCGACGAGGTGATCACCGTCGCCGCCGGCTTCCCGACCACCGTCAACCCGATCATCCAGAACGGTCTCGTCCCGGTCTTCGTCGACGTCGAGCTGGGGACGTACAACACGACTGCCGACCGGGTCGCCCAGGCCATCGGCCCCCGCACCCGCGCCATCATCATCGCGCACGCACTCGGCAACCCGTACGAGGTCGCCGAGATCGCCCAACTCGCCGAGGACAACGACCTGTTCCTCATCGAGGACAACTGCGACGCGGTCGGCTCGACGTACGACGGCCGGCTGACCGGGACCTTCGGTGACCTGACGACCGTCAGCTTCTACCCCGCCCACCATCTGACCATGGGCGAGGGCGGCTGCGTCCTGACCTCGAACCTCGCGCTCGCCCGGATCGTGGAGTCACTGCGCGACTGGGGCCGCGACTGCTGGTGCGAGCCCGGCGAGACCAACAAGTGCCTCAAGCGGTTCAAGTACCAGATGGGCACCCTGCCGGAGGGCTACGACCACAAGTACATCTTCTCCCACGTCGGTTACAACATGAAGGCGACCGACATCCAGGCCGCCCTCGGCCTGACCCAGCTCGACAAGCTCGACGACTTCTGCGCCGCACGCCGGCACAACTGGCGCCGGCTGCGCGAGGGCCTTGAAGGCGTGCCGCACCTGATCCTGCCCCGCGCCACCGAGCGCAGCGACCCGAGCTGGTTCGGGTTCGCCCTGACCGTCGACCCCGACGCGCCCTTCTCACGGGCCGCGCTCGTCGACTTCCTGGAGAACCGCAAGATCGGCACCCGGCGCCTGTTCGCCGGGAACCTGACCCGGCACCCCGCCTACATCGGCCGGCCGCACCGCGTGGTCGGCGGCCTCGCCAACAGCGACATCGTCACCGAACAGACCTTCTGGATCGGCGTGTACCCGGCGCTGACCGACGAGATGCTCGACTACGTCGTCCAGTCGGTGAAGGAGTTCGTGGGGGCCCACGCATGACGACGCCCCTGGCCCCCCGCACGCCGTACGGCACGACGGAGCGGGCCCGGCCCGGGCCCCGCGGCGACGCGGGCACCGCACACCGCATCGCCCGTTCGGCGGCCACCACCACCGGCTCGGGACTGCGCACCGGCGACGTCCCCGGATGGCTCGAAGCGCGCCGCCGGGCCCACGCCTTCCAGGTCGACCGGATCCCCTTCGCCGCCCTGGACAACTGGTGCTTCCAGGACGGCACCGGCAATCTCGTCCACCGCAGCGGCCGCTTCTTCAGCGTCGAGGGACTGCGGGTCACCACGTCCCACGGCCCGTTCCGCGAGTGGTACCAGCCGATCATCAAGCAGCCGGAAGTCGGGATACTCGGCATCCTCGTCAAGGAGTTCGACGGAGTCCCGCACTTCCTGATGCAGGCGAAGATGGAGCCGGGGAACCGCAACCTGCTGCAGCTCTCTCCCACGGTGCAGGCCACACGCAGCAACTACACCCAGGCGCACCGCGGTGCGCCGGTGCGCTACCTCGAGTACTTCACCGACCCCACCCGTGGCCGGATCCTCGCCGACGCGCTGCAGTCCGAGCACGGCTCGTGGTTCTACCGCAAGAGCAACCGCAACATGCTCGTCGAAGCCATCGGCGACGTGCCGCCGCACGACGACTTCTGCTGGCTCACCCTCGGCCAGATCGGCGAACTCCTGCGCCAGGACAACGCCGTCAACATGGACGCGCGTACGGTCCTGGCCTGCGCCCCCACCCCCGACACCGCGTCCACCGCCCTGCACACCGACACCGGACTGCTCTCCTGGATCACCGCCGAGCGTGCCCGGCTCGACCTGCGGGCCGAGCGCGTCCCGCTGGCCGGGATACCGGGATGGGTGCACCGGGACGACTCCATCGTCCATGAGAGCGGCCGCTACTTCAGCGTCGTGGCTGTCGGCGTCCGCGCCGGAAGCCGCGAAGTCGCCCACTGGACACAGCCGTTGTTCGAACCGCAGGGGCTCGGCGTCACCGCGTTCCTGACCCGGAGGTTCGAGGGCGTTCCACACCTGCTCGTACACGCCCGGGTCGAAGCGGGCTTCGCCGACACCCTGGAGCTCGGCCCCACCGTGCAGTACACACCCGGCAATTACGCGCACCTGCCGGCCGAGGACCGGCCCCCCTTCCTCGACGACATCCTGACCGCAGACCCCTCCCGCATCCGGTACGAAGCCATCCACTCGGAAGAGGGAGGCCGCTTCCTCAACGCCGAAAGCCGCTACCTGTTCGTGGACGCCGCCGACGACTACGCGCCCGAGGGCTACCTGTGGGCGACCCCGGGTCAGCTCACCGCGCTCCTGCGGCACAACCACTACCTCAACGTCCAGGCCCGCACGCTGCTCTCCTGCCTGACATCGAACGCGGCGCGGCTGTGACGCGGCCCCTGCGCATCGGTGTCCTGGGCTGCGCCGACATCGCCCGGCGGCGCATGCTGCCGGCGATGGCGGCCGCCCCGGACGTGCGGCCGGTCGCGGTCGCGAGCCGCAGCCCCGCCATGGCCCGCGAGACCGCCGAACGCTTCGGCTGCCGCCCCGTCCACGGCTACTCCGCCCTCATCAGGCGCGACGACATCGACGCCGTCTACGCCCCGCTGCCCGCGGCCCTGCACGCCGAATGGGCCGAACGCGCCCTGCACGCCGGCAAACACGTCCTCGCCGAGAAGCCCCTCACCACCGACGCCGAAAGCACCAGGGCCCTTGCCCGGCTCGCCGACGAGAAGGGCCTGGTGCTGATGGAGAACGTCATGTTCGTCCACCACTCGCAGCACCGGGAGGTCCGCGCACTGGTGGACAGCGGCGCGATCGGTGAACTGCGCTCGTTCCAGGCGGCGTTCGCCATCCCGCGCCTTGGCCCCGACAACATCCGGCTGCGCACCGAACTCGGCGGCGGGGCCCTGTGGGACACCGGCGTCTACCCCGTCCGGGCCGCCCTGCACTTCCTCGGCGAGGACCTCCGGGTCACCGGCGCCACCCTCACCTTCGACCCCGACCACGGGGTGGACATCGCCGGCACCGCGTTGTTGCACACCTCGCAGGGCGTCACGGCGCAGCTCGCCTTCGGTCTCGACCACGCCTACCGCTGCACGTACGAACTGTGGGGCAGCGAAGGGCGCATCACGGTCGACCGGGCCTTCACCCCACCGGCCGGTCAGCCGCCCCAGGTGCGTCTGGAACGGTCCACCGGCACCGAGAACCTCGCCCTGGCCGCCGACGACCAGGTGGCGCGCACCCTCTCCGCGTTCGCGCACGCCGTCCGTGCCAACAGCGCCGTGAACCCCGCCTCACTGCACCAGGCGGCCCTGCTGGACTCCATACGCCACCAGGCCGTACGGATGTGAGGCGCACCGTGCACGACATCACGCTCACCGCAGGCAGGACCACCCTGTCCGGCATGCTCGCCAAGGCACCGGGAGCCGGCCCGTCCGCCGTCGTGGTGGCCCTGCACGGCGCGGGCATGAGCGCCGGTTACTTCCACAGCCAGGCCAGGCCCGGACTCTCCCTGCTGGAGCTCGGCGCCGGACTCGGCTACACCGTCCTGGCGGTGGACCGCCCCGGGTACGGGGCATCGGCCCGTGATCTGCCGCTCGGCCAGCACCTCGCCGAGCAGGCCGCGACCCTGCGCAGGGCGCTCACGGACTTCGCACGGGAGCACGACACCGGTGCGGGTTTCTTCGTCGTGGCGCACTCCAACGGCGGCAAACTGGCGCTGGCCACGGCCGCCGACCCGCAGGGTCTGCCCCTGCTCGGCGTCGACATCTCGGGACTCGGCAGCAGGCTCGCGGTCGATCCGCAGCACCTTCCCCATGAACTGGGGCGCGGCGCGTGGCGCCGCCACTGGGGCTCTTTGCGTCTGTACCCGCCGGGCGCCTTCGGGCTCGGGCGGTCCCTGATCACTCCCGTGCCGGCGATCGAGGCCCGGGAGGCACTGTCGTGGCCGGAGCTGTACCCGCGCCTCGCCGGCCGGGTACACGTGCCCACGCGCTTCACCTTCGCCGAGCAGGAACAATGGTGGCGCCATGACGACGACGCGATCCAGGCCCTGTTGAAGCCCTTGGCGGCAACCCGGGCGCGGGTCGAGCGTCAGCCCGACGCGGGCCACAACATCAGTCTCGGCTGGGCGGCCCGCACCTATCACCTGCGGGCCCTGGCGTTCCTGGAGGAATGCCGCGCGGCCGCCGAGACCCGCCCGCCGCTGCGGAGCAACTCAGCGGGCGGGTGAACCGCTGGGCTCCGGCGCCGCGGCACTCGCATGGGACGCGGCGGTCCCGCGCAGGGACCCGGGCCCGGCGAGCGCCGCGAGAGCGGCGACACCGAGGGCGATCGCCGACATGACGAACGTCGTCGTGTACCCGGACTCGGCCGGGATCTTGGTGCCCGGCACTGTTTCGGAGGCCACGATCGACGCGGCGATCTGCGCGCCGAGGGAGCTGCCGATGGTCCGCATGATGGTGTTGATGCCGGTGGCCTCGCCGGTCTGGCGCGGGTCGACGGCTGCCACCACGAGGTTGGCGAGGGCGGCGTAGGCCAGGCCCACGCCGATGCCGAGCACGCCGGAGCCGACGTACATCGCCCACTCCCGGTCGTGTCCGGCCGCGTAGATCGCGAAGCCCACCACGCCGATCAGACAGGAGAGGACCAGCGGCAGCTTGAAGCCGACCGCTGCGCCGATCCGGCCGGACAACGGGCTGGCGATGAGCATGGTGACGGCCATCGGCACCATGAAGAGCCCGGCTCCGGTGACCGAGGAACCGAATCCGAAGCCCACCTCGGGGGGCGTCTGGGCGAGCAGCGGCACCAGCGTGAACGCCCCGTACATGCCGAAACCGATGATGAGCGCGGCCACATGGGAGGTCGCGACGGCGGGGCGGCGCAGCAGTTCGATGTCGATCAACGGCTCGTGGACCCGGCGCTCCACGGCCACGAACACCGCGCCGAGCACCACGGCTGCCACGAACAGGCCGATGACAGCCGGCGAGCCCCAGCCCCAGGACGCGCCCTGGCTGATGGGGAGCAGCAGGGCGACGACGGCGCCGCTCAGCAGTACTCCGCCGGCCCAGTCGATGCGGCCGGGTGAGCGGTTGGCGGACTCCTTGACGAACACGACGACCGCGAGGATGCCGAGCGCGATCACGGCGAGACCGAGCCAGAAGACCCAGTGCCAGCTCAGCGCGTCCACGATCGGGCCGGGCAGGACAAGGCCGATGCCGAAGCCGATGCCGAACGTGGAGCTGATCAGGCCGATGGCGACGGGCACCCGCTCGGAGGGGAACTGATCGCGGATGATGCCGAAGGCGAGCGGGAAGGCGGCGGAGCCGACGCCCTGTACGGCGCGGGCCGCGATCAGCAGTCCCAGGGAGTTCGACACGGCGCAGAGCAGGGTGCCGCCGGCGAACACGCTGAGGCAGCCGATGAGGACACGGCGCTTGCCGAACATGTCACCGACCCGGCCGAGCAGGGCGGTGGCCACGGAAGCGGTGATCAGGAACGAGCTGAGCACCCAGGAGACGCCCGTAGTGCTGGCGCCGAACTCCCGCTGCAGGTCCGGGAGTACGGGTACGACCATCGTCTGCATCAGCGAGAACGACAGCACCGCCACCAGCAGCGCGGTGAAGGGGGCCGCGACTCCGGCAGGTACCGCCGGGGTGCCCGCCACCGGAGCGGCGTGGGAAGTCTTGGCATCGGTCATGGCTGGTTCCTCCGGAGTTCTGTCAGGACGGCCCTGTGTCCTGCGGCTCCGGACAGTCCTGTAGCACCTTTCACGCCGACCGCGCCGAGCAACGTATGGGGAGCGTCTTGGGACCGGCTCAAGGTTGGCTGGAGAGCTCCATGACGTGGTCAGGTCCTGGGCAGCGTGATCCCGAGTTCGCGCATGGCGTCGGACTCGGGGCCGCCCTCGGAGCGCTGGGTCTTGTAGCCCTTGGTGCGGGGCGCGATGGTGCGGGGGTCGACCGCTTCGGAGGGGGCTCCGCAGGAGTACAGGCCGTCGGGCCGGCCGTCGCGGTCGTGCGGGAGGAGCCAGAACACCCGGCGGAGGAAGGTTCCCGAGGCGGGGGAGGCGCGTGCTCCGGGGCCGAGCACGGCATAGCCGACCATGCGGCCGTCGCGGTGGTAGGCCGGCTTCCCCCGGCGGGTGGCGAGGCGGTCGAGACTCTGGCGGACGTAGTCGAGGGGTTCGATGTCCTCGAGCCAGACGGTCTCGGTCTCGTCGCTGAGCTGCTGGGGCTCGATGAGGGCGCTCATGAGGTCTCTTCCTCTTCCTCCCGCAGTCCGATCCCGGGGTAGAACCTGCGCTGGTTCGACAGGATCATCGCTTTGGGTGTGGCGATGCCGACGGCGTCCCTGACCCGTGCGGCGAAGGTGCGGGAGGAGACGGGGCCGGCGCCCTCGAGCTGGCACCAGTCCTTGTACTCGCTGTAGAGCTGGGCCTGTTCGGCGCGCAGGGCGGGGCCGAGGACGCAGCATTCGCTCAGGAAGCGCCCGGTGTGGTCCTCGGTCTCGGCGTAGGCGGTGGTGGCCGTCTGGACCCGCTGCGGCCCCGTGAGGTCGCGGGGGCCGTTGAGGTAGCGGCGGGCGCCGGTGACGAGCCAGTGGAGAATGCCCGGGCCTTCCTCCCTGACCAGGATGTCGGCGAGGTTGTCGACCTTTCGGTCGTCGGCGACGGTCCGCTCGAAGGGAATGAGTTTCATCCGGCGCCAGAAGGCGTAGCCGCCGGTGCCGACCTCGGGGCGGTGGTTGCCGAGCAGCCACAGCTTGTGGGTGGGGCCGAAGGAGAAGAAGTCCTGCCGCATCCGGCGGGCCTTGATCCGGTCGCCGCCGGTCAGGTGCTTGAAGCGGGCCTCGTCGAACCGGTCGCCGGGCTTGAGTTCGGAGCAGACGATGATGCGCCGTCCGTGCAGCTCGGCCAGGTCGGTGGGGTGTCCTTCGAAGGGGCGGGCCATGAGGAAGCCGGGCGGGGCCGCGTCCGCGTAGTCCCCGAGCAGTTTGACCATCACGTCCAGCAGGACGCTCTTGCCGTTCTTTCCCTGCCCGTAGAGGAACGGCATGATCTGTGCGCCGACGTCACCCGTGATCGAGTAGCCGAGCAACTCGTGCAGGAAGTCGATGAGTTGGCGGCCCTCGGTGTCGTCGCCGAAGGTGTCGCTGAGGAAGCGGTGCCAGCGCGGGGTGGCCATGGGCAGGGCGGGCACGCTGGTGGCCCGCGAGTGCAGGTGCTTCTCGGGATCCGGGGCGGCGACCGTCCCGTTGTGCAGGTCGACGATCCCTTCCGGGGTGCACAGGGCGTACGGGTCGGCGTCCAGGAGCGCGGCGTTGAGGACCATGCCGGGGGCGGCCCTGGCCTGGATCAGCATGGCCTTCATGCCCGACGTGGACAGGGCGCGGCGGCGGTGGCGGCGCAGTGCGGAGCCGGTGTGCCGCCCGCGGGGGTCGGTCTCGGCGAGGGACTCGGCCATCTCGCCCGCGGCCCACAGCACCGTGTCGTCCTCGTCGGTCACCCACCGGTAGCCGCACCACCGGTACCAGCCGAGACCCGGCACATGCCGGAAGTCCCGTCCGTACAGGGCGACGAACATCTTGGCGTTGCCGCGGTCGCTCAGGCTGTCCGGCACCAGGCCGTGCTCGGAGGCCTGGGGGGCCTGGGGACGGCTCACGTACGGACTCCCGGATCGAGGGGCCGTCGGCCGCCGCCCCGCGCGGCGCACCACAAGGCGACGCTGCCAGAAAACCGCAGGTCAGTGAGCATTGATGGTTCCTTTCAGCGACCGAAGCGACCGACGCCCGCACATGCACGGGGCATGTGCCCCTCGGCGTCGCCGTCGGGGCCGCCGCGCGGCGGACGGGCTCCCCGGGCTGCGGGGCGCCCGTCCGCCTTGTCGCTAGCGGTCGGAGCTCCGCCGGGAGTGGCTTCCCCGGCGCGGGGGAGTGGCGGGTGCGGTGGGCGCCGGCTCGAGGGTGACGGTGGCGGAGTAATGCTCCGAGCCGTTCTGCCGCATCACGATGTCCATGCGGGTGCGCCCCAGCGTGTCGTCGGGCAGCGGCTTCGCCTCGACCCAGCAGGGGGCGTCGAACTCGACGTAGCGCGAGAAGCGGTTGTTCATCGCGACGGCCACCATGGCCTGCTGGTGGTGCGTGTCCTGGGCGGCTTGACGTGCGGCTTCCAGCAGCAGCATGCCCGGGACGTGGTCCAAAGGGTGGTCGAAGAGTATGGGGTGGCGGTTGTCGACCCTCAGCTGCCAGCGGTCCGGGTCACCGGACGGCGACAGGACGACGTCGCTGCAGGAGGTGCGCCCGATGCGGGACGGCGGCACGGGCGAGGGCACGGGCAGGACGGGCACCACGTGGGTCGTGCCGTGGTCGCCGCGCAGCCGCCGGTAGATCGCGGGGCTCTGAACTGTGAACCGGGTATGGGCCGTTGCCAGCGGCAGTCCGCCGCGCACCGCGTCGATCCGCAGGGTGAGGGCGGTGACACGCCCGCCGCGGCGGACGGCTTCCAGGCAGGTGACGTGCAGGTCGAGAAGAGGCGGCAGCTGCTCGGCATCCAGGGCGTCACGGGTCAACGAGTAGTCGTAGTAGTCCCACAGAAGGTGGTGCCCGAGCGGTACGTCGTACTCGGCGTGGGAGAGCAGAGGGAAGATCTGCCGGATCGTCTCACTGAGCAGCAGCGGGTCGTGCAGCGTGCGGCGCACGGCGTAGAAGGGGTGGTCGGTGGGCCAGCGGGCCGTGACGGTGAAGGCATCGGGTGCGGTACGGCGCCACTGGGTCAGGAGCACCTCACCGGTGCGTCTCTTGTGGACGAGTTCGCTCGGCACACAGGCCGTGCGAGGAGCTGGGACTGTAGAAGCAGGCATGAGCAGCATGGCGTACTCCAGAAACAGTGTCGGGAAGATCCACAACTGTCGAGCGCGGCGGGACGGCGCCTGAGGCAGCGACAGGCAGAGGCAGGTCAGCACAGGAGGAGTGGCCGCCGAGCGGCACAAAAATGGCATCAGCAGACAGGTGTGTCATGCGGCCTCCCCCCAGGCTTCATATGACGGCCGGTGCATGCGCCCGTTGGTTGGACCACGGCACCGATCACGGATAACATAAAGGGTGTTCTTTTTTTTGTCGAACGATGTACCACGGCAGGGATGGTGGCGATGCCGCGACTCAAGCAGGACCGGGCGGTCCGCACCCGCGAGGTGCTTCTCCGTGCGGCAGCAGTGGAATTCGACGAGAAGGGCTACACCGGCGCCCTGGTCACCAGCATCCTGACGCGCGCTGAACTCACCGCGGGAGCGATGTACTTCCACTTCAAGAACAAGGAAGCCCTCGCCGTCGCGGTCATGAACGAACAGCACCAGGCGATCGAGCCGCGCCTGACCTCCCGGGGGCTGCAGCGTCTTGTCGACATCACCCTGGTCTGGGCCCACCAGCTCCCCATCGACCCCATGCTGCGCGCGGGTGTGCGGCTCGCCGTGGAACAGGGCAGCTTCGGCATGCGTGACGCCTCGACCTTCCTCAACTGGCAGGCCTCCATGCTCGAGTGCCTGCGCGACGCGGAGGAGGACAGGGAACTCATGCCCGGAGTCGACCCGGAGAGCGTCGCCGAGTTCGTCGTGGGCGCGTGTACCGGCGTACAGCTGTATGCCCAACTGGTCAACGGACGGGCCGACTTGCAGCAGCGCACGGTGCGGATGTGGGAGCTGCTGCTGCCGGGTCTCGCCGTTCCCACCGTCGCCCGCAGTATCTCGCTGGACCCGAAGAGGGCGGTCAACGGATGACGGCACCCGCCTGGCCGGCCCGCGCGGAGAAGCCGCGGGGCCTGCGCGTCGTCGTCACCGGAGCCAGCGGGACGATCGGCAGCCGGGTGGCGCGCCTGCTCGACCCCGCCCACCACGTGCGTTCACTGACCCGCGACCCGGCCCGCGCCGCCCGCGCCGGGGTGGCCGGCCGGCTCGTCGGCGCGGACCTCGCCGACCGGCACGGTCTTGAGCAGGCCATGGCGGGAGCGGACGCCCTGCTGCTTGTCACCTTCGACCCGGTGGGGCGCACCCATGACACCAACGCCCTGGCCGCGGCCCGGGCGGGCGGGGTGCGGCACATCGTCAAGCTCTCCGCGTCCGCGGTGGACGACCCCGGCTCCCAGGACCTCATCACCACCTGGCAGCGGCAGTGCGAGCAACAGCTCGAGGCCACCGGCCTGTCCTACACCCTGCTGCGCTCGCGTGCCTTCATGTCCAACTGCCTGGGCTGGGCCCCCTCGATCCGCGAGGACGGTGTGGTGCGCGCCCTCTACGGCACCTCGCGCAACGCCTGCGTCGACCAGCGAGATGTGGCCCGAGCGGCCGCCCGGGCCCTCATCCACCCCGAGCACAGCGGCCGCGCCCACACCCTGACCGGACCGCAGGCGCTCTCCGCCCTTGACCAGACCCGCCAACTGGCACAGACGCTGCGACAGCCCCTGCGCTACGAGGAACTGACCGAGGAGCAAGCCCTCCAGCGCTGGCGCAAGCGATTCCCCGAGCCGGTGGCTCAGGCGATGCTGATCCGCGCCCGGCGGCAGTCCGACGGCGCCAAGACCGAGGTCGCCAACGGCGTCCGGCGCACAACCGGCAGGGAACCAGGCACCTTTGCGGCCTGGGCCGCACGTCACGCGGCGGACTTCGCCCCACAGCCCGCCCCCGCCCCCACCCACGGACCGCGGCCGGTGGCCGTGTAACTTGCCCCGGCAACGTCCCGGGACCTTCGCAGCTCAGCCGCCAGGCCGATGGCCCGGCGGCTGAGCCGCACGCCCGGGAGAACCACGGCACCACGAGCCGGCCGAAGGCCGGTGGGGGAGGAAAGACATGACCGACGCGCAGGGCATGCTGGACGGCAAGACCGTTCTGATCACGGGAGCTTCCAGCGGCATCGGTGAGGCGGCGGCCCGGCTGTTCGCGGACGAGGGGGCGGCCGTCGTGCTGATGGCCCGCCGCGCGGACCGCCTGCACCAGCTCGTCCAGGAGATATCCGACACCGGGGGGACAGCGCACGCGGTACCGGGCGACGTGGTCAGCGAAACCGATGTGGAGCGCGCCGTCGCCGCCGCGGTGGAACGGTTCGGCTCCCTCGACGGTGCCTTCAACAACGCGGGTTGGGCCTCGGCGGGCACGGACATCCACGAGACGGACACGGCGGTCTTCGACCGCACGATCGACGTGAACCTGCGCGGAGTGTGGAACTGCCTGCGCCACCAGATCCCCGCGATGCTCGCGGCGGGCGGCGGCTCCGTGGTCAACACATCCAGCGTCGCGGGCGTCCAGGCCACCGGGGCCTGTGCTGCCTACGTGGCCGCCAAGCACGCCGTACTCGGGCTGACGCGCTCGGCAGCGGCCGAGTACGGCCGGCGGGGGATCAGGGTCAACGCCCTGGTGGTCGGCAGCACGCGCAGCGAGTTGATGGAAGAAGTCCTGGCCCAGACCCCGGCGTTGGAGGAGAGCTTCGTCTCCCGCTCCGTCCAGAAGCGCATGGCGGACCCGGTCGAGGTCGCCCAGGCCGCGGCCTGGCTGTGCAGCGACCGCGCCACCTTCGTCACCGGCACGGCGATGCCGGTGGACGGAGGCTGGACCGCCGCGTAGCGCTCCGGCCGGGGGAAGCCCGGCGCCCACTCCGCCCGGCCCGCTCCCTAGACGAGTTCCGCACTGGGGGCGGCCGAGGCGGCGTGTGAGCGGTGGTTGACCCGCACGGTGGCGAGGTAGTCGGCCACCGCGTCCCGGTTGCGGACCAGGCCCTGGATGCGCGCGGTCATCTGATCCCGCTCGGATTCCAGGGTGGCGATCATCTCGGGTGTCGCCCCCGAGACATGGATGGCCCGCGGCTGGTCCAGGCAGGGGAGGATCTCCTTGATGATCCGGGTCGGAAGACCGGCGTCCAGCAGGCCTCTGATCTGCATGACCCGGTCCACGAGGCACTCGTCGTACTCACGGTAGCCGTTGGCGGAGCGGCCGACGGTGATCAGCCGCTGTTCCTCGTAGTAGCGCAGCAGCCGGCGGGGCGTGCCGGTGCGCTCCGACAGCTCTCCGATACGCATGTGACCTACCTCATGTCTCGTCATGTTGACCTTCACACATGTGTGATGGTTCGAGCATTCACACCATGTCAATTAGCGAGAAGAAGCCATCAGTTGATCCCGGTTCACGGATCCAGGATCAAAAAGAACAGAAGTTGCCGATGCTGGCGCTGCTGGCCCTGGCCACAGCCGTCTTCATCACGAGCCTGACGGAGACACTGCCCGCCGGCCTGCTGCCCGCGATGAGCAGCGATCTCAACGTGAGCGAGTCCGCCACCGGGCAGACGGTGACGATCTACGCGATCGGCACCGCGCTGACGGCGATCCCACTGACCGCGGCGACGGCCGGCTGGCGGCGCAAGCAGCTGCTCCTTGTGGCGATGGCGGGATTCGCGGTGGCCAACACGGTCACGGCCGTCTCGGAGAACTACTCGGTGACGATGGTGGCCCGCTTCGTGGCCGGCGTCGCGGCCGGCCTGGCCTGGGCGCTCCTCGCGGGCTACGCCCGGCGCATGGCGCCGCCGCACCTGCAGGGCAAGGCCATCGCGATCGCGATGGCAGGTATCCCGGTGGCCCTCTCCCTCGGCGTCCCCGCGGGCACCTTCCTGGGCAAGGTGATCAGCTGGCAGGCAGCCTTCCTGACCATGACCGGCCTGACCGTGCTGCTGCTCGTCTGGATCGCGGCGATCGTCCCCGACTACCCCGGCCAGAAGGCCGAGGCCCGTACGCCCATGCTGCGCACCCTGAAGGTGCCGGGCGTGACGCCGGTCCTGTTCGTCACGCTGGTGTTCGTCCTCGCCCACACCATCCTCTACACCTTCATCGCCACGTTCCTCGACGAACTGGGCATGGGCGACTCCATCGACGTGGTGCTGCTCGTCTTCGGCGCCGCCTCCCTGGTGAGCATCTGGGTCGTGGGCTCGCAGATCAACCAGCGGCTGCGGGGCCTGATGATCGGCGCCACCCTGCTGATCGCGGTGGCCGCCGCCCTGCTCGCGGTCCTTTCCGACAGCACCGCCATGGTCTACCTCGCCGTGGTGCTGTGGGGCCTTGGCTGGGGTGGCGCGCCCACCCTCCTGCAGACCGCTGCGGGAGACGCGGGCGGCGAACAGGCCGACGCCGCCCAGGCCATGCTCGTCACCCTGTGGAACGTGGCCATGGCAGGCGGCGGAATCCTCGGCGGCATCCTCCTGGACGCCGTCGGCTCCACCTCCTTCCCCTGGACCATCCTCGTGCTCCTGGTCCCGGTCCTCGTCGTGGTCCTGGCCGCCCGCTCCCACGGCTTCCCCGCCAAACGCGCCAGCGTCGACGCATGAACACCCCCGCAGGGCACGGCGCTCCGGCAGGGAGCCGCACCGGCTCCCGCCGGACGCCCCCCTGCCCCCGTCCCCGCCTCGCTGAGTGCGACAGGCGGGGGACCCACCGCGGACCGGGACGGTGATCGCACGTGCTCATCGGAGCGATGTCCCGCCGAACCGGGGTCAGCGAACGCCTGTTGCGCTACTACGAGGAACAGGGCCTGCTCAAACCCCGGCGGCGGCCCAGCGGGTTCCGCGAGTACGGCGACGAGGACGTCCGCACGGTTCAGCACATCCGGATGCTGCTGGCCGCCGGTCTCAGCACCCACACGATCGCCGAACTGATGCCCTGCATGTTCGCCGCAGGCCACAGGCGCTCGCCGGTCTGCCCCAGCATGCTTCCCAGCCTGCACCGGGAACGCCGGCGCATCAGCGACACCGCAGCCTCTCTCTTGGCCGCGCGCGACGCACTGGACGCCGTCATCGGGGCCGCGGGCCCGCCATGACGGCGCGTCGGACGTACATCGCGCAGCGGTTCAGTTCTCTGCGCTAATCCCCCGGGCGCAGGGACGGCGGGCTCGTACCCGAGGTGCCAGAACGGCACTGGATACGAGCCCGCCTTCGAGGTTTCTCCTACGCCTTCCGCGGCCCGGCTTACGCTTTCCGCGGCCCGGTCTCACGGGCGTAGTGCTCGGCGATCTCGTCGCTGGTCGTCAGCCACACCCCGGGATGATGCGCGAGGTGGGCGAGCGCCTGGTCCAAGTACTTGTGCCGGAAAGGCTGGTTGATGATGAACGGATGCAGGACCAGCGCCATCACCCGGCCGCTGTCCGCCGAGTCGGCGTAGAGCTGGGCCAGTTGGTCCTTGACGATCGTCACGAAGTCCGGCCCGCTGAGGTGCCGGCCGACGAACAGGCTGACGTCGTTCACCTCGATCGAGTACGGCACGCTCAGCATCCCCGGCACGTTCAGCCGGTAGGGCTGGTCGTCGTTCGACCAGTCGAGGACGTAGCTCAGACCGAGCTCGGCCAACAGCTCCGGCGTGGCGAAGGTCTCGGTGAGCGCAGGCCCCAGCCAGCCGCGAGGACGGCGCCCGGTGGCCCTCTCGATGGTCTCCACGACGTCCGCCAGGTAGGCCCGTTCCTCCTCGGCGGACATGCCGGTCTGGAAGGTGGAGTTGTCCCTGCCGTGGGCGATCCACGCCCAGTCACGGGCCCTGCCTGCTTCGATGATCTGCGGATAGCGGTCGCAGACGGCCGAGTTGAGCATCACGCTCGGGCGCATCCGGTGCCGGTCGAGGCTCTCGATCAGCCGCCAGATGCCCACCCGGGGCCCGTAGTCGCGCCAGCCGTAGTTCAGCGGATCGGGGCAGAGCCCGGCGGTCCCCGCGAAGATGCTCGTCGAGGGCCGATCGACCTGGTAGTGCTCGACGTTCAGCCCGATGTAGCAGGCGACACGGGCCCCGCCGGGCCAGTGGATCGGCTCGCGGTCGACGATCGGGCTGTAGTCGAAGAGCTGATTGTCCATGGTGTCCTGCCTCATGGTTGGTCACAGACACGGAGGATCAGGGTGCGTGCCGTGGTGCGCGGGCGCCAGGCCGTGGCGGCGGCCGTAGTCCGCAAGCAGGGTGCGCAGCCGTCGGCGTCCCCGGTGCAGGCGGGAGGTGACCGTGCCGCGGGGGATGCCGAGCAGTTGGGATATCTCGCGGTAGTGCAGGCCCTCGACGTCGGCGAGGTAGACCACTTTGACGAAGTCCTTGGGGGTGTCCCGCAGGGCGTCGAGCAGTTCGGGCTCGGGGATGTGATGGAGCACCTGGGTCTCGGCGGAGGTGAGGCCGCTCGAGGTGTGGCCTGCGGCCCGGGCCAGCTGCCAGTCCTCGATCTCGACGGCGCCGACGTGCGGGAGTTCCGTCTGTCTCTTGCGGTAGGAGGTGATGTAGGCGTTGGTCATGATGCGGTGGAGCCAGCCCCAGAGGTTGGTTCCGCGCTGGAACTGGTGGAAGGCCTTGTAGGCCTTGGCGTACGTCTCCTGCACCAGGTCCTCCGCGTCCTCGGGGTTGCGCGTCAGGCGCAGAGCCGCCGAGTGCATCCGACGGCGGTAGGCCAGGGCGTCGCGTTCGAACCGCTGGGTGCGCTCCTCGACGGTCTCTGTGTCCGTCGGGGCCTGCGGGAGCATGGATGGTGTGTCGGGGGGTGCGGTCATTCCTCGTCCTCTTGCCGTGGGGGCGGCGTGTGGTCGTCTCGTCCGGGATCAGACGGCTGCGGGCCGTCGCGGCGCACCGTGCGGCAGCCGGCTGTAGACGTACGCGGCGGATGACATCGTCATGTGGTGGTGCCAGCCGGGGAACGAGCGTCCTTCGAAGTCCAGGAGGCCGAAGTCGTCCTGGAGCTGTTGCACGGTGGCGTGGGTGAGGGCGGGCCGGCGCATCAGGGCGAGTACGTCGTCCATGCGCCGGTCGGTGAGGTTGGTGATCCAGAAACGGGGCGGTCGCTGGGGGGTGGCGGATCGCTCGGCCAGGAGCCGGTGGACCCGCTGGGCGCCGGGCGAGGCCGGGCGCAGGCCGGGGAGGCGTACCAGTGACGAGTACACATGGAGGTGGCGCGTCCGGCCGTTCTGCTCGACGCCGACCACATAGGGACGGCGGGATCCGCCCTCGCGCATGAACTGCTGGGCGCTGACGGGCTGGAGGAGGGGCCGCGCCGCCGTCGACGGGCGGGTGTGCTGCGCCGGAAGGACGGGCTGTCCGGGCTGGACCTCGATGAGGAAGTCCCGCTCGCGCAGAGTGAGGTGAGCGGCCAGGCGGCCCGCGTCGACGGCGCAGTGCCGGTCGAGGACGAGCGGTGCGGGCCGCGTCAGGTTGAGCGCGGCGAGCCGGTCGGTCAGGTCCAGGACGTGCGTCCACAGCGGCTGCGACCGGACCGATTCAGGGACCCGGGCCCGTCGGCGCCGCCGCTCGTCGCTCGACCACCCCTCGTCCATCAGGAGGCTCCAGTCGACCGGGAGGCTCTGTGACCCGGAGGTCAGGAACAGACCGACGCCGACCTGGCAGTTGAGGGTGCGCCCCGCGGCGGCGACGAACCGGCGGTGTACGCCCACCGAGTGCTCGCCGCGCTTGACGGCCAGCGTCATCCCGATCGTCCAGGCGTGCGGGGGGAGTTGGGCGGCGGCCTTTCGTGCCAGGGCCTCGCGGGCCGCCTCCCAGTCCCAGGGGCTGGCGCTGATGAACTGCTGCAGGGCCTGCGGGGCGCCCGCGGACAGCGAGACGGCCTTGGCCATCTGCCGGATCGTCTTCTTGCCGGGGACCGTCAGCAGACCGCGCAGGTAGGCGTCTGCCCACCGGCGCTGGTCGGCACGGGGCAGATAGCCGAACACGTCATCCACGAAGTCGCAGTAGTCGGGCACACAGCGGCCCGGGTCCCGCATCTGAGGCAGAGCTGATCGATGCTGTACGGCCATGGTGGATCCCCCTCGAACGTCGACAGCCGGTCCGGTACCCAGGAATATACAGAACGCTTTTTATGTTTTTCGCGGATGAGGGGCCGAACCGCTCCTACTTCGTGAAGTCCGCGTTGCCGCATCCCTGCCCACCTGGGGAAAGTTGCGTCATAACGACCGAGACGGGCGAGAGGTGTTTGAGCTTGATGCGCACCCGATGGTGCGAGGCGCATCGGCGGCCGATCCCTGACTGTCTGCCAGGCCACGCCCCGCGCCCCCGCCGCTCCTGTCCCGTCCGTCGCAGAGCCAGGGGACGGCGATGGTGAGCCAGCAGCGGGCCCTTCGCACCCGGCGCGCCCTGGTGCGCGCGGCCGCCGAACAGATCGACCGCCACGGCTACGACGGCGCCTCCCTGCAGCGCGTGAGCCGGGGAGCGGGCATCTCCATGGGCGCCCTGACGTTCCACTTCCCGACGAAGGACAAGCTCGCCGACGCCCTTCAGGAACGGGGCCGTTCGATGACCCAGGCGGCGGTGCGCCAGGCCCTGGCCGTCCCCGCCTCCCCGCTCCGCCGGGCCAGAGCGCTGGTCCTCGCCCTCGCCCGGCTCCTGGAGAAGGACACCGAAGTGCGGGCGGCCGCCCGGCTGGCCAGGGAGCGCTCCTCCACCGAGGCCGACTGGACGGCGAACTGGCTCCCGCACCTGCGCGAACTGCTCGACCAGGCCCACGCGGACGGACAACTGCGCGCGGAGGCGGACCCCGAGACCGTGACCGTGATGGCCGGCTACCTCATCGCCGGCGTCGACGCCCACCTGCGCCACCTGGCCCACACACCGGCGCCGGACGCCCCGCACACCGACGCCGTGGGACAACTCGCCCGCGTCTGGGACCTCATCCTCCACGGGGTCTGCGCCGTCGAACCGCCGCGGCAGAACGCCCGCCAGGGCGAAGACGTTTCAGAGTTCTGAGAGCCCGCTCAGAGCCCGCTCAGAGCCCGCTCAGAGCCCGAGGAGAGACCGCGGACACTGATCGGTGACTTATTGAAGTCTCCATTTCCTGTCCCGCGCGTCCGTCGCAAGATGACGGTGCGAAGAAGCTGGATCGCCCGCTCCGGCGATGGCCTCAGTCGACAGCTACTCAAGGGGGAGAGATGCATGCCTGACGCATGCGACCGGAAGAAGTTGCCCAGACCGCGAGCCGAGTCGGAGCCGACATGGATCTGATGGACCCTCACATATTGTCCCCCCGGCTCACCCGGGGGCCAGGACAGCGGACCACGCCGGGCGCCGCGGCACTCCGCCCCACACTCCAGCAGGCGCCCGCCTCCTGGCGGCTGCTGGTCGTGGAGAACGACACCAGCGACGCCGACGCACTCGCGCGGGATCTGACCCGGCAGGGGCACACCGTCGAGAGAGCGACGACCGGGAGAGCGGCGCTCCAGGGCTACCGGCACGCCGACCTGGTACTGCTCGACATCGAACTCCCGGACCTGGACGGCCTGGAGGTCTGCCGCGAGCTGCGCTCGGCGTGCGACATCCCGGTGATCGCCGTCACGGCCCGGGGCAGCGAACTGGACCGCGTTCTGGGGCTGCAGGCCGGCGCTGACGACTATCTGGTCAAGCCCTACGGCTTTCGCGAGCTGATGGCCCGTATCGAGGCCGTCATGCGCCGTACGCAGATACGGCCCGCGGCCCACCAGATCATTTCGCAGGGCCCCTTGAGGATCGACGCCTTCGCACGGGAAGTACGCGTGCACGGCAGGCCGGTGGACGTCACCCCGAAGGAGTTCGACCTCCTGCACCTCCTCGCCTCGCACCCGGGGATCGTCATCTCGCGCAACCGGATCATGCGGCAGGTCTGGGGCGACTCCTGGTCACGCCGCACCATCGACACCCATGTCAGCAGCCTGCGCAAGAAGCTGGGAGCGGGCCACTGGATCACCACCATCCGCGGCACCGGCCTGCAGTTCAGCCACCGATGAGGCTCCGCCCGGCGGCACGCTGCCGTACGACCTCACCGCGATCACCGGCGGCCTGGTCCCCGAGCTGCAGCGGCGCGGGGCGTTCCGCACGGCGTACGAATCCGCAACGCTGGGCGGACACCTCAACCTGCCCCGGCCCAACAGCCGTTACGCACGAGACCTACCCGCGTGGCTCCTCGTAGCTCCTCAGCGCGGGCGGTGGCTGAGCAGGTCGCCGGGTTGGCAGTCCAGTACCTCGCAGATGCGGGTCAGGGTGGTGAAGCGGATGGCCCGAGCCCGGCCGTTCTTCAGAATCGAGAGATTCACGTGAGTGACGCCCACCCGCTCCGCCAGCTCGGTCAGGGTCATCCCGCGCCCTTCGAGCAGCCGGTCGAGATGGACCTCGATGGCGTGCTCGTCGCCCTCCTCGGCCATCAGACCGTCCCCTCGAGGTCTTCGCGCATGGCGATGCCGACGCGCATGACCCGGGCGAACGAGAGGATGCCGAGGCCGGTGAGGATCGCCATGAAGGGAACATCCCACAGAAACAGTCCGGACCACGCGTGGCTGCCGCTGTCGACACTCAAGGAGGCGACGAGCGCCCGCTCCACCACGGACGTCACGATCGCGGAGACCACGCTGCCCGCCAGGAGCCACCAGCCGAGGCCGCGCAGCCGTCCGGCGGTCTGTGCGGTGTAGAGGCCGTCGCGCTCCGCACCCTTCATCAGCCGCAGGACGAGCACCAGCGCGCCGGCGGTGAAGAGGAGGGGCACCAGCTGGGACGTGGTGTCGAGCAGGTTCTGGAGCCCGTCGGCAGCCTCCGTGCAGTATGTCGGGTGCGTGTCCAGCAGCAGACTGGCCTTCGGCGCGGGTGTGAAACCCGGGTGCGGACCGGAGCCCCCGGCACCGGTGGTGGCGGTCGTGTCCGTGGCGCACACGGACGCGTCGCCGACGCCGAGAACGGAGACGTTGTCCGCGAAGAGCAGGCCGAGCAGGCCCGCGCCCATCACCGCCGCCATCACCGTCACCACCGACTTGACCGTCGTCGACATCGGCTCCAGCGGACTACGCATCTTCCCCATCACGGACCCCCGTTGACTATGTATCGTTTATCGATGTTATCGATAAACGATACATGAGCTGCCGGTGCCGGAGACCCGCCCCCACAGGGCGGCCGCGGATCACGCCGCGCGGGCCGGCCGCTCCACCAGCGGGTGACCCGCGAGGCCTTCGCTCTGCGCGCCCGCCGCGAGCTGCGCCCACCAAGCACTGGCCAGGTTCGAGGAGAGCAGGACCCGGCCGGGGCGGGCGCCGAGCTCGTCCATGGCGTCCAGGGTGAACATGCCGGTGCCGGTGAAGAGAACCGCGGCGTTCTCGGGGAGGCTGTATCGCCCCATCCGCTCAAGGATGGTCCCGGTGGTCACCTGGTAGGGGTCGTAGCGCTCGCCGGCGGGCACGGGCACCACCTGGTCGACGGTGAGACCGGCCTCCTCCCAGTAGCTCCGGGAGAGATCCGTCAGCCACGGCTCGTAGGGGGAGACCAGCGTCAGCCGGTTCAGGCCGAGCGCTTCGCACGCCGCGAGGATGGCCAGCGTCGAGGACACCACAGGGAAGCCCGCACGGTCGCTGAGTTCGGCACAGAACGTCCGGTCGCCCTCGGGGGACAGCAGGTAGTGCGACGCGCTGCAGGCCACCACCGCGGCATCGAGACGCAACTGCCCGAAGCCGGCCAGGACATCGGGCAGCACTTCGTTGTACGTCTCGAGCATCTCCCGCAGGCTCGTGCCCGGCAGAACGGGGAAGCGGGACGTGTAGACATTCATTCCGGAGCCGAGGAAATGACGGAACTCAGGCTCGGCTGTGGGGTTTTCCGGGGGAACCACAAGCCCGAGCCGGGGCACGGAAGGAATATCCATGATGGCATCACCAATCTGTCGGAGGTATCTCCCGGAAGATATCTCCGTACCGGGCGGCTGCCACTACGGGAATCCGTAGCCCTTTTGTTTCAGGCGGCATTCCTGTGGCGCTGTTCCAGGGCGTGAGCCAGCTGGGCGCGGCGTCTTATCGACAACTTGAGGTAGATCCGGGTGATATGGAGTTCCACGGCACGCGTGGACACCGTGAGCGCCTCGGCGATCTTCCGGTTGGTCATGCCGTCCACCATCATCGCCGCGATGCGTTCCTCGTGCGCGGTCAATCCGGCCCCGCCGGCGGGGCGCCGGTCCGCGGCGGCGGGCCGCCGCCCCCGCAGAGCCTCTCCCGTCATCACGTTCCACTCCCGGACCTCCACATGCGCGATGACCTGGGCCCGGACGTAGGGATCGGCACGCAGAACGCGCAGCAGGGAGTCACGGTCCCGCGCTTCGCAGAGCAGCAGTTCTCCCGAGCCGTCCTGCCACGGACCGCCGCCGATCAGCAGCCCGGCCCTGGCCTTGTCGTTCCAGTAGTCGCGATGCTCCTCCCGCCTCCCGTGGCGAGACTCCGCACCTTCCCGGAAGGTCAACTCGACAACGAAGGTCATCCTCTTTCCTCTCGCCCGGCTCGTCCCTCGCACGTGGTCACCGCGGAACCACACTAAGGGCGAAAGCCGGCTGCCGGGCGGGTGGAACGGGAGAATCAGCGGGCTCTGACATTCCATGACGTTTTCTGACGGAGCCCGAACTTGGAAGTCCTTGACGGTAGTTACCCGGCCGAAGAAGCTTGTAACCAGCGTCAACCAGATTCCCCCCAGAGGGCAGGCCAGGGGTATCCGCGACAGCTTGGGCGATATCCACGAAAGCCTCGCAGGAAAGAGTGCTCGCAATGTCAGCAACAGAGAACCGAGGAACAATCAAGCCCCGCATATCCGATGCGACTCTGCGGGATTCCGCCCACATGGCAGGCGTGGAGTTCAGCGCCAAGGATGCCGCGGTCATCTCCGACCTGCTGGTCAAGACGGGCGTGGACCTGGTCGAGGTCGGCATGGTGTCGGGACCCTCGTCCAAGGACGCCGACCTCATCCTGGCCACCCACGAGGCGGTCGGCCCCGAACGGAGCCTGACCCTGGTCGTGGTGAGGGACCGCCAGCAGGTCGCGGCGGCACTGGACGAGGCCCTGCGCCTGGGCGTGCGGTCCGTCATGTTCTCCATCCCCACCTCGCAGGAGCACGCCCAGCTCAAGCTGGCCTCGCCGAGCGCCAAGTACCTGACCTCGATCGCACGCGCCGCCATCGAAGGGGCCAAGGAGCGCGGATTCCACGTCACCTTCAGCGGAGAGGACGGCGCCCGCACCCCACAGGAGCGGCTTGTCCCCTACGTCGCCGCCGGCTTCGAGGCCGGAGCCGACCGCTTCCGCCTCGCCGAGACCGTCGCGTATCTCTCTCCCTGGCAGATGGAGGAGAAGATCGCGGACCTCACCGCGATCGACGGATCCGAGATCGAGATCCACTCGCACAACATGCTGGGCATGGCCGTGGCCAACTCACTGGCCGCCGTCCGGGCCGGCGCCCAGTGGATCTCGGCGACGGTCGGCGGCATCGGCGAGCGGGGCGGCAACGCACCCCTGGCCGAACTGCTGACCTCACTGCGCGTCATCCACGGCGACACCCGCTTCGATCTGACCCACCTCACCGAGCTGTCGAAGGTGGCGCTGGCGGGAGCGGGCCTCGGCGAGGCCTTCCAGTCCGGCCCCACCACCCCGCACGCCTTCGCCTACGAACTGCCCGGGCAGCTCACAAGCCCGCAGGCCTACGAGACCCTGCCGGCCGAGCTCGTCGGCAACTCCCGTGAGCTGCGCGTCCGTTCACGCCTGACGGCCCCCCTGGTCAAGTGGGCGCTGGCCGAAGAGGGCACCGGCATCGACATCGACGCCTTCACGTCATGGCTCACGGCGCGCCAGGAGCAGGACGGACGCCCGCTGCTCGACCAGGACGCCATCCGCAAGGCCGCCGTCGACTACCAGTCCGCGTAACGCGACGCCCGCCTCCCCCACAAATTTCCGTCCCACCAAGTCCCCACATCAGCACTGGAGGAACCATGTCCACGCCCACGTCCACGCTCACCGGTGAATGCCCCGAGTGCGAGACCGACGTCACGACCCCGCCGATGGTCCAGGGCGAAACCATCGCCTGCCCCGAGTGCATGCTCACGCTGCGCGTCGAGGACGTCCAGGACGGCACGCTCGCCCTGCAGATGGTCGAGGTGAAGCTCCGCGACTGGGGCCAGTAGGAGGACCGGAAGCAAGGAGCAAAGGAGTAGGAGTCCCCTCAATGGGCAACAAGATCGCCATCGTGGCGGACCGGATCAGCTGGGAAGAACGACAGCTGATCCAGACCGCCCGCGAGTACGGCCTGGACGTCGAGTGGGTCAACGACGAATCCCTGTGCCTCGGGCACCCGGACGCGCCCACGATCAACCACTACGACGCCATCCTGATCCGCAGCCGCAGCTACACCCGCGGCGGGCTGCTGGCCACCCAGGCCGAAGCATCGAACATCCGCACCCTGAACTCGGCCGCGGCCATCCAGGCCTGCGAGAACAAGCTGACCCTGCGCACCGTGCTGCGCACGGCAGACGTGCCGGTCACGGACTTCCGCCTGGTCCTGTCCCGTACGGACTTCGAGAAGGCACTGGAGGAACTCCCTCTGCCCATGGTGCTCAAGCCCGTCTTCGGCGGCATGGGCAAGCGCGTCGCGCTCATCCGTGACGCCGACACCGCCCAGTCCCTCTACGACTACATCGAGGACCTCGGGCACGGCTTCGAGCAGGCTGCCCTCGCCGAGCCGTTCCTGGACAGCGGCACCTCGATCCGCTGCTTCGTCGTCGGCCGTGAACTCGTCGCCGCCGCGGAGTTCCAGAGCGCCGGCGAGGACTGGCGCAGCAACGCCGCCCTCGGCAACCGCAACCGGGCCCTGGACCACGACCCCGCGCTCTCGAAGATCGTGGACAGCGTCGTGAACGAACTCGGCGAAGGCATCTACGGCATCGACCTCTTCCACACGGTCGAGGGCTATGTCGTCAACGAGGTCAACCACGCGCCGGCCTTCCGCACCATCGCCCAGGCGACCGGAGTGGACATCCCATCGGCCATCAGCCGCTATCTGCAGGAGATCCTCGCATGATCCGCGTAGGCATAGTCGGCTCCTCAGGGTTCGCCGGCGGTGAACTGATCCGGCTGGTCAGCCAGCACCCCGAGCTGGAACTGACCTTCCTCGGCGGCTCGTCGAACATCGGCCGCCGCCCCGCGGAACTGCATCCGGGCCTGCGCCTGGACCTGGGCCTGAGTGTCGAGGCCGCCACCACGGACCTCTCCGACCGGTGCGACGTGGTGTTCCTGGCCACGCCCGCCGAAGTGTCGGCCGAACTCGCCCCGGCCTTGGCCGAACAGGTCGCGTGCGTGATCGACCTGAGCGGCGCCTTCCGTATCCGCACCCCCGAGCTTCACGAGCGGTGGTACCCCAAGGTGGCGCGGCAGGCCGAACTGGCCGACCGCTTCGTCTACGGTGCGCCCGAGCTCGTCGGCGACCAGATGGCCGGCGCCTCGCTGATCTCGCTGCCCGGCTGCTACGCCACCGCCATCACGCTGGGACTCGCGCCGCTGACTCTCGCGCTCGGCCTCGACCTCAAGACCGTACTCGTCGACGGCAAGAGCGGTTCGAGCGGCAGCGGCCAGGCTCTGCGCACCCCGGGCCTGCACCCCTACCGCAACGGCGCCATCACGCCCTACGCGCCCGTCGGGCACCGGCACGCCGCCGAGGTCAGCGACTTCCTGGAGCGCAGCAAGCCGGGCACCATCGGCTCCTTGACGATGTCGGCCTACGGCGTCTCACACGTGCGAGGACTGCTCGCCAGTTCCTACGTCCTGACCGACGACGAGGTCGACGGCCGCGAGCTGCAGCGCGCCTACCTGCGCTTCTACAAGCAGCACCGGTTCGTCCGCGTCCGCAGGCACAACGAGACGATGATCCCCGTCCCGGACCCGCAGGCGGTCCTGGGGTCCAACTACTGCGACGTGACCGTGATGCACGACCCCGAAGGGGGCCGCATCGTCGTCCTTTCCGCACTGGACAACCTCCTCAAGGGCGCGGCCGGCCAAGCCGTCCAGGCGCTCAACACGCGCTACTCCCTTCCGGAAGAAACGGGGCTGACCATGCAGCCGCTGGTGCCGGCATGAGCAACATCCCCACAGTGGTCAAGCTCGGCGGAAGCTGCCTGGACGACATGTCGCAGGCCTGGTGGGACGACCTGGCCCAGCACGGCCGCAGCCACCCCCTGGTCCTGGTCCACGGCTGGTCCAAGCCGCTCAAGCAGCTGAGCTCCCGCTACAGCGAGCCCTCGGCCATCCTGCGCGACCGCTACGGAAACCAGAGCCGGTGGACCACTCCCGAGGTGATCGCCGACATCAAGACGGTCAGCGAGACCATGGCCGAGCAGGTCTTCGTACGGCTGGAGAAGCGGGGCATCACCGCCGAGCGCCTCCTGGGCAGCGACGGCCTTGTCCAGGCGGGCGAGGGCGAACGCTGGTGGTGGCGCGACAAGCAGCTCGTCGAACTCGACAACCTGGTCGGCCCCATCACCGACGTGGACCCCACCGCGCTGAAGAACCTGCAGGCCGGCCACTGCTACCTCGTCACACCCCTGGCCCGCAACAGCGCCGGCCAAGAGGTCAACACCGACGCCGACCGGGCCGCCGCCGCCATCGCGGGAGCCACCCGGGCCACGTCCCTGACCCTGGTCACCGACGTCGCCCATCTCCTCATCGACGGGGAGCCGGTCCGCCGGATCACCGCCCGGGCCGCGGCCGATTTCCGCGACCGCGGCGCCACCGGCGGCATGCGCAAGAAGCTGCGTGCCGCAGGAGAGGCCCTGGACCGGGGCGTCGACCGGGTCATCATCGGCAGCGCCCCCGTCTCGGAACTGCTCGCTGAAACCACCGGAACCGTCATCACCAGAACGTGACACGCCCCTTCGCCGCCCCGGCGGCCGGGCGATGACAGCACCAACACCTCAGCGACAGGAGCAGAGCACGTGGCGACATCCCGGGTTCTCGTGGTCAACAACGGGACTCTTTCCCTCAAGCAGCTGCGCAAGCGCTTCGAACAACTGGGCTCCGAGACCGACACGATCGACGCCGCCTCGGCGCCCGGCAGGCTCGACCCGAAGTACCAGGCCATCGTGTTGAGCGGCACCAAGGTGCGGGCCTTCGACAGCGACTACTACCGGCCCCTCATCGATCTCGTGATGGGAGCCAAGGTCCCGGTCTTCGGCATCTGCGGCGGCATGCAGATTCTCGCTGTCGCCAACGGCGGCCAACTGGCCGAGGGCCCGCAGCGCGTGGGCGGCTACGACGTACAGGTCGACAAGGAGGAGCCCATTTTCTCCTACGTCAAGCCGACCGTGACGGTCTTTCACCGCCACACCCTGTACCTGCAGGGCACACCGGAGGGCTTCCGCTCCATCGGACGCTCCGAGCACGCGCCCGTGGAGTTCCTCCGCTCGGACGACGGCCGCATCTTCGGCGCCCAGGCCCACCTCGAGTTCCGCAACGACGGCATGGAGATCCTGCGCGGCTTCGCCGAGATCTATCAGTGATCAGCGGCACCGCCGCTGACCCCCCCATCAGTACCCACACAACCGCTTCGAACCGATCACGAGGTCCCTGGCAGTGAGCACTCAGAATGAAAACCCTCAGGTGGAAGAGGCCCAAGACCCCGCTTTCACCGTGTCGTTGAACGGCAGCGGCGGCGCCCTCAAGGGCTGGGTCGTCGTCGACTCGCTGCACGACGGCCTCGCCATGGGCGGCACCCGGATGACCACCGGAGTCACCGAGGAGGAGGTGGCCGGTCTCGCCCGCGACATGACGCACAAGTTCACGCTCGCCGGACTCCCCATCGGCGGCGCCAAGGCCGGCATCGTCTCCGACGGCAGCAACCGCGAGGAGACCTTCCGCACCTTCGGCCGTACCGTCAAGCCGCTCCTGCACGGCGGCATCCACCTCGGCATCGACATGGGCGTCACCCCCGCCGACCGTGCCGTCTTCTTCGACGAGGCCGGCTACGACCCCCGCTACCGCCTGGGCGCCCCGGACATGCCCATCGACTGGCGCACCTACTACGAGCCGCTGATCGACTGCACCGGTCATGGCGTCGGAGTCGCGGCGCTCACCGCACTGGAGGCCAGTGGCCGCACCGAGTCGGCGCGGGTCGTCATCCAGGGCTTCGGCGCGGTGGGCCGCGCCGTCGCCCGGTTCCTCGAGGACCGCGGGCACGTCATCGTGGGTGTCGCCGACATCGGCGGCACGCTCAGCGCGGACCGCCTGCCGGTGGCCGACCTGATCGCCATCACCGACGAGTTCGGACGGATCGACCGCTCCCGCCTCCCGCACGACGTGAGCGTCTCGACGCAGCCGGACGCCTGGCTCGACGTCGACGCCGACCTGTTGATCCTCGCGGCGCAGAAGTACGCGCTCAACGCGGAGAACGCACACCGCCTGCGCGCGGGTCTGGTCGTCGAGGGCGGAAACCTCGCCTCCAGCGTCGAGGCCAAGGAGAAGACGCGGGCCTCCGGCGCCACCCTGGTCCCCGGCGTGATCGCCAACATCGGCGGGGCCGCGTCCGCCGCCCTGGCGGTCACCCGCGTCGTCCCCTTCGACCTGCCGGCACCGGCACGCAAGGAATGGGTCTTCGACTGGGTCGGCGACCGCGTGCGGCAGAACACCTTCGACCTCCTGGAGATCGCCGCGGCCGACGCCGGCGACCCGCTGCCGCAGCTGCTCACCGCACGCCGGAAGGACCGCCGATGACCACCGCCATACACACCGCGCCGATATCGGACGCCCCCGAGGACCGTGAGGCCGAGTACCGCCGCCGCGGCTGGTGGCGGGAGGAGACCTTCCTCGACGACCTGCGCCACCAGGCCGCCAAGCGCCCGCACAAGCTGGCCGTCGCGGGCCGCCGGGTCAACCAGGGCCGCACCGACACGCTCGACTACACCGAACTCGCCCAGATGACCGAGCGTTTCGCCGGAGCCCTGCTCGAACTGGGCGTACAGCGCGGCGACTTCGTGGCCGTGCAGCTGCCCAACCGGTGGGAGATGGCGCCCCTGCTGTTCGCCTGCATCCGCGTCGGCGCCGCCATCTGCCCGATCTCGCCGATCTGCGACGAGGAGGAACTGCGCCACCGCCTGGAACTCACCGAGGCCCGCGTGTGCGTCACCGTCCCCGAGTGGGACGGCGCCCCCCTGGCCGACATCGTCACCCGCCTGAGCACCGAAGTGACCACCCTGGAGCAGGTCGTGGTGGTCGGCGGCCGCACCCCCGCGGGCGCCCGCGACTTCCACGAGCACTTCGTCGGAGTCAACTGGGAAGAGCGGCACGCCACCGCCCTGCAGGGCCGCGAGCTGAAGCCGGACGACCCCTTCGTCGTCCTGTTCACCTCCGGCACCACCGGCCTGTCCAAGGGTGTCCTGCACAGCCAGAACACGATCCACGCGGCCGTACGCGGCTACGTCGACACCTTCCTCCTGGACGAGACCCTGGTCGCCGCCGTGTCCACGCCGCTGGTGCACTACTCCGGCTTCGGCCAGGGCATCCTCGCCGGCGTCATGCTGGGCGGCACCATCGCCTTCCAGGACGTCCGCAAGAACGAGGTCCTCCTCGACCTCGTGGAGCGCTACGGCGCCACCCTGCTCTACGGCCCGCCGCCCACCCTCATGGACATCGCCGAGTCCCTGCGCGCCGACAAGCGCGAAGTCAGCACCCTGCGCCACGTGGTGACCGGATCGGCGCCGGTACTGCAGCCGCTGGTCGACGAGCTCCGCGACACCCTCGGCGTGCGTACGTACTCGCTGTGGGGCATGTCGGAGAACGGCCCCGTCACCATCACCAAGCTCGACTACGACCAGGACTGGGCGGCGCACAGCAACGGCCGCCCGATCGATGCCATGGAGATCCGCATCGACAACTGCAAGAACCCCGACGAGCGCGCCTCCGTGGGCCGCCTGCGGGTGCGCGGTGCCTCCCTGGCCCTCACCTACCACAAGCACGACGACCTGTTCGCGGCCGAACTCACCGCCGACGGCTGGTTCGACACGGGCGATGTGGCGCGCGAGGACGGCCGCGGCGGGATCCGAGTCCTTGGCCGGGCCAAGGACGCCATCATGCGCGACGGCGTGGTCGTGCCCATGGCCGAGCTCGAGTCGACCATCGCACGCCACCCCAAGGTGTCCGAGGCCGCGCTGGTGGGCCCGACCGGCCAGGTGACCGACGAGATCCTCGCGGTGCTCGTCCACAACGGCGGCGACAAGCCCTCGCTGGAGGAGATCCGCGAACACCTGCGGTCGGCGGAGCAGCCCGAGCGCTTCTGGCCGGACCGCGTGGTGGTCGTCGACAAGCTGCCCAAGACCCTCACCGGAAAGGTCCGCAAGGCCGAACTCCGCAAGCTCTACGGCTAGAGCACAGCCCGCGGCTGCTGAACCGTGGCCGCTGAACCGCGGCCGCAGAACCGCAGCCGCCGAACCGCAGCCGCTGAACCGCCGCCCGCCATCCGACCGTTGGAGTCAGCCATGCCCCAGCCCACCACCACGGTGACCATGTCGGCGACTCTCGCCGCCGACGAGGCCATCGCCCGCCGACGCCAGGCCGGAGAACAGGTGATCTCCATGGCCAGCGGCGAGATCGGGCTGCCCGTCCTTCCCGCACTGCGGGCCAAACTCGCCGAGGCCGCTGGCCGCAACGCCTACGGCCCCGTGGCCGGCAGCCTCGCCTTGCGCACCGCCGTCGCCGGCTACTGGCAGCGGCGCGGCCTGGCCACGGACCGCGACCTGGTCGTGTGCGGTCCTGGCAGCAAACCCTTGCTCTTCGCACTGCTCCTGGCCGTCGGCGGCGACGTGGTCATCCCCACACCGAGCTGGGTCAGTTACGCCGCCCAGGCAGAACTGATCGGCGCACGGCCCATCCCCGTCCCGATCCTGCCGGGCCAGGGCGGCGTACCCGACCCCGACCTGCTCCGCGAGGCGGTCACCGCAGCCCGCGCCGAGGGGCACGACCCGCGCTCCGTCGTGGTCACCACGCCGGACAACCCCACCGGCACCATCGCGGCACCCGACACCGTACGGCGTCTTGCCGAGGCGGCCAGGGACCTCGACCTCACCATCATCTCCGACGAGATCTACTGCGACCTCGTCTTCGACCCGGCAGCGACCCCGGCCGTGTCCCCGGCGGTGTATGCCCCCGAGCGCACCGTGGTGACCACCGGCCTCACCAAGAACCTGGCACTCGGCGGCTGGCGGATCGGAGTCGCCCGGCTGCCCGACAGCGACACCGGACGCGCAGTGCACACACGCCTGACCGGCATCGCCAGCCAGATCTGGTCCAGCCCCGCGGCACCGGTCCAGGAGGCGGCCGCCTACGCCTTCGGCGAGCCCGACGAGGTGATCGAGCACATCGCCGCGAGCCGCCGCCTGCACCGGACGGTGGCCCGCGCGATGTCCCAGCGGTTCGCCGCCGCAGGAGCCGTACTGGCACCGGTGACGGCCACCTGCTATCTGTACGCCGACTTCGAGCCGCTGCGCGACCACCTCGCCCAGGCCCACGGCGTGCACACCGGCGCCGAGCTCGCCCAACTCCTCGTCGAACGCTACGGAGTGGGACTGCTGCCGGCGAGCGCCTTCGGCGAACCCGGCACCTCCCTGCGGGTGCGGGCCGCCACCAGCCGGCTCTACGGCGCCGACGACGAACAGCGCACCGCCGCCCTGAACGCCACCGACCCCCTCGCCCTTCCCTGGATCCGGGCATCGCTCGACCGCGTCGAGGAAGTCCTTGCCGACCTCATCGCCCCGGCCGCAGCCCAGCAGGAGAACACGCAGGAGAACGCGCTCAGCGCCTGATCCACCGTCACACCGCACGCACGGACCCGCCTCCTCCCCCCCCCGGCGGCGGTCCTGCTCCAACCACCGCGCGGCCTCGGGCCGCCCACCCCCTAGAAGGGCCAACCACCATGTCCATCCTGTTCGAGTGCGAGTACAAGGGCGAGCGGTACGCGGGCTTCGACAAGCCGGCCCCCGGCCGGACCCAGACCCTCTACCGGGTCTCCGACGGCCGGCTCCAGGCAGAGTTCCTCGCGGCCGACGGCCCCGAGGCGGTCATCGCCTCCATCACCGCTCAGGCCGAGCAGATCACCGTCACCGCCGGCGACCCCGAACTGCGCTACCTGCCGCCGCTGCTGCCCACGGCCAGCGGGAACGCGCTGCTGAGCGGCTTCATGCGCACCCACAAGTCCAAGTTCGACACCGAGCCCAGCGAGGACGAGGAGTTCGTCGCCCCGAACTGGTTCTTCAAGGGCTTCGGTTCCTGGCTGAAGATGCCCGACCAGACGCTGGTCGTCCCCGAGAAGCCGGTCGCACTGATCGAGGAGCCCGAGGTCGCCCTCGTCTACGTCAACGACGACCAAGGCGCCCCGCACTACGTCGGCTACACCTTCGGCAATGACCTGTGCGACATCGGCCTGCACCGGGAGAACCCCGGCTGGAACCCGTACTGCAAGCTGTGCGACACCTCCATCGCCCCCTGGCTCTTCCTCGACGAGCCGCCGCAGTCGGTGACCGGCCAGGTCACCATCGAGCGCGACGGCGCCGCGGCCTGGCAGGGGAAGTTCTCCTGCGGCGGCGACTCGCTGTACTTCAAGATGCAGGACATGGCGGACCACCTGTTCACCTACCCCGCCGTCCGCCGCCCCGGAATGGTCAACTACGTACTCCTGGGCGCTGACGAGGCCAGCTTCCACGACGGATTCCGGATCGCCGACGGCGACCGGGTGACCATCGACGTGCAGAGCCACGACGTCGTCCTGTCGAACGTCATCCAGTACGGCGGCCGGCCCACGACGGCGTGAAACCGGAGACCCGGACACGTAGAACGAGTTAAATAAATAGGTTAAATGTACGGGTAAGTTTCTGTTAGCGTGGGGGAATGGCCACGGAAGAAGAGCTGTTCGCCTCGGTGGACGCGCTGCTGGAGGAGGAGCCGCAGCTCCCGCCTCCGGCGGAGCGCGCCCGGCTGCGTGAGGCCGCCGGGATCACGCAGACCCGTCTGGCGACGGCACTGAAGACGACGCCCCAGACGGTCAAGAACTGGGAGAACGGCAGGAGTTCGCCGAAGCCGCCCCGCCTGGAGGCGTACCAGCGGCTGCTGAAAGGCTGGGCAGCGAAGCACCCCGCGCACAGAGCTCCTGCCGCGGCATCCGCGCCATCCGCGCCGGCCGCCACGCCCCAGCCCGAGCCGGTTCCCCAGACGTTCCCAGGCCCGGCCGCACCCGAAGCGCCGAGCACGCAGAGCACGCAGAGCCCCGCCCCGGCGGCTCCCGCCGCCCCGGCAACCCCGCAGCGCAGCACCCCCCCTCGTACGACAACACGCCGGCCCGCTCGCAAACACGTGGCGCCGAACATCGCTGCCGCCCCTTACCAGCACGGGCCGCTGGCCGTCCTGGACGGCGACGGGAACGCGTACGGCGTCGAAGGCATCGTGCTGGACTGCCCGGCGACCACGATCCCGGAACTGGTGGAGTGGACCCTGAAGGAGTCCGGCCTCGGAGCCGCGAAACTCAACCGCCACGGCAAGGACTCCGACCCGCTGATCGTGCTCACCGCGGCGGCCGCCGTGAAGCTCGGACTGCCGGAGCGCCTGGAGGGCCACGAGCAGCGCCGCTCGCTGCGACTGCCCGACGACCACCCGGTCGTCAAGCAGGTGACGAAGGCGAAGTGGAAGCTCACACAGCGCGGGTTCGGCCCCTGGGCCCGCATCTACCGCAAGGCGCAGGGCACCCAACGCCAGTGCGTGCAACTCGCGCTCCTGTCCTGGGACGCCCTCGACGAGCGGTCCTGGCCGGGCGTCGCGGAGATGGAACCGGCCGACGTCGCCCGCGTCCTCGGGGTGTACGCGACCCGGGTCATCACCCCCCGCGGATCGACGGCCGTCTCCGGCCTGGAACTGATGACGGCAATGCGCCCGCCGACGAAGGCCGTACGCGACCCGGAGACCGGCAACTGGGTGTCCGGCCACAACCCCGGCTCGCTGGGGACGGAGCCGATGGACCCCGCTCCCCCGGAGGCCACCGCCGAACACCCCGTCGTCGTGAACTCCGGCTGGAGCGGCGGCTTCCTCGACGAAGAGGCGTACCAATGGGTGCGGTCGGTGGACTCGCTCAGCGACGAGGAGTGCACCCTGCCGTACGCGGTCGGCCTGGACCTCAACGCCGCCTTCCTCGCCGCCGCCGCGCGCCTCACGGTGGGCCTGTCCGCCCCGGACCACTTCCACGCACCGAAGTTCAACCCGAAGATCCCCGGCTCCTGGCTGGTCGACCTCAGCCACATCGAGCTCGACCCGCGCCTGCCCAGCCCGTTCACGCCGGACGGCACCCGGCCGGCGGGCCCGGCCTGGTACCAGACGCACACCGTCGCCTACGCCCAGGAACTCGGCCACGACGTACACCCGATCGAGGCGTACCTGCGCCGCGAGACCGGCGCGTACCTGGACCCGTGGCACGACCGGCTCAAGGCGGCGTACGTCGACACCCTCGCCGAACTGGGCGTCACCCGGGACATGGAAGACCGGCAGTTCCTCACGGCGATGGAGCGGCACAAGCAGGTCGATCCGGCCCTGGCCGCCGTGCTCGCGGCCATCAAGGCCACGGTGAAGGGCGGCGTGGGCAAACTCCGCGAGCGCCCGCAGGGCAAGTCCTACAAGGAGGGCGAGCGGTGGCCGGCCCTTCAACGGCCCACCTGGCGCCCCGACATCCGGGCCGCCGTCATCAGCAAGGCCCGCGTCAACATGCACCGAAAGCTGCTGAACATGTCCCGGATGACGGGCCTGTTCCCACTGGCCGTACTGTCGGACTGCGTCGTCTACCCCTCCCCGGGAGACAGCCCGCTGGACTTCCTGCCGTACGCCGCCTCCGGCAAGCCGCAGCCCGGCGGATTCCGCCTCGGAGCCACCCCGGGCCTGGCGAAGCTGGAGGGTGTCCAGTCGATGCTGTGGGCGGTCGATCTGATGGAGAAGGGCTTCAACCCGGCACGGCACATCAAGGGCGGCGACGCCGTCCTGGACGAAGGGGAGTAGGCCGTGGGTGAGATCGAGGACGCGATCGAGCGCGCCGACCGGGAGTCGTTCACCCGCCAGCCACCGAAGACCCTCAAGGCCCAAATCGGCTACCTGATCCGGAAGTTGGGCAGCGCGAAGGCCGTCGCGCAGGAGATCGGAGTCACCGCCGACTCCGTCAACCGCTACCGGCGCGGCGCCCGCAAACACGCCCGCCCCGACGTCGCCGCGAAGATCGACGACGCGGTACAGGCCCGCTGGCAACCGCAGGTACGCAAACGCCGCCGACGCCAGGCCGCCGACACAGGCGGCATCACGGTGGAGACCCGAGCGAAGTTCGGCTACACGGCACCGATCGGCACAACAGACGACGGCCGCTTCCGCCGCCTCACCGTGCACCTCCCCCCGACGTACGCACAACGCCTGTTCCACGCCCGCGAAACGGGGGCCGACGACCGGGAGATGCGCGGCATCATCGCCGAAGGACTGAAGGACGTGTACTTCCAGGACGGCGGAGTCCGCGCGATGGGGCTCTCGGACGTCGAGATCAACGACATCGACTACATGGACCTCGACTTCTGAAACACGGTCCTTCGCCCGAGCAAGAGCATGCGCCTGAGTACGCGTACTCAGGCCGACTGGGTTGCCCGGCCCTGTCGCGGCCGATCCGCGTTCCTCATGATGCAACGGTCCCAACCCGCGTCGAAAGAGGTGCTCATGGGCCGTGACCTGGAGCTGCGTGCTGCCACTGAGGAGGATCTCGAATGGATCCACGAACTGCGTCACCGGGTGTACGCACAGGAGCTGGGACAGCATGCGCCGGATCCGACCGGCTCGCTTCGCGACGGCCTCGACGGCGAGAACGTCTACCTGGTCGCGGCGCGAGGAACGGCCCGAATCGGCTTCGTCAGCCTGACTCCGCCCTGGCTGGGACGGTACGCGCTGGAGAAGTACCTCACCCGCGACGAGTTGCCCCTGCTGACCGAGGACGATCTGTTCGAGGTACGCATCCTCACGGTTGAACCGCGCTGGCGGTCCACCGCGGCGGCACCGCTGCTGATGTACGCGGCGCTGCGCTGGATCGCCGCCCGCGGCGGCCGCCGTGTGGCGGCAATGGGGCGCGCAGAGTTGCTCGACATGTATCTGGCCGCCGGTCTGCGCCCGGTGGGCCGTACCGTCCGCAGCGGTGCGTTGACGTTCGAGGTGCTGGCCGCCGACGTGAGCGAGCTGACGAAGCTCACGATGGACCGTTACCGCACCACGCTGGCACGCCTGGGGTCCGAAGTGGACTGGCGCCTTGACGCGGCGTTCGCACCCCGGCCGGACGGCTGCGAACACGGCGGCGCCTCGTTCAGCGCCATCGGCACGGACTTCCGCAGCCTGCACCGCCGCCATCAGGTGGTCGCGGCCGACGTGCTGGACGCCTGGTTCCCGCCGGCCCCCGGGGTGCGGGCAGCGCTCACGGAAGATCCGGCCTGGGCCGCCCGGACCTCGCCACCGACCGGCGCGGAGGGCCTGCTGGCGCAAATCGCCACGGCCCGCGCGCTGCCGACCAAGACGCTCACAGTCGGCGCCGGTTCATCCGACTTGATCTTCAGGGCATTTGGCCAGTGGCTGACCCCGGAGAGCAGGGTGCTTCTGGCAGACCCGGGCTACGGCGAGTACGCGCACGTCACGGAAAGAGTGATCGGATGTCGGGTGGACCGGTTCCGGCTGCGCCGTGACGACGGCTGGCGGATCGATCCGGCCCGGCTGTCCGCCGCCGTCGAGCACGGCCGCTACGACCTCGTGGTGGTGGTCAACCCGAACAACCCGACCGGACGCCACATGCCGGCCACCGAGTTGCGCTCGGTGATCGCTGCCGCGCCGGCCCGAACCCGCTGGTGGATCGACGAGGCGTACCTGGGCTACGTCGGTCTGACCGAGTCACTCGCCGACCTCGCCGCGACGGACCCGCGCGTAGCGGTCTGCACCTCACTGTCCAAGATGTACGGGCTGTCCGGCCTGCGGGCGGCGTACATGGTGACCGAGCCGACCATCGCAGCGCAGCTACGCCGATGGACGCCGCCCTGGCCGGTCAGCCTTCCGGCACAGCTGGCCGCGGTGGCAGCACTACGCGACCCGGCGTACTACAGCGACTGCTGGCATCGCACCCACGCGATGCGCGGGCAACTGGCCGCCGACCTGGCCGGCCTCGACGAGACTCTGGTGGTCGAGGAGGCCGTGGCGAACTTCCTCACCGTGACCTTGCCGGCCGACGGGCCGAGTGCCGCACAACTGGTGAACGAGTGCCGCCGCCACGACGTATACCTGCGCGACCTGTCGCCGTTGTCGTCGGAGTACCAGGGGCGCACCGTGCGCATAGCGGTCAAGGACACCACCGAGAACGCGCGCATCGTGGCCGCCTGCCGGGCCGCCCTGGACGCACTGCGGCCGAGGGAGAGCGTTCCCGCCACCGGATCCGCTCGGTGATCACCGTGGCCTCCCTGGCGCCCTACCTCGGTGGGGCGCTGGCACTGGGCGGCATCGCGGCGGCGGCGTCCCAGCGCCGTGAACTGCTGATCCGGTGGTGTGCCTGGGCGGTCGGGGTGCCATTGGTCACCGGTGCGTTCTGGCTGGGCCGCCCGGGCGCCGCGGCCCTGGCCATCTTGGCCGGGGTGATCGCGGTGATGGAGTTCGGCGGGCTGATGCGGCTGGGCCGGGTGGACCGGGCGGTGCTGGCCGCGGCGGTGGCGGGCGTGGTCCTGACCGCCTGGCTGGCGCCCGGCCAGGAGCTCCGGGCGGTCGCGATCGGGGCACTCGCGGTGGCCGCGGTGCCGCTCCTGACCGGCGACGCCGACCACGGCCTGCGCCGGCTCGGCGCTGCCCTGCTGGGGCTGGCCTGGCTGAGTGTGCTGGCCGCACTGGTGCCGCTCGGCGCGAGCGCCCTCGCGGTGTTCGTAGCGGTCTCGGTCGCCGACATCGTGGCGTACTTCGCCGGCCAACGGCTGGGAGGACCACGGCTGTCGCCACTGTCCCCGGCCAAGCGGTGGAGCGGAACTCTGACCGGATCCGCAGCCGGCCTCGGCGTGCTCGCCGCACTGTCCGCCCTGAGCTGGCCGATGGCGGCGGCGGTGGCGATCGGCGGCCCAGCCGGCGACCTCCTCGAATCCATGATCAAAAGAGGCACGGAGGCCAAGGACGCAGGCAATTGGCTACCAGGCTCCGGCGGCCTGCTGGACCGAATCGATTCACTGCTCATCGCGCTGGCAGTCCTACTCGTCCTGCGCTGACCCTCAACCAGACATGAGGACTGTTGTTCGAGGTCGATAGGCTGCGCGCCATGGAACCGATGATCAGCGTCCTCGCCGCCCATGACATCGACGGCCTGAGGCCGCTCTGGCTCCAACTGCAGGCGCACCACCGGCAGGTCGGAAGCCACTTGGAGGCCGTGGCGCCCATGCGCGCGCCTGAGGACACCTGGCGAGTGCGGCGCGACCTGTACCTGGAGTGGCTGCGGTCGCCCCTCACACGGGCGTTCACCGCGGATGGCGGGAATCGCCTGCTGGGATACGCGATGGTCCGGGTCGCCGAGTCACCAGGCTCATGGCAGTGGGGCGAGCGGGTCGGTGTCCTGGAGACGCTGGTGGTCGACGCGGACGCCCGCGGCGGGGGCATCGGCCAGGCCCTCGTATCGGCCGCCCGCGACCACCTCGCCCAGCATGGCGTCCAAGTCATGAACATCTCCGTGCTCGCCGGCAACGACGCCGCCCACCGCTTCTACGAGCGCGAGGGCGCCACCGCGTTCGTCCGAACCATGGTGATGCCAACTGGCGGCTGACAAGCCGCCGTCGACATCCTTTCTGGGTCGAGCCCGCGCGCCCCGAGGAGCCAGAGCTCACCTTCGCGTCAGCCGGTCGGCGTGAACGCCTGCGCCAGCCGGGCGAGGGCGGGCTGGTTCTCGGCCTCGCCCAGCCCTTCCCTTACGGCGTGGGACGCCGGTAGCCGCAGTCGCTCGATCAGGGTGCGCCCGGCGGAAGTGAGAACCGGGCAGACGCAACGGCGGTCCGGTGCGGAGGAGGTGCGCGTCACCAGTTGCCGCTTCTCCAGTCGGCTCACGAGCCGGGTGACGACGCTCGGGCTGAGGCCCACAGCAGGAAGCTGAACTCCCGGACGCTCAGGTCGCTTTGTTCCTGCAGGACGGCTATGAGGGCTTGGCGCCTTGATCGGACTCGGCATCGAGCCGGGCCCCTTCGAGGATGGCGTTGAGCAGGCCCGGATAGCGGGTGTCGAGGTCCTCGCGTCGCAGGGACAGCAGGTTCTCGCGGCCCGAGGGCCGCTGCCAGATGACACCGCTGTCGCGCAGGACGCGCCAGTGGTGGGTCATGGTCGACTTCGAGATGCCGTCCAGAATGCTTCCGCAATTGTGTTCCCCCCCGTCGTTCAGGACGCGAACAACGGTCAGCCGCATGGGGTGCCCCAGCGCGGAGAGGACGGCCTCAATCCGGATCTGATCGCGATCGGGGTGACGGGAGATCATTGTCCCACTGTACTGCGACAGTCGTTGAATCTAACTGCTCAGCCAGAGCGTCGCCCTGCGCGGGTGTGAGGGGAGGTTCCCGCGACCTGCCAAAGTCGTGGCGGGAGGGGGCGGCCCCGTTGCAAACAGTCCGACTGTACGTAAAGATACGAACAGTCGTACTCGCCGGGCTGCCCGCCCATGGCCGAAGAGGGGCTGACCTCCCATGTCCACTTCACCCACGCTGCCGACAGGCGCCCCCGCCTCGGGGCCGCAACGCCTGGGCTGGAGTCTGGCGCTACTGGCCCTGGCGCAGCTGATCTTCTCCCTCGACCTGAACATCGTCTTTGTGGCGCTGCCCGACATCGGCGCGGACCTCGGGTTCCCGGGACAGACCCAGCAGCTGGTGGTCAGCGCCTACGTCGTCCTCGCGGGCGGCTTCCTTCTGCTGGGCGGGCGCGCAGCAGACCTCTTCGGCCGTCGCCGGGTCTTCATCCTCGCTCTGACCATCTACGCCGTCTCGTCCCTGGCCGGCGGTCTGGCAGAGAGCCCGGCCGTCATCATCGCCGCGCGCGCCGTCCAGGGCATCGGCGGTGCGCTGCTGCTGCCCTCGACGCTCTCCCTGATCAACACGCTGTTCGAGGAGGGCCCTAAGCGCAACAAGGCGCTCGCCGTCTGGGGCGGTGCCGGAGCCAGCGGCTTGACCGTCGGCGCACTCCTCGGCGGCGTCCTCACCGAGAGCTTCGGCTGGCCGGCCGTCTTCTACGTGAACGTGCCGCTGGCCGGCGCCGTAGCCCTGGCCGCACTCGCCGTCATCCCGCGCGACGCGCAGCCCACCGAGAAGCGCAAGTTCGACCTGCCCGGCGCGCTGACCGCCACCGGCGGTTCCACCCTCCTGGTCTTCTCCCTGGTCGAGGGCCCCGAGATGGGATGGACCTCCGCGACCGTGATCGCCGCCTTTGTTGCAGCTGTGGTTCTCCTTGTCGCCTTCGCGGGCGTCGAGGCGCGCAGCAAGGACCCGCTCATGCCCTTCCGCCTCTTCCGGAACCGCAACCTGAGCGTCGGCATGACGGTGACCTTCCTCTACATGGCCACCTTCGGCACCCTGCCGTACTTCCTGACGGTCCTGATGCAGAACGTGCACGGCTACAGCGCCCTGCAGACCGGTCTGGCCTTCCTCGTCCCGTCGGTGGCCATCGCCACAGGCACCCAGCTCGGTGAGCGTCTGACCACTCGCCTCGGCACCCGCACCACGCTGATCGCGGGCTTCGTCATCGGCGCCGTCGGCACCGCCATCCTGGCCCTTGGCTTCGACGCCGATGCCACCTACCTCACGGCACTGCCGGGCCTGATCATCTCCGGAGTCGGCCAGGGCATCGTCTGGACCGCCATGTGGATCGCCTCCTCCACCGGCGTCGCCCCCAACGAGCAGGGCATCGCCAACGGCATGGCCTCCACCACCCTCAACATCGGCAACGCCATCGGCCTGGCCATCCTGACCGTCATCGCCGACGCCGGCACCGGCGGCAAGGCGGGCGACGCCCTGCGGGAGGCCACCGCTGCGGCACCGCGTGTGGGTGTCACCTGGGTGCTGCAGTTGTTGGCGGGAGTGTTGGCTGTGTTATTGCTGGTGAGGTGGTTCCTGCTCGCTGGTGGTGACATTTTGATGCGGCCTGTGCGGTGTCATTGACGTGCATTGTCGCTGGACAGTGACGTGCGATGCCTGTGGCCTCGTGGGGGAGTTAGGCGATGTAGCCGGCGATGAGAACGAGGGTCCCGCCGAGGCCGGCGAGGATGAAGGAGAGCTGGACGTGGCGGTGCTTCTTCCAGGCGATCTTGCTCATGTTGATGAGCTGGTTGCTGAGGATTGGCAGCATGTCCTGTTGTTCGAGCTTCTGGGTGAGGGCTGTCGGTTCCCAGAACTGCAGGTGGCCGAAGTAGATGAAGTTGTTGGGTGCTTCGGCTTGTAGCTGCTTTCGGCTGCGTAGACGGGGGGCGACGACGGTGATTGCGCACAGGGCGCCGGCCATGATGAGGAAGATGCCCGCCCACAGCGGTGCGCGTACGCGGAGGCCGGTGAGGTTGTCGAAAAGGTGGCCTTTGCTGGAGAGCGCAACGATGCCAGCGAGGGTGGCTGACTCCAGGGTGAGTGCGAAAGATGCTTTGGCGTCGACCCGTGCTGTCCATTCACCAAGTGCCTGGTGGATTCGCCATGCGGTGTCGCGCGGGTCTTGGGCAGTCACGGCTTCGACCACCAGGAGGACTTGTAGATGGTGATGGTTTCGCCGCCGACCTCGCGGGTGTAGGGGCCTTCCCACATGAGGCGCTTGTCGTCGCCGCTGCTGTACTTCGTGTGCTCGGCGATCTTTTTGAAGACAGCTTCTGTGACGTACGTACGGTAGTTGCCGTTTCTAATGTCGCTGAGCTTGGCGGCAACGTTGGGTGCTCGACCGATGGACACGAGGTCGTTGCTGCCTCGCACGCCGCCGCGGACGACGAGGGCGGTACCTGTGTCGATTCCGACGCAGTGCTTGATTTCGAAGCCCTTGCTCTTGATGGAGGACAGGTTCGCCTCCACTCTGGGGGCCACGATCTTCTGGACAACGTGGTTGATCTGCAGTGCGCATCGTGCGGCATCGGTGTTCTTACTGTCCCCCATGAAGATCGCCATGACCCGATCGCCGTCAAAGCTTCGGATGTGGCCGCCCCTCGCCTTGATGACCCGGCAGGTGGCGTCCAGGTAGGCGCGGATGACTTTGGCGGCCGTGGTGCGGGTGAAGTCGCGGGCGAGGCCGGTGGAGTCGGCCAGGTCTGCGTAGAGGTAGACGGCGTCGATCTCCACGGCTCCGTTGCCGAGCTTCACGTTGTCCGTGGTGGGGACGACTGTCCCCTTGCGGGTGTCCCAGTCAGAACAGACGACGCTTGTTACAGCTGCGTCGATCTCATCGGCAAGCCCCATAAGTCATCCGATCTCCATGTGAATTGGGGGATGCAACCTATCAACGGGCACTGACAACGCTCAGGGGTCTGTACGGGTCCGTCTCTTCGTGATGGCGCTTGTACCGCAGGTCATGGGCAGTTGTCTCCTGTTCGCGGCTTTTGGGTTTGTGTTTGTTTCCTGGCGGTCTCATGGGGTGAGCCGTTTGTTGGCCGGGATCGGGCCGGGGTGGTGGTGCGCGGTGTCTGTGCTGCCGGGAGACGACGTTCTGGCCGGTGGGGTGCTGCCGTCCGGGGTGGGGCGTGAGGGCGCGGTTGTCCGTCTGATGGCGCTGGATGCCCAGGGTGGGTTGACGTCGGGGCATGTGCGTCTGGTGGCGTCGGCGCTTGACGTTTCTGTCCGCACGGTGCGCCGTTGGGTCGAAGCTGCTCGCAATGAGGGACGGGCTGGTCGGAGGCCGCGTCCCAGGTTCTCGTTGACACCGCGGATGCGTGAGTTGTTGGCGGTGTGGGGTGGGAATGTGGCCGCGGTGCACCGTGAGCTGACCGCCGAGGCTGAAAGGGACGGACGGCCCGGGACGGTGCCGTCTCTTGCGACGTTGCAGCGCGCCGTACGGCAGGATTTGTCGGCGGGGGAGCGGGCGGGCCTGAAGGGCGGTGAGGCTGCCAGGCGCCGCTATGACGTGTACGGCAAGCGCCCGCGGACGCATCGCAATGCGTGCTGGGAGGGGGATCACAAGCGGATCCCGGTACGCGTGGATCTCGAAGGCTCTGCGGTGTGTCCGTGGGTGACGTGGTTCATCGATGTCGCGACGAAGGCGATCGTGGGCGTGGCGGTCACTCCGCATCAGCCGGCGAGGGACGCGGTCCTGGCCGCGCTGCGCACGGGGATCAGCCGCACCGAGCCGTACGGCCCGTTCGGTGGCCTGCCCGGCGTGGTGCGTGTCGACCGGGGCAAGGAGTTCTTGTGCCGGACCGTGGAGCGCGCCCTGGGCGCCTTCGCGGTCCCGGTCCACGATCTGCCTGCCTACAAGCCGTACCGCAAAGGCACCGTCGAGGCACTGAACGACGCGGTGGAGGAGATGTTCCTGGTCTCTCTGCCTGGCTATACCCGCAGGGCCCGGCCGGTCGGTGCTCACCGTCCGGACCAGGTGGATGACCTCTTGTCGTATCCGGAGTTCGTCGAGGCTTTGCTGAGGTGGGTGCAGGGCTGGAACACCGGCCACCGTCCTGAGGGCCTCGCGAAGGGGATGACACCGTTGGCGGCGTGGGAGGCGGATCCAGCACCGGTCGAGGACGTCGCGGAGGAGCGCCTGGCGTTTTTCGCGATGGAGGACGACGGCCGGGTCCGGAAGATCACCACGAACGGGATCAGCTGGCGGCGCCGTGCCTACATCGCGCCGTGGATGGCCGGGCACGTCGGCATGCGGGTCCGGCTGCGGTATCTGCCGCACTACGACGGGCAGATCGAGGTGTTCACAGTCGAGGAGTGGGGCCGTCACCTGGGCAGCGCCTATCTGGCCCAGGCGGCGACACTGGAGCAGCGCCGTGCGCTGAGTTCGGTCAGGGAGAAGAAAGCCCGCGCGCTGAAAGCCGACCTCAAGGCGGCGGAGAAGCTGCGCAAGGCCCGCTACACGGCCACGACCACGGCTGCCGTGCCCCGCCCGCGGCGTGCGGTCACCTCCTCTCAGGCCGAGGCGGAGATCGCCCGGTCAAGGGGCACGGATCTGGCGGCCCGGGCGCTCCCGGACTTGATCCCTCCCCGCGAGCCCCCGGCTTCCTGGGCCCGGCCGGTTGTCCGCCCTCCCCGGACGGCCGACTCGCAGACGGGTGCCGGGCCGGCAGTCGACGGCGGACCGCCTGAAGCGGCTGATGTACGTGATGACAGCGGGGAGCGTTGAGCGATGGTGACTGCTGAGCGACAGGGCCGACTGCCCCGGGAGCGGGAGGACCACTTCATGCGCCTGCCGGGCGCCCAGGTGGTCTCCACGCGCGCCCTGTTGATGGTGCGGGAGAACATCCGTGCCGCGATCGAGGCCAGAGCCATGATCTGTATCTACGGTCAGGCGGGCCGGGGCAAGTCGCTGGCGGTGAACACCTCGCTGCGTGAGCTCGCGCCGAAGCTGACGCGCCGGATCCAGTTCCGCTCCCGCCCCTCGACCCGCGACCTGCGCCACGAGCTGTTCCACGCCCTGGGCCTGCAGGGCCGCCCACCGGGGCAGCCGATCGAGTTCGACAGGATGCTGCGCGGCGCCTTGGAGGAGAGGCACGTCCTGGTCTGTGACGAGGCGCAGTGGCTGTCGAAGATGTGTTTCGAGTACCTGCGTTACTTGTGGGATGACATCGGCTCGGACCTGACGATCGTGTTCACGGGCGGGGACGGCTGTTTCGAGATGCTGCAGAGCGAGCCGATGCTGGAGTCCCGCGTGTACGCGTGGCAGGAGATCGAGCCCATGCCGCTGGAGGAAGTCCTCACCGTCATCCCGGCCTTTCACCCCGTGTGGGCGGACACGGACCCGGACCTGATCGCGATGTGCGATGACGAGGCCGCGCACGGCAACTTCCGGGCCTGGGCGAAGATCACTCATCACCTGACCGCCGGGATGAAGGAATCCGGACGGATCCTTGACGAGGATCTGTTGCGGTGGTCCTACAGCAAACTGCGCCAACGTCCGGTGGTGGCCTGAAGTGTTGGACTGCCCCAACCCTCCGCCGGTCACGGTGGTCCTGGACCCGTACGACGACGTGGTCCACACCCGGGCGGCCCTGGCATCCCACGCCCCGGATCACGGACGCCTCACCGTTCACCCCACCCCGGGGACCGACGCCGCGATCGCACTTGCCTACGACATCCTGGCCGCCCTGGGCAAGCCTGTCCCGCTGGTCGGCTACCGCCCACTCGACACGGCCCCGGCCTGGACGATCGCCGCCGCCTGGATCCTTGCCACCCCCATCACCCACCTCACCCTGCTGCGCGCCCACCTGCTCACCCCGCACCGCCTCCAAGACCTTCTGGCCCTGCGCCGGCGTACGGGGGTGCGTCTGTTCCTCGTCTGCCATCACCGGGCCATGCGGGCATTTGTGGAGCGTGAGCTGCGCCAGCTGGACCACAGGGTCGCTGAGGCCTCAGCTCTGCTGCCCGAGGCCGAGCCGGCCACCTCGGAACGCCAGCACCGCAAGCGGCACGGCCGTTGGCGAACCGCTGGCTCAACTTGCCCGCCCTGACCACGCTCAGTACTTTCGACTCCGCCACCCGCCCTTGCCAGTGCACAGCACCCATGGCCGAAGACCGGGATTTCTTCGCCCCCACCCTGCCTGCCCTCACCACAGCAGAGGTCTCCCACCGGCTGCACCACGCCACGGCGTACCCCCACTTGGCAGCCCGGCTCGCCACCGCCGTCTTCACTGCGGCCTCCACGACGCAGCTGAGCACAGCCCACGTCCGTGATCTCGCCCCTGACGCCTCCACCATCACCCTTCACGAGCACGGGCTACGCCAAGGCTGCATGACACACCACGTCCCCAGCTGGGCACGCCCCCTGCTTCTCGCCGCTGCTTTCACCTGGCGCATCACCACAGGTACCAGCGGGACGCTCTTCAGCGACCCGCTGGGAGGCCAGGGGCTCCCGTCTCTGACGGCGTTCGCCGAGCGCTGCAAGCTGCGCCCGCCCCAGCCGCCCCGTCCCAAGCGACGCCGGAGCAGGCGAGAAAGAGCACCGAGCCCGAAGGAGCCAGTGAAGACCATCTGGCCTGTGTCTACCGCTCATTACAGGCTCTCGTGGACCAGGGACGAACCCGATCTGATGCAGGGCTGTCCCTATCCGCCTCCTCACACTCGAAGGACCATCGAGAGGCGGAAGAAGGGATGGCTGCCACCTGACTACGGACTGCGCGAGCTTCGGCACCTGCGCTGAATGGCACTGCGTTCCTCATGCGCGCCACGTTGTCACTGATCCTCTAGGGGGCAGGATCGGGGCGGCCCACCCGTTCCAGACTCAAGCTGCACTTCGTTTTGAAGCACGCCTCTGGGGCCCACCCTCCGGCACACCACCACCCCGTTACTGCCGGGCCGTCAGGCCCGTTGGGTGGGCCGCGCGAAGCGTGGCACGCCTG